>JBPOHD010000020.1:0-48482 GCA_052035955.1 Pseudomonadota bacterium
AGCGCCCACAGTTCATCGTCCAGTATCGGTTTGGCCATTTCCTCTGCACAAAAAAAACAGGGCAGAGGTTAACGAATTTCGACCTTTGTGAACAGGGGGTAACACTCATTTTGTTAGAGTTTCTTAAGGCTCCCCTTGCCCCGCCTTCAGCGCCGCCGCGGCCCCCTGAGCTGCTCGGGCAGCGTGAAGTAGGGGGCGCTGCGCCCCGGCGCCTCCCTGGCCCGGTCCAGTTCGTCGCGCGCCACCGTGCGCAGGTGCACCTCGTCGGGTCCGTCGAGGAAATGCATGGCCCGGCCCCAGGTCCAGAGGTAGGCCAGCGGCGTGTCCGGAGACAGGCCCATGGCGCCGAAGACCTGCATGGCCCGGTCCACCACCCGGGTCTGCAGGCGGGCGGCGACGATCTTGATGGCCGAGACGTCCACCCGGCCGGCCTTGTTGCCGAGCCGATCCAGGGTGGCGGCGGCACGCAGCACGAGCAGGCGGGCCTGGTCGATTTCCAGGCGGGTGTCGGCGATCCACTCCTGCACGTTGGCCTGGTCCGCCAGGTAGCGGCCGAAGGCCCGGCGCTCCAGGGCCCGGTCGCACATCATCTCCAGGGCCAGTTCGCATTGGCCGATGGTGCGCATGCAGTGGTGGATGCGGCCCGGCCCCAGCCTCGCCTGGGCCATGGCGAAGCCCTGCCCCTCCTCGCCCAGCAGGTTGGCGACGGGCACCCGCACGTCGCGGAAGAGCAGTTCGCAGTGCCCTTCGGGGGTCTGGTGCTGCATGATCGGGATGTTGCGCACCAGGGTCACGCCGGGGGCATCCATGGGCACCAGGACCATGCTGTGGTTGCCGTGCTTGGACTCCCCGTCGCCGCTGCGGCCCATGACGATGAGCAGCCGGCAGTCCGGGTGGGCGGCGCCGGTGATGAACCACTTGCGCCCGTTGATGACATATTCATCACCCTCGCGGCGCACCAGGGTTTGCAGGTTGGTCGGGTCCGAGGAGGCCACGTCCGGCTCGGACATGGCGAAGGCGGAGCGGATCTCCCCGGCCAGCAGGGGCCCCTGCCAGCGTTCGTACTGGTCCGGGGTGGCGAAGAGCTGGAGCAGTTCCATGTTCCCCGTGTCCGGCGCCGAGCAGTTGAAGACTTCCGGCGACCAGGGGATGCGGCCCATGATCTCGGCCAGGGGGGCGTATTCCAGGTTGGTGAGCCGCGTGCCGGGCGCCCCGTCGGGAAGGCCGGGCAGGAAGAGGTTCCACAGGCCCTCGTCGCGGGCCAGGGCCTTCATGTCGGCCAGGAAGGGCGGCGGGTAGACGCCTTCGGCCACCGAGCGGTGCCACTCGGCGTTGTAGGGCAGGACGTAGCGGTCCATGAAATCCGCCAGCCTCCGGCGCATTTCCTGGACCCTGGGTGAATACTCGAAATCCATGGCGGCCTTCCTTGCCGATGTGGAGGGAGGGGAGGAAGCGCCAAGCGTCGCATCCCCCATCGCGGCGCGGTTGTCGCCGGACGGTCATCCAATTCCCGCGCATCAATTCCGCTCTGCGAACTTGCGTTTCATTATATCGCGGTCCGTGATATCCTCGCGCCTCCCGATTTCGATCCGGGCGGCGGGGACCGCGCGGACGGCAGGACAAAAAAGGAGAACAGCGATGCAGACCTTCCGAGACCGCACCGCGGTCATCACCGGCGCCGCCAGCGGCATCGGCCTGGAGCTTGCCCGAAAGGCGGCGGCCGAGGGCATGAACCTGGTCCTGGCCGACATCGAGGCCGACAAGCTGGCCGAGGCCGCCGCCGGCCTCGGCGTGCCGGAAAGCCGGCTCTGCACCCAGCGCGTGGACGTCAGCCAGGAGCAGGAAATCCAGGGGCTGGCCGATGCGGCCTTCGCCCGCTTCGGCGGCGTGCACCTCCTCTGCAACAACGCCGGCATCGGCATGAACCGGGTCACCTGGGAACACAGCACGGCCGACTGGGAATGGGTCCTCGGCGTCAACCTGATGAGCGTCGTCTTCGGCATCCGCCACTTCCTGCCGCGCATGCTGGAGCAGGCCGAGGGCGGCCACGTGGTGAACACCGCCTCGGTGGCCGGGCTCCTCTCGACGCCCGGCATGGCCGCCTACAACGTCAGCAAGCACGGCGTCGTCACCCTTTCCGAGACCCTGTACACCGAACTCCAGGACCTGAAGGCCAAGGTGGGCGTCTCCCTGCTCTGCCCGGCCTGGGTGCCCACCGGCATCCACCAGTCGGACCGCAACCGGCAGGCCCGCTTCGGGCCCAAGGCCACGGCGACGGGCATTTCCGCCCGTTACGAGGAACGCATGGCCAAGGCCATCCATTCCGGCCGACTGACCGCCGCCGACATGGCCGGCGCCGTCTTCGAGGCCGTGGCGGAGGACCGCTTCTACGTCATCCCCCACCGCAAGATCAACCATGCCATCCAGTTGCGCATGGAGGACATCCTCAACCTGCGCAACCCGACGCCGCTCTGAGCGGGCGCCGATCCTCCCCGGAGAGACGAACCATGAAAGCCCTGCTCTGCCGCCAGTTCGGCCCCATCGAACAACTGCTCCTCGAGGACGTCCCGACCCCCGAGCCCGGACCGAAGCAGGTCCGCATCGACGTCAAGGCCGCCTCGGTCAACTTCCCGGACGCCCTCATCGTCCAGGGCCTCTACCAGATCAAGCCCGCCCTGCCCTTCTCGCCGGGGGCGGAATTCGCCGGCCTGGTCTCGGCCGTCGGCGAGGGCGTGAAGCATCTCAAGGTCGGCGACCGGGTGATTGCCTACGGCGGCCACGGCGCCTTCGCCGAGGAATGCGTGGTGGACGCCGTGCGCGCCATGCCCCTGCCCGACGACATGGACTTCGAGACCGGCGCCTCCTTCGTCCTCACCTACTGCACCTCGCTACACGGCCTCAAGGACCTGGGCCGCCTGCAGGCCAGCGAGACGCTGCTCGTGCTGGGCGCCGCCGGTGGCGTCGGCGTCGCCGCCATCGAGATCGCCAAGGCCATGGGGGCCCGGGTCATCGCCGCCGCCTCCAGCGACGACAAGGTCGCCCTCTGCCGCGAACTGGGCGCCGACGAGGTGATCAACTACGGCAGCGAGAACCTCAAGGACCGGCTCAAGGAACTGGGCGGCGAGAAGGGCATCGACATGGTCTACGACCCGGTCGGCGGCCCCTATTCCGAAACGGCCCTGCGCGCCCTGGCCTGGCGGGGCCGCTTCCTGGTCGTCGGCTTCGCCGCCGGCGAGATCCCCAAGATCCCGCTCAACCTGGCCCTGCTCCGCGAACGCGCCATCATCGGCGTCTACTGGGGCGATTCCCTGCGCCACAACCCCCAGGAGCAGCCGGCCAACATGCAGCAGCTGATGGGCTGGTTCCGGGAGGGCAAGGTGAAGCCCGTGATCAGCGAACGCGTGCCCCTGTCGGAAGCCGCGGCGGCCATCGGCCGCCTGGCCAACCGGCAGGTCAAGGGCAAGGTGGTGATCCTGCCCGAGGGCTGATCCCGCGACCTCCCGTCTTCGGCCCGGCGCGGGGCGTTTTTTGCTAGAATCCGCGCCTCGCCGGACCGGCCACCGCGGAGAGGTGGATGAGTGGTTTAAGTCGCACGCCTGGAAAGCGTGTGTAGGTTCATAGCCTACCGCGGGTTCGAATCCCGCCCTCTCCGCCAGAATCATAAGATAACCGCTTGTTTTTGCGAGTTGAATTCGACAAGCTGGTTTCCTACCCACAAAGCTACCCACGCTTCGCAGCCCGCGAGCCCCGATAACGGGTCTTGCACCCGATACACTGCCGGCCACGGACCTGGCGGCATCGCCATCACCCCTACTCAGTCCTCCGACCGGCATCGCGGAGACAATCGATCTGCCCGGATTGCGCCGGCAATACTCGAGAAAATCGGGTGCCCGAAGATCGAGCATTCCATCTGCGGGCCGTTTGTTCCGACCTGCTGGTCTTTGACGAGCGGCAGGAATTCGCCGCAGACGCGGTGGGATCTGGGCGGACTGGTTGCCGTGGTGGCGCGACGAGATTGCGGTAGAGGGACGCTTTGCGCACGCCGAAACGGCGTTCCTGCACACCACTGCCGATCCGGATGACATCTTCGGTCTCGACTCTCGGGACCACGGATTGGAATCTATGGTCACCGGTTACTACCGCAGCATTCCGAAACTGAGGGCATTCTCGGGGAGCGCTGAACCCCTCATGGATCACCGATGCTTCATGCGCCGAATTGATGTCCGGTAGAAGGAATAAGACTCTTGATCATCCCCATATTGGGGACTATGATCCCCAATATGGATCAGATTGAAACCTCTCTGGCAGGGGCACTATTCTCTGGCGTACAGCGGCGGCTGCTGGCTTTGTTCTACGGCCAGCCGGATCGTTCCTATTACACCAACGAATTGTTGCGCCTGACAGCGACCGGTCGTGGAGGACTCCAGCGGGAGTTGGCTCGCCTGGTGACATCCGGGCTCGTCAGCGCAACTACTGTTGGCAACCAGAAGCACTATCAGGCCAACCGTGCAGCGCCGATTTTCAGCGAATTGCGCAGCATCGTGCTCAAGACTTTCGGGCTCGCCAATGTCGTGCGTGATGTATTGGCCCCTCTGGCAGACAGGATCCACCTCGCTTTCATTTTCGGCTCGGTCGCCAAAGGAAACGATACCGCCGCCAGTGACATCGACGTTCTGGTCGTCAGCGACGACATGACCTATGCCGACCTTTTCAATGCCTTGTCTTCAGCCGAAGTTGCATTGGGCCGCAAGATCAGCCCTACGCTTTACGGTGCGGCGGAATTCGAGCGCAAGGTGTGCGACGACAACCACTTCGTGACACGCGTGCTGGCTCAACCCAAGATTTTCCTGAAAGGATCCGAGGATGACCTCCCCGCTGGACAACCTGCTTAAGGTCAGCAAGGGAGGGTTGAAGCAGGAGGCGGCCAGCCAGTCCGAGTTCGATGGTCTGGTGCGCTCGGCCAAACGCAAGCGCAAGGACGCGGCCATCCCCGGACTGGGCGACGAAAGCCGCTTCGATCTTGCCTACAACGCCGCGCATGCCCTGGCCCTTGCGGCACTGCGCTGGCATGGCTACCGTTCCGACAACCGGATTCTCGTGTTTCAGGCATTGGCTCACACCGTCGGGTTTACCCCAGCCCAATGGCGAGTGCTGGACCGCTGCCACGCCAAACGCAATCTGGCGGAATACGAAGGCAACTTTGACGTCGACGCGCAGTTGCTGCGCGAACTGGATACTGTCGCCGGCCAACTCGAAGCGGCGGTTGAAGCGCTCGGGCCTATGAAACCAAGCCCCTGACTGTCGTTTCGCCTATGTCCTTTGCGCCCAAGTGTCTCTGCCTCGATATCGAAACTGCCGCAGATGACGCTTTGGACGTTCGTAAAATCGCGGCATGGCGCCCGGATACCCACGGCCAGGTCGTCGTGCCCAATGTGGCGAAGGCACACAACATTGCCGAGCAGATCGACGCGCTGACAGAGGGTGCCAGCATCGTCGTCGGCCACAACGTGCTGCGACACGATATACCGGTGCTGCGACAGCGCTTTCCTCAACTCAAGCTCCTTGCCCTTCCCATCGTCGACACGCTGGAACTGTCCCCGATCGCCTTTTCGAAGAATCCGTATCACAGCCTGGTGAAGGACTACAGGCTGGTACGCGATACGCGCAGCGATCCGCTCAAGGATGCCCAGTTGGCCCTCAGGCGTACCCGCCCAATATCTTTTCGCCATACGACAAGAGACTTGCGGCCTGAACGAGAATTCGTCGTCGCATTCTAGGAAAGCCATCGGCTTGAAATATGGAGCGCGACTCATCGCGCAGGACCTCTCGCTTGAGCTGGCTGCCTTCAGGCGGCACCACCGAGCGGCGGTCCGTACCCCAGGAATACGCAGCCGGCGACGCGCCGGCTATCGCCAAGGAAGTGCCGATCATCCGTTACGAGATTCTGGCCGGCTGGTAGGCAACCCAATTCACGAGATGAAATGAACCTCGGCGAAGCGGTTGCCGCGGTTGTCGAGCCGTTCAGTTGCGAGGGACTACGGTTTGAACGGGCCTCGGCGGGTTTGGCGGATTTCAGGCCGATGCGAACCGCGTCATTGTTTCCCCGAACGATGCCTTGGCCGACCGGTACGGGAGCAACCTGCCGCTGGTGGCAGCATTCGACTGTCAAGGGCGCGTTCTCGTCGGAGCCATGAGGCAGACCCTCGAATTGCGATCCTCAAGGGTGAGCGTATGATGTACAGAATACTGCACGTTTAGTGCGTCTATGGAGACTGCGATGGGAATTTCCGCCAGTGACGTGATTCCGCTCTCGACCGCTCGCGCCAACTTCTCCGAGTTGGCTGAAGAGGTCAAGGGCGGTGCCGAGAAGATCATCACCAAGAACGGTGAAAGCTACATCGCCCTGATCGATGCGAAACGGCTGGACTACTACCACCGGCTGGAGCGCGAGCGCATCCACTTGCTGTTGATCGACGAGGCCGGCAAAGGCCTCGATGACGTGGCCGCCGGTCGGCTCAAGGATGCCCGCAGTGCCATCACCGCCCTCAAACGTCGCCGCAGCGCCTGACAGTTCGGGGACTGCGCGTGGAGAAAAGGCTTGTCGTCAAATTCACCGCCAACTTCGGGAGGAATCTCGAGGAGGTCGAACGCTTCCTGACTGACGCCGAAGCACCGCAGGCCTACGATGGTCTGCTCGATGAAATGCTGGAAACGGTCATCCCCAATCTCGCACACTTCCCCGGCATGGGCAGGCCGTTCATGCTCCGGCAGCCGGGTTCCGTCGAGACCACCAATGCCTTGGCGGCGCTACGTGCGAAATTGTTGGCGCTGACCACGGACCCGGAGGCGCTGCGCGAATACGTGCTCAAGGATTACTTGCTGCTCTACGCGCAGATTGGCGGCGCGATTCACCTGCTCGCGATCAGACACCAGCGGCAGTTGTCCTTTGATCTCGAAGGCCACTGGAATCAGGGCTGATGGCTCGCCCTATGCCGATTCGATTGCCTGCAAGAACCTCGAGGGCAATTGAAGTGCGGGCCCATTGAAGGCCGCGCTTTTTTTCGAGTGCATTGCAGGGGGTCGCAACGGCATGAGGCTGACACCGCTTCAGCGGCCCTCCGCCAGCCGCGGCGGCAGGGGGTA
Source organism: Pseudomonadota bacterium (assembly GCA_052035955.1). GTDB lineage: Bacteria > Pseudomonadota > Gammaproteobacteria > Burkholderiales > Rhodocyclaceae > JAEUNJ01. Next base: position 7,144 of record JBPOHD010000020.1, read on the forward strand.
GAAGGCCCTGGCCACGTAATCGACCACCGCCTCGATCTCGGCCGGCTTCAGCACGTTGCGCCAGGCCGGCATGGAGGTGTCCGGCAGGCCATCGGCGATGGCCCGGGCCAGGCGCTCGCGCGTCATGCCGGCCATGAAGGCGGGATCCCGCAGATTGCGCGGGTGCGGCTCCAGGAAGGCGCCGATCCAGTTGCGGCCGCTGCCGTCGCCCGCCGAGGCGGCGGCGGCCGAAGCGCCCCCCGCCGGGAAACTCGAGGAGGTGGAGCGCAGCATGCTGCGGGACGCCCTCAACCGCACGGGCTGGAACATCACCCAGGCGGCCCGGCTGCTCGGCATCACCCGGGACACCCTGAGGTACCGGATCGAGAAGCACGGGCTGTCGGCCGCCGACTGAGAGGTCGTGAAAAAAATCGTCGCGAGCGCAGGCCGGTCGGGGGCGCCCGGAGCGCAGCCACCGGAATGTACTTGTCGTACATGAGGATGGCGGGCACCGCGCAACCCCGGGATGCCAAGCGCAGCAGAATTTTCCACAAGCTCCGAGGCCGGCTCAGCCGGTGCGCAGCGGCACGAAGAGGCGCCGTTCGCCGCGCTGCACCAGCAGGGCAATACCCTTTCCGGACTGCTTTACGCGATCCTGCAACTCGGCCACGTCGCCGACGCTCTCGCCGTTGGCGGCCAGGATGACGTCGCCGGGACGGATGCCGGCGCGCGCCGCCGGACCGTCGCCGACCCGCTCGACGACGAGGCCCCGGCCACCGTCCACCTGCGCCTTTTCGGCAGCCGCCAGGGGCCTCAGGACCAATCCCAGACCTCCGGCGGGCACGGCGTCCGGGGCGGCACCACCGGCGGAGGCCACCTGCATTTCACCGACCTTGAGGTCCATCTGGACGGCGGCGCCCTTGCGCCAGATTTCCAGCCTCGCCGCCCCGCCCGGTGAAGTCCCGGCGACCATGGCCGGCAATTCCGACGACCGGGCGATGGGCTTGCCGTTGTACTGGAGGATCACGTCGCCGCTCTGCAGGCCCGCCCTGGCAGCCGGGCTGCCGGGCTCGACGCCGCTGACCAGGGCGCCGCGCGGCCGATCCAGCCCGAAGGACTCGGCGAGGGCCTGGTCCACCTCCTGGATGGACACGCCCAGGCGCCCGCGGCTGACCTTGCCATGGCTCACCAGCTGGCGCTCCACGTCCATGGCCACGTCGATGGGTATGGCGAAGGACAGGCCCTGGTAGCCGCCGCTGCGGCTGTAGATCTGGGAATTGATGCCGATCACCTCGCCGCGCGCGTTGATCAGCGGGCCACCGGAATTCCCGGGGTTGATGGCGACGTCGGTCTGCATGAAGGGAACATATCCCTCGTCGGGCAGCGTCCGCGCCTTGGCGGAGATGATCCCCGCGGTGACGCTGCTCTCGAAACCGAAGGGGGAACCGATGGCCATCACCCACTCGCCGACCCGCGCCTGTCCCGAGTCGCCGACCTTCACCGTGGGAAGGCCCCTGGCGTCTATCCTCAGGACGGCCACGTCGGTGAGCCGGTCGATGCCGACCACCTTGGCCCTGAATTCGCGCTTGTCGGACAGGCGCACCGTCACTTCGTCGGCATCGGCCACCACATGGGCATTGGTCAGGATCGTTCCTTCGGGACTGACGATGAAGCCGGAGCCGACGCCCCGACTGGGCACCCGGCCTTCCGGAACCGGCGCTCCGAAGCGGCGCAGGAATTCGTAGAGGGGCGAATCCGGACCGATCTCCGGCATTCCCCTGGCCGCCGCCTTCGCGTTCCCGGCGACGCTGATGTTGACGACCGCCGGGCCGACCTCCGCTGCGATGGCGGCGAAATCGGGCAGGACGGCGGCCGGGGTGGCTGCGGGTGCGACGGCGACCGGCGGGGTGACCGCCCGGGCGTCGGGAATTCCGACCTGGTCATGCAGGACATAGCCGCCGGCGAAGGACGCCGCCACGGCGGCCGTCAGGGCAAAGCGCTTGGAAATCGGGTTCATGCCTTTCCTCTCTGATGAAGGTGGTTTCTTGGGGTGTGTTCGCGTTCGGTGGGCGTGCCGACCTTTCCCCGGAGCACGTGCTAGAGGCCGAGGTATCGGCGCGATTCGGCCAGGAATCTGGCCACCAGGTTCTGTTCCATCGGTTTTCCCTTCGGGAGTTGCGGACCTGTGGATAGATGGCGTCCGTCCGGCAGGGTTCAATGCGGATTTGTAAGCGGATTTGTCGCCGCCGGCGATTTCCCGGCGGCAGAATGCATGAAGCCCGTTGCGGCAGTAGCCGGAACGGGCTTCACGGTGACCGCCTTAGCGGTATTTGTACAGCGCCCGCAAGCGGTGATTCAAATCGGCGCTGCCCCGGAGGGCCGGGACCTGGACGGTCCCCTAGGTAGTCTTCGTCTGATGATGCGATCCGTTGTTCAGCGCTAGGTTCCTCCCGGAAATGCCTCCACATCGAACGCGATCACACTGTAGTCCGGCCGCGGGTCGAATGTCAATCCTTTCGACTGCGCCGCGCGCGAGCCCGCTGCCCGGCCTCGGGCAAGCGGTCCCTCAGGCGCCGCCGGAACCGCGGCCGCCCGGCACGGCCTTGCCACCGGCATAGCGGCGCAGGGTCTGGCGAAGGAAGAGCATCTGCCGCCGATAGTTGGTACAGCCGCGGCACATGGCCAGGTGGAGACGCAATTGCATCAACTCGCCGATGCTCAGCCGGCGGTCCATGGCCTGGGAAACCAGGCGCGTGGCTTCCTTGCATTTCATCATCGCCGCTCTCCCGGAGCGAACCACCCGCCTTCGAGGCAACGGCGCAGGGCATTGCGGGCCCGGTGCAGGATCACATGGCAGTTGCCGGAGGAGATGCCGAGTTCGCCGCAGATTTCTTCCGTCTCCAGTTCGAGGAATTCCCGCATCATGAATACCCGGGCCGTATTCTCAGGCAGGTGGTCGAGGCAGGCATCGAAGACCTCCCAGAACTGCTGCTGCTCGAGGGCCTCGTCCGGCCTGACCCATTCCGCAGGCATGGCGTCCGCGCGCCAGTGGGCATCTGCCCGGAACAGGGCCTCGAAGGTCTCGTCCAGCCCGTCGCCCTCGGCACCGAGGGCGGATACGTTGACCACCCGCGTGCGCATTCGGATGGCGTCGACGATCTTGTTGCGAAGGATGGCGAAAACCCAGGTCTTCAATGCCGCACGCCCGCCGAACCGGTCGGCACCGTCGAGCGCGGACACCAGCGCCTCCTGGACCGCGTCCTCGGCCGACTGGGGATCGCGCAACTGGAGGATCGCAAAGCGCAGCATGTCGCGCCGGATGTCGGCGAGGAATGCACCGTCGTTCTGCCAATCGGTCTTCTGCAACTGCAAACCCCTCCCGGGCTCCTGGGGATTCGGCCCGCCGAGGGTGGAACTATACCTTCGTGCCGGGGCCCGGGGGGCGACGGGGCCCGGCCACTCCGCGTCCGAAACCGGCGGCCGGGCAAGGCTCGGGATGGCGATCGAGGTGTCCATGGGGTTTGGTCGGCGAAACCGCTCCCGGCTTACAGGCGCCGCCAGCGTGACAGGCGTAGCCGCAGGCTCGGGCGTCGCCGGAGGCTCAGGGGTCCGGGAACCCGGCAGCGTGGCGGACGATCCATTCGTCCGCCGCCTGTTCGCTGGTCAGCTCGCGCCCGGTCCGGGCCATCCGGCGCCGATAGCTCTCGATGTGGCACACCTGTTCGACCATGCGCACGAGGAAGGCCTCGTCGACGCCGCCGAAGCAAACACCAATTGCATAACCCGGGCCCTCACGGCGGCACCAGGCAACCCGGGCCTCCGGGAGCTCGCAGGGGGGCTGCAGTCCGGGAAGCCTCAGGGTGATGCGGGTGTCCGGCGGCAGCCTCCTCGGGGAATGGAAGGCGAGTCCGCCGCAGCCGATGTCCTTCATCGATCGGGTTGCGGGTCGGTCAGCCGCCTCCTGGCAGACCTCGATGGGCAGGTCCGACGGATGGCGAATGAATCGGCGGGCATTGGCCAAGGGCTTGCCTCCGGAAACCGGTCGCCGGCAATGGCGGCCGAAGGCCCCATTGCATCATGCCGGCGGAGGTCCTGACAACAGGTGAGACACCGGGCATCGCGCGACAAAACGGGCCGCCATCGGTTAAGCTTGCCCCATGACCGCTCCCAACGATCCTTCCACCGGCTTGGAGCGCCGGCAGAATTCCCGCTATCGCCTGGTCCGGCCCCTGACCGGATTCATCGAACACAGCGAAGAGCGATTCCCGGGTTCCGTACTGGACCTTTCGGTTTCCGGTTTCCTCCTCTACCTGCCGGGCGGCGATCCGGAACGCTTCCGCAAGCGCAGCGAGATGGACTTCGGCGAGGTGGTGTTCGGCGACACCACCTTCGGCGGATTCGGCCGCATCGCCAACGTCCGCACCCTCACCGGCGGCCCGGGGCTCGGTTTCCAGTGGGACGACTACGTCTATCAGGAATCGCGCCAGGTCATCGACAAGCTGATCGCGGACCTCACCATGCAGCGATTGGCCGGCGCCGCGAGGCGACGGGGTGACCTCGTCACGGTCCACGGGCACCTCTCGGCTGCGCTTTCCATGGACATCCACGCCGCGATCACCGCCGGAGCCCGTCGCATTTCCCTGGCGGCGACGGCCTCCCTCGACTCGTCGGGGCTCAACATCCTCCTCGATCTGGTCAAGTCGGGCGTCGCCATCGCCGACGCGGCCCCCGAGATCCGCGAGCCCCTGCAGCGATTCCGGCTGCTCGACCCGCCGCCGGTTGCCGGCTCCCAAGAAGGCAACTGACGCCGTAACCGCCATCGACCGCCAACCCGTGTTCCGGGCATGGCACCTTTCCAAGACCGCCCCGTGACCACCCTGCGCATCTTCCTCGCCATCACCGCCCTCACCATCGCCGCGCTGGCGGTGCCCTTCTTCCTGCCCGGCGGTCCCGGCCCCGCGCCGGGAGAAGCCGACCAGGGCCTGCCCTGGCAGGTGGAAGCCCTGCCGGGAGGCCGTTCGCGCGTTTTCGGATTGGTCCTCGGCGACGCCACCCTGGAGGATGCGCGCGCCCGCCTCGGCAAGGGCATGCAGGTCGCGATCGTCGTCGCACCGGGCGAACCGGCATCCCTGGAAGCCTTCCACGACCAGGTGAACGCCGGCTTCGTGCTCGGCCGCATGGTGCTCGGCACCAAGCTTCCCCTCCCGAGCATCGAGGCGATGCTGGCCCGCGCCAAGAAGGCCGAGTACATGGAGAGCACCACGCGCCGGGTCACGCTGAACGACGAGGACATGGCCGCGGCGCTTGCCGCCACCGTTTCCGCCATCGCCTTCGTCCCGACCGTCCAACTCGACGAGGCGATGGTCCTCCAGCGTTTCGGACAGCCCGCGCAGCGGCTGCGTTCATCGCCCACCACCGAGCATTTCCTCTACCCCGAGCGGGGCCTGGACCTGGTCCTGGACAGTGCCGGCAAGGAAGTGCTCCAGTACGTGGCGCCGCGCGACTTCGAGCGCTTGCGGGCGCCCCTGGTCGGCAAGCCGTGAGCATCGCCCGGGCTCCATCGGCCATCCGGCACGACGCCGCGCCGAAGGCAGGCTGAGGGACGGGGTCGGATGGAGGCCGTAGACGCGGTCGTGATCGGCGCCGGCGTCGTCGGCCTGGCCTGCGCCAGGGCCCTGGCGCTGCGAGGCCGCGAGGTGCTGATCCTGGAACGCCACGACAGCTTCGGGACCGAAACCAGCGCCCGCAACAGCGAAGTGATCCACGCCGGCCTCTACTACCCCACCGGATCGCGGAAGGCGTCCCTGTGCGTCGCCGGCAACCGGTCCCTCTACGCCTACTGCGAAGGGCGCGGCATTGCCCACCGGCGTTGCGGCAAGCTCGTCGTCGCCACCGAGGCGGGGCAGGAGGAGAAACTCCGGGCCCTGTGCCGCCAGGGGCAGGCCAACGGCGTCGAAGGCCTGGCCCTCCTCTCGGCCGGGGAGGCCAGGCGACTGGAGCCGGCGCTGCGTTGCCGTGCCGCGCTGCTATCGCCCGCCACGGGCATTGTGGACAGCCACGCGCTCATGCTGGCGCTCCTGGGGGACGCGGAAGGGCGGGGCGCCACCCTGGTCCTGCGCACACGGGTCGCCGGGGGCCGCATCGACGACCACGGCATGGTGCTGAATACCGAGGGCGCCGAAAGTTTCCGCCTGCGGGCCCGCACCGTCGTCAATTCGGCGGGGCTTTCGGCCCCCGCCGTCGCCGCCAGCCTGGGCGGGTTCCCGCCGTCCGCCTTGCCCCTGGCCCGTTACGCGAAGGGCAGCTACTTCACGCTGGCTGGACGGGCCCCGTTCTCGCATCTCGTCTATCCACTGCCGGTGGCCGGCGGCCTGGGCATCCACCTGACCCTGGACCTGGGCGGCCAGGCCCGTTTCGGACCGGATGTGCAGTGGGTGGAGAAGCCCGATTGCCGGGTCGATCCGGCACGGGCGGCGGCATTCGCCTCCGAGGTCAGGCGCTACTGGCCGGACCTGCCGGAAGACGCCCTCGTCCCGGGCTACGCGGGGGTGCGACCGAAGGTCACGGAGCCGGGAGAGCCGCCCGCAGACTTCGTGATCCAGGGGCCCGCTGACCACGGCGTCGCCGGCCTGGTCAATCTGTTCGGCATTGAGTCGCCAGGACTCACGTCCTGCCTGACCATCGCGGAGGCCGTCGCGGCGGCGGTGACGTAGGCGTCCCGTCGCTCCGAAGGGCGGGCAAGACCCGTCGGCGGCGGCCGAGAATAGGTTGTATCCCCTAGAAAACCCGGGAAAAATCCGACCATGCCGAGCGGGTCCGTGGGGGATGCGCCGGTGCCCATAGCGAATAAAAGGAGATCACCATGGTTGCCAAGACCGCCCGTCCCGCCGCCAAGCCGAAAGCAGCCAAGGCGCCCGCCGCGAAGCCCGCCGCCAGCAAGCGCCCTGCGGCCAAGGCCGCCCCGAAGCTTGCCCCGAAGGCGAAGAAGGAAGCCTCCCTGCTGCGCAAGATCACGGCCAAGAACCGCGAAAACGTCTCCGCCGCCATCGGCGTGACCCGCGACGTGTCCTTCCGCCTGATCGATTCCCAACGGGCCATCTGGCTCGCCGGGCTGGGTGCCTTGGCGAAGGCCAGCACCACGGCGGGAGCCAAGGGCGGCAAGGCTTTCGAGTCCCTGGTCAAGGCGGGGGAGATCCTCGAATCCCAGGCCCGCACCGCCATCGATACCAACGCCGACCGGCTCAAGGGCGGCATCGATACGGCGACGACCTATCTGGACAAGAACCTCGTCAAGTTCGAGGATGCCTTCGACACCCGCGTCGAACAGGCCCTCGAGCGCCTCGGCTTTCCGAAGAACGAGGCCTTCCGGCAATTGTTCGACCGCCTTTCCGAGCTGACCAGGAAGCTCGAGGAAAGGGTACGCGGCAAGTAGGTCCCCGCCCACCGCGTCCGGCTCCCCCCTGCGGGACCGGGCGCGTAGAATGCCGCGATGGCCGTCAAAGACCTCGAATACGTATTCCGGCCCGATTCCATAGCCGTCCTGCATTCGTCCGCCTGTGCCGAGGTCGTAGGCCGGCGGGTCATAGAGAACGCCCGCGCCGCCTTCCGCGGCGCGGTCTATGAACTGGAACTCTTCGACCTTCCCCTGATCGGACCGAAGATGGCGCCGAGCCTGGACTCCCTGGCCCAGGTTCCCGATCTGGCGATCCTCTGCCTGGCGCCGACCCAGATTTCCGCCGCCATCGTCCAGTTGGCCAAGGCCGGGACGCGCGCCGTCCTCGTTCCGGTGGCCGTGCCGTCGGACCTGCGCGGCGACGGCGACCAGAACATCCTCGACGAAATCAGGACCACCGCGCGGCTCCACGGGGTGCGCGTCGTCGGACCCGGTTCCATGGGCATGGTGGTGCCCTCGGCTGGCTTGAACGCCGGCACGGCCCGTACCGGCGCGGCGCCCGGCGGAATCGCCTTCGTCGGCCAGTCGGCGGGCCTCTGCGACGCCATGCTCGACTGGGCGGACTCCTGCGGCAAGGGATTCTCCACCCTGATCCACCTCGGCCAGGCCATGGACGTGGATCTCGCGGACGTGCTCGATTACCTCGGCAGCGATCCGGCGACGCGCGCCATCATCGTCGAGTTCGACCGGGTCCGGCGCAGCCGCCGCTTCATGTCGGCCGCCCGAGGCGCCGCCCGCAACAAGCCGGTCGTGGCAATGCGGATCGGCGGCACGACGGCCGGCATGCGTACCGCCACCAGCGACCTCGGGCGAGACCTGACCCAGGACGAGGTTTATGACGCAGCCTTGCGCCGGGCCGGCGTCGTCCGAATTCCCTCGGTGGACGGCCTGTTCGATGCCGTCGGCCTGGTCGAAGGCGTACGGACGGTCGAGGGCGACCGCCTGGCAATCCTCTGCAACGACGGGGGGCTTGGACAGATCGCCGCCGACGCGTTGATTTCCGGGGGTGGGCGGATCGCCCACATCGGACGGGCCTGCCGCGACGAACTGGCGGCAATGGGCGCAGGCTGCGCCGCCACCGGCGTGATCACCTTGCCGGCCGATGCGGCCCCCGACGCGTACAGGCAGCTCCTGCAGAGGGTGGACGCCGAGGAGTCCGTCGACGCGCTCCTCCTCATCCATGCCCCCAACATATTCTCGCCCGGCACGGAGGTGGCGACGGCGGTCGGCGAGGGAGTCGCCCGCTCGCAGCATGCCGTGTTTACGTGCTGGCCCGGCGGGAATGCCGCCGAACAGGCGCGGCAGGTGGTGGCAGGTTACAACCTGCCCGCCTATCCGACCCCCGAGAAAGCCGTCGCGGTGTTCCTCGGGGTCAGCCAATACCAGCGGCTGCGCCGCCTGCTGCTCGAACTGCCCCCGTCGGTTCCGGTGGATTTCCAGCCGGACGAATCGTCCGCGCGGCGGGCGATCGCCGCCAGCCTGGCGGAAGGCCGGACCCACCTGAACGACGCGGAGGTCCGGCGGGTCCTCTCGGCCTACGGGATCCCCCTCACGGACGCGCCCACGGCCCGATCCGGCAGCGAAGCGGCGCGACTGGCCGCGGATCTGGGCTTCCCGGTCTCCCTGAAAGCCCACCTCTCGGACGAGACCTGGCAACCGCCGGGCGGCCTCTGGGCGCGCAACCTGGATTCGCCGGCAGCGGTCGTCGATGCCGCCCGCAGCCTGCGTCGCCCCTACCTGCGCCACATGAGCGGAATCCGGGTCACCGGATTCACCGTCCGCCGGATGGATCCCCGCCCCGGATCCCGGCGCCTGGCCGTCGGGGTGGTTCCCGATCCCGTGTTCGGCCCGGTACTGGTACTCGGGGACGCCCACGAGGGATGCCGCGGCCGGCTCTCGCGCGGCGTCGCGCTGTTGCCGCTGAACATGGCGCTCGCCGAGGAAATCATCGATCGCCTGCGGATCCCCGACCTCTCGGCGGAGGCGGGAAACGGCGAGGCGATGGATTCGCGGGCGCTGGCGCGGGCCCTGGTCGGCATCTCGCAACTGATCAGCGATATCGACGAGGTCGCCGAAATCGAGATAGATCCGCTCCTGTGCGATGCCAATGGCGTTGCCGCCGCCGATGCGGACATCCGGGTGATCGCCGCCATGCGTCGCCGGGGCGCCCGCCGTCTCGCAATCCGGCCCTATCCCAGGGAAATGGAGGAAACCCTTCCATGGAACGACAGGTCGATCCTCGTGCGTCCGATCCGCCCGGAGGACGAGGCGGCGCTTGCCGCGCTCCTGGAGGCCCTGGATCCGGTGGATCTGAGGTATCGGTTTTTCAGTCCCCTGCGCCAGGTGCCCCGCTCCCAGCTCGCCCGGTTCACCCAGATCGACTATGACCGAGAAATGTCCCTGGTGGTGCTGGCCGGGGAACCGGGAGGGACGGAGGACATGCTCGGCGAGGCGCGCATCGTCGGCAACGTGGATCGGGAATGGGCGGAGTTCGCCATCGTCGTGCGCTCGGACATGGCAGGCAGGGGCCTTGGCCACATCCTGCTGTCGCGGCTGGTCGACATCAGCCGCCGGGAGGGGTATCGCGAAATCCGCGGCGAAACAATGCCGGAAAATGCGCGCATGCGCGCCCTCGCCCGGGCCCTGGGTTTCCTGGAGGTGACCGATGGCGATCCCAGGCTGGTGCACCTGAGATTGCCCCTGACGGCGGCGTCCGGCGCCAGCCCCGCCGGCGCCGAAGCTTCTCCCCGTCCTGCGGCTCGCCGTCGAGGCGGAGAGCGTTCATGAGGTCCTTTCCCCAAGGCGCACCGGGGCCTCGTGCTTTCTGGTCGACGAACAGACCCTAGCCCTCGAACAACGACAGGGTCGCCCCTTCGGACAACGCGGCATCGACGTCTTCCCGTCGGGCCAGGGACGACACCCGCACCCCCAGGAGGCGAAGGCGACGGTCCAGGACCACCCGTTTCAGGCAAGCGCCCGCCGTTCGCCTGATCAGCAGCGCATCCGCAGTCGGTTCGGCCAGGGTTTGGTCCCGGGTCACGGTGGAAAAGTCGTCGAAACGCAACTTGATGCCGATCGTCCGACCCACCAGTCCCCGGCGCACCAGATCGGCCGCCACCGCCTCGCACAGGCGAGTGAATATTCTCCCCAGTTCTGCCCGGTCCGCCTGCGGGTGCAAATCCCGCTCGAAGGTCGTCTCGCGGCTGCGCGAACGGGGCTCCGATTCCGTGACCACCGGCCTGTCGTCGCGACCATGGGCTGCCTCGTGCAACCACCGTCCGTAGTTCGGGCCGAAGTGCCTCAGAAGCAGGGCCGCGTCGCAGGCCGCCAGGTCGCCGATGGTGTGGATGCCCATCGACGCCAGGCGATGGCCTGCCTTGGGACCGATCCCATTTATCCGGCGGGCAGGCAGTGGCCAGATGCGTCCCTGCAGATCGTCCGCAGACAGAAGGGTGAGGCCGTCGGGCTTTTCCAGGTCCGAACAGATCTTCGCCAGGAGTTTGTTCGGCGCGATGCCGACCGAACAGGTCAGCGAGGTCGCGGCGGCGACGGCGTCCTTGATCCGACGCCCGATGGACGGGGAATCGCCCCCCACTTCCGTGACGTCGGCGAAGACCTCGTCGATTCCCCGGTCCTCGACCAGGGGGGTGATGGTCGAGATCGCCGCCTTGAACAATCGCGAAAACCGCCGGTACTCGTCGAAATCCACGGGCAGGAACACGCACTCGGGACAGAGTTCCCGGGCGCGCCGCATGGGCATCGCAGAATGAATCCCGAAGCGCCGGGCAATGTAGTTCGCCGTCGTCACCACGCCGCGCCCGCGGGGGTCGCCGCGACCGCCGATGGCGACCGGCCGGTCCTGCAGGTCCGGTCGCCGCAGGAGTTCGACGGACGCGTAGAAAGCATCCATGTCTATGTGGGCGATGCGGCGCATGGCGACGAGTGTACCGGGCCGCAAAGGGGAGGCGAAGAGTCGGCAGCATCGGCCAAGCGGCCATTGATTGCTTTTCGCGCCCGGCCGGAGAGATACTTATCGAATCCGGATTCGAAAAAATTCACCAGAGGAAGCCGCCGTGAGCAACAGGAAAACCCGCCCGCCCTCCACGCAGATCCCCATCTTCGACATGGAACCGTTGAATCCGGATTCAGAAACCAGCATTCACCGCAAAATCAATCCATCAAGTGGCGTTTCCAAAATAACGAAACCGGTTTCGCAAAAGCCAGGAAAACCCCCGGACCGCAGGCAACCGGCACTGCCTGGCATCGCCGTCCGGGGACGGCCGCGCCTGCGGGTCAAACCGACGGCGTCCGAACGCGCCGCCAGGAGCCGGAGGAACCGGGAAGCCGCCGGGGCGAAGCGAATCGAACTGGTGCTCGATCCGAGAACAGTCGAGGGCCTCGAGGCCCTCGTACGGATCACCGGAGAGACCCGCGGACAGGTGGTCGCCCGGCTGATCCAGGCGTCGCTGCGGCGAAGACGGATTGCGATCCCGCCGACGAAATAGGATGATTCAGGGCGAGCAGACGGAGACGCGAAACCTGGGACCAGGTCCGGACCCGCTGCATCCAGGGCCACAGGGAGGAACTGCAATTGACGATCTCGGCGCAGGACGGCCGTTCGGCGGACCGGAACACCCGCATGGGCCTGGCGGTGGAGGATCTGTTGGTCCTAACGAAATCACGGGACCCCCTGGCCCTTCGCCGCGCCCTGGAAGAACAGTTGCAATCCGTCGGTGTGCATGCGTTCGTCGAGCACACCCTGGCGCCCATGATCCACGCGGTCGGCGAAGCCTGGCAACGCGGAACCATTCACGTATTCGAGGAGCATTTCTTCTCGGAGACGGTCCTCGTCGTCCTGCGGGCGGCGATCGAGGGCAGGAAGTCGGATTGCGCCGGGTGCAGGGTGCTGCTCACCACCCTGCCCGGGGAACTGCATACGCTGGGCCTGGCGATGGTCCATGCCTTGTTTTCCGATGCCGGCGCCGAATGCGTCGTCCTCGGCGCCCAGACGCCGGTCCGCGAGATCGCCGAGGCGGTGAAAACCTACGGGGCGAATATCGTCGGCCTCTCCTTCAGCATCGAGTACCCGCCCAATCTGATCGCCTCCTCCGTGACCGTGCTGCGCTCGATGCTGAGTCCCGAGGTGGAGATCTGGATCGGCGGCGCCGGTGCCCAGGGCGCACCGCAGGTTCCCACGGGTGTCAGGACCTTTGCCTCGGCGACCGATGCCGCCCATGAATTCCGCCTGAGGTCCGCCCGCGCCTGAAACGCGCAGGGCGGCGTGGGTCGGCCCGGCGATCCTTACTGGAACGGCGCCCCGGAACGCACCAGTTGTATGCCGAGGTTGACGACGGTGGCCCGATGGCCGAGGACCACGACGCTGCCGCGCCGTCGGTTGTCGCCCGTCTCGCTGAACTCGAAATCGTAGATCCGCTTGGGCCTCAGGCGGCCCTCGTCGTCGCGGAAGACGCGCAGGGCCGACAGGGCGACGGTGTCGTCGAGCAGTTGCAGCCCTTCGGATTCGCAGGCCCGGCGGGCCGCCGCCATGGCGGCATCGCGAGCCCGCAGGCTGTCGAACCAGAACCAGGCGGCAATGGCCAACAGGGCAAAAGCGAGGATTTCGGGCCAGGGCATCACGAATCCGCGCCTGCGGCCAGTATGCCTTTGTACTTCTTATGGCGACCGATCGACGGCGGCGTCGGCATCGTTTTTCCGTGTGAAATCATGGCCCGATTCTACCGGCGGGCAGCGGTCCAATTGGCCAAGTGCCACCGATTTCGGCATAATCGCGCCTCCGACGCCCGTAACCGAGGAGAACGATATGGCCCGTCCGAAGTCCCCGTTGAGCGACCTTGCCGCCTACCGAAGAGCAACGAACCAGAACCAGTCCGACTTCTGGAGCCGTTTCGGGGTGACACAGTCCGGAGGCAGCCGTTACGAATCCGGCCGCAACCTGCCGAACGCCGTGGCCATGCTGCTCTGGCTGGTCGACAAGGGGAAACTCAGCGAGGGCGACCTGAAGGCGGCATTGAGCGCCGCGAAGAAGCGCTGAACCCGCCCCCTGCAACGCCCGCGGGGCGGCAAGCTGACCGGCCCGCCCCGCTGGATTTTCGGTTTACCTCCGTCGAAAGCTCGGTTACCCTTCCACCTTGGCACTCCCCGACGGAACCCGCGAGAGAAAATGTCCGACGATACCATCTACTGCTACCACTGCCAGCGCCGTCACCCGAAAGAGGAAATGCGCCGGCTCGAAACCAAGACCGGCACGCGCTGGCGCTGCATCGCCAGCATCAATGCAGCGAAGCAGAGTCGCGAGGCCCGCGAGGCCTACGGCAAACAGATGACCGAGGCCAACAAGGCCGAGGCCCAGAGCAAGGCCCGCATCATCCTCCACGCCGGCCGCTGAACCGCGGCAGGTCATGCTGGCGCCCCGCCTGGCGGGGCGTCGTCGCTTCTGCCTATCCCTTTCCGGCGTCGTTCCGCCCGATGATCGTGGCTGTTCCGGGCGCTCCAGGGACGTCCTGGAGGCGACGGGTCTCCCCATGCCGAAGGACGAAGAACCGGTCGGCGGGAACCTCCTGCGCCCGCAGGGCGGCCGCCAGGTCGCGCACCGGCTGGTCCAGGGGTTCGGCCGTCAGGCGCTCGAACGTGCCCCAGTGGATGCCCAGGGAGAGCCGCGATCCGATCTCCCGGTGGATGCGCACGGCCTCGTCGGGATTCACGTGGTTGTGGCGCATGAACCAGCGCGGCTCGTAGTGGCCGATGGAGATGGCCGCCAGGTCGAAGGGACCGCAGCGCCGTCCCACGTCGACGATGTCCTCCGACCAGGCGACATCGCCCGAGAAGAAGAACCGGAAGCCCTCCCGCTCCAGCACCCAGGCCCCCCACAGGTCCCGGTTGCGATCCCAGGGCGTGCGGGCATTCCAGTGATGGACGGGCACCAGGGTCAGCCGCGTCCCGGCCCGCTCGTCGGATTCCCACCAGTCCAGCGCCCGGACGTCGAGGTCGGCCGACAGGCGGCGCCGGAACCAGCGCTCCATGCCCAGGGGAACGGCGAATCGGGGCGCCTTGCCGGCTTGTCGCGCCAGCGCCCGGATGCTGCACAGGTCCAGGTGATCGTAATGGCCGTGGGAGATCAGCACGAGGTCGATGGGCGGCAGGTCGCCGAGGGCTACCCCCGGGGGCTGGTGCCGGCGTGGCCCCGCGAACCGGACCGGCGAGGCCCGCTCTGAAAACACCGGGTCGGTGAGGACGTTGAGTCCACGTACCTGCAACAAGACCGTGGCGTGGCCTATCCAGGTGATCGAGGTTTCCCGGCGATTGGCACGGAGGTAGGGCAGGTCCGGCTCGGCCGGTGAGAGTTCGTCGGTGCCGGCGGGTCGGGAGTCCCATGCCCTGGCCTCCCGTCGCAGCCGCATCAGGTCCGCCGCGCTGGGCGGCCGCAGCGGATGGTTGTTGCGAAACCCGTCCGGCAGATGATGCGGACGACCGGGATCGAAATAGGGATTCACGTAGGGCCGCCTGGGAATCCGCCCGGCCAACCGCACCAGTTTCCAGAGATTCATGATCGGTCCGTCCCCGCGCCGACGCCTGTGCCGCCGGCCATGCGATGGTCCGCGGCGGCGGATTGCCGGCCGGGCCTCGAAGACCCGGTGCCACGGATCGGGCACATCTTAGACCCGCGTCGTTTGTCGGGGAACGGGGCGCCCACGCCATCGCCGTTTTTCATGCCCATGCTGGCATCGCAGGCATCCGCCGGCCTGCCGGGGCAATCCCGTTCGGCATTGACATGCATCAAGAGAGGTGGCGGCGGTAACGGTTAAAAGGGCGCTTCGGGCCCGCGCGGAAGGTGGCGGCAAGAAGGAAAACATTCCTCCGCGCCCCAGCCGGCCGTATCGAGAACCGGGCCCCAGCCAGAGAGGAGAAGCCATGTCGGCCGTGCCCGAAAGCATCGAGGCCAGGCGGGAGACGCCTTCCGTCGCCTATTCCGAGGATCCCCGGGACGTGGATTGGGTGGGGAAGAACATTCCCTGCCAGACCGCCTGTCCTGCCGGGACCAACATCCCCGCCTACATCCGCGCCATCGCCGAAAACCGGCACGGGGAGGCCTACGAGATCAACCGGGAGGCCAACGTGCTGCCCGGCGTCCTCGGGCGCATCTGCTCGCGACCCTGCGAATCGGCCTGCCGCCACGGCTGGCCGGGCAACGGCGAACCGGTGGCCATCTGCCACCTGAAGCGCTCCGCCGCCGACCTGAAGCATGCCGGCCACCGCATCACCGAGCGCCTCTACGCACCCACCGGCAAGCGGGTGGCCATCGTCGGCGCCGGACCGGCCGGCGTCGCGGCCGCCCACGACCTGTCGGTGCTGGGTCATGACGTCACCATCTTCGAGCGCGAGTCCAGTTCGGGCGGCATGCTCCGCTACGGCATCCCCGAGTTCCGCCTGCCGCGCGACATCCTCGATTTCGAGCTGCACAATGCCCTGCGCCTGGGCGTCGAGCTCAGGCTTTCCGCCGGCATCGGCAAGGAACCGGGCGAGACGCCGGTATCCGGCCTGCTGCGCGACTACGACTGCGTGCTGCTGGCCGCCGGCTGCATGGCCCCCCTGCCCCTGCCCCTGGAGGGCGACTGGAAGGGCAAGGACCCGGCCGACGTGTGCAAGGATGTGGTGCACGGCCTGCCCTTCCTGATGGCCCTGCACCGGGGCGAGACGCGCAAGGTGCGCCGCCGCGTCGCCGTCGTCGGCGCCGGCTTCACGGCCCTGGACTGCGCCCGGGTCGCCGTGCGCCTGGGCGCCGAGGAGGTGACCATCCACATCCGCACCGCCGAGGAATACATCCCGGTGCCCAAGGAGGAGATCTTCGAGGCCAAGCGCGAGGGCATCCGCATCAAGGGCCTGCGCACCCCGGTCGGCGTCGTGCTGGACGAGAAGGGCCGCATGAAGGGCATCAAGTTCGTGCAGAACCGCCTGGGCGGCTGGCGTGAAGGCGGCCGGCGGCTGGCCATCCCCATCGAAGGGTCGGAATTCGTCGATCCCTGCGACACCATGCTGATCGCCATCGGCCAGAAGACGGTGAACGACTTCCTCGACGTCAAGGTGGAACTGGACCGCTGGCAGAACGTGCGCACCGGCGAGGACGGCATGACCTCGGTCAAGGGCCTGTTCGCCGCCGGCGACTTCGTCACCGGCCCGACCACGGTCATCGAGGCCATCGGCAAGGGCCGCAAGTCCGCCCTCAAGATCGACACCTGGCTGATGGGCCATCCGCGGCGAAAGAAGGTGGTGCGCATCCATCCCGTGGGCCAGCCCCTGCGAGAGCGGGCCTTCGACTTCATCGGCCGCCAGGAAATGCCCACCGCCCCGCTGCACGACCGGGTCCATTCCGGCACCCTGGAGGTGGAGACCGGTTTCGACCAGCCCCACACCAACGAGGAATCCAAGCGCTGCTACCTCTGCAACCTGCGCTACCAGATCGACGTGGACCGCTGCATCTACTGCCGCGCCTGCATCGAGGTCGCGCCGCGGGCCTGCATCAAGCTGGTGTCCGGCGTCGAGGTGATGGAGGACGGCACCTACGGCAAGCTGACCGAGGCCAAGGAGTGGAACCAGGTGGGCGCCATCTGGATCGACAACAACGAGTGCATACGCTGCGGGGCCTGCTTCAAGGTCTGCCCGGTGAATTGCATCTCCATCACCCGCAACGAATTCACCGAGGTGGACATCGCATGAAAACCGCTCCCCGCCACCATGTGATCGTCGGCAGCGGCGTCGCCGGCGCCCAGGCCGCCCGCACCCTGCGGGCCCGGGAACCGGAAGCCCGCATCAGCATGCTCACCCTGTCGACCCTGCCCTTCTACAACCGCTACGACCTGCCCCAGGTCTTCCGCGGTCGCCAGGACTGGCACCAGTTCCTCGGCGATCCGCCCGAGTATTACCTGGAGAACCGCATCGAGCTGCGCCGCTGCACCCAGGTGGCCAACGTGGACAGCCAGCGCAAGGTGATCACCCTGGGCCACAACGAGGAAATGCAGTACGACACCCTCGTCGTCGCCTCCGGGGGCCGCGCCTACCTGCCGGAGGAACTCAGCGAATTCCGCCACCTGCTGGACGGCTTCGGCTCCTACGAGCAGGCCATGTCCGTGCGCCGCAAGGTGCCCGAGGGCGGCACGGTGATGCTGCTCGGCGGCGACATGATCGGCCTCGACCTGGCGCGCACGCTGCTGGACACCGGCCACACCGTCGTGCTGGTCACCGACGAGCACACCTTCTGGCCGCACCAGGTGGGCGACGAGGAGAAGAAGGAACTGCTGGCCGTGCTGGAGAAGATGGGCGTCGAGATCATTGCCGCCGACTGCGAGGGCGGCATCGACTCTATCCAGGAGGGGGCCAAGGGCCTCCCCGCCCGGCGGGTCATCTTCGGCGGCGGCCGCGACCGCTATGCCGACGTGATCATGCCCTTCTACGGCCTGCTGCCTTCGGTGGAATTCATGCTCGGCTCCGGCGTGGACATCGAGCGCGGCCTGCTGGTGAACCCGGCCCTGCGCACCACCAACGATGCCATCTACGCCGCCGGCGACGTCTGCCAGATCTGGTCCGACGAGGAAAAGCGCTACCGTTTCTACTACGGCTGGAAGAACGTGCGGGCCATGGGCGAACTGGCCGCCCGCAACATCACCGGCGAGGACGAGGCCTTCGCTCCCACCCAGGACGAGACCCTGCACATCCACGACGGCGTGACCATCCATTCGCCCTTCTGGGAGTATGCCTGATGAAAACCGACATCCAGATCGCCATCTGCGGCTCGGCCGGCGAAGGCACCATCGCCGCCGGCGACATCCTGCGCAATGCGCTGGCCGGGGCCGGCTACCGGGTCATCAGCTTCGACGCCTATCCGGCCGAGATCCGCGGTTTCGGCAAGTGCGTCGCCCGGCTGCGCGTGACTACCGAGCAGGCCTACTCGCTGAAGGAGAAGTCCGACGTCCTGGTCTGCCTGAACGACGAGCACGGCATCCCCCACGTGGGCGAGGTGCGTGACTTCGGCGCCGTCATCTACGAGGCCAAGTCCATCGTCCATCTCGCCGAGGGCAGCCACGTCAGCGGCCACATCCGGCCCGCCCAGGTGCCCTACCCCCTGGCCATCCGGGAGCTTTCCGAGCGGGCCACGGGCGCCATCCGTTCCCGCAACATGGTGGTGCTGGGCTACATCGCCGGCCTCTTCCACCTGGCCAAGGAGCCCTTCGAGAAGATCATCAACACCAAGTTCAAGGGCAAGGGCAAGGCCGCCGAGGACAACCACAAGGCCTTCGAGGCCGGCTACGAGACGGGAGCCGCCACCTTCAAGCTGGACGACGTGAGCTTCGGGCCGCCGGGCAAGGGCCTGCAGGCGGTGATGCTGAACGGCAACGCCGCCGTCGCCAAGGGCTGCCTGGATGCCGGCATCGACAACTTCTTCGGCTATCCGATCACCCCGGCCACCACCATCATGGAGCGCCTGGCCGTCGAGATGCCCAAGCGCGGCAAGCGCCTGCTGCAGACCGAGGACGAGATCGCCGCCATCTCCACCACCATCGGCGCCGGCTACACGGGCGCCCGGGCGGCCACGGCGACCTCCGGCCCCGGCCTCGCCCTGATGTCGGAAATGCTCGGCCTGGGCATCATGGCCGAAGTGCCCTCCGTGGTCTTCGTCTCCCAGCGCGGCGGCCCGTCCACGGGCATCCCCACCAAGACGGAGCAGTCGGACCGCAACATCGCCCTCTACGGCGGCCACGGGGACGCGCCGCGCATCGTGCTGGCGCCGACCAACGTGGAAGGCTGCTACCGCTGCGCCGGCAAGGCCTTCGAGATGGCCGAGCGCTACCAGACGCCGGTCATCGTGCTGCTCGACCTGTATCTCTCGAACCGCTACGAGACGGTGGTGATGCCGGCCAAGCCGCCCTTCGAGCCCAACTGCGACAAGCCCCTGCCCAAGGCGGACCTGGGCGCCGGCTACAAGCGCTTCGCCTTCACCGACGACCACGTCAGCCCCCGCTCCCTGCCGGGCATGGCCGGCGGCATGCACGTGGTCACCGGCCTGGAGCACAACGAACTGGGGCGGGTGAACGAGCAGCCGGAAATGCACGAGGCCATGAGCCGCAAGCGCCACGAAAAGCTCAAGGCGGCCCTGCAGCACCCGGACTTCACCCACTACAAGCGCTTCGGCGACGAGGGGCGGGTGGACGTGGGCATCCTGGCCTGGGGCTCCACCGTCGGCGAGTGCCTGGAAGTCATGTTCCTCGCCCACCTGGAGGGCATCGCCTGCGCCGTCATGAAGGTGGTCATGCTCTCCCCCTTCCCGACGGCGGCGGTCTCCGCCTTCATGGACGACTGCGACGCCGTGCTGGTGCCGGAACTCAACTACCAGGGCCAGTTCGCCCAGTTGATCCAGGCCGAGACCGGCCGCCCCGTCCAGCGCTACGACCGCGTCACCGGCACGCCGATGCGCGTCGAGGACATCATGGCCCAGGTGCGCCGCCTGGCCAAGGCGGCCACCCGGAAAGCTGCCTGAAGAGGCCAATGCATTCACCACGGAGGGCGCAGAGGACGCGGAGGAAGGACGAAGAAGACAAATTCGGGATTTCTCGGATTTTCTCTGCGTCCTCTGTGCCCTCTGCGGTGAACGGTTTTTGAAGAATTGAGGAACCCACGATGACCCCGCAACCGATCTACCTCGAAGAGAAGCTCAAGGAAGTCCAGGAGTCGGGCCGGCTGGCCTACCGTTCCAAGTCCATGCCCACCTGGTGCCCGGGCTGCGGCTACTTCAGCATCGTGGACGGCCTGCCCGGCGCCCTGAACGACCTGGGCATCGCCCCCAAGGATGCCGTCGTCGTATCCGGCATCGGCTGTTCGTCCCGCTTCCCCTTCTTCGTGAACACCTACGGCTTCCACACCCTGCACGGCCGCGTGCTGCCGGTGGCCACCGGCATCAAGACCGCCAACGATGCCCTGACCGTGATCGCGGTGGGCGGCGACGGCGACGGCTTCGCCATCGGCGGCGGCCACGTGCCCCACGCCGCGCGGCGCAACATCGACCTCACCTACCTGCTGTTCGACAACGGCATCTACGGCCTCACCAAGGGGCAGACGTCGCCCACCTCCTCGGTCGGCTTCAAGACCTCCACCAGCCCCTACGAGAACCCGGACCAGCCCCTGAATCCGCTGCTCATGGTGCTCACCTACGGCGCCACCTGGGTCGGCCAGGCCTACGCCGGGCGGCCGCAGCAACTGGAGGCCATGATCAAGCAGGCCATCGCCCACCGGGGCTTCTCCTACCTGCACATCCTCTCGCCCTGCGTCACCTTCGACAAGACGGACCGCACCTACGTCCGCCTGGGCGACCTGGTGCGCGACCTGCCGGCCGGCCACGACAAGGCCGACCTGGGCGCCGCGCTGCACCTGGCCATGGACACCGCGACCCCGGCCCTGGGCGTCTTCTACGAGGCCCAGCGCCCGACCCTCGCCGACGCCCTGGACGGGCTGGTGGAGAAGGCCGGGGGGAGCCTGGGGCAGAAGCGAAGGACGGCGTAGGCATTCCCGACGCGCCCTCTTTCGCTACGAGCGACCCGCCGGGTGGCGACGCCCGGCCAAGCCGCTGGAGAGGTCGTGCGCGGCGGGTCCTGGAACAATCACCGGGACAACGCGCGCCGCGTCTGGCGCGGCAGTAATCGCACCGGCTTGGTGGCAGCACGCCCGAAACGGCATTTCGGAACACCGGATTCGCCTGGAATCATGCAAAGAATCCGGCCGCCGCCCGTTCGTCTCGGCCAATGCGCCGCCGCGCAGGGCGGACGCGTCCATCGTCTTGCCTTGGTCCCGCCTTGGTCGAGGCTTCGTCGAACCCCGCATCCCCGCTTTTCGGTTCCCGTTTTCGGGCATGGCCGGCCCCGGTTCGGCGATCCGCTGGCGGCACCAAGGTCGGAGCGTGTGGCTGGACGTGTAGAATGACCATGTAGTCATTTTCCGGGAGCCGGCCATGCGAAACATCCCCGTCGTCGAAGCCAAGGCCCATTTCTCGGCCCTCCTGGCCGATGTGGAGCGCGGCGAGGAAGTGGCGATCACCCGCCACGGCCGGGTGATCGCCCGCCTGGTGCCCGACACCCCGCGCATGGCCGCGGAGGCCTTTCGGCCCTTGTGGGAAGAGGAGCCGACCGACCTCGTCGCACCCGCGGACGCGCCCCCGGAACCCGTGCCGCCGCTGGATTGAGCCGCCATGCGCTACCTGCTGGATACCAACATCCTGATCGCCGCCATGAAGGGGCACACCGAGCTGAAGGAACGGCTGGCGCTGACGCCCCTCGACGATCTGGTGTTCTCCAGCGTGGTGCTCGGGGAACTCGAGTTCGGCGCGGAAAAGAGCGCGCAGCCGGAACGGAACCGGGCACGGCTGGCGGAATTGACCGCGCGCCTGCCGGTGGCTTCCGTCGGCGCGGAGGCCAGCCGGTGCTACGGCATCGTCCGTGCAAGCCTGGAGAAGCAGGGAACGCCCATCGGCGCCAACGACCTGTGGATCGCCGCGCACGCCCTGGCCCTGGGCGCCGTCCTGGTCACCGACAACACCCGGGAGTTCGCCCGGGTGCCGGGGCTGCGCCTGGAGAACTGGCTCTCTCCCTGACCCGCCGCCCGGTTCGCCGGCCGGACCGGACAAACGATGCCCGTCGATCACTACGAGAACTTCCCCGTCGCGTCCTTCCTGCTGCCGCCCGAACTGCGGGAGCCGGTGGCGGCCATCTACGCCTTCGCCCGCAGCGCCGACGACTTCGCCGACGAGGGCGACCTGCCGGCGGCCGAGCGCCTAGCGCGGCTCGATGCCTACCGACGGGAACTGGATGCCATCGCGACGGGGCATCCCACTGACCATCCCGTCTTCCAGCGCCTGCGGCCCCAGATCGCCGCCCACGGCCTGCCCCTGCAACGCTTCCGCGACCTGCTGGACGCCTTTTCCCAGGACGTGGGCAAGACCCGCTACGCCGATTTTCCCGAACTGATGGACTACTGCCGCCGCTCGGCGGACCCGGTGGGACGACTGCTGCTGCGGCTCTTCCGCGCCGAGGGGGAAGAGAACCTGCGCCGCTCGGACTGCATCTGCTCGGCCCTGCAGCTGATCAACCACTGGCAGGACGTGGCCATCGACTGGAAGAAGGGGCGAATCTACCTGCCGGCCGAGGACCTGGCCCGTTTCGGCGTCGGCGAGGCGGCCATCGGCGAAGGCCGCTGCGACGCGGCCTGGCGGGCCCTGATGGCCTTCCAGGTGGCGCGGGCGCGGACGATGATGCGCGAAGGGGCGCCGCTGGCCGCCGCCCTGCCCGGCCGCATCGGGCTGGAACTGCGGGCCATCGTCGCCGGCGGCCTGCGCATCCTGGAGAAGATCGAGGCGGCAGGTTACGACGTCTTCCGCCGCCGGCCGACCCTGGGCAGGCTGGACTGGCCCGTGGTCCTTTCCCGGGCCATACTCTTTCACCATGACGCCTGACGAGTACTGCCGGCAGCGGGCCGCCGGATCCCTCGCACGTTGGCCGGGCGGCCCGGCCATCTTTGCTCCACAATCCCGCCCGTGACTCCCGACGAATACTGCCAGCAACGGGCCGCCGGGTCCTTGGCGCGCGGCCCGGCCATCTTTGCCCCACAATCCCGCCCGTGACCCCCGACGATTACTGCCAGCAACGGGCCGCGCAGAGCGGCTCCAGCTTCTACTACAGCTTCCTGTTCCTGGAGCCGGAACGGCGGCGGGCCATCACCGCCCTCTACGCCTTCTGCCGGGAGGTGGACGACGTGGTGGACGAGTGCGAGGACCCGATGCTCGCCGGCGCCAAGCTCGCCTGGTGGCGTACCGAGGTGGCGGCCCTCTACGAGGGGCGGCCCGGCCATCCGGTGACCCAGGCCCTGGCTCCCCTGCTGCCGCGCTTCGCCCTGCCCCAGGAGCAGTTGCAGGAGATCATCGACGGGATGGAGATGGACCTGAACCGGGCCCGCTACGAGGACTTCAAGGCCCTCCACCTCTACTGCTACCGGGTGGCCAGCGTCGTCGGCCTGCTGGCCGCCGAGATCTTCGGCTACCAGGACCGGCGCACCCTCCGGTACGCCCACGAACTGGGCCTCGCCCTGCAGCTCACCAACATCATTCGCGACGTGGGCGAGGATGCCCGCCGCGGCCGCATCTACCTGCCCCAGGACGAACTGGCGCAATTCGGCGTCGGCGAGGCCGACATCCTCCGGTCACGCCACACGGACGCCTTCCGGCGCCTGATGGAATTCCAGGCCGCCCGCGCCCGCGGGCATTACGACGCCGCCATGGCCGCCCTGCCCCGGGGCGACCGCAAGGCCCAGCGGGCCGGCCTGATCATGGCCGCCATCTACCGCGCCACCCTGGACGAGATCGCCCGGGACGGCTTCCTGGTCCTCGACCGTCGCACCTCCCTGACGCCGGTGCGCAAGCTCTGGCTGGCGGCGCGCACCTGGCTGAAGGGATGAGCCCGATGCGCGTCGCGGTGGTCGGCGCCGGCTATGCCGGGCTGGCAGCCGCCGTGGAACTGGCCTCGGCCGGCCACGCCGTCGAGGTGTTCGAGGCCTCCCGCACGCTGGGCGGCCGCGCCCGCGGCATCGACGTGGACGGCATTCGGCTGGACAACGGCGCCCACATCCTGGTCGGCGCCTACCGGGAGACCCTGCGCCTGATGCGCCTGGTCGGCGCGGAACCGGAAAGCCTGCTGCGCCGCACGCCCCTGCACCTGGAATTCCCCCGGCATTTCCGCCTCAAGGCGCCGCGCCTGCCGGCCCCCCTGCACCTGGCCGCCGCCCTGCTCGGCGCCCGCGGACTCTCCGTCGGCGACAAGTTCGCCGCCATCCGCTTCATGCGGGCCATGGAGTCGGCCGGCTTCCGCCTGCCGGCCGACGAGGCCGTGTCCGGGCTGCTCGCGCGCCACCGCCAGCCGGAGGGCCTGCGCCGCTTCCTCTGGGAGCCCCTCTGCATCGCCGCCCTGAACACCCCCGCCGCGGAGGCCTCGGCCCGGGTGTTCCTCAACGTCCTGCGCGACAGCCTGGCCGCCGGCCGGTCGGCGAGCGACATGCTGCTGCCGGCCACCGATTTCTCCAGCCTCTTCCCGGAACCGGCCGCCGCCTGGCTGCAGGCCCGCGGGGCCGGCGTGCGGCGGGAGACCCGGGTCGAATCGGTGGCCCGGGCCGATGGCGGCTTCACCCTCGTCGCCGAGGGCGGCGGGCGCGGCCCCTACGACAGGGTCATCGCCGCCGTCGCCCCCTACCACCTGGCGCGGCTGCTGCCGGGCATGCCGGCGCTGCAACCGGCATTGGCCGCGGTGGATCGCTTTTCCTGGGAGCCCATCGTCACCGCCTACCTGGCCTATCCCGGAAACGTGGCCCTGCCCTGCCCCATGGCCGGCATCGTGGACGGCCATGCCCAATGGATTTTCGACCGGGGTGCCCTCTGCGGCCAGAAGGGCCTGATGGCGGCCGTGATCAGCGCCCACGGCCGTCACGAGGACCTGCCCGCCGAGGCCCTGGCCCGGCGCATCCACGAAGAGATCGCCGCCCTGGTGCCCGCCCTGCCGCCCTTCCTGTGGCAACGGGTGATCGCCGAGAAGCGCGCCACCTTCGCCTGCCGCCCGGCCATGGACAGGCCGCCGACGGCGACGGCCGTTCCGGGCCTGCTGCTGGCGGGAGACTACGTGGCCGGGGACTACCCGGCCACGATCGAGGGGGCGGTCAGGAGCGGCGTGGCCGCCGCCCGGGCGGCCGTCGCCTGACCCCTCTCAAGCGGCAGCAGTCTTCCGCCGCCGGACCGCGGCCCCGAGGAGACCCAGGCCGGCCAGGAACATGGCATAGGTCTCGGGTTCCGGCACCGGCGCCAGGAAGCCGCGAATTTCCCCACCGGGGAAAGCGCTGGTGTGGATGTTGAAGTAAGCCTTTCCGCCGTCCAGACCGAGCAACAAGGCGTTGAGGGCATTGGAAACCGTGCCGCCCTTGGCCGTAATGAATGCCGCGTTGTAACTCGACGCGAGGCTCATGTCGAAGGTGTGGTCGTAGCTTCCCGCGGTGACGCCGACGGGAAATCCGGTGAAGGTCGGGGTCACCGTCGCGACACCGATGGTCCCGGTCCCGGAAATGGCCGTGCAGCAATGGATGTGTGAGGCAGTGACGGGGCCGATGAGGCCGCTGAAACTGGCTTCGATGCGCATCGTCACCAGATCCAGGTCGAAGGTGACCGTGGCGGTGCCGTGGCCGGGCGATGCGTTGGGCGGCGCCTCGCTGGGCCCGTCCAGCACGGCCTTGTAGATGACTTCGTGGGCTTGCGCCGTCGTTGCAGCGGCCATTGCCAGGACGATGCCGCCGATGATGGGTTTCAGTTTCATGGTCTCTCCGTCGGGGTGGGGGTGCACATAGCGGCCGTTCATTGTTCTGTCCCGAAGGCTCGCCGCCTGCTTCCGGAACGGGCGCGGCCATCGGCGCACTCGGGGAGTGAACGACCGCGGACCGCCACTTATTCCCCACCTTAGCCGGAGTCGCGAAAAAGAAAAAGACCTCTCGCGAAGAGGGCCACCCGGATTCCCGAATCCGGGAAGCCTATGCCGAACGGTTCGTGGCCCGCCGACAGTCCTCAGGACACCAGCCGCCCACCCGCCAGCCGCAGCTGACGCCCGCAGCGCCCCGCCAGGGCCTCGTCGTGGGTGACCAGGACCAGGGTGGTTCCGGCCTCCGCGTTCATCGCGAACATCAGGTCGATGACCTGGGCGCCGGTCTCCGCATCCAGGTTGCCCGTGGGTTCGTCCGCGAGCAACAACCGGGGACCGACGGCGAAGGCCCGGGCCAGGGCGACGCGCTGCTGCTCCCCGCCCGACAGGTGCTTGGGATAATGGCCGAGGCGGTCATTCAGGCCCACCCGTCCGAGCATCTCCCGCGCCACGGCCAGCGCGTACTGCCGGCCGAGGAGTTCGAGCGGCAGCATGACGTTCTCCAGGGCGGTCAGTGCAGGCAGCAACTGGAAGGACTGGAAGACGAAGCCGAGCAGGCGGCCGCGCAATGCCGCCCGGCCATCTTCGTCGAGGCCCGCCAGGTCGTGCCCGGCCAGGCGCACCCGGCCCCGCGTCGGCAGGTCCAGCCCGGCCAGCAGGCCGAGCAGGGTCGATTTCCCGGAACCCGAGGCGCCGACGATGGCCATCGCCTCGCCCGCAGCCACCGAAAAACCGATCTCGTGCAGAATGACGAGCCGGCCGTCGCCGCTGGCCACGTCCTTGCCCAGTCCTTCGACCTCGATGATCCCCTCAGTTCCCGCCATGCCCCGTTCCGCCTTTCGCCTGTTCTTGCTCGTATTCTGCCTGCTCGCCGGCTCCGCCTGGGCCGCGGGCCCGCGCATGATCATGATCTTCGGCGACAGTCTCTCGGCCGGCTTCGGCATTGCCCAGGAACAGAGCTGGCCCGCCCTGCTGGCCAGGCGCCTGCAGGAGAAGTCGATTCCCTACCATGTCGCCAACGCCAGCATCAGCGGCGAGACGACCCGCGGCGGACTGTCCCGCCTGGACGAGGCTCTGGCGCGCTTCAAGCCCGCCATCGTGATCCTCGCCCTGGGCGCCAACGACGGCCTGCGCGGCCTGCCATTGCGGGACATGCAGGCCAATCTGCGGGCCATGATCGACAAGTGCCGGGCCCAGCGCGCCCGCGTCCTGCTGGTGGGAATGCGCCTGCCGCCCAATTACGGACCGGATTACGTCGCCGGCTTCGAGAAGGTCTACGCCGACCTGGCCAAGGCCCACGGCCTTCCCCTGGTCCCATTCATGCTCGCGGGATTTGCCGAGAAGCGGGAATCCTTCCAGGCGGACGGCCTGCATCCCGTCGCCGCCGCCCAGCCCCTGGTCCTCGACAACATCTGGCCGGCCCTGGGCCCGCTGCTCAGGCAACCCTGACCCGGGGCCCCCTTTCCCCCGCCGGCTCCAGCCGACCGACCATGGCGGCATCGGCGAAGCCATCGTCGCGGAAGGCCGCCAGCACGGCCTCGGCGGACTCCGGCGAGCAGGCCACCAGCAGGCCGCCGCTGGTCTGCGGATCGGTGACCATCTTCTGCATCCATTCCTCGCTGCCCGGGGCCATGTCGACGTCGGCCCCGTAGCTGGCCCAGTTGCGCGACGAGGCCCCGGTGGCGATCCCCGCCCTGACGTGGGCCACCGCCTCGGCGACCAGGGGCAGGCGGGCGAACTCCAGGTCGGCCGACAGGCCGGAGCCCCGGCAGATCTCCAGCAGGTGGCCGCAGAGGCCGAAGCCCGTCACGTCGGTCATGGCGTGCACCCCGGCCATTTCGGCCAGGGCCGGACCGGTCACGTTGAGCTTGGTCGTCCAGCGCAGCATCTCGGCATAACCGGCATCGGACAGGAGCCCCTTCTTCAGGGCCGCCGAGAGGATGCCGATGCCGAGGGGCTTGCCGAGGACCAGCACGTCGCCGGCCTTGGCTCCGCTGTTGCGGCGCAGGCGGTCCGGATGCACGATGCCCAGCCCGACGAGGCCATAGATGGGTTCCAGCACGTCGATGGAATGCCCGCCGGCGATGGGAATGCCGGCCGCCGCGCAGACTTCCTCGCCGCCGGCCAGGATCTCGCGGATCACCGATTCCGGCAGCTTGTCCAGCGGCATCCCGACCACCGCCAGGGCCATGATGGGCTTGCCGCCCATGGCATAGACGTCGGAAAGGGCGTTCGTGGCGGCGATGCGGCCGAAGTCCCGCGGATCGTCCACGATGGGAGTGAAGAAGTCGGTCGTCGCCACCACGGCCTGGGTGTCGTTGAACCGGTAGACGGCCGCGTCGTCGGCCGTCTCGGTGCCGACGAGCAGGTCGGCGGGCAGGGCCCGCAGCGGCGATTCGCCGAGCAGCCTGGAGAGCACCGCGGGAGCGATCTTGCAGCCGCAGCCGCCGCCGTGGGAGAAACGGGTAAGCTGGATTTTTTCAGTCATCTTCGAACGGGCTTTCAGAGGTGGCCGACCTGTCAGGCAGGCCAAGGCGGAACTAGAATCCTGGCAGTCCGATTTCCAATCGCAAATCTCCGCGGCGACGATCCGGCGCCCGTTCCCGGGTTTCCCGGAACGGCCTCCGCCTCACGCGCCCGCCGCGCCCTTCACGACGGCAATGGGCTCCATACGATGCAAAAAGGGGTGGCAACGGTAGCACAGCTGGGCGAATTCGACGACATCATCGATGCCAGGACGCCCGCCGAATTCGGGGAGGACCACATCCCCCGTGCCCGCAACCTGCCGTCCCTGGGCGACGAGGAGCGGGTGAGGGTGGGCACGATCTACAAGCAGGTGTCGCCCTTCGAGGCCCGCAAGCTGGGCGCCGTGCTGGTGGCGCGCAATGTCGCCGGCCATGTGGAAACCCATTTCCTCGACAAGCCGAGGACCTGGCGACCCCTGGTCTATTGCTGGCGCGGCGGCAAGCGCTCGGGTGCCTTCACCCACATCCTGCGGGAAATCGGCTGGGACGCCGCGCGGCTGGACGGCGGCTACAAGAGCTGGCGCCACCACGTTCTGGAGCAGCTGGCATCCCTCCCCGGCCACCTGCGCTTCCGCGTGGTCTCCGGGGCCACGGGCAGCGGCAAGAGCCGGCTGATAGAGGCGCTGGCCCGGCGCGGCGCGCCCGTCCTTCACCTGGAGGACCTGGCCGCCCACAAGGGATCCGTCCTCGGCGGCCTGCCGGACCGGCCCCAACCCGGCCAGAGGATGTTCGAAACCCGCCTGTGCGAAGCCATGACGGCCCTCGTCGGCGTATCCGCCGGGCGGGAGGTCTTCGTGGAGGCGGAGAGCCGGCGCATAGGCAACCTCAACCTGCCCGACAGCCTGATCACCGCCATCCGTGCCGCTCCCTGCCTGCGCATCGAGGCGACCCGCGAGGCCCGGGTCCGCTTCCTGCTGCGCGACTACGACTATTTCCTCGCCGACCCGGGCTGGCTGAGCGGGAAACTCGCCCACCTGCGGGGCCTGCAGAGCAACGAAATCCTCGACCGCTGGCGCGACCTGGTCGAGGCCGGCGACTTCCCGGCCCTGGTCTCGGAGCTGCTCGAGAAGCACTACGACCCCCTTTACGAACGTTCCCAGAACCGCAACTACCGGGACTTCGCGGCCAGCGACCGCTACGACACCGCGGACCTGAGCCCCGAAGGTGTGGAGGTCCTGGCACAGAGGATCCTGGCTGGCCACGGCTAGGCGAAGGGCGCCACCGGGCCGCGAAGCTCGGTTCTTGTAGGAGCGGCGGTCACGCCGCGATGGGTTTCGCGACAACTGCAATCGCGCCGCGTGCGGCGCTCCTACAAGGCACGTGCCGCTCGGTTTTCTTGTAGGAGCGGCGGTCACGCCGCGATGCCTTTCGGGACAACTGCAATCGCGCCGCGTGCGGCGCTCCTACAGGGCACGTGCCGCTCGGTTCTTTTGTAGGAGCGGCGGTCACGCCGCGATGGGTTTCGGGACTACGGGGCCGCGCCAGCGGCACCCGATCCCGGGGTCGCCCGGAGGGCGGTCGACCCTCACATCTGCCGGAACAGGTGGGCGTAGGTGCGGCTCACGGCCACCGTCTCGGGCCGGTCGCGCAGGCTGAGGGCCACCCGCCCGAGGGCGTCGTGGCGGGCGCTGACGATCTGGGCCGTATTCACCACCGTGCCCCGGTGCACCTGCCAGAAGCGGTCGGGATCCAGTTCCGCCAGCAGCTCCTTGATGGCGGTGCGGATCAGGTATTCCCCTTCGCGCGTATAGACGGCGGTGTATTTGTCGGCCGCCTGGAAATAGCAAACCTCCTCGACCGGAATCATCTTCACCGACTGCCCCACCGATGCGCGCACCCATTTCAGGTGCTCGGGGACCGTCGTCCCGCCGAGCAGGCGCCGCAATTCCATCAGCATGGCGGGGGCGATGGCTGCGGCGGGCGCTCCCGCCGCCGGTCCGGCGGCGCGCAGCCTGGCCACGGTGCGCGACAAACGCTCGTCGGTGATGGGCTTGAGCAGGTAATCCGCCGCTGCCCGCTCGAAGGCCTGGAGGGCATACTCGTCGTAGGCGGTCACGAATACGATGCGGCAATCCGGCAGCCGGTCCGCCAGCCGGGCGGCGACGGCGAGGCCGTCCAGCCCCGGCATGCGGATGTCCAGGAAGGCCACGTCGGGGCGCGTCGCATCGGCCAGGCGCAGGGCCTCGGGGCCGTTTGCCGCCTCCGCGGCGATGTCCAGTTCCGGCCACAACGCCGCCAGCTTCATCCGCAGGTGGGCAAGCAGGTGGGGCTCGTCGTCGGCGATCAGGGCCTTCATGGCAGGGGAATCTCCAGGGCGGCGAGAACGCCGCCGCTCTTGCGCTCCTCCACGGTCAGGCGGGCGTCGGCACCATAGAGGGATGCCAGCCGCGCCCGGACGTTGGCGAGTCCGGTCCCCGCTCCGGGACTTTCCCCGAAACCCAGGCCGTCGTCCCGTACCTCGATGCGCACCCGATCGCCCTCCCGGTGGGCCGCGACGTCGATCGTCCCGCCCTCCACCTTCGGCTCCAGCCCATGGCGGACCGCGTTCTCCACCAGGGGCTGCAAGAGCATGGGCGGGAAGGCGAGGCCCCGCAATTCCTCGTCCACGCGGATACGGTAGCGAAGGCGGTCGCCCATCCGGATCAGCAGGATTTCCAGGTAGGCGGCGAGCAGCTGCAATTCATCGTCGAGGGTACCGCGCTCCGCCCGCACCCGGGCGAGGCTGCCCCGCAGGTAACGGATCAGGGCGTCCAGCAGTTCCTGGGCCTGGGACGGATTCAGTTCGATCAGGCCATTCAGGTTGGCCAGGGTATTGAACAGGAAATGGGGTTCGATCTGGGCCTGAAGCATGCGCAGCTGGGCTTCCACCCGGCCCTTCTCGGCCTCCAGGCGCCGCATTTCCCGCTGCTGGAGCTCCAGTTCCAGGGCCTGGTTGCGTTCCCGCAGCCAGAACAGCAGGGAACCGATGGCGCCGAAGAACAGGCCGACGAAGATCGACCGGACGGCCCAGTCCTCGCTGAAGCCGACCGCCCCGATGCCGGTGAAGGTCTGCCCGAGGATCACCCCGAGGACGGCGCCGGCGCCGACGGCAGCCAAGACCAGGATCAGCCTCACGGGACCAGGCCTCACCCGCCGGTAGGTCGGGTGGACCAGTGCGAAGATGCACCACCCGATGCATTGGGCGAAGACCAGGTTCTCGACGAAGGTTCCGCCGAAGCCGACGACGGTAAGGAGCGCGGCGATCAGCGTGTTGCCGATCAGGAGGCCGCCCCCGTGGACCAGGAAGGAAGACATGGGGAGATTATTCCACGACGGTG
Organism: Pseudomonadota bacterium; assembly: GCA_052035955.1. Lineage (GTDB taxonomy): Bacteria > Pseudomonadota > Gammaproteobacteria > Burkholderiales > Rhodocyclaceae > JAEUNJ01. The sequence continues at coordinate 38,918 of JBPOHD010000020.1, forward strand.
CCGGCCGTCAGAATACCGGCTTGCTCACCATCACCCAGATATTGGCCGCCGGCAGGAGCGTGTCGGCGATGCCGACGAACAACCACCACCGATTGGCCTGCCAGTAGGCCTCGGGGATCGGACTGCCGTCGGCGAATGCCCTCGCCATGCGGCCCATGCGCACCTGCAGGGGCACCAGCACGGCCAGCCAGACGAGGCCGGAAGCCAGGAATATCCAGTGCGCGAGCCAGACCCAGGACGTGGCCAGGGAGACGCCGCCGTAGATTACGTTGCCATAGCCGCCGATCGCCGTCAGGACCGCGCCGCCGAGCGTGAAGACCCAGTCGGTGACGATCACCTGCCGCTGGGCGAAGGCGACGATGCGGGGATCGCGCGTGCGATCGGCCTGTACCTTCCAGACACCCGTGACGATGATGTTGCCGATGAACAGCACCACGCCCAGCAGGTGGAGGCTCTTGAAGACGACGTAGGTTTCCATGGCAGCGTGTCCGTCCTGTCGGTCGGCAGGCGCGGATCAATGCCGGGCCATCCGTTCGCGCACCTTGCGCTCCTCCCACTCCGGGCCCAGCCAGCGCCCCCGGGCCATGATGCCCACGGCATGAACGGAAAGCCAGGCCGTCCACCCCGCCAGTACCCACAGGAACCAGAGCCGGTCCGGCCGGGTCGCCAGGTTCAGGATGGCGAGGCCGCCATTGACCAGTAGGAAGACCAGCAGGTGCTGGTAGAAGCGGCGCAGGACGCCGACTTCCCGGCGGGCGGCATGTTCTTCGGGGCTCATGCCCTCGGCGGCGGGGGCGGCGTATCGGCGGCAGGATTTCATGGCGTTCTCCTTTTTCGTTCGGCCGTCCTCGACGGCACGACGCCACTTTGCCCGGCGCCCTCGGGTACGGCCAGCGGCGGGCGACGAAGTGCTGGTTCGGTGGCGCGAAACGCCGGAAATCAGGGGGGAAGCCTCCCCGGCAGGTTCCGGGCGGCGCAAAGCCTCTGCACCATGGCAGGAGCCGGAATGGCCACTTCGCCCTGTTCGAAGGCCACGATCGACAGCCGGCGGCGGACGAGGTCCAGCAGTTCGCCCGGCCTCAGCAGAAAGTCGGGGCGGGAGGGACGCCCGAATCGTTCGTTGCCGGCCATGAAGGTTTCGTAGATCAGGATGGCTCCCTCCTCGAGGGCGTTGAGGAGCTGGGGCATGAGCGGTCGCCACAGGTAGTTGGTGACCACGATGCCGTCGAATCCCCGGCCGAAGTAGGGCCAGGGCCCGCCTTCCAGGTCTGCCTGCCGGGTTTCGATGCCGGGAATCCCGGCCAGGCCGGCCAGGGCTTCGGCGTCCCGGTCCACGGCCTCGACCCGGAAACCCATGCCGGCCAGCATCCGGGCATGGCGACCGGCCCCGCAGGCCAGGTCGAGGACCGCGCCGCCGGCGGGGATCAGGGAGGAGAATCGGCGAACCCAGGCGGAGGGTTCGAGGCTGGCATGAGATTCCATGACTTTAGTCTCTCAGGTGGAAAAAATAGGGGGAAAGGTCTACCGTGCCGCAAGGGTACCAGTGGTAAAATTTGCTGCGACGCACAAATCTCGATAATCGCTCCTGTCCCACGCCCGGAAGGACGCCAGAATGCATTACGAACAGCACTACCTGACCCCCCTCTTCGAGCCCAAATCGGTCGCCATCGTCGGCGCCTCCGAGACACCGAACTCCATCGGCGCCACCCTGGTCGGCAACATGCTGGACAGCGGCTACAAGGGCAAGTTGTTCTACGTGAATCCCCGGCACGAGACCGTCTTCGGACAAAAGAGCTACGACTCCGTAGAGAGCATCCCGCAGCGCCTCGACCTCGCCGTCATCTGCACCAAGTCCACCACCGTCCCGGCCATCGTGGACGCCTGCGGCCGGGCCGGAACGCGGGCCGCCATCGTCATATCCGGCGGCTTCTCCGAAACCGGACCGCGGGGCGCCTCCCTGGAGCGATCCGCCCTGGAAGCCGCCCGCCGCCACCGCATGCGGCTGCTCGGCCCCAACTGCCTCGGCGTGTTGCGCCCGACGGCCGGCATCAACCTGACCTTCGCCCACGGCAGCGCCATTCCCGGCACCGTCGGCCTGATCTCCCAGTCCGGCGCCCTGTGCACCGCCATCCTCGACTGGGCACGACCGAACAACGTCGGCTTCTCCAGCGTGGTCTCCCTCGGCGCCGAGGGCGACGTGGACTTCGGCGAGGCGCTCGATTACATGGTCTCGGACCCGCGCACCGAGAACATCTTCCTCTACATCGAGGGCATCAAGAATTCAAGGCGCTTCATGAGCGCCCTGCGTGCCGCCGCCCGCTGCAAGCCCGTGCTTCTGATCAAGGTGGGCAAGCACCCGGCCGGCGAACAGGCGGCACTGTCCCACACCGGCGCCCTGGTGGGTGCGGACGACGTCTTCGACGCCGCCCTGCGCCGGGCCGGCGTGGTCCGCCTGGGCAACGTCGGCCAGATGTATGCCGCGGCCTCCGCCCTGTTCTCCCATTTCCGTCCCCGCGGCAACCGCCTGGCCATCGTCACCAACGGCGGCGGCCCCGGCGTCATGGCCGCGGACCATGCTTCCGACATCGGCATCCCCCTCGCCAAGCTGGACCCGGCGACGGTGAACAAGCTGAACGATTCGCTGCCGACCACCTGGTCGAAGACCAATCCGCTGGACATCGTCGGCGACGCCGATCCGGCCCGCTACGCCACGGCGCTGGCCGCCTGCCTCGAGGACGACAATGTGGACGGCGTGCTGGCCATCCTCACGCCCCAGGCCATGACCGACCCGACCCAGGCGGCGCGCACGGTGATCGAGATGGCCCACAAGAGCGACAAGCCGCTCGTCACCTGCTGGATGGGGCAGGACCAGGTCAACGAGGCGCGACTGCTCTTCAAGGGTGCCGGCATCCCCAGCTTCCGCACGCCCGAGCCGGCGGTGGAACTGTTCTCGCACATCTCCGCCTACTACCGCAACCAGCAACTGCTGATGCAGACGCCGGCCTCCATCGCCGACCACGCGCTGCCGCGCCTGGAATCGGCCAAGCTGGTGATCGAGACGGCCCTGCTGGAAGGCCGCAAGGTGCTCAACGAGATGGAATCGAAGGCCCTGCTGGCGGCCTTCCACATCCCCATCGCCCAGACGGTGGTGGCCCGCTCGCCCTCCGAGGCCATGGTGCTGGCCGAGGAGATCGGCCTGCCGGTGGTGATGAAGATCGATTCGCCCCAGATCACCCACAAGAGCGATTCGGGCGGCGTGCGCCTCAACCTGAATTCGCTGGCCGCCGTGCGCGACGCCTATAACGAGATCCTCGAGGAGGTGCGCAAGCACCGGCCCGACGCGATCCTTCACGGCATCGCCATCGAGCCCATGATCCAGAAGCCCAACGGCCGCGAGTTGCTGGTGGGCATGATCCGCGACCAGATCTTCGGCCCGACGGTGATCTTCGGCCCGGGCGGCACCAACACCGAAAGCACGGGCAAGGACCGGGCCGTGGCCCTGCCGCCGCTGAACCGCTTCCTGGTCGCCGACATGCTGCAATCGACGCGGGCCGTGGCCCGTCTCGGGGAATTCCGCAACATGCCGCCGGTCAGCATGGAGGCCCTGGAAGCCGTCCTGCTGCGGGTTTCGGAAATGGTCTGCGAGTTGCCGTGGATCCGCGAGATGGACATCAATCCGCTGATCGTGGACGAGAACGGCGCCGTCGCCGTCGATGCGCGCATCGCCATCGAGAACCTGCCCCTCACGGCGGGTCGCTACGACCACATGGCGATCCACCCCTACCCGTCCCACCTGGCCACCCAGTACCAGACCAAGGACGGGCAGACCGTCACCATCCGTCCGATCAAGCCCGAGGATGCGCAACTGGAGCAGAGCTTCGTCAAGGAGCTTTCGCCGGAGACCAAGTACTTCCGCTTCATGAACACCCTGCGGGAACTGACCCAGTCGCAACTGATACGCCTGACCCAGATCGACTACGACCGGGAAATGGCCTTCGTGGCGACCATTCCCGGCGCGGAAGGAGAGCTCCTCGAAGTGGGGGTGGCCCGCTATGCGACCAATCCGGACGGCGAGTCCTGCGAGTTCGCCATCGTGGTCGCCGATACCTGGCAGGGCAAGGGCCTGGCCCGCCGGCTCATGGGCATCCTGATCGAAGCCGCCCGCAGCCGCGGCCTGAAGTACATGAACGGGGATTTCCTGACCGAGAACACCCGGATGCTCAAGTTCGTCGCCAGCCTGGGCTTCGTCCTCTCCGCCCACCCGGAGGACCCGGGCCTGAAACGCGGCGTGCTGGTCCTGAACTGAGGCGCGAAGGCCCCGGATTCAGGGGCCTTTTCGATCCTGCGACGGGGAAACCCGATTCACCGCAGAGGACACGGAGGTCGCGGAGGAAATCGGAGTCTTGTGCCGAACGGATGCCGCGGCGGAGGCGGTGCCCAGGACGTGGCGGCATCGCCTGCCCGGGTACATCGCGGACTACGGGGCGCTGAACCAGTTCATGTGGGAATGTCGTTCGTAGCCGAATCGGCTACGAACGCAGCCAAAGCGGCAACGGCGGTAGGCGACGTTTATCTGAAGCTGACGGTCATCGACGACGTGCTGATCGTTTCGTTCAAGGAACTATGAACATGAAATGTCCTGTTTGCGGCGCGGCGGAACTGATTCACGACACCCGCGACATCCCCTATGCGTACAAGGGCGAAACTACGGTGCTGGCAGAAGTCACCGGCGACTTTTGTCCGGCCTGCGGGGAGTCGATTCTGGCAGCGGCCGAATCGGAGCGCGTCATGGAGGCGATGCGCGCCTTCAACAAGCAGGTGAATGCCGCCATCGTCGATCCGCAGTTCATCGTCCGCGTACGCAAGAAGCTGGCATTGGATCAGCGCGAAGCAGCCGAGATTTTCGGCGGCGGCGTCAATGCCTTCTCCCGCTACGAGAATGGCAAGACCAAGCCGCCCCTGGCGCTGGTCAAGCTGCTCAAGGTGCTCGACCGCCATCCCGACCTGCTGGACGAAATCCGCGCGGCGTAAGCCGACCGCCGCGCTGCAATAGCCCCACGCTCGACCCTGAAGCCAATCGCCGCATCGTTTCCTCTGCGACCTCTGCGACCTCTGCGTCGAAGATTCTGAATCCGGCGTCTGCCCGACCCCGCAGCGTCAAAGGCTCTTGTGCGTCCCGTCGCACTTGACGCCGTTCTTGCCGTGCTTGCAGGCGCAGAACCAGACCTTCTCGCTGGCCGTCGCCTTGTATTCCACCGGCGTGAAGGCCGTGCCCTTGTGGCTGCCGTCGCAGAAGGGCTGCTTCGCGCTGCGGCCGCAGGAACACCACCAGTAGCTCTTGCCCGCCTCCACATCGACGGCGCAGGGCGCCTTCTGGGCGATCACGGGGGTCTTGTCGTCTGCCATTTCACCTCTCCTCGTTCGTTGTCCGTTATTCACTCATCGGCCACGGGTCCGCCCACGGCCGGCGGTAGCCTAGCACCTTCATCGGAACGGCGGGCCGCGCACCGGCGACGATCGCGCGGATGACTTTCGCGATGGTCTCCTTCGTGGAAAAGAGAGTTCCATTCTCCGACCCCGATCCGGGGCGGTAAGATCGCCCCTCGTTCGCCGCCTCCCACCGCTTGCCATGGACTACTCCAGGATCCTCGCCGCCCTGCGTCAGGCATCGGCCTTCGACCTCTTCCGGCTGCGCGCCGCCATCGACCGCACCCTCGACCAGCCCGACTGGCTGCTGGCCGTGCAGTCCCGCTTGCGGGTCGGCCAGACGGTCAGCTATTTCGATCCGACGACCAATCGGGCCCATGTCGGCCAGCTTCTCGAACTTCGCCGCAAGCAGGCCGTCGTCCTCGACCAGGAAACCCGCCGGCGCTGGCTGATCTCCTGTGCCGCCATCAACCTGGACAACGCCGACATCGAGGTACGGGAGCAGCCGAGGCAGGGGCTCGGGCGCAACGAGGTGGCCGTCGGCGATATCGTCGGCTTCGTCGATCGCGAACAGAAGGAACGCTCCGGCCAGGTGCTTCGCCTCAATGACAGGACGGTCACGCTGATGTGCAATGGCCAGCGATGGCGCGTGTCCTATGCCTTCCTGCATCGCATCGTGGATGGCGGCCCGTCGGCCGACCCGGCGGGTGTGCTTCCCTCGGAAAACAGGTGATGGCCGGTTCGAAGGCAAAGCCGGTCTGGACCTTCGCAAGCCGGTTCCGGCGCGGTGCCTTCGGATGGCGGGACGAACCGGCGCTGACGCGGATCAGGGAGGCCGTCTCGGAAATCAAGGCGGCGGCGCGCAAGGACCCGGTCCTGGCGGCGGAGGGCGCGGTGCTCTTCCTGCGCAGGGTGTCGCCCGCCCTGCGCAAGGTGGATGGCTCCTCCGGTGCCATAGGAACCGCCGTCCGCCGGGCGATCGAGGCCCTGGTGCCCGTGATCGCCTCGGCTCCGGTCGACGCCAGCGTCCGTCGCACATGGCTGGAGACACTCTTCGAGGCCCACGCCGACGACGACCCGCCCTACATCGAGAGCCTCGGGGACTTCTGGGGTGAGCTTTGCGCCGGACCCGGCCTGGCCGCGGAATGGGCGGATCGACTGGCGGCGACGGTCGAGGGCGCCTGGAACGCCGAGCCCGGGCAGCATGCGTACTTCCACGGCACCGGCATCTGCCTGGCGGCGATGCACGCCGCCGGCCGCCACGCGCCTCTTCTCGCCCTCCTGAACAAGGAGCGCCATCCCTTCTGGCTGCACCGCCGATGGGGTGTCAAGTCCTTGCTTGCCCTGGGCCGCAAAGCCGAGGCCCTGCGCCATGCCGAGGACTGCCGGCGCCTGAACGCGCCGGATGCCTCCATCGCCCAGGCCTGCGAGGACATCCTGCTCTCCTCGGGATTGGTCGACGAGGCGTATCGTCGATACGCGATGCAGGCCCATCGCGGGAGCACCTACCTGGCGACCTTCAGGGCGGTCTGCCGGAAGTATCCGGGCAAGGATCGCCAGGCGATCCTCAGCGACCTGGTCGCCACGACGCCTGGCGAGGAGGGAAAGTGGTTCGCCGCCGCAAAGGATGCCGGCCTGCTGCAGATGGCCATCGCGCTTGCCCGCCGATCGCCGACCGACCATCGCACCCTGATCCGGGCGGCCAGGGACTTCGCCGCCATCGATCCGGCATTCGCCGCCGATTGCGGATTCCTCGCCCTGCACTGGATTTCGGCAGGCAGCGCCTACGATCCGACCAGCACCGACGTGCTGGCTGCGTACGATGCGATGTTGCCGGGGGCAAACGACGAAACGCTGTCGCAAGTGCGGCTGATGGTCGAACAATCCCGCGACGCGCGCTGGCTGAAGGACGTGCTGTCGATGCGCGACTGGAAATGAAGGCTGCTTCGACAGGCGGACAGCCGATCGCCGCGATATTGCCGACAGGCATTCGCCTTACTATAATCCGTTATGTAAGGAATAAGGAGGCTGCAATGTCAAACGACGCAACGCTCACCAGCAAGGGCCAGACGACGATTCCCAAGGAAATCCGGGACAGCCTTTCCATGAAGGCCGGGGATCGAATGACTTTTACCTTGATGCCGGATTCCACGGTAATCATGCGGGTGAAGTCCAGGCGAGTGACCGAACTGGCGGGTGCGCTGCAAAGAAAGGGTCGCAAGGCTGTTCCAATTGAGCAGTTGTCGCGTTAATGCTGGGGGTCGATACCAACGTCCTCGTCCGCTTCCTGGTCCGGGATGACGAAGCTCAGTTCGAGAAAGCACGCAAACTGATCAAACGCGAGGTCACGGCCGGCCATTCCGTCTTCGTAAGCCATTTGGTCATCCTGGAAACAGAATGGGTACTGCGCAGTCGATACGGCCTGCCAAAGAACTCGATCATCGAGACCATCTCGCACCTGCTCGATGCGACCGACGTTCAATTCGAGGATGAACCCGCAGTCGAAGAGGCACTGTTCCTCTGGAAAGATGCGACTGCCGATTTCGCCGATTGCCTGATCGGTGCCAGGAACAGGAGGCTTGGCTGCAGGGCAACGGCAACCTTCGATGCGAAGGCTGCGAAGTTGCCTGGATTCATATCTGCCTGACGGCAGCCGGAAAGCGCTGTGGTCACATCGAAGGTACGGCCGCTCATCGGCCTGAGCTGCCGTACAGCACTCGCCAGATGAGCGACAGGTATTCTGAGGTCAACAGTCCTTCAAGCCAACTCGGCGGCGAAGGACAACCCTATATCGCTTTCACAAAGCGGTCTCAGTCGATATTCTGGCACCAACGTATATGCATCCCAAGCCATGGCTCGAGAGGCAAAAAGCGGAAGTTGGATGCCGAGAAGGAGAAGGTAAGAGAATATTGAGCGAAGCTTCAAGCCGCTGGCGAGGATATTGTGCCTGGGCGCGTCCAGACTCCGCCCTCCATCATAAGGTCAACGAGATTGAGGAGCGGAAAAAAGCGCGAGATGCAATCATTGCCGGCCTTCAGTCTCGGATCAGTCGCACAGGAATGTGACTCTTGGTAGGAGATGGAAGCCAGGTTCAAGTGAGGGACGTGTTGTGGGGTTTTTCTTGTCATGACAAAATGACGCCCGCTCGACCATTGAGGCATCCATGCTCATTCTCCATTTGTCAGATATTCATTTCAAGCATCCCGACTGCAACGACCCGAGTCGAGATCCGGACCAACCTGTCCGTAGCGCCCTTATTGCTGATTTGCGAGAGCGAGTAGCTGATATCGGACCGGTCCACGCAATCCTGTTCACGGGCGACATTGCCTTTCGCGGCCTTACCGAAGAATACGAGGCGGCGGGAAAGTGGATTGAGGCTGTAGCGACAACCGTCGGCTGTCCTGCAGAGGGAATTTATCTCGTCCCCGGCAACCATGATGTTGATCGGAACTGCATCGCGAAGAATCAGGCGATCAAGAACGCGCACGCGCAGATGCTGTCCGCAGATGACAGCACCATAGAACGGGTTGTGCGCGAGCAATTGTCGGATAAGGAGACGGAACGCGCCTTGCTCAAACCGCTTGATGCCTATAACGCTGTCGCGGTGAAGTATGACTGCGCGGTGCTACCCGAAAAGTGGTCATGGATAGACGATGTACCGGACGAGGCCAGCGGCGTGGTTTTTCGCCTATACGGTATTGCCTCGACGCTGCTATCGGGCGCCGTTCAACCGGGCGGCAACCAGAACGATAGGAGAGAGACTCTCTACCTGAGCCCGCGACAAATTGCCATATCGCGCCAAGAAAACGTCGTCAATTTGGTCCTTTCGCACCATCCGCCCCATTGGTTCCGCAATTACCGGGAAGTAGGGCGCGCAATGGAAAATTATGCCCATATCCAGTTTTTTGGGCATGAGCATGAGCGGCGTCACGAAAAGACCGAGCACTACATTCGCCTTTTCGCGAGTGCGGTAAATCCGGATCGGTCCGAAGCTGGTACCCCAGGATATAACTTAGAAACTCTAACAAAATGAGTGTTACCCCCTGTTCACAAAGGTCGAAATTCGTTAACCTCTGCCCTGTTTTTTTTGTGCAGAGGAAATGGCCAAACCGATACTGGACGATGAACTGTGGGCGCT
>JBPOHD010000148.1:0-4370 GCA_052035955.1 Pseudomonadota bacterium
CGGGACCGGAGCGGGGAATTCTCCACGGCCCTGTTCGAACGCTACGCCCGGAGCGAGAAGGCCCTGGTCGCGGCCCTGGCCGAGATGTACGTCCAGGGCGTCTCCACGCGGAAGGTCAAGGCCATCACCGAAGAGCTCTGTGGCCACAGCTTCTCGGCCAGCGCCATCAGCAGCATCAACAAGGGCTTGGACGAATCCCTGGCGCGCTTCGCCCACCGGCGTCTGGACGAAGCCTACCCCTACCTGATCCTCGATGCCCGCTACGAGCGCGTCCGCGACGGCGGCGTCATCACCCATCAGGCGGTGCTGGTCGCCATCGGCATCAGCTGGGAAGGCAAGCGCCAGGTGCTGGCCGTTGAAATGGCCAACCGGGAGAGCCAGACCAGTTGGAAGGGCTTCCTGCTGCGCCTGAAGGAACGCGGCCTGTCCGGTGTCGAGTTCGTCGTCTCCGACGACCATGCCGGACTGAAGAAGGCGATCTTCGAGGTGCTGAGCGAGGCGGCCTGGCAGCGCTGCTACGTGCATTTCCTCAGGAACGCGCTGGACTACCTGCCGCGCAAGGCGGACGACGACTGCCTGCAGGAACTGCGCTGGATCTACGACCGGCGGGACATCCAGGAGGCGCAGCGCGACCTGGTCGCCTGGGTGGCGAAATGGCAGGGCAAGTACCCGAAGCTGGTCGACTGGGTCGAATCGAACATCGTCGAGACGCTGACCTTCTACCGACTGCCGCGGGCGCACCACAAGCATCTCAAGTCGACCAACATGCTGGAGCGATTGAACGAGGAGATCAAGCGCCGGACGCTGGTGGTCCGCATCTTCCCGAACACCGAATCCTGCCTGCGGCTGATCCGCGCGCTCTGCGTCGAGACGCACGAGACCTGGCTGGAAGACAACCGTTACCTGAACATGACGCTCCTGGCGGAGCAGAAGAAGGAGTTGCTCAGACTGGCGGCGTGAGCGGCCGCGCTGTCGCCGCCGCTTCGGGCTACGCCCTACGCGCCGACGACAGCGCAAACAGGATCAACTACTTACCTGATCACCAATTTGCACAACTTGACGCACACAACTAGGCTGCGCCAGGTCCGCTGCATTGGGGCGCACTGCTCCTGGCCCCGGCCCTCGCATGGGTGTGGTGGCGACACCTCTCGGTCTTCCGTTGCGCCGCACCATGCGCAAAGCCCGAGGCTGAACGAAAGCCGGAGTAAAGCGCCGCTTGTTGCAGGTCGTTACGACCGTCGGCGCCTTGCGCGAGCGGGCGGGTGGATCGGCGAACGCAGTTTCGCCCATTCGACTTTTCCGAGGTTCCGGCCGCTGCGGCGTGGCGCTGCCGCCCGTGTCGCCGCTTTTCGTCCGGCCCGGTGGCACTGCCGCGCGGTCCGGGGTTTCCCGCCTGTCCGAATCATTCGCACCCGACCCCGGGCATTCAGAGGGACGCCATTACACCCGCACCGGCAAGTCGCTCAGCAACCTGATTTCCGTCGGTTCGACACGCGCCCCGAGGGCGAGTACTTCGACGCCGGCCGCCATGGCCTGGCGAAGGCCGCGTCCATAGGCGGGATCGATGTGGTCTGCGGGACGAACTTCCCTTACGTCGGCCCGCTGGACGCAGAAGACGAGCACCGCACGGTCGCCGGCGGCAACCCGAACCGCCATTTCCCTCAAGTGCTTCGCGCCACGCTCGGTGACGGCATCCGGGAAGTAGCCGATGCCGTCCTCGACGGCCGCAGTGACATTCTTGACCTCCACCCAGCAAGGCAATCTGCCTTCGCCCTCCAGGAGCAGGTCTATGCGGCTGCCTTCGCCGTACTTCACCTCGGATCGGATCGACCCGTAGCCGTCCAGCCCCGGAACGGCCCCGGCCTCGATGGCTTCCTTCACCAGGCCGTTGCTGCGGCCGGTGTTGATTCCGACCAGCGTTCGGGCGGCCTCGACGAGTTCCCAGGTCCAGGCCAGCTTGCGCGCAGGATTCGTGGCCGCCGAAACCCAGACCCGGCTTCCGGGATCGCGGCAGCCGAGCATCGAACCCGTGTTCGGGCAATGGGCTTCGACGATGCGGCCCCCGAGTTCCACCTCGGCAACGAAGCGGTTCCGCCGCCGGACCAGCCGGCCCTCGGCCAGGGGTGGAAGGATCAAGGCTCGCCGGGCAGGGGGAGGGCCTGTCGATCGAAGAGCGCGAACCAGCCGCGCACCATGCGATAGAGGACCCATATGCCGGCGAGAATGGCGAGCAGGAAGGCCGCCGGAATGCCGATGAGCGTGAATACCAGCAGCCAGCAGACGACGATCCAGGCCAGGGAAAACCAGAAGGTGCGCAACTGCCAGCGCCAGTGGCTGTCGAGCCAGGTCCCGCGCACGCGGTGTCGGGTCACGTAGTTGATGATGACGGCGATGATGGACGGCCAACCGGTGACGAAGGCGGCGATGATGAAGGCGGAGGACACCAGGCCGGTGATGGCCGAGAAGGTATGCAGCGCGTACATCACATGGCACCAGGCGCGGGGGCCGTCTTCGTCCTCGCCGGGTCGGATCACTTCGATGTCGGTCATATCCTCGTCCTCGCCAGTCAAAGGCCCAGCCGGCCCCAGAGTTCGTCCACGCGCTGCTTGATGGCCGCATCCATGACGATGGGTCGTCCCCATTCGCGGCGGGTCTCGCCCGGCCACTTGTTCGTGGCATCGATGCCCATCTTGCTGCCCAGTCCGGCCTCCGGGGAGGCGAAGTCCAGGTAGTCGATGGGCGTGTTCTCGGCGATCAGGGTGTCCCTGGCCGCGTCAACCCGCGTCGTCATCGCCCAGACCACTTCCTTCCAGTTCCGCACGTCCACGTCGTCGTCGGTGACGATGATGAACTTGGTGTACATGAACTGGCGCAGGAAGGACCAGATGCCGAACATCACCCGCTTGGCATGGCCTGGATACTGTTTCTTCATGCTCACCACCGCCAGCCGGTAGGAGCATCCCTCCGGGGGCAGGTAGAAGTCCGTGATCTCGGGAAACTGCTTCTGCAACAGCGGCACGAAGACCTCGTTCAGGGCGAGGCCCAGCATGGCCGGCTCATCCGGGGGCTTTCCCGTGTAGGTCGAATGGTAGATGGGATCCCGCCGCATCGTGATGCGCTCGACCGTGAAGACCGGGAAATCGGCGACCTCGTTGTAGTAGCCCGTATGGTCTCCATACGGGCCTTCGGGAGCCGATTCGCCCGGCTGGATGAAACCCTCCAGGACGATCTCGCTGGAGGCCGGTACCTGCAGGTCGGAGCCGAGGCACTTCACCAGTTCCGTCCTCGAGCCGCGAAGCAGGCCTGCGAACTGGTATTCCGAAAGCGTATCCGGAACCGGGGTCACGGCGCCGAGGATGGTGGCCGGATCGGCCCCGATCACCACGGCCACCGGAAAGGGTTGGCCGGGACTGGCCTGGCAATGGTCGCGAAAATCCAGGGCGCCGCCCCGGTGGGCCAGCCAGCGCATGATGAGGCGGTTGGGTCCCAGGACCTGCTGGCGGTAGATGCCCAGGTTCTGGCGGCTTTTGTAGGGGCCGCGGGTCACCACCAGTCCCCAGGTGATCAGGGGCGCGGCGTCGCCGGGCCAGCAGGTTTGGATCGGGAGCCGAGAAAGATCCACGTCCGCCTTCTCCACGACCACCTCCTGGCAGGGCGCGGAGGAGACGACCTTTGGGGACATGTTGAGGACCTGTTTCAGCACCGGCCATTTCTCCCAGGCGTCCTTCAGTCCTTTCGGAGGTTCCGGCTCCTTGAGGAAGGCCAGCAGCCGGCCGATCTCCCTCAGGGAAGTCTTCCAGTCCCCCTCCTCGCCCATGCCAAGGGCGACCCGTCTCGGCGTACCGAAAAGGTTGGCGACAACGGGAACCGTGTGTCCCTTCGGTTTCTCGAAAAGGATGGCCGGCCCGGCAGCCTGCAGCACCCTGTCGCAGATCTCGGTCATCTCCAGGCGAGGATCGACCTCGACGGCGACACGCCTCAGTTCGCCAAGGTTTTCCAGCTGATCGAGGAATTCCCGCAGGTCTTGGTATTTCATGGGTCGGCTACCGGAAGGCTGGCTGGCCGATTATAGACGCAGGCCCCGCGACCCCATCCGTCGGCCGGCCGGGAGGCCCGCAAGGGCGGGAACGTCACTGCAGGAGGGGCCGTGCGGCACGCCAGGTTCCGATTGGCATACTCCGGCTGCAAGGGGTCGGCGCAAAGCAAAACGGCCCGCCTGGGTTGGGCGGGCCGTTTTCGGTAGGGTAGTCTGGTGCTGACCTACTTTCGCCGGCGGGAAGCCGACTATCATGGGCGCGGAGGTGTTTCACGGTCCTGTTCGGGAAGGGAAGGGGTGGTTCCGCCTCGCTATGGGCACCAGACTGAAAGGG
>JBPOHD010000019.1:0-69721 GCA_052035955.1 Pseudomonadota bacterium
TCCGCCCCTTCGCGGCGGCTGGGGGGCACGCACCCGGGGCGGTGCCGTCCGGCGGCGGTTCGTGGGGCGGGCTCGGGGGTTTGCGTTCGGGCCGGGCCCCATCGCGCCGCATGCGGCGCTCCTACAGGGGCCGCGCCAACGGTTGTTGTAGGAGCGGCGGTCACGCCGCGATGTTTTTCGGAATCGCCGTTATCGCGCCGCATGCGGCGCTCCTACACGGGGCCGCGCGATCGGGTTTTGTAGGAGCGGCGGTTACGCCGCGATGGGCCTGCGCCGCTGCGGCAAGGCGTTTCTGCGTCGAAACCTCTTCCCCCGGCGCGACCCGAAGCGGGACCCAGGGCCTGGTTCAGTAGGTCTCCACGTGGTAGCGGCTCTGCTGCTTCAGGGTCGGCAGGATCCTGTCCCAGTCCTCGCCGTGCTGCCGGCAGATGTCGCGGAAGGCCTCGTCCACGCCCCGCTCCATGCCCTTCAGGCCGCAGATGTAGATGTAGGTGTCGGCGACGGTGAGCAGGCGGAAGACCTCCTCGTGGCGCTCGCGCAACTTGTCCTGCACGTACTGCTTGGGCTGGCCGGGGACGCGGGAGAAGGCGAAGTTGATGTCGATGAGATCCTTCGGCAGCTTGTTGAGGGGGCCGAAGTAGGGCAGTTCCGCGGGAGCGCGGGCGCCAAAGAAGAGCATCAGCTCGCCGCCCTCGTTGAGTCCCATGCGGCGGCGGCGCCGCTCCGTCATGGCCCGCATGGGGGCGCTGCCGGTGCCCGTGCAGATCATCATGATCGAGGATCCCGGGTGGTTGGGCATCAGGAAGTTGGTACCGTAGGGGCCGCAGACCTGGACCTGGTCGCCCTTCTTCAGGTCACAGACGTAGTTGGAGCAGACGCCGAGGGCCGGTTTGCCCTCGTGGTCCTCGGTGACCCGCTTCACCGTCAGGGCCACGTTGTTGTAGCCCGGCCGCTCGCCGTTGCGGGGGCTGGCCACGGAATAGAGTCGCATGGCGTGGGCCTTGCCGCCGGCGTCCAGGCCCGGCGGGATGATGCCGATGGATTGGCCCTCGAGCACCGGGAAGGCGGTGTTGCCGAAGTCCAGCACGATGTGGCGGATGTCCTGGCTGGCATCGGCGCCGGTGAGCCGCAGGTTGCCTGAGACGGTCGCCGTCACCGGCCGCGTCGGCGGGAAGAGGTTCACGTAGGGATGGGCCGCCGACCAGGGCGGCATGGCCGGGCCGCCCTGGCCGGACTGGGCGATCTCGGTGATGCGCGTGACATCCTCGGGCAGCTCCGTGGTGGCGACGACGGGCTCGGTGGCGGCCGGCAGGCTCTCCCAGCCGTACTGCTCGTCGAGGCTGTAGGGCTGGCCCTTGGCGACGTTGCGGTAGTTGTCGATGGCGCCGGTGGGACAGGGCCCCATGCAGTCGTTGCACCAGTTGCAGACCTCGAACTTGACGACGTAGTTGCGCCCGTCGTGGGTGATGGCGTCGATGGGGCACATCTCCTCGCAGGTGTTGCAGCGGATGCAGATCTCGGGATCGATCAGGTGCTGGCGGACCAGCTCTGCGTTGTCGGCGGGGGCGTTCATGTCTTGTTCACCACGGAGAACACGGAGAAAGGCTGCGAGGATATCCCAGGCAGCCTCCGTGATTGCGGACTGCTCCCGCCCCTTCCGAATGGACGAGGCGGGGCGAAAGCGATCCGGCGGCGACCGCAGCAGGCAGGGGACGGGGTTTCAACGATCTTCCTCCGGGACCTCTGCATCCTCTGCGGTGGCCGCCTTCGACTCAGTTGAAGCGGACGTACTCGAAGTCCACCGGCTGGTTGTTGATGCCCCGGGCCGGCGGCGCGATCCAGTTGGCGAACTTGCCCGGCTCGGCGACGCGGCCCATCAGGCTGTGCACGAAGGCGCGGTCCTCCTCGTTGGGCAGCCAGCTGTTGTGGTGGTGGGTCCACTCGGCCTCGGACAGCACCTTGCCCTCGGGGCTGACATGGTGCTCGGTGAAGAAGCCGATCTTGCGGTGGAAGCCCTTGTGGGGCAGCTTGAAGCGCAGCGGGATGCCGGCCTTCTCGGGAATCTTGTTCCAGCGGTCGATGGCCGCCTGCACGTCGGCCACCCAGTCGTCGCGCAGCCGCTCGTTGAGGGCCGTGATGGCCTGCACGTGGCGGGTGACGACCTGCTCGCCGACGACTTCCATCACCGGGTACTCGGAAGAATCGAGCTTGTGGTCGTCGGCGATCTTCGTTTCCTCGAAGCGCCCCTTCAGGCCGTTGGTGTAGAAGGTGGCGGCGTTGGAGGAGATCTCGGAACCGTAGAGGTCCGAGGTCACCGAGAAGTGGAAGTTCAGGTACTTCTGGATGGTCGGCAGGTCGATGACGCCCAGGCCGCGCAGCCTGGCCGGATCGTCCGTCTTGTGCTGGTTCATCACGTCGCAGGTGCGCTGGATGATGCGGGCGATGCCGGACTCGCCGACGAAGAGGTGGTGGGCCTCCTCGGTCAGCATGAACTTGCAGGTCCGGGCCAGGGGGTCGAAGCCCGATTCGGCCAGGGCGGCGAGCTGGTACTTGCCGTCCCGGTCGGTGATGAAGGTGAACATGAAGAAGGAGAGCCAGTCGGGCGTCTTCTCGTTGAAGGCGGTGAGGATGCGGGGGTTGTCCGCATCGCCGGAGCGGCGCTCCAGCAGGGCCTCGCCTTCCTCGCGGCCGTCGCGGCCGAAGTGGGCGTGCAGCAGGTAGACCATGGCCCACAGGTGGCGGCCTTCCTCCACGTTCACCTGGAACAGGTTGCGCATGTCGTAGAGCGACGGGCAGGTGAGGCCCAGGTGGCGCTGCTGTTCGACGGAAGCGGGCTCGGTGTCGCCCTGGGTGACGATGATGCGGCGCAGGGTGGAGCGGTACTCGCCCGGGACTTCCTGCCAGACGTCCTCGCCCTTGTGGGTGCCGAAGCTGATCTTCTTGCCTTCCTCCTTCGGGGCCAGGAAGATGCCCCAGCGGTAGTCCGGCATCTTCACGTGGTCGAAGTGGGCCCAGCCCTTGGGGTCGACGCTGATGGCCGTGCGCAGGTAGACGTCGGCGGTCTGGGACTTCTCGGGCCCCATCTCGTTCCACCAGTCCAGGTAGGCCGGCTGCCAGTGCTCCAGCGCGCGCTGCAGGGTCTTGTTGCTGGACAGATCGACGTTGTTGGGGATCTTCTCGCTGTAGTTGATGCTCATGTCATTGGTCTCCGAAAAATACGATAACCACAGAGGTCACAGAGGTCACCGAGGAAGGCAGGAACGCATGGATCGTCTTCCTCCGCGTCCTCTGCGTCCTCCGTGGTGAATGCCGTTCAAACCCGGTTCCAGTCGAAGGCCGACTTGTTGCCGCTGCCGTAGACCTTCAGGGCGCCCTTTTCGCCGACGGCGTTGGGGCGCTGGAAGATCCAGTTCTGCCAGGCCGTCAGGCGGCCGAAGATGCGGGTGTCCATGGTCTCGGGGCCGGCGAAGCGCAGGCTGGCCTCCATGCCGGTGAGGGCGTCGGGCGACAGGCTGGAACGCTCCTCGATCGCGATGCGGATCTCCTCGTCCCAGTCCAGGTCGTCCGGGGCGTAGGTGACCAGGCCCAGTTCCAGGGCCTCGGCGGGCGACAGCAGCTTGCCCGAGGCCGCCTTGGCGGCTTCGACCGCGGCGCCGTCCTCGGCGAAGCGGGTGGCCAGGCGGGTGAGGCCGTTGTTCATGGTGAGCGGGCCGAAGTTCATGGCCGACAGGGCCAGGTGGGGCGTGTTCTCGGCCGTGTCCAGCATGTAGCCTCGGTCGGCGGCCAGGACGACCTCGGCCAGCGTGCCGGCGAAGCAGGAGCCCGGCTCCACCAGGGTGAACAGGGAGCGGGAGGAGACATCGATGCGGCGCAGGACGCGACGCAGGAAGTTGGTGGTCTCGCGGACGAACCAGTGGCCCTTGTGGGCATCCAGGGTGGCGTCCATGGCCAGCATGGTGTCCAGGTCGCCGCGGGACTTGAACACCCAGCTGCCGACGTCCAGGTCGTTGGTGCGCAGGAGCAGGATGGCGTCATCGAGTTCGCGGGCGAACTTGAGGGCCCACCACTGGTCGCCCTTGGCGAGGATGGCCTCCGGCGCGGCCGGCTCGCCGGCGGCGGGGCCGGAGAGGGTGAAGGTGGCGACGCGCTTGGCCCGGTCGATGGCCACGTCCACCGTCTCGTAGTGGTAGCCGGCGTCGTCGATGGTCCGCTGCAGGGGGTTCAGCTTGACGCCGGGGCCGCCGGGGCGGTCGGACTGGGCGGCCAGCTTCTCGGCGTGGGCCCTGACCATGTCGTCGAACTGGGCCGGCTTGGCGTAGTCGTCCACGAGCTTCCACTGCTTCGCCCGGTCGGCGCGCACCCCCTCGGAGGTGGTGCAGAAGACGTCGGCCAGGTCGCGGCGCATCCGGCGCTTGTCCACCAGGCGGGTGAGGCCGCCGGTGCCGGGGAGCACGCCCAGCAGCGGCACCTCGGGCAGGGAGACGGCGCTGGAGCGGTCGTCCACCATGACGATCTCGTCGCAGGCCAGGGCCAGCTCGTAGCCGCCGCCGGCGCAGGCGCCATTCACCGCGGCCAGGAACTTGAGGCCGGAGGACCCGGAGGATTCCTCGAGGCCGTTGCGGGTCTCGTTGGTGAACTTGCAGAAGTTGACCTTCCAGGCATGGGAGGAGAGGCCCAGCATGTAGATGTTGGCGCCGGAGCAGAACATGCGCGGCTTGCTCGAGCTGACGACGACGCTCTTCACCTCGGGATGCTCGAAGCGGATGCGCTGCACGGCGTCGTGCAGTTCCATGTCCACGCCCAGGTCGTAGGAGTTGAGCTTCAGCTTGTAGCCGGGCTTGATGCCGCCGTCCTCGGCGATGTTGAGGACCAGGCGGGCCACGGGGCCGCCGTCGGTCTCCAGTTTCCAGTGCTTGTAGGTCTCGGGACTGCGGTCGTAGCTGAAGAATTCCCGTTGGGGCAGGGGGGCGTTCATCGGTTCTCCTCTTGGGTTCTCTCGGTTCGTGGATGGGGGCGGAATGGCGCGCGGCGGGGTCAGCCGCCGACGGCGCGGCGGAGCTTGGCGAAACTCGCGTCCACCTGTTCGCTCGAGGTGTCGAGGACGGTGTCGGCGCGGCGGTACAGGGAATCGCGGGCCTCGAGGATGCGCTTCAGGTCGTCCATGGCCTCGTCGTTGCCGGCCATGGGGCGCAGGTCGCCCTGGGCGACGACGCGCGACATGTGCTCCTCGGGGCTGGCCTTGAGCCAGATGGTGTAGCAGTTGGAGAGCAGGAAATCGTAGGTTTCGAGCTGGGAGACGATGCCGCCGCCCACGGAGAGCACCGCCCGCTCGTTGTCGCGGATGGCGCGCTCCAGGCAGCGCCGCTCGGTGCGCCGGTAGCCGGCCTGGCCGTAGAGGGCGAAGATCTCGCTGACCGGCATGCCGGTGTCCTTCTCGATCTCCCGGTCCAGCTCGATGAAGGGCATGGTCAGTTCCTTGGCCAGGCGCTGGCCCAGGGTGGTCTTGCCGGCACCGCGCAGGCCCACCAGGGCGATCCGCTTGCGGCGCACGGCCTCGTCGTGGCCGAAGTCGCGCATCAGGCGGAACACCACTTCCTCCAGCCGGGACTGGGGCAGGCGCTCCAGGAAGCGGCGGATCAGGCGCTTTTCCACCGTGTCCTCGGTTTCCGGGGCGAGTATCTCGATCAGGGAGACGTCCAGGGCGGCGGCGATGCGGCGCAGCAGGATGATGGAGATGTTGCCTTCGCCGGCCTCCAGCTGGGACAGGTAGCGCTCGGAGACGTCGGCGTCCCGGGCCACCAGCTTGCGGGTCATGCCGCGGCGCTCGCGGATTTCCCGCACCCGCTTGCCCAGGGTGGACAGGAATTCGCCCTCGCTCAGGTGGTCGCCCTGGAGGTGCTGCTCGTTTTCCGCCGGCGCGGCGGGCGGTGTCTCGGTCTTCGGGGTCGAGGTCATGGGGCGGTCGTCCTGGAAGTGACTGTCGCTGTGATGTGTGGCACTTTAATGCATGTGATTTTGGGTGTCAAGAGATATTGTGCAAAAACCTGAACCGACACGTCCAGCTTCCGGAGCGCATGTCTGGTCCCACATAAAGTTCCATAGAAACATATCATTGCGGCGATTTCCCGGCCGCTTGCCGGGGCGGATTCCGGGGGTTTCCGGCGCCGGCCCTGCCAAACTGTCGCCGACGGGATAGGAATAATCTTTCCTTGATTTCCGGCGAAAGAAGAATAATAATGCCTATTCCTCGACCTTCCCGGCGCCGGCGATCCGGTGCGGGCAAGTCCTGCCAACGAGAATAGACCCCTGACCCGAACCGGAGAACCCCATGACCGTCATGCAATGTTCCGCCTGTTTTTTCCCTTACGATGAAGCCAAGGGCCTGCCGGACGAGGGCATTCCTCCCGGTACCAAGTGGGAGGACATTCCCGACGACTGGGTCTGTCCCGACTGCGGCACCCCCAAGCACCTGTTCATCGAATACACGCCCTGAGGAAGGTCCCGCGAAGCCCATGAAATCCAACCCCCCACCGCAGAGGCGCGGAGGCGCCGGGAAAAGCAAGCCGCCACGGACTTGCGCAACGGGTCCGCAATACTCGCCGGACCGCTGCCTCGATGCCGACAGGGAATTGGCCTTCCTCCGTGTTCCCTGCGCCTCTGCGGTGAAACCGGCCTGTCATCGATGAAACGCGGTTCCCGCCGTTCCCGGCCCGGCGAGCGGCCCCCGTCCGCCGCCGCCCGCGCCGCCGCCGCCCGCGCCATCGGCCAGGGGCCGGCGCGGCGCGACATGCTGATCGAGTACCTGCACCGGCTTCAGGACGCCGGGGGCTGCCTGCCCGCGGACCATCTGGAGGCCCTGGCGGAGGCCATGGGCCTGGCGCCGGTGGAGGTATTCGAGGTGGCCAGCTTCTATCACCACTTCGACGTGGTGAGGGAGGGCGAGGCGCCGCCGCCGGCGACCACGGTGCGGGTCTGCGATTCGCTCACCTGCAGCCTGTTCGGCGCCGAGGCCTTGGCGGAAAAGCTCCAGGCCCTCCTCGGGCCCGGGGTGAGGGTGCAGCGGGTGCCCTGCGTCGGCCGCTGCGACACGGCGCCCGTGGCCGTGGCCGGCGAGCGGCCGGTTCCCCGCGCGACGCCGGAAGAAGTGGCCGAGGCGGTGGCCGGCGGCGACCTGGCGGCGCCGGCGCCCGGCGGCATCGGCTTCGAGGCCTACGTGGCGGCCGGCGGCTACCGGCTGCTGCGGGATTGCCTGGACGGGCGCCGCGATCCCGCCGGCATCCTGGCCGCCCTCGACCATGCCGGGCTGCGGGGCCTCGGCGGGGCCGGTTTCCCGGCGGCCCGCAAGTGGCGCACGGTGATGGCCCAGCCGGCGCCCCGCCACCTGGCGGTCAATGTGGACGAGGGCGAGCCCGGCACCTTCAAGGACCGGCACCTGCTCGAGACCGACCCGCACCGCTTCATCGAAGGCATGCTGGTCGCGGCGCGGGTGGTCGGCATCGCGGCCGTCTGGATCTACGTCCGCGACGAATACCCGGCCCTGCGCCGCAGGCTGGCGGAGGAGGTCGCCCGCGTGCAGGCGGCTTTCCCCGGCCTGCCGCCCATCGAGATCCGCCGCGGCGCCGGCGCCTACGTCTGCGGCGAGGAATCGGCCATGATCGAGTCCATCGAGGGCAGGCGGGGCCAGCCCCGGCTGCGGCCACCCTACGTGGCCGAGGTCGGGCTCTTCGGCCGGCCGACCCTGGAACACAACCTGGAAACCCTCTGGTGGGTCCGGGACATCGTCGAACGGGGCGCCGAATGGTTCGCCGGCCATGGCCGCCACGGCCGACGGGGCCTGCGCCGCTTCTCGGTCAGCGGCCGGGTGCGGGAACCCGGCGTCAAGCTGGCGCCGGCCGGCATCACCCTGCGGGAACTGGTGGACGAATATTGCGGCGGCATGGCCGACGGGCACCAATTGCGGGGCTATTTCCCGGGCGGCGCCTCGGGGGGCATCCTGCCCGCCTCGATGGCCGACATCCCGCTGGACTTCGATACCCTGAATCCCCACGGCTGCTTCATCGGCTCCGCCGCGGTGGTGGTGTTCTCCGCGGCCGATTCGGCCCGGGACCTGGCCCTGAACGCCATGCGCTTCTTCGCCCACGAGTCCTGCGGCCAATGCACGCCCTGCCGGGTCGGCACGGCGAAGGCGGCCGGGCTGATGGCGGAGGGGCGCTGGGACGAGGCGCTGCTGCACGACCTGGCCCGGGTGATGACGGACGCCTCCATCTGCGGCCTCGGCCAGGCGGCCCCCAATCCCATGCTGTCGGTATTGCGCCATTTCCGTCGGGAGGTGGGGGAATGAAAGGGGGGACGAAAGAACTTCACCGCAAAGGCGCAAAGGCGCGAAGGGCGCAAAGGCTTGCGGGAAGGCGGCCGGGCGCGGCGTTTCCTTCCATGCATTTCTTGCCTTGCGTTTCCTTTGCGGCCCTTTGCGCCTTAGCGCCTTTGCGTCGTCGGGTTTGACGGCCGATTTCCCATGACTGCCCCCATTCCCTTCGAACTCGACGGCCGGCCGGTGGAGGCGCTGCCGGGGGAGAGCATCCTGCAGGTCGCCCGGCGGCAGGGCATCTCGATTCCCCACCTGTGCCACAAGGAGGGCCTGCGGCCCGAGGGCAACTGCCGGGCCTGCATGGTGGAGATCGAGGGCGAGCGGGTGCTGGCCGCCTCCTGCAGCCGCAAGCCGGCGCCGGGCATGAAGGTGAGGACGGCCGGCGAGCGGGCCCGGGCCGCCCAACGGATGGTGCTGGAACTTCTGCGCGCCGACGTGCCGGCGGGCGCGGAAAAGCCGGACTCGGAACTGGCCGCCTGGTGCCGGGAACTGGGTGTGGAAGGAAGCCGCTTCGCGTCCCGCCCGGCCGCCGCGGCGGATCGTTCCCATCCCGGCATCGCGGTGGACCTGGCCGCCTGCATCCAGTGCACCCGCTGCCTGCGGGCCTGCCGGGAAATCCAGGTGAACGGCGTGATCGGCTTCGCCGGGCGCGGCGCGGCGGCGCGCATCGTCTTCGACGTGGAGGCCGCCCTGGGGGCTTCCTCGTGCGTCGCCTGCGGCGAGTGCGTGCAGGCCTGCCCGACGGGCGCGCTGCTGCCTGCCGCGGCCCCGGGGGACCGGCCCGCCGGGCCGGCGGCGGCACCGACCCGGTCGGTGGATTCCCTCTGTCCCTATTGCGGCGTCGGCTGCCAGGTGCGTTACGAGGTGGCCGGGGAGGGGACGGCGGCCCGCATCGTCCAGGCGCTCGGCCGGGACGGGCCGGCCAATGCCGGGCGCTTGTGCGTCAAGGGGCGCTTCGGCTTCGACTACCCGCGCCACCCCCACCGGCTGACCCGGCCGCTGATCCGCCGCCCCGGCGCGCCCAAGGACATGGAGGTCGATCCGGCCGACCCGTCGCCGGTCTTCCGCGAGGCGAGCTGGGAGGAGGCCCTGGAGGCCGCGGCGGCCGGCCTGAGGCGGGTCCGCGACAGCCACGGGCCCCATGCGCTGGCCGGCTTCGGCTCGGCCAAGGGCAGCAACGAGGAGGCCTACCTGTTCCAGAAGCTGGTGCGCCTGGGCTTCGGCACCCACAACGTGGACCACTGCACGCGGCTGTGCCATGCCTCCTCGGTGGCCGCCCTGCTGGAGGGCCTGGGCTCCGGCGCCGTCTCCAACCCGGTGCGCGACGCGGAGTACGCCGACGTCATCGTCGTCATCGGCGCCAATCCGGCGGCCAACCATCCCGTGGCCGCCTCCTTCCTGAAGAATGCGGCGGAGCGCGGCGCCGCCTTGGTGCTGGCCGATCCGCGGGCGACGCCGCTGGCCCGCCACGCCCGCCACGTGCTGCAGTTCCGCCCGGGCGCCGACATCGCCCTGCTGCTGGCCATGGCGGCGACCATCGTCGAGGAAGGGCTCACCGATCCGGCCTTCATCGCCGCCCGCACCGAGGGCTTCGAGGAATTCCGGGCCGAGGCCCTGCGCCATCCGCCGGAGCGCATGGAGGCCCTGTGCGGCATCCCGGCGGCGACCATACGGGAGGTGGCGCGCCTTTACGCGAAAGGCCCGAACAGCATCATCTACTGGGGCATGGGTGTCTCCCAGCACACCCACGGCACGGACAACGTGCGCTGCCTGATCGCCCTGTGCCTGATGACCGGCCAGATCGGTCGCCCGGGCACCGGCCTGCATCCGCTGCGGGGCCAGAACAACGTGCAGGGGGCCTCCGACGCCGGCCTGATCCCGATGATGCTGCCCGACTACCAGCGGGTGGCCGATCCGGAGGTGCGCCGGCGCTTCGAGGCGCTGTGGGGGGCGACCCTGTCCGACCGGCCCGGGCTGACGGTGGTGGAGATCCTGCATGCGGCCCGGGCCGGCGAGATCCGCGGCATGTACATCCTGGGCGAGAACCCGGCCATGTCGGACCCGGACCTGTCCCACGCGCGGGCCGGGCTGGCCAGGCTGGAGCACCTGGTGGTGCAGGACCTCTTCCTCACCGAGACGGCGATGTTCGCCGATGTCGTCCTGCCGGCCTCCGCCTTCATCGAGAAGGCCGGCAGCTTCACCAACACCGACCGCCTGGTGCAGATGGGCCGCCCGGCCCTGCCGCTGCCCGGCGAGGCGAGGCAGGACCTGGAGATCGTCCAGGAGATCGCCCGCCGCATGGGGCTGCCCTGGGACTACGACGGCCCGCAGGCGGTGTACGAGGAGATGCGCGCCGTCATGCCCAGCATCGCCGGAATCTCCTGGCGCATGCTGGAGGAGGAGGGCGGGGTGGTCTATCCGCGGGCCACGGAGGCCGGCCCCTCCCGGCCGGTCATCTTCACCGAGGCCTTCCCCAGGGCCGGCGGCCGGGGCCGCTTCGTGCCCGTGGCGCCGCGCCTGGCCGACGAACTGCCCGACGACGACTATCCCTTCGTGCTGATCACCGGCCGGCAACTGGAGCACTGGCACACGGGCACCATGACCCGCCGCTCCGAGGTGCTGGACACGCTGGAACCCGAGGCCTGGTGCGGCCTGAATCCGGAGGACCTGGCGGCCCTGGGCGGCCGCCGCGTGCGCCTGGAGACCCGGCGCGGCCGCATCGAGCTGGCGGCGCGGCCCGATCCCGGCGTGCCCCGGCAGGCGGTCTTCCTGCCCTTCTGCTACGCCGAGGCGGCGGCCAACCTGCTGACCAACCCGGCCCTGGATCCGGACGGGAAGATCCCGGAATTCAAGTTCTGCGCGGTGCGGGTGACCGCAGCGTCACCCGACGCCCCTTGATGTGCCCGCAGGCCGGCGGCCGGTCGCCGCCTGGCGCGGTTCGACGGCCGCATTCAGGGTGGGCGTCAGCGCCGGAGGCCTCGACGAGCCGGCGGCGCGGCCGACGATGCGGCCCCGTCGCCGTTCCCGCGGAGGAAGCTGGCCGTGGCTTCGTCCCCCGGAAAGAAGAGCTCCAGGCGGAGTTCCTCCGCGGTGACGTCCATGGCGGTGCCGAGCGTGCACACCATGGAGAAAAGCTCGAGCGATACCGCGCCGAGTCCGAGCTTCAAGGTCAGAACCGGCGGCGGTGCGGAATCCGGTCCGCCCCCGGGGCCTCGGGCGGGCATGCCGGGCAGGGCGGACAGTTCGGAGAGCAGGCCTCGAAGCCTGGTGTCGGCGGGATTCGCGCGCGCTTCGCGCTGCAAACGCCCGAGCAGGACGCCGGCCGTCTGGTCCCGGTTGCGGATCAGGGGCTGCAGGCCTTCCGGATGGAGGGTCAGCCGCATCAGGTTCCGGCCCCCGGTGGGATCCACCCGCCGCCAGACCTCCGCCGGTGGACCCAGCAGCGCGATCAACCGGTCGGCAGCGGCGTTCTGCAGCACGACATCCCAATGCCGATCCACCGCCAGGGCTGGATAGGGCTCGTGGTGGTCCAGGGTTGCCTCGAGCGCCAGCCGGACGGCGAGCATGTCCTTGCCGTCCAGGGCCCGCTCCTGGTACATGGGGGCGAATCCGGCCGCCAGCAGGAGCTCGTTGCGTTCCCGCAGCGGGACCTGAAGCACCTCCGAAAGCTGCAGGATCATCCCCCGACTGGGCTGGGCCCGCCCCGATTCCAGGAAGCTCAGGTGCCTTTGCGACACCTCCGTTTCCGTCGCCAGGTCCAGTTGGGAATACCGTCGAAAGGATCGCCAGGACCTCAGCAGGGCCCCGAAGGCCAGGCGCCCCGAGGCATCGCCCGTCTCGTCCTCGGTGCCCGGAGATGCCTTGCCGCGCGGCTGGGTCTGGGGGGATCGGGTCATCTGTCCGATTACCTGAAGCGTAATTGAATTAGACCACACCCGTGATTAGGCTTCGAAAACGGGGCAGGACCATGGACGCCCGCCGGGGGCGGATGGGTGCCCGGGACGCCGATTGGACCAAGGAGACCTCGAGATGCCGTTTCGCCTTTTTCTGCTGTCCATGCTGGCCACGGTCGCCCTCTATACCGGGGTCGTGATCTCCCGCCACGGACTGGACCTCCTGCCCGTCTTCTTCGGTGACATGGCCGCCATGGGATGGCCGGGCCAGTTCAACCTCGATTTCATGTGCATGCTGCTGCTTTCCGGACTATGGGTGGCCTGGCGCCACCGGTTCCGTACGGCCGGCATCGTCCTGGGCCTCTGCGCCGTCTTCGGGGGTTCGCTGTTCCTTTCCATCTACCTGCTGGTCGAGAGCCATCGGTGCGGGGGAGATACGCGATCATTGCTGCTGGGGAGCAACGATGCCCGTGGCTGAAGCGCCCGGACGCGGGAGCCGGCGCCCCCCGCCCACGGGTATCGTCGATGGCGGGCATGTCGTGCGGGAACGCGGCGAGGCGATCGCGGCGCAGGCGCTTGCGGTGCTGGGGTAGCGCCGGGGCCGGGGGATATCCGGGCAGGTCGACGCGCCCCGCCGCCGGCATCGTCGATGCGGCGGACAACCTGCTGACCAATCCGGCCCTGGATCCGGACGGGAAGATCCCGGAATTCAAGTTCTGCGCGGTGCGGGTGACGCCTTTTCGTTGGCCCGCCATGGAGAAGGCCGTTCTACCGCATCGAGTCGCGGGTCAGTGGTGCGATGACTGCTTGGTACGGTTTCGTTGTGAAAAGCCAATCAATGCAATTCCAACGGCCATCAACGCGTACGTCTCCGGTTCCGGCACCACTGCCGCACTCCACGCGTAGCGATAGGCATCGGCCGGGTTGGTCAGGGTGGCCGGGATGTTCGGTTCCACATTTCGAGGAACGCCAGACGCGCTCTCGATACCTGCGCCCCGAACGTTCCAGAAGTCGCTGATGTACTCGGTGACGCCGGGAGGGATTGGAATAGCCACAGTTGGATGAAATACCACCACTCCCTCGCCCGCGATTGGGGTTCCGCCAGGAGCCAGTGTCAGCCGAATTCCCAAATGCGGATGAACCGTCCCGAACGGATCGGTGTCGGTCAAAGTCGCTATCCAGGGACCGCTAACCGACGGCACGGCAGAGATCAAGCCATGGTCCAGGTCCAGGACCATGGGGGGGCGCGTCGAATCCATGATCGTGTGGTCGGCAAAAGAAGAAAATATCCATATATCGTCAATCACGCGCACAGGCGGAGGCAGGATGATGTCCATATGGATGGAAAAGAACGTTGGATCGTCCACGTGAAAATCCTTCGCCATCGCATTTCCCGTCATTGACATGGCGCACATCATCATTG
Source organism: Pseudomonadota bacterium (assembly GCA_052035955.1). Lineage (GTDB taxonomy): Bacteria > Pseudomonadota > Gammaproteobacteria > Burkholderiales > Rhodocyclaceae > JAEUNJ01. Next base: position 13,685 of record JBPOHD010000019.1, read on the forward strand.
CCAGCAAGCGGTGCAGTCGCGAAATCCTTGAATCGGCAGACATCGAAGTCCCTCCCTCGAAGAATCGGTTTGAAACCTGCCGGAAGATGCAAGTCGCGGCGCAGAAAAACCAAGGACACGCGCCGACTTGGGTCGGTCGGCAAAAATCCGAAAACCGAGTATAGGTTACTTCGCGTAGCCGATCGGGGCCGGGGCGAGGCTGAGGATGGTGCGGTAGAGGCGCTCGGCCTCGTCCTTGGGCTTGATGCCGAAGAGGGGGTTGTCGTTCTCCCGGAATGCCGAATGGATGCGCTCCCAGTCCTCCTCGGTGAGGACCTTCTCGGCGATGGGCAGCAGGAGGTCCTCCTCGCGCCGCATGTGGCCCCATTCCATCCGGGCGTACTTCTCGGCGGCGGCGCAGAAGGCGGCGTTGGCGCCGGGCTCGCCGCGCTCGAAGGCGAGGAGCTGGTGCTTCAGGTCCTCGATCATCGGGTGGCCCTGGCGGTGCTCCTCCTGCAGCGTGGCCAGGAGGTGGTCCGCCTCGTGGGTCCGCGCCCGCACGGCGGCGAAGAGGAACTGGTCCTCCTTCGGGTGATGCCAGCGGTCCGGGTAGGAGACGATGTAGTCGAGGATGGCCCGCAGCAGGACGAAGTCCGCGGCCTTGCCCTCGTCGCGGATCTTGCGCACGCAGAAGCGCAGGGCGAACAGCACGGCGGCGATCGCCAGGTGTTCGTCGCGGATGATCTGCATGGCCTGGGGCTTCATGGGCGGGGCGGGGGGTCCCGGGGGATGGTGCGTGCATTATAGTGCATATCCCGCGGGGTGGACGCACCGGCCCGGATTTCGCGAAATGCCCGAAAAACTGGCCTAAATGCAATGGTGCACTGCGCAAATCGGGGTTCCGGGGCCGACGGGGCAGGAGATAAATATCATGCACTATAACGCTTGATCTTTTTCAAATGAGCAATATAATGACCATCACTTTCTGGGGCGCATGCACATCAGTTCATGTTCCCCCACCCCTCGGGGCGGATCCCCGAACCCGATCTGGAAGAGGAACAGCATGACGCCGGAAGCCTTCACCAGCCTCGTCGCCCGCATCACTTCCGCCATCCGGGGCATGCCCGTGGATGCCCGGCTCGGGGAATTCCTCAACGGTCGCTTCCCGGCCGACGGTCCCGAGTTCCAGGAACTCTTCGGCGCCTGCAAGGCCGCCGTGGCCGCCGGCTGGATGTGCAACCGGGAAGCCGGCGGCATCAAATTCGGCCGGGTCGTGAAGCCCGGCCCCGCCACCCACGGATTCTCGGTGGACGTGGTGGAGATGAACGACTGCCGCGGTCCCCACCATCGTCACCCGAACGGCGAGATCGACATGATCATGCCCCTGGAGGGCGATGCGAAGTTCGACGGCGCCCCCGGCGGCTGGTTCGTCTATGGTCCGGACAGCGCCCATTACCCGACGGTCTCGGGCGGACGGGCCTACGTGCTCTACCTGCTGCCCGAGGGGGCGATCGAATTCACGAAATGACGCGGCGTAAGCGCGAAGGAATTTGAATGACCAGGCCGATTCAAGCTGCCTAACCACCAAGACACCAAGGGCACCAAGTTGCACGAAGAGACCCGGGGAAAAGACGTGCTGCCATGGCGACAGGATCCTGCCGAGGCTTTTCTTGGTGCCCCTTGGCGTTCTTGGTGCCTTGGTGGTGAATAGCGGATTCCCAGATTCATAGACGATTCACCGGGACGAATACCAAATACAGGAGGAGAGCATGCCCGGACTCAGTCAAGCCGACCACTCGGCCAGCCCGCCCCGCGTCCATGTCCCGCGGGACTACAACGCGGCCTACGACCTGATCGAGCGGAACCTCGCCGCCGGCCGCGGCGACAAGCTCGCCTTCATCGACGACACCGGCAGCTACACCTATTCCCAGCTGGCCGAGCGGGTGAACCGGGCCGCCAACGCGCTGACCGCCCTCGGCCTGCAGCAGGAGGACCGCATCCTGCTGTGCCACTGGGACACCATCGACTTCCCGGCCGTCTTCCTGGGCGCCATCAAGGCCGGCATCGTGCCCATCGCCGCCAACACCCTGCTGACGACGCCGGACTACGAATTCATGCTGCGCGATTCGCGGGCCAAGGCCCTCGTGGTCTCGGAGCCCCTGTGGCCGGTGTTCGAGCCCATTGTCGACGCCGCCCGGCACCTGAAGCACGTGATCGTTTCCGGGGAGACGGGCTGCGGGCGCACCCGCCTGTCCGACCTGCTGGCCACCGCCGGCACCGGGTTCGAGGCCGCCGACACCACCGCCGACGACCCCTGCTTCTGGCTCTATTCCTCAGGCTCCACCGGTGCCCCCAAGGGCACCGTGCACCTCCATTCCCACATCATCCAGACGGCCGAGCTCTACGGCATCGGCGTCGCCGGCATCCGGGAAAGCGACGTGGTCTTCTCGGCCGCCAAGCTCTTTTTCGCCTACGGCCTGGGCAACGGGCTCTCCTTCCCCATGGCCGCCGGGGCCACGGCCATCCTGATGGCCGAACGCCCCACCCCCGCCTCGGTCACCAAGCGGCTGAAGGAACACCGGCCGACCGTCTTCTACGGCGTGCCCACCCTCTTCGCCATGATGCTGGCCAGCCCCGACATGCCGGCGAAGGAGGACCTGCCGCGCCTGCGCCTGTGCACCTCGGCCGGCGAGGCCCTGCCCGCCGACATCGGCCGCCGCTGGACGGAACGCCTGGGCGTCGAGATCCTGGACGGCATCGGCTCCACCGAGATGCTGCACATCTTCCTGTCCAACCGGGTCGGCGAGGTGCGCTACGGCACCACCGGCAAGGCCGTGCCGGGCTACGAGGTGCGGCTGGTGAACGAGGCCGGCAATCCGGTGGCCCCCGGCGAGATCGGCGAACTGCAGATCAGCGGCCCCACTTCGGCGCTGATGTACTGGAACAATCGCGAGAAGACCAAGAACACCTTCCAGGGCCCCTGGACCCGCAGCGGCGACAAGTACGTGGTGGACGAGGAGGGCTACTACACCTATTGCGGCCGCACCGACGACATGCTCAAGGTGGGCGGCATCTACGTCTCGCCCTTCGAGGTGGAGGCGGCCCTGATGACGCATGACTCGGTGCTGGAGGCGGCCGTGGTCGGCCAGACCGACCATGACGACCTGGTGAAGCCGAAGGCCTACGTGGTGCTGAAGCCCGGCCTGAAGGGCGGCGACGACCTGGCCGACGTCCTTCGCCAGCACGTGAAGACGAAACTGGCGCCCTACAAGTTCCCGCGCTGGATCGAGTTCCGTGCCGAGCTGCCGAAGACGGCCACCGGCAAGATCCAGCGCTTCAAGCTGCGCCAGGAGAAGGCTTGAGCTATGATCGGCGCAGGTGCCGGCCCGGTCGGCGGTGACCGCAACCAACAACATTCAGCATCAATCTGAGGAGGAGACCCGGATGTCCCAATTCGATCGTCGTGATTTCCTGAAGAGCGGTGCCGCCCTGGGCGGCGCGGCGGCCCTGGGCGGCCTCTGGCCGAGCCTCGCCATCGGCCAGCAGGCCAAGCTCAAGATCGGCCTCATGCTGCCCTACACGGGCACCTTCGCGCCCCTGGGCGTGGCCATCACCAACGGCTTCAAGCTGGCGGTGGACGAACTCGGCGGCAAGCTCGGCGGCCGCGAGGTCGAGTACTTCACGGTGGACGACGAGTCGAACCCGGCCAAGGCGCCGGAGAACACCAACAAGCTGATCCAGCGCGACAAGGTGGACGTGCTGGTCGGTACCGTGCATTCCGGCGTCGCCATGGGCATGGCCAAGATCGTCCGCGAGGCGGGCACCCTCTGGCTCAACCCCAACGCGGGCGCCGACGAGGTGACCGGGCCCCTGTGCGCCCCCCACATCTTCCGCACTTCCTTCTCCAACTGGCAGACCACCCATGCCCTCGGCAAGGTGCTGAAGGAGCGCGGCCACAAGACCGCCGTCTTCATCACCTGGAAATACGCGGCCGGCGAGCAGATGATGGCCGGCTTCAAGGAGGGCTTCGAGAAGGAGGGCGGCAAGCTGGTGAAGGAACTCTACCTGCCCTTCCCGCAGGTGGAATTCCAGGCTTTGCTGACCGAGATCGCCAGCATCAAGCCGGACGCCGTGGTCTGCTTCTTCGCGGGCGGCGGCGCCGCCAAGTTCCTCAAGGACTACCAGGCCGCAGGCCTCAAGGGCAAGATCCCCCTGTTCGGCTCCGGCTTCCTGACCGACGGCGTGCTCGATGCCGTGGGCGACGCGGCCGAGGGCGTGGAGACCACGCTGCACTATGCCGACAGCCTGGACACGAAGAAGGACAAGGCCTTCCGCCTGGCCTATGCCAAGACCTTCAAGCTGCAGCCCGACGTCTATGCCGTCCAGGGCTACGACGCCGGCCAGCTGCTGGCCGCCGGACTGGTCGCGGTGAAGGGCGACATGGCGAAGAAGGCCGAGATGATCAAGGCCATGGAATCCGCCAAGATCGACAGCCCGCGCGGCCCCTGGACCCTCTCCAAGGCCCACAACCCGGTGCAGGACATGTACCTGCGCAAGGTGGTCGGCAAGGAGAACAAGGTCATGGGCGTGGCCTGGAAGGCCCTGGCCGATCCGGCCCGCGGCTGCAAGGCCTGATCGCGCAGACCGCATAGCCCGGCAGGAAGGCGGCAGTCGCCTGCCGCCTTTTTCTTGCCCGCGCCATGGACTTCGCCTTCTTCCTGATCCAGCTCCTCAACGGCCTGCAGTACGGCCTGTTGCTGTTCCTGGTCTCCAGCGGCCTGACCCTGGTGTTCGGCATCATGGGCATCATCAACCTGGCCCATGGCAGCTTCTACATGGTCGGGGCCTACCTGGCCTGGTCCCTGGCCTCGCTGACGGGGAACCTGTTCACCGCCATGGTCCTCGGCATCGCCCTCACCGTGGTCCTGGGCATGCTCCTGGAATGGGCCCTCTACCGGCACCTCTACGCCCGCGACCACCTCTACCAGGTGCTGATGACCTACGGCCTGATCCTGGTCTTCGAGGAACTGCGCTCCATCGTCTGGGGCGACGACGTGCACGGCGTGCCCGTGCCGGCCCTGCTCTCGGCCTCGATTCCCCTCACCGACACCCTGTCCTACCCGGTTTACCGGCTGGCCATCTCGGTGGTCTGCCTGGCCCTGGCCGGAGCCCTCTACGTCCTGATCCAGCGCACCCGGCTCGGCATGATGATCCGCGCCGGGGCCAGCAACAACGAGATGGTCCGCGTGCTGGGCGTGAACATCCGCCTGATCTACACCCTGGTCTTCGCGATGGGCATCGCCCTGGCCGGCTTCGCCGGCATGCTCAACGCGCCCCTGTCCTCGGTCTTCCCCAACATGGGCAGCCAGGTGCTGATCATCTGTTTCGTGGTCGTCGTCATCGGCGGCATCGGCTCGGTCAAGGGGGCCATGGCCGCCTCCATCGCCATCGGCATGACCGATACCTTCGGCCAGGTGCTGCTCCCCGAACTGGCCGGCATGCTGGTCTATGTACTGATGGCGGTGATCCTCGTCTGGCGGCCCCAGGGCCTGTTCGGCAAGGCCTGAGCATGGCGCGCGCCACCGGCCTTTTCCTGATCGTCGCGGCTGTCCTGCTGGCCCTCTTCCCGCTGGCCGACAATCCCTTCTACACCCAGCTGGTGGCCAAGGTGATGATCATGGCCATCTTCGCCATGAGCCTGGACCTGCTGGTCGGCTACACGGGGCTGGTCAGCTTCGGCCACGCCGCCTATTTCGGCCTGGCCGGCTACGTGCTGGCCCTCATGGTCCCCCAGTACGAGGCGGGCAACCTGTGGACGACCCTGCCCGCCGCCATGGCGGCCTGCGGCCTCTTCGCCTTCGTCACCGGCTTCCTGGTGCTGCGCACCAGCGGCATCTATTTCATCATGGTGACCCTGGCCTTCGCCCAGATGCTCTTCTTCCTGTTCCACGACACCAAGCTGGGCGGCGGCTCCGACGGCATCTACATCTACAACAAGCCGACGGTGAAGCTGGGCGAGACCGTGCTGCTGAACCTGGAGGACCAGAAGGTCTTCTACTGGTTCGTGCTCGGCCTGCTGGTGGTGGCCTACCTGGTCCTGCGCCGGGTGCTGGCCTCCAACTTCGGCCACGTGCTGGTGGGCATCAAGACCAACGAGCACCGCATGAAGGCCCTGGGCTTTCCCACCTTCCGCTACAAGCTGGCCGGCTACGTGTTCTCCGGGGCCCTGGCCGGCCTGGCCGGCTACCTGGCGGCCCTGCAGTTCGGCTTCGTCAATCCGGAGATCCTTTCCTGGCATACGTCGGGCGCCGTGCTGATGATGGTGATCCTGGGCGGCATGGGCACGCTGCACGGGCCGGTGATCGGCGCCTTCGCCTTCATCCTGCTCCAGGAAGTCCTCTCGAACGGGGCCTTCCTCGGGGCCGCCGCCAAGCACTGGCAGCTGGCCATGGGCCTCTTCATCATCGGCGTCGCCCTGCTGCTGCCCAAGGGCCTGGCCGGGCTGCTGGCGCGGAGGGATGGCCGGTGAGCGAACCCATCCTGCGGGCCCTGCACCTGACCAAGCGCTTCGGCGGCCTGACGGCGGTGAACGATGTCTCCGTGGACCTGCACGTGGGCGAGGTGCATGCCGTCATCGGCACCAACGGCGCCGGCAAGTCCACGCTCACCAACCTGCTTTCCGGCGACCTGCCGCCCACCTCCGGCACCATCGATTTCGCCGGCAGGGAACTCGGCGGCCTGCCCTCCTTCCAGGTATCGCGGCTGGGCATCGGCCGCAGCTACCAGAAGACCAACATCTTCCTGCCCTTCACGGTGTTCGAGAACGTCCGCCTCGCCGCCCAGTCGCGCCGGCCCCGCTTCTGGAACATCTGGCGCTCCGCCGTTTCGTGGCGCGACGTGGCCGAATCGGCCGACAAGGCCATCGCCGCTGCCGGCCTGGCCGAACGGCGTGACACCGTGGCCGCCAACCTCTCCCACGGCGAGCAGCGGCAGCTCGAGATCGCCATGTGCCTGGCCACCGAGCCCAGGGTGCTGCTCCTCGACGAGCCCCTGGCCGGCATGGGCGTCCTCGAGTCGGAAGGCATCCTGGAACTGATCCGCCAGCTCAAGCGCGACCATGCCATCATGCTGATCGAGCACGACATGGAAGCCGTCTTCGCCGTCGCCGACCGGCTCACCGTGATGGTGAACGGGGAGGTCCTCGAATCGGGAACGCCGGAGCAGGTGCGCGGCAGCCCCGCCGTGCAGGCGGCCTACCTGGGCGATTTCGGCAAGGAGGAGGGCGGCCATGGCTGAGGAGTCCTCCCGGCAGATCCTCCTCGAGGCCCGCGGCGTCCACAGCTACTACGGCGCCAGCCACATCCTGCACGGCGTCGATTTCCGCGTCCATGCGGGCGAGACCGTGGGCCTGATGGGCCGCAACGGCATGGGCAAGACCACGCTGATCCGCACCATGATGGGCCTGGTGCCCGCCAGGGAAGGCGAGGTGCGGGTGCGCGGCGAGGCCGTGACCCGGGCCGCCACCCACCGCATCGCCCGGGCCGGCATTGCCTACGTGCCCGAGGGGCGCGGCATCTTCCCCAACCTCTCGGTGCGCGAGAACCTGCTGATGGCCGCCCGGCCGGGCGTCGATGGCCGCCGCGACTGGACCTTCGACCGGGTGATGGCCGCCTTCCCGCGCCTTTCCGAGCGCCTGGCCAACGGCGGCGCCCAGCTTTCCGGCGGCGAACAGCAGATGCTCACCATCGGCCGCGCCCTGATGACCAATCCCAGCCTGCTGATCCTCGACGAGGCGACGGAGGGACTGGCCCCGATGATCGCCAAGGAAATCTGGAAGATCGTCGAGACCATCCGCGAATCGGGCATCGCCACCGTCATCGTGGACCGCAACTACGGCGCCGTCATGGCCCGTGCCCACCGCTGCGTGGTGATGGTCAAGGGCAAGGTGGTCTTCGACGACCTCTCCGAACGCATGACCGGGGACGTGGTCCATACCCATCTCGGGTTGTGACGCCGTGGCGGGTCCCGTGAAAAAACCTTCACCGCAGAGTCGCGAAGGCGCAAAGGGACGCGAAGGAAGGGAAGACTTCTTGCCGGAGCCGGACGGTGGTTGCCGGACTTCCTTCTTTGCGTCCTTCGCGACCTTGCGCCTTTGCGGTGAAGGCCTTCCATCCAGGCTTCGCCCGTGACGCCCCAGACCCGTTTCGTCGGCGCCGCCGGCCGGCGCCTCGAATGCCTCGACATCCCGGCCCACCAGGTGCACCGGCCCACCCTGGTCTTCCTCCACGAGGGCCTGGGTTCCGTGGCCATGTGGCGGGATTTCCCCGCCCGGGTGGCCCACGCCACCGGCTGCCGCACCGTCGTCTATTCGCGCTACGGCTACGGCCAGTCCGACCTGCTGGAGGCGCCCCATGGCACCGACTACATGCACCGGGAGGCGCGCGAAGCCCTGCCCGACCTGCTCCATGCCCTCGGCATCGAGCGGCCGGTGCTGGTGGGCCACTCGGACGGCGCCTCCATCGCCCTGATCCACGCCGGCGACGGCCGCTGGGACTGCGCCGGGCTGGTGCTCATGGCGCCCCACTGCTTCGTCGAGGACATCTCCATCCGCAGCATCGCCCAGGCCAAGGAAGTGTTCGCCACCACCGACCTGGCCTCGAAGCTCGCCCGCTACCACCGGGACCCGGTCTCCACCTTCCACGGCTGGAACGACATCTGGCTGCACCCGGACTTCCGCGCCTGGAACGTCGAGGACAGCCTGCCGGGCATCCGCTGCCCCATCCTGGCCATCCAGGGCGAGGACGACGAATACGGCACCATGGCCCAGGTGGAGGCCATCCCCCGGGGCGCCACCGCCTCGCCGGCCGTGGAGGTCCTCAAGCTGGCGGACTGCCGGCACTCGCCCCACAAGGACCAGCCCGAGGCGGTGATCCGGGGGATCGTGGACTTCGTGGACGCGCTGGAGGTCGGCTGATCCGGCGGAGGGGGGCAGGCGGCGCGATCCCCCGGGCAGGACGGCCCCCCACCCCCCGACCCCCGCCCCGGGGAGGGGATCGGCGCGCCGATCCCCGGCGGGACAGGATGGCCCCCCACCCCCCAACCCCCGCCCCGGGGCGGGGGAGTTCATTGGGTCGCTTCGCTCACGGGTTACGGGGGGCGCTCGTTCGGCGGTGGAGCGGGTCGCGCTTCCGGCGCGTGACGGCACCGAAATCGATTTGTCTCCGACCCCTTTCGTGCCGGTGCCCCGATGACCTGGCCGACTTGCTTGCCGGCCTGATCGGTCGGCCCCACAAGCACTGATCCGAAAATCGAAATGACTCCGACGCCTATTGGCTAGACGCCTATTGGCTAAAGACGTCGTATAGCTATATCCAAGTGCGGTCGAGCGCGGGTTCACGTACCAACTCGATCAGGGCGGAAACCAGCACTGACAGCAGAAGCTTGAGTTGCATGCTTCAAATCGCTGTCAAAGACTGATTCCGGACATCGTGATTTCTCCGAAACATTCGCCCAGAAACGAAGAACGGGAGCATCGCCCCCGTTCTCGTTCGCAACTTGCCGTGTATCAGGCACCCAGTTTCTGCCTTTTGCGACGCGCTGCAACTCCGAGCAGACCCAGACCAGCCAGCATCATTGCCGTAGTGTCGGCCTCGGGCACTGGCGCCGGTGTCAGGTAGCTGTTGCCGCTGGTAGTGCTGTAGAACGCACCGTCGGTCAGGCTGTCGACAGTGAAGCGCGCCGTAGCACTGCTAGACGCCGTCGCCGTCTTGATGGGGCCGTTGCTGAGCTCCGCCCACGCCCGGGTGTTCATCTGACCGATCAGCGTGACCGACCCGCCCACCCCGGTTGCGAAGGAGATGCTCGCGGTGTGGACTCCGCTGCCGACGTTACGGGTGTCGATTGCAGTCAGCCAGCCGGCGTCCAGGCCGGTACCGATGACGGCCAGCGCGTAGCCCTGACCCACGGTGCTGGTGTTGACGCTGGCATCCATCCAAACCCCCAGCGACAGCACCACAGGCGTGCCTGTGGCCAGCGTGGCCGACTGGATGTGAAAGGTCTCGACCCAGTAGTCCCGCGCTTCGCCGACAGCGTTGGCATAGACGAAGCTGGTGATGTCCGAAGCCGCCGTGGCCGTCGCTTGGATCAGACCGTAGCCCACGCTGCCGCTGATGTTGGCCTGCGCGCTCCAACTGGAAACACTGTAGTCGTCGGTGCCAGCAGCGCTCTGAGAGTTGAAAGGCGCATCCCAGCAACAATGACGGGTATAGGCTGAGGCGCCGTGGTTTTTGTTCAGTGACGCCGAAGCCTGTGCGGCGGGCGCTAGAGTCAGAGCCAGGGCGAAAGCAGCCCCCAGCACGGCAGGTTTGCATTTCATGGACAAGGCTTGCATGAAAAACTCCATGTTGTTGAGGGTGGAATATTTAGAATCTTATAAAACAAAGATTTAACAAGAATCTAAAGTCTAGACACTCGCGGCCGCGGTCCGATGCGGAAGGCGTTGCGTCAATAAGCGTGTAGCTGTACCCCATATCACTTGCAGTTCCACTAGCACTCCGGAATTTATACCCTAGTACAGAATTCGTAAACTGTGTGACCTGCCCGACTTTTCGGACCAATGATTTCTGCAAAGATGGCCCTTCGAAAGGAAGGAAGACCCGATCGACGCGTATCCCCTGCTCGGAGTCGGCTTTCGCCGAGCTCGTGCTCTGGCGGTTGCCCAAACCGGCGGAGGGATCGGCCCATGGTTTCAAGTATCGGCTTGCCTATGTGGTTCGCGGCGAGTGCGTTCTCCGGTACGACAACGAGGTAGGTAAAGGCGATCATCGGCATGCGGACGGAATCGAAAGCGCCTACGCGTTCACGACGCCGGAGAACTTGATTGCCGACTTCCAACGTGACATGGAGAGGTGGAACGATGAAAACCGTGACGCTTGACGTCAGCGCCCCGTCGGAGGCGATGGCAGACTTCGTCCAGGCTTGGAAGACGGGCAAACCGCAACGGTCCGCCCGCATCAGCTTCGCCACGCCTGAACTCCTCTGGAAGGTGCTTACCGAAAAGCGATGGGAGCTTCTCAAGGCAATGTGCGGGGCGGGTCCGATGTCGATTCGCGAGGCTGCCCGTCGGGTTGGCCGGGACGTGAAGGCGGTTCACGGAGACGTAACGGCGCTGCTGAACGCTGGCGTGCTCGAACGCACGGAGGAGGGCAGGATCGTCTTTCCGTTCGAGGCCGTGAAGGTCGAGTTCCTGTTGCAGGCGGCATAGGACGCCCGTCCGGCGGGGGCGGAGCCGGCAGTCGGGCGAACCCGCGAAACGCAGCGCAGGCGGGCCATGGACCCATCGACCGCCAACCCGACCCGGTCCGACAGGGGGCAGCGTCCGATGATGGTGTGTGATGGAAGGCTTTCGCGCCGCGTGCGGCGCTCCTGCAGGGCGGCATCTGCGGAGACCTCTCGGCCGGAGACGACCCGGATTCCGCGCCATCGTCTTTCGGTCGCGGAGGGCGCGCTTCCCTGTCGTTGGTCGCACGGGCCGATCGGCCAGCCCGTTCTCGCCCCCGCCTTGAGTCCTTTCGCGCGAACCGTGGGCGAAGAAAAACGGCACCGGTCTCCCGGTGCCGTTTCGGTTCACTGCATCGACGCCGGGCGCGGGGCCCGGCGGACTATGCGTCGTTACTTCGCCAGCCCGAGGATCCAGGCCACGAGGCGCTTGGCGTCGGCCTCGGAGATGGCGACGCCGTTGGGCGGCATGGCGATGCCGCTGGCCTGGTCCTTCCAGTGGCGGTTGTAGGGCGAGGTGCCGCCCATGACCGCCTCGGTCAGGTTCTTCTGGGCGTCCTTGTCGTACTTGTAGCGGGCGGCGACGGCGGTCCAGGGCGGGCCGACGGGGTTCAGGCCCTCGGGGCCCTTGGCGCCGGCCTCGACGGCATGGCAGATGAAGCAGCCGGACTTGATGCCCAGGTTGCGCATCTCCTTGTCGTTGTCGTCGGCGAGGGCGGGGGCAGCGAAGGCGGCGGCCAGGATCAGGGCGGCGGGGAATCGGGATTTCATCGGGTGCTCCTTGGCAGATGTCGATGGCGAATGGTAGTCCATGGGCTCACTGGGCGCCGGACAGGATCCACTGCACGAGGGTGCGGACGCTGCCCTCGGGCACTTCCTGGGACATGGGCGGCATGGGCGTCTTGCCCCAGTTGCCGAAGCCGCCCTTCATGACCTTGGCGACCAGCTTGGCCTCGGCCTTCTTGTCCTTGGCATACTTGGCGGCGACCTCGCGGAAGCCGGGCCCCACGTTGCGGCTGTCGATGTTGTGGCAGGACATGCAGGTGGATTTCTTGGCCAGTTCCTCGAAGGGACTGCGCGGCCGGTCGGGGGAGGCCTCGCGGCGGGTCTCCAGGTAGGCCTTGATGGCCCACACCGCCTCCTGGGGCAGGATGCCCTCGAAGGGCGGCATGTAGACGGCGCCGTTGCGCACCTTGCCGCGGTAGACGGACTGCAGGTAGTACTGGTCGGTCTCCGCATCGATGTCCAGCTTGCGCAGGTCGGGCGCGATGCCGCCGCTGATGGCCTCGAGGCCGTGGCAGCGGGCGCAGTTCTGGTTGTAGGCCGAGGTGCCGATGCGGATGGCCTCTGCGTCGCCCCGGTAGGGGTTGGCGTCGCGCCTGGCGTCGCCCAGGGGCTTCAGGGTGCTCACGTCGACCAGTTGCGGCGTCACGTCGCCGTGGGCGAGGGCGGCGGGACTGCCCGCCAGGGACAGGATGGTGGCCAGCGCGGCAAGGGCGGCGGCCGGCAGCGGGTTCGATTTCACGGGGACTCCTCCGGTGTGGGTGGTGGGGGAGACGGTGCGTTCCGCCTCCGGGACGGGGAGAGCTTTAGCACAGGGCATGCCACCCATGCGGGAAGCCTCGACAATTGCCCTTTGAACCGATTCACGGGGCCGGCTGGGGAATTTCCGGCCCCATCTGTGCAAACTTGGCTCGGTAACTGTGCCAAATTGGATCGCCCGATCCAATGCCCACCTGTTTCCTTCAGGTATCTCCGGGCCCGGTCGCCGGGCGGCGGAAAACGTTCGCCAGGCGGCCGATGCCGGCGATCGACACCTCCACGGTCTCGCCCTCGCGCAGGGCCCCGGCGCCGACGGAGGTGCCGCAGGCGATCAGGTCCCCCGGTTCGAGGCGCATGTCCCGGGAGAGGAGGCTGACGATCTCCAGGGGGGAGAAGAACATGTCGGCGACCGGGTAGTCCTGGCGCAGTTGGCCGCCGACCCGCGCCTCGACGCGCAGGCCGGCCGGGTCCAGGCCGGTGGCGATGGCGGGGCCGAAGACGCCGAAGCCGTCGAAGCTCTTGGCCCGGGTCCAGTGCACGAAGGCCGGGTCCAGGCGCATCAGGTCGCGGGCGGTGACGTCGTTCACGCAGGTGTAGCCGAAGACGCAGGAGGCGGCCTCGCCGACGGTGACGTCCTTGCAGCCGCGGCCGATGACGATGCCCAGTTCGGCCTCGAAGACCACCTGGCCTTCGTAGCCGGCCGGCCGCAGGATGTCGTCGCCGTGGGCCGCGTGGCAACTGGCGGCCTTGAGGAAGTAGAGGGGATGCTCGGGGCGCTTGAGGCCTTCCCTGGCGGCCCGCTCGGCGAAGTTGTTCCACAGGCCGATGAACTTGGCCGGCCGGCAGGGCGGCAGCAGGCGGACGTCGGCGAGGGGGATGTGCCGGCCGGTGGGCGCCGATCCCGAGAACATGTCGCCGGCATGCTCGGCGACGGCCTCGCCGTCGAGGATGCCGAAGCCCTCGGCTCCCGCCCAGGCGTAGCGCACCCAGAGGGTCATCGGCCGGATGTCCTCAGGCCGCCGTGACGAAGCGCCGGGTGCAGGTGGCGTCGCCGGCCGGCAGGGCGCTTTCCGTGACCACGCCCAACTTCGGCGAAACGGTCCGGGCGGTGGCCTGGAACCAGCGGTCGCAGCTGGCCTGGCAGGTGTGGGGCACGCCGTGCGCGCGGAAGCTGTCCGGCCAGGGGCAGGCTTCGTGGATCAGCAGCCAGTCCCGGCCGTCGGCGGCCATGCGGGCCTTCTCGCCCATCACCTCGCTGGCCCGGACCAGGGAGAAGACCAGCTTCTCCACGTCCTCCGGCTTGCCGCCCCGGTCGGCGAACATGCGCCCGGTGCCCTCGCCGATGCGCTCGTAGAAGCGCAGTTCCAGTTCCATCGCCTTCTCCTCGCCGAGGGCCTCGGCGACGGTCTTGCGCCAGCCGTGGAAGAAGTCGTGGGTGATGCGGATCATGGACTGCCAGTCCCGGGTCCTGCGCTCCAGCAGCTTGTCGGTGTCGTCGGCCATGCTGTCCTCCTCCGGTGCCTGCCGCTATGGCGCGGCTTGTCGAACGATGGATGCTACGCGCTCCACCCGGGTCGGCGCAACGGGGCCGGGGCGCCGTGCCGGGGAGAAGGCGCGACCGGGGCGCCGCGCTAGGGCGCCGGCGGCCCCGGGTGCCGATACACGTGGTAGGTGCCGCCGCGGAAGGGCATGGCCCGCTCGAAGCGGGCGCCGACGGCCCGGGCCAGGGCGATGGAGGGGCCGTTGTCGGCATGGATCAGGCTGATCAGGCGCAGGTCCGGCAGGCACTCCGCCGCCATGGCCTGCACGGCGCGCGCCGCCTCGGATGCGAAACCCCTGCCCCAGTACGGCCGGGCCAGGGCCCACTTGATCTCGGGCTCCGGCCACTCCTTCGGATACCAGGGCCCGGCGATGCCCAGCACCCGGCCGCTCGCCGCCTCCTCCAGCACGTAGGGCCCGTAGCCGAGCCGCGCCCAATGGCGATGGACGGCGCCGACCATGCGTTGTGTCTGCTCCGGGGCCAGGGGCTGCAGGGTGGTGAAGCGGACGGCTTCGGCGTCACCGTAGTAGTCGTGGAGCGCCTCCCAATCCCCATCGAGGGCGAAGCGCAGGCGGAGGCGGGCGGAGCGGAGGGATTCGGGAATCAGGTGGCTCATCTCTGCCTAGACGGTGAAAAGGGACGCGAACTGCTGCCGGAGCCAGCGGTTGCCGGCGTCGGCGTGGAAGCGCTCGTGCCAGCACTGCTTGACGTCGAAGGCGGGGATGGGGATGGGCACGGGCAGCAGCTTGATGTCGTTGTGGCGGGAGAGCTGGCTGCCGACGCTGTGGGGCACCAGGGCGATCAGGTCGGTGGTGGCCACGATGCTGGGCAGGACGAGGAAGTTCTGCACCCGCAGCACGATGCGGCTTTCCAGGCCGTGCTCGATCAGGGCCCGCTCGATGATGCCGTGGCCGGTGCCGGCCGGCGTGACAATGGCATGGGAGGCGGCGGCGAAGCGGCGCGCCGTGAGGCGCTCGCCGATCTCCGGGTGGTCCCGGCGGACGACGCAGACGTAGTGCTCGCGGAAGAGGCGCTGCTGGTAGAAGCCTGCGCGGAAGTCGGGCAGGTTGCCCACGGCCAGGTCCACCTCGCCCTGCTTCATCGCCTCCTGCGCCGCCTCCGGCGGCATGGGCAGGGTGCGGATGCGCACGCCCGGCGCCTCGCGGCTCAGGCGCTCCAGCAGGCGGGGCAGGAAGTAGGCCTCGCCCAGGTCGGTGAGGTAGAGGACGAAGCTGCGCTCCGAGGCCGCCGGATCGAAGCCCTGGTCCTCGGACAGGGCGGCGCGGATGCTGGCCAGGGCCTGGCGCAGGGGGCCGGCGATGCGCTGGGCGTAGGGGGTGGGGGCCACGCCCTGGCCGAGGCGCACGAACAGGCGGTCGCCGGTGGCCTGGCGCAGGCGGGCGACGGCGTTGCTCACCGCCGGCTGGGAGAGCCCCAGGCGCTCGGCGGCCCGGCTGATGCTCCCCTCGGCGAGCACGGCGTCGAAGACCACCAGCAGGTTGAAGTCGAATCCGGAGATATTCAGCATGTGAATGAATTGTATTTCCGCTATTTGCTGGAAGCAAAAATACTTCGCGTCTAAAGTGTGGCGCAGTTGAGTAGAACCCAGATGGAGAATCCTCACCGCGGAGGTCGCGGAGGTCGCGGAGGATGAACGGTGGCGTGCCGGCGTCCGCCGGCGCGCCCGGCGGGACGGCGGAACGCGATTCACGGGGCTTCGGTGCATTGCCTCGCCCTGCGACCTCCGTGTCCTCCGTGGTGAAACGGCAGGATTTTCCGGGCCCGACGAGGCCGCCGGCCATGACCGGCGCCGAAAGGAGGAGTGCGATGCTCGAAGGCTGCGTACCCTGGCCGGCCGACCTGGCCGCCCGTTACCGTGCCGCCGGCTGGTGGGAGGGCCTCACCCTGCCGGAAATGCTGGCCCGCAGCGCGGCCCGGCATCTGGACAAGACGGCCCTGGTGGCCGGCGACCGGCGCCTGTCCTACCGGGACCTGGTGGAGGCCTCCGACCGGCTGGCCTGCGGTTTCCTGGACGCCGGCCTGGGGCCCCGGGACCGGGTCGTGGTGCAGCTGCCCAACGGGCCCGAGTTCGTCTTCGTTTACTTCGCCCTGACGCGCATCGGCGCCATTCCCGTGATGGCCCTGCGCGCCCACCGCCACACGGAAGTGCGGCACTTCGTGCGCGCCTCCGGCGCGGCGGCCTACGTGATCCCGGACCGCCTCGGCAGCTTCGACTACCGGGAGATGGCGGCCGAGGTCCGGGCCGAGTCGCCGGGCCTGCGCCAGGTGTTCGTGGCCGGCGAGCCGGGCCCGGGGCAGGCCGACCTGCGGACCATGGTCGCCGCGCCCCTGGACGCCGGCGCGGCGAAGGCGCGCCTCGACGCCCTGCGCCCGGACCCGGGCGAGGTGGCGACCATGCTGCTCTCCGGCGGCACCACGTCGCTGTCCAAGCTGATTCCCCGCACCCACGACGACTACGTGCTCAACGCCCGGCTCTGCGGCAGCGCCTCGGGCTTCGGCGAGGGCACGGTGTTCCTGGCCATCCTGCCCCTGGGCCACAACTACAACCTGGCCTCGCCGGGCATGCTCGGCACCTGGTACCACGGCGGGAAGGTGGTGCTCGCCGCCTCGGGCGACCCGGCGGAGGTCTTCGGCCTGGTGGAACGGGAACGGGTGACGACCATAGCCGCCGTCGTGCCCCTGATCGCCAACTGGCTCAATTCGCCGGTGCCCCTGGCCCACGACCTGTCCTCGCTGGTCGCGATCCAGAACGGTGGCGCCCGCCTGGCGCCGGAACTGCGCAGCCGCCTGCGCGAGCGCTTCGGTTGCATGCCCCAGGAGATCTACGGCACGGCCGAGGGGCTGATCAACATCGTGCCCCTGGATGCGCCGGAGGAGATGGTCCTGCACAGCTCGGGCGCCCCCGTGTGCCCGGACGACGAGATCAGGGTGATCGACGACGAGGGCAACGAGGTGCCGGACGGCACCCAGGGCGAACTGGCGACGCGCGGGCCGTACACGATCCACGGCTACTACAACGCCCCCGACAAGAACGCCGAGGCCTTCACCCGCGACGGCTTCTACCGCATGGGCGACATCGTCCGCAAGCAGGGCCGCTACGTCTTCACCGAGGGGCGCAAGAAGGACCTGATCAACCGGGGCGGGGAGAAGATCAGCTGCGAGGAGGTGGAGAACCTGATCTTCGGCCACCCCAAGGTCAAGGCCGTGACGCTGGTGGCCATGCCCGATCCGGTCTTCGGCGAGAAGGCCTGCGCCTTCGTGATTCCCAAGGAGGGCCAGAGCCTGGCCTTCGACGAACTGATCGCCTTCCTGCGCGGCCAGAACATCGCCAGCTTCAAGCTGCCCGAGCGGCTGGAGGTGGTGCCCGAGTTTCCCCTGAGTCCGGTGGGCAAGATCCTCAAGCGCCAGCTCCGGGAGGCGATCGTGGCGAAGATGGAAAGGGAGGCGGCCGGCAGCCACGGCATGTAGGAGCGGCGACCCCGCCGCGATGCAGTGGGGATGGCAGCAACCACGTCGTTGGCCATGCGCCCACGGCGGGTGGATGGATGGATGTTGCAGGCGCGGCGTCCCGCCGCGATGGAGGCCCGCCGGCTTGGCCCCGGGCAAGGAAGACAACGACCGACAAGGGCAGCAAGGACATGAATATTCGCATCATCGGCGGCGGCCCCGCCGGCCTCTATTTCGCCTCCCTCATGAAGCGCGAGGACCCGCGCCACGACGTGGTGGTCTACGAGCGCGGTCCCCGCGACGCCACCTGGGGCTTCGGCGTCGTCTTCTCGGATCGGGCGCTGGAGTTCCTGCGCGCCGACGACGAGGCCATGTACCAGGCCCTGACGCCGCACATGGAGACCTGGCCCAACCTGACCATCGTCCACAACGACACCCGCATACCGATCACTGGCAACGGCTTCGCCGCCATCGGCCGCCTGGAGATGCTGGGCCTCATGTACGCCCACGCCGAGAAGTTGGGCGTGCGCATCGAGTTCGAGTCCGAGCTGGCTTCCCTGGCCGATCCGCGGCTGGCCGGCGCCGACCTGGTGGTGGGGGCCAACGGCGCCTTCTCCTGGCTGCGGGCGGAGAACGAGGCGGGCTTCGGGACGCGCATCGACTGGCGCCCCAACCGCTTCATCTGGTACGGCACCTCCCAAGTCTTCGACAGCCTCTCCCTCACCTTCCGGGAGACGGAACTGGGCGTCTTCTGCGCCCACCACTATCGCTACAGCCCGACCATGAGCACCTTCCTGGTGGAGGTGACCGACGCCACCTGGCGGCGGGCCGGATTCGAACACATGAGCCCCGGGGACACCCTCCGCCTCTGCGAGCGGGTATTCGCCAAGGACCTGGGCGGCCATCCCATCCTGTCCAACAATTCCTACTGGCGCCAGTTCCCGGCCATCTGGAACGAGCGCTGGCACGTCGGCAACGTGGTGCTGATGGGCGACGCCCTGCGCACCGCCCACTTCTCCATCGGCTCGGGCACGCGCCTGGCCATGGAGGACGCCATCGCCCTGTGGAAGGCCTTCCGCGAGAAGGGCAGCGTGCCGGAGGCCCTGGCCCGCTACCAGGAACTGCGCCTGCCGCCCATGAAGAAGATCTGGGACGCGGCCAACGTCAGCCTGCGCTGGTACGAGGAAATGGACGAATCGATCAAGTCGGACCCGGTCGAGTTCGCCTACGGTTACATGACGCGCACCGGCCGGGTGAACCACGCCGAGGTGCGCCGACGCGACCCGGGCCTGGCCGAGGCCTACGAAAGGCTGCACCCGGAGCTGCGGGTGGCGTGAAGATGCCGTACCGTCGGAGCCGGCGGGTCGCGGAGGAAGGCGCGGGCAGTGGATCAATGTAGGAGCGGCGTCCTCGCCGCGATGGATCATGGAACCGCCGCGATCGCGCCGCATGCGGCGCTCCTACAGGGCAGCGGCAATCGCCCCGGGGAGGAAGGCGCGGGCAGTGGATTAATGTAGGAGCGGCGGTCACGCCGCGATGCTTTTTGGAACCGCCGCGATCGCGCCGCATGCGGCGCTCCTACAGGGAAGCGGCAAGCGCCCCGGGGAGGAAGGTGCGGGCGGTGGATTAATGTAGGCGCGGCGGTCACGCCGCGATGCTTTTCGGGGCCGCCGCGATCGCGCCGCATGCGGCGCTCCTACAGGGCAGCGGCAAGCGCCCCGGGGAGAGTGGGCCTCTGTAGGAGCGGCGGTCACGCCGCGATGCATTTCGATTTTTTCACGCAGCGGCCCGTGAGCCGCCGAGACCAGGAGGAACGAAGATGAAGCCGGGAGAAGCCAAGCTGCCGCACCTGTTCGCCCCGGGCCGGTTCGGCCGGTTCGAGATCAAGAACCGCATCAAGTACGGCGCCTGCTGCGTCTCCAACTACAACACGCGCGACGGCTTCATCACCGAGCGGGAGATCGCCCGCATGCGGGTCATCGCCCGCACCGGTTGCGGCATCATCACCAACCAGGGGGCCTACCCGGACCCCCTGGGCGAGGGCAAGGCCTACTTCCGCCAGGTGGCCATCTTCGACGACAAGTTCCTCCCCCAGTTCGAGCGCATCGCCGCCGACATCAAGGAGCAGGGGGCCATGGCCATCCAGCAGATCCTCCATGCCGGCCGCTACGGCGGCATCGACCTGGGCTACTGCATCCAGCCTTCGGACGTGCCCCAGACCCTGCCCCACTTCCGGCCGCCGAAGATCATGACGAAGGAGGAGATCCGCGATTGCATCCGCCAGCACGCGGAGGCCGCCGACCGGGCAATCCGGGCCGGCTTCGACGGCACCGAGGTGACCAGCTTCATGGGCTACCTGCTGGCCAACTTCAATTCCCGCTTCACCAACCAGCGCACCGACGAATACGGCGGCTCCATCCAGAACCGGGGCCGCTTCATGCGCGAGCTGATCGACGGCATCAAGCAGGCGACGCCGGACAACCCGCTGGTGGTGCGCCTGAACGGCGCCGAGCTGATGGACCGCTGGGGCGGCAACACGGAGGACGAGTGCTTCGAGCTGATGGGGCAGGCGGTGGACGCGGGCGTGGACATGATCAGCGTCACCGTCGGCTGGCAGGAGGCGCCGGAATCCTCCATCGGCCGGGACATCCCGCCGGGCTACTGGAACTACCTGTCGGAGCGGGCGAAGAAGAGCTTCCCGGACACCCTGATCACCTTCGGCAACCGGCTGCCCGATCCGCGCATGGCCGACGAATGCCTGCGCGATGGCGTCTTCGACTTCTGGGAGGTCTGCCGGCCCCTGCTGGCCGACCCGGAGCTGGTCCACAAGGCCGCCGAGGACCGGCTGGACGAGACGCGGCGCTGCATCGGCTCGCTCAACTGCCTGTCGCGCCTCTTCCGCGACCTGCCCTACACCTGCACCATGAACCCGGCCCTCGGCCACGAGGTGGAGCCGGAATACCAGGTGACGCCGGCGGTGGTGAAGAAGAAGGTCATGGTCATCGGCGCCGGGCCGGCCGGCATGGAGTGCGCCATCACGGCCGCCAAGCGCGGCCACCAGGTGACGGTGTTCGACAAGGCGCCGCGCATCGGCGGCAACCTCTATGCCTATGCCATGAACGACCTGGCGCGGCCGGACGACCTGCTCTCCGTCATCTCCCACTACGAGGTGGTGGCGCGGAAGCTGGGCATCGAGGTCCGCCTGAACACCGAAGTGCACGCGAAGTTCATGCGCAGCGTGCTGCACCAGTACGACGTCTGCGTCGTCGCCGCCGGGGCCCGGGTGGACCGGGAGGCCTTCGCCCACCTGGAGGGCGCCGAGCTGATGGTGGATGCCCTGGACGTGGCCCACGGCCGGGCCACGGCCGGCAAGCGGGTGGTCGTGGTCGGCGGCGGCAAGGTGGGTCTGACGCTGGCCGAGGCCCTGCGCAAGAACCAGGGCGCCGAGGTGACGGTGGTGGAGAAGGAGAAGCGCATCGCCGGCGACGTGAAGCCTTCCTTCAAGTGGCGCCATGCCTCCTGGGTGGAGGAACTGGGCATTCCCTGCCTGACGTCCACCGTGCCCCTGAAGGTGACGGCGGAAGGCCTCCACGTGCGCGACGGTAAGGGCAAGGAGAGCTTCCTGCCGGCCGACACGGTGATCCTGGCCGCCGCGGCGAAGCCGGCCCACGACCTCTTCCACGAGTTCGAATGGATGGTGGACGAGCTGCATGGCGTGGGCGACGCCCTGATCCCGCGCGGTCTGGAGCAGGCCATCCAGGAAGGTTTCCGGCTCGGCGTGCGGCTCTGACATGCTGCCCGACGCCACCGCATGGCGCAATGCCGCCGCCCGCCACGGCGAGCTGTTCGCGCCCCTGGATGCCGGCGCCCGCATCGCCCTGGTGGCCCGGGAGGCCCCGGCCGGCATGCTGCTCTGGGAGGCCGGGGAAGCGGGCATCGAGGTCCGTGACGAGGCCTTCCCGGGTTACTCGGCCAGCGGCGCCGACGTGGTGCTGGCGGCCGACGACGAGGCCCTGGCCGGCATCCGCGCCGCGGACGAGGCGCGGCTGTTCGAGGTGCTGCGGGCCGGCATCCGCTCGGGCCGCATCGTCTGCTACATGCTCCGCCGGCGCTGCGACCTGGAGGCCCGGGGCTTCGACGAACTGCTCGAGGCCCTGGGTTTCGCCTTCATGGGGGCCTGCCGATGATCTTCGAGAATCCGGCCGGCGCCCCCGAGCTCGCCTGCGACGCCTGCGGCTGCCGCTGGTTCGACCGAATGACCGGCGCCTGCTACGAATGCGGCACCCCGGTCAGCGAGGAATCCCAGGCCGAGTACCGGCGGGCGCTGGAGGCCTTCGCGGCGCAGCGGAGCCGACCGCCCCCGCGGACCCCGGGGGCCGGGTCCCGGTGATACTCTCGCTCCTCGCACCGGGGTCGGCGGGGCTTCACGCCGCTTCCGGGCATTGCGCGGCGTCGCCGCGGAAGAGAGGGGAACGTCGATGACGATCGTCGCCAACGCGCTGGTGGCCCTGGTGGCCCTGCTGCACCTGTATTTCATGGTCCTGGAGATGTTCTTCTGGGACAAGCCGCGGGGCATGCGGGCCTTCGGCCTCGACCCCGAATTCGCCAAGGCCTCGAAGACCCTGGCCGCCAACCAGGGCCTCTACAACGGCTTCCTGGTCGCCGGCCTGGTCTGGGGCCTCGTCCAGGGCGCGGCCGGCAACCCGGTCAAGGTCTTCTTCCTGCTCTGCGTCGTCGTCGCCGGCGTCTATGGGGCGGCGACGGCCAGTCGGCGCATCCTCTGGGTGCAGGCCTTCCCGGGGGCCCTGGCCCTGGCGGCGGTGCTGGTCGCCGGCTGATTCTGGGCCGCGGCATGGCAGGAGGGGAGGCGCATTGAGGGTCTGGGGGCGGGCCGTGGCGGTCTGGCTGCTGATCGTGGTGGCGGAGAGCATCCACGGCACTCTGCGGGTCCTCTTCCTGCAACCCCTGGTGGGGGACTTTCCGGCCCGCCGGATGGCTGTCTTCACCGGCATGGCCATCATCTTCGCCATCGCCTGGCTATTCGCGCCCTGGGTGCGCGCCCGGGAGCGTCGCCAATGGCTGGGCATCGGGTTCCTCTGGGTGGTCCTCATCGTCTGCTTCGAGGTCGGCCTCGGGCGGCTGGTCATGCACCTGTCCTGGGAGCGCATCCTCGAGGACTACGACCCGGGCCGGGGTGGCCTGATGCTCATCGGCCTGGCGGCGATGGGCCTGTCGCCCTGGGTCGCCGCCCGCCTGCGCGGCCTGGCCTGAGGTTCCGCAGGCCGGAACAGGGCGGCGCCGTCGCGCATTCCGCTTGACGCGCCGCCACCGCTCCGCAATCCTTGGCGAAAACCACGGGCTGCCGTGCTGGCAGCCCGCAGCCCCGAGAGGAGAAGCCATGAAATCCGCCCCCGGCGATACCGTCGTCCATCGAATCTGCCCCTTGTGCGAGGCCTGCTGCGGCCTGGAACTCACGATCCGGGAGGGCCGGGTGGCGGGCATCCGCGGCCACGAGGCCGATGTCTTCAGCGCCGGCTACATCTGCCCCAAGGGCTTCGCCCTCAAGGAATTGCACGAGGATCCGGACCGGCTGCGTCGGCCCCTGATCAGGCGGGGCGACGCTTTCGTCGAGGCGAGCTGGGACGAGGCCTTCGCCGAGATCGGGCGCCGGCTGCCCCCCATCCTGGAGGAGCATGGGCGCCATGCCGCCGCCGTCGTGGTCGGCAACCCCTCGGCCCACAAGATGGGCCTGCTGCTCTATTTTTCGCGGCTGGCCAAGGCCCTGGGATCGCGCAACGTCTTCTCGGCCTCGACCCTGGACCAGATGCCGAAGCAGCTTTCCTGCGGCCTGATGTTCGGCCACTGGCTGTCGGTGCCCGTGCCGGACATCGCCCGCAGCGATTTCCTGCTGATCCTCGGCGCCAATCCCGCGGCCTCCAACGGTAGCCTGTGGACGGTGCCGGACTTCCGCGGCAAGGCCAAGGCGATGCGCGCCCGGGGCGGGCGCCTGGTGGTGATCGACCCGCGCCGGACGGAAACGGCGGAACTGGCCGACGAACACCTGTTCATCCGGCCGGGCGGCGATGTCTTCCTGCTGCTCGGCATGGTGCATGCGCTGTTCGCCGAGGACCTGGTGCGGCTGGGCCGGCTGGCCGACCACGTGGCCGGGGTGGAGGCGGTCCGCGAGGTGGTGGCGTCCTTCGCGCCCGAGACGGTGGCCGGCCGCTGCGGCATCGATGCCGAAGTCATACGCCGCCTGGCCCGTCAGCTCGCCGGCACGCCCCGGGCGGCGGTGTACGGTCGCATGGGGACCTGCACCCAAATCTACGGGACCCTGGCGAGCTGGCTGGTCGACGTGCTCAACGTCCTGACCGGCCACCTGGACGAGGAGGGCGGCGCCATGTTTCCCAAGGCGGCAGCCTTCGCCCAAAACACCCACGGCAAGCCCGGCAGCGGCCGCGGGGTCACTACGGGACGGCATCTCAGCCGGGTCAGCGGGGCGCCGGAAGTGTTCGGCGAACTGCCGGCCGGCTGCCTGGCCGAGGAGATCGGGACGCCGGGCGACGGACAGGTGCGCGCCCTGATCAGCGTCTCGGCCAATCCCGTGCTCTCGGCCCCCAATGGGCAGCGGCTCGCCGGCGCCCTGGACCGGCTCGACTTCATGGTCAGCGTGGACATCTACCTGAACGAGACGACGCGCCACGCCGATGTCATCCTGCCGGGCCGCTCGCCGCTGGAGGACAGCCACTACGACGTGGCCTTCCCGCAGTTTTCCTGGCGCAACCACGCCCGCTACAGCGGCCCCGTCTTCCCGCCGGCCGCGGATCATCCGGCCGAATGGGAGATCCTGCTGCGCCTGGCGGCCATCGCGCAGGGGAAGGGGGTGGACGTGGATGCGGGGGCACTGGACGACGCGTTGCTGGCGGAAGACCTGCGGCGACAGGCGGGCCCGAAGGCGGAGGCCATCGCGGCGGCCCTGGCCGGCCGCCGGGGGCCGGACCGACTCCTCGACCTGGCCCTGCGTTCGGGGCCCTACGGTGACCTCTTCGGCATCCGGCCGGACGGACTGAGCCTGGACAAGGTGGCCGCCGCGCCGGATGGCATCGACCTGGGGCCCCTGGCGCCGCGCATTCCAGAAGTGCTGCGCACGGCGAGCGGCAAGGTGGAACTGGCGCCGGCCATGCTGCTGGCCGATCTGGCGCGGGCCCTGGCCGACCTCTCGGCGCCGGCGCCGGAGATGGTGATCGTGGGCCGGCGGCCGGTGCGCTCCAACAACAGCTGGATGCACAACCTGCCGGTGCTGGCCAAGGGGCCGGCGATGTGCACGCTGCTGGTGAACCCGGAGGATGCACGACGGATCGGCCTGCGGGCGGGCGGCATCGCCCGGGTGAGCAACGGCGGCAAGTCCATCGAGGCGCCGGTGGAGCTCAGCGACGAGGTGATGCCCGGGGTGGTCTGCCTTCCCCACGGCTGGGGGCACGACCTGCCGGGAATCCGCCTTTCCGTGGCCGCGGCGCGGCCCGGAGCGAACCTGAATGCGTTGTTCGACGAGGACGCCCGGGATCCCCTGTCAGGGAATTCGGTGCTCAGCGGAGTGCCGGTGGTGGTCATGGCGGCGGCCGCTCCTGATCCGGCCTGAGCGACGCGGGGCCGGGAGCCGGAGGAGGACACGGGTTCCTCCTCCGGCCATCACCATGGTCCGCCGGCGCGCGCTGCGGCAGACCACCCCGTTCCAGCCGCCGCGTCGGGCGGCGAAGTGTTTCGTCTCTGTAAAATTCTGCCGCAGGCCCGTCCAGTCCAGACGTTTCTCGCAGGTTCCGCGCGTGGTCGGGCGTAGAATCCGCGCGCGGTCCGGCGCCTCGGGGACGGCGTTGTAAACGTCTGGATAGAAGGTGTTTTTCCGGTCGAGACGGCCGTGTCCGGAAGGGCGGCCCGCCCCTGCCTGAGGTGGCGGCGGCCGACGGGGCGGGATCGGGCGGGAACGGGGAGAAGCAATGGAATTCATCAGACATGGCGGGGCCCGCGCGCTCGTCGCCGTGGTCGCGACCTTTGCTGCGGCCGCGGCCGGGGCGGTCGATGTCGACGCGATCGACCTCAGCCTGGAGGACCTGCTCAAGACCGACGTCATGACCGCCTCGCGCAAGGCCCAGAGGCTCAACGACGTGGCCGGGGCGGTCTTCGTGATCAGCCGCGAGGACATCGAACGGTCCGGTGTCACCAGCATCCCGGAGGCCCTGCGCATGGTGCCCGGGGTCCAGGTGGCCAGGCTCGCCAACAACCGCTGGGCGGTCAGCGTGCGCGGGTTCAACGGACGCTTCGCCAACAAGCTGCTGGTGCTGATGGACGGGCGCAGCATCTATTCGCCGCTGTTCTCCGGCGTGTTCTGGGAGGTCGAGGACACCCTGCTGGAGGACATCGACCGGATCGAGGTGATCCGCGGCCCCGGCGCTGCCCTGTGGGGCGCCAATGCCGTCAACGGCGTGATCAACATCATCACCCGCAAGGCCCGCGACACCCAGGGCACGCTGCTGGCCGCCAGTGCCGGCACCGACCGGGACGGCGCCCTTGCCGCCCGGTACGGGGGACAGATCGGCGAAGGCCATTTCCGGATCTGGGCCAAGGGGTTCCGCCGCGGGGAATCGGTGGGGCTGGCCGGGGCGCCGGGGAACGACGACTGGCGGGCGATGCGGGCCGGATTCAGGGGGGACTGGAACACGGAATCGGGAGGGCGGGTGACCCTCAGCGGCGGGGTCCAGGACGGCACCAGCGGCGATCGCTGGAACCTCGCCGACGTGACCTCGCCGTCGGGTTTCACGCCCAACGACGTGAGGCAGCAGAACCGCGGCGGTCATCTGCTCGGACGGGTCGAGTGGTACTCGGACGGCGGCGACGAGTCGGTGCTGCAGGGCTATGTCGATCAAGGCCGGCTGGAGGTCGGGAACCTGATCCGCGAGACGCGCCTCACGGCCGACCTGGACTTCCAGCGCCGTGTCCGGTTCGCCGAAAGGCACGACCTGGTCTGGGGCCTGGGCTACCGCCATTCGCGGGACCGGATCGAAACCTCGGGGTTCCTCTCCATCCCGCCGAACGAGCGGACCTACCGCCTTGCCAGCGTCTTTGCGCACGACGAGATCACCCTGGCGCCGGAAACCCTGCGCATGATCCTCGGCGGGCGGCTGGAAAACAACAACTTCACGGGGACCGAATTCCAGCCGACCCTGCGCCTCATGTGGACCCCGAACCCGGCCCAGGCCGTCTGGGGATCCCTGTCGCGTGCCGTCCGCACGCCTTCCCGGGCCGAGAACGACGCGACGGTGGATCTTTCCGCGACGCCTGCC
The DNA here is from genome assembly GCA_052035955.1 of Pseudomonadota bacterium. Classification (GTDB taxonomy): domain Bacteria; phylum Pseudomonadota; class Gammaproteobacteria; order Burkholderiales; family Rhodocyclaceae; genus JAEUNJ01. The sequence continues at coordinate 40,829 of JBPOHD010000019.1, forward strand.
AGTCCACCCGGCATCCCCCTGCCGGTGTTGCTGCGGAATCTGCCGCCGGCCAACCACCGCCTCGAGGCGGAGGTGGTCAAGGCCCTCGAACTGGGTTACCGGCATCAGTTCCACCCGCGGCTTTCGCTCGATGCCACCGTCTTCCGGAACGACTACACGAAGTTGAACACCTCGCCGACCGGAGCCCTTGATTTCGTGCTGGCGCCGATCCCGCACCTGGTTCAAAACCTGGCGCCGGCCAACGCCAACGAGGCGCGCACCCACGGCCTCGAACTGGCGGTCGACTGGCACGCACTTCCTTGGTGGCGGCTGCAACCCGCCTATACCTACCTGCGGATGAGTATGGCGAGCACGGTCAACGATCCGGCCTCGAAGGGGGATGCCGAGATGACCAGCAAAGGGGCTCCCCGCCATCAGTTGTCTTTGCGCTCGTCCATGACCTTGTCGAATCGCAGCCAGTTCGATGTCTGGCTGCGCCATGTGGCGTCGACCACCTGGCCGGGCGGATCGGTACCGCGTTACACCACCCTGGACCTGCGATACGCTTGGCGCGCCATGCCCGGGCTCGAGTTGTCGGTGGTGGGGCAGAACCTCCTCGACCGCCGGCATGCGGAGATCGTTCCCTTCCAGTTGCCGTCCGAAGCCCTGCAGGTCCAGCGCAGCCTCTACGTGAAAGCCAAGTGGCAATTCTGAGACTCGGACGGCTGCGCCCATTGCTGGCGAGGGCCGTCGGCACCCTGCTCCTGGTCGGCGTGCTGGGTGCGCCGGACAGCGGCTGGGCGCAGATTTCAGAGGCCCAGGCCAAGGTGGCCTTCCTGCTGAACTTCGCGCGTTACGTGGAATGGCCGGAACGGGCCTTCCCGGCGCGCGACGCGCCCCTGAACGTCTGCGTGATCGGCCGCGATTCCCTGGGGACTGCCCTGGCGGCATTGGAAAGCCGGCAGGTCCAGGGACGGCCGATCAAGGTCCGGCGCGGCGTAAGCCTGGAGGACTTCCGGGGCTGCCATCTGGTCTTCGTATCGGATTCCGAGGAACGCAGGCTCGTGCCGACCCTGCGCGCGCTCGCCGGGCATCCTGTCCTGACCGTCGGCGACACGGACGGCTTCATCGATGCGGGCGGCGCCATCGGCATCGTCGCCGGCGAGGACCGATTGCAGTTCGAGGTGAATCGCGCCGCCCTGGATCAGGCGCAGCTCAAGGCCGGTTCCCAGCTGCTCAAGCTGGCGCGCAACCTCGCCGATGCAAGGCCGCGGAACTGACATGCGCTTCAGCGACCTTCCCCTCAAGCGGAAACTGATGGCGATCATCGCGGTCGCCACCGGCACCGGGCTGGTGTTGTCCCTGTCGATGTTCACCGCCCAGGAGATAAGGCGCAGCCGCGCGGCCACCGTGTCCCAGCTGACCGGCCTGGCCCAGGTCATTGCCGCCAACAGCACGGCGGCAATCGTATTCCGGGACCCCAAGGCGGCCGAGCTGACCCTGTCGGCCCTCCAGGCCCGACCCGAAGTGACGGCGGCAGGCATCGTCCTCGCGGACGGAACCCACTTCGCCAACTACCCCGCCGACGGCGGACCCGTCGGGACCCGCAGCCCCGGCCATGACAAGCTGCTGACCGAAGGGGGCTTCTGGGATACCCGGCTGCATCTGGAGCACCCGGTGCGCCAGGACGAGGAAGTGGTCGGTACCGTGGCCCTCGATGCCGATCTGTCGGGCATGTGGCGCGACGCGGCGGCCGATCTCCTGATCGCCGGGCTGGGCACGGGACTGGCCTTCTTCATCGCGTTCAGTTTTGCCGCCCGACTTCAGAGGAGCATTTCCGGGCCCATCCTCGATCTCGCGGAACTGGCCCGCCGGGTCGGTGCGGAGCAGGATTTTTCGCGCCGCGTCCCGGTGAGGCAGACGGACGAAATCGGAACCCTGCTGGAGGGATTCAACGCGATGATGGCCCAGGTCCAGGCCCGTGATACGGAGCTCCGCGAGTATCGCGACCACCTGGAGCAGCAGGTGGAGGCGCGAACTTCGGAACTTCGGCTGGCCAAGGAACAGGCCGAGGCGGCCAATGTGGCGAAGTCCCGTTTCCTGGCAAACATGAGCCACGAGATACGTACGCCCATGAATGGCGTCGTGGGCATGGCCGACCTTCTGCTGGAAACCCCGCTCAACGAGCGGCAACGCAGGTTTGCGGATACGCTCAAGGTTTCGGCCCAGGCCCTGCTCCACCTGATCAACGACATCCTCGACCTGTCCAAGATCGAAGCCGGGAAGCTCGAACTGGAAAACGAGGCATTCGATCCTCGCCAGGTGCTGGAGGAGGCCGCCGGGCAATTCGCCGAACTGGCCTACGGCAAGGGCCTCGAGGTGGTATGCCAGGTCGATTCCTGCGTTCCCCCGGCGGTGTTCGGGGATTTCCACCGGGTCAAGCAGGTCGTGAGCAATCTGGTGAGCAATGCAGTCAAGTTCACCGAGCGCGGGGAAATCATCCTGGACCTGAGCTGCCGGTGTATTCCCGACCCACACGACGGTGGCGGCACGGATTGCTGCCTGCGTTACACGGTGACGGATACCGGCGTCGGCGTGGCGCCGGAGTCGCGCCCCCGCCTGTTCTCGCCCTTTACCCAGGCGGACAATTCCACGACCCGCCGTTACGGCGGCACCGGCCTTGGCCTCGCCATCATCCGGCAACTCGCCGAGCGCATGGGGGGGACCGTCGACTACGAGAGCGAGGTCGGTCGCGGCTCCTCGTTCTGGTTCGAAATCCGCTTCGACCGCTGCAATGGGTCCACGGCAAGCGTGCCATCGCCGGTTCCCCGAGGCACCCGCATCGTGCTGGCGGTTCCGCATCCGGCGACCCGGCATGCGGTGGAGAGGGAACTCGAGGCGCTTGGGGTCTCCACGGCGTCCACGGACCGGCTGGACGGCCTGTTCGGGATTCTCCAGGGGGATGCCAGGCCATTCGATTTCGTCATGATCGACGCGACCCTGTCGGGTCCGGACGGGGCCCGGCTGGTGCGGCAGATCAGGGAGACCGCCGGATCACCTTGCCGCATCGTGGCCATGGCGCCGCTTGGGAAGGCATTCCAGGACGAGGGTGTCGCATCCGCCGCCGACGGCATCCTGTTCAAGCCGGTGACGAGACCCGAACTGTCGCGGGTCCTGGGGCAGTTCTTCCTGCCCGGCGGGACTTCGCCGGCCCGGCCGAAGGCGCCGCCGACCATCACCAGGGGCGCGCGCGTCCTGCTGGCGGAGGACAACGATGTCAACAGGGAGATTGCGATGGCGCTCCTGTCCGACATCGGTTGCCGGGTGGAGGTGGCAGAAAATGGGGCCGCCGCGGTGGCATTGACGGAGCGTGAGCCCTTCGACCTGGTCCTGATGGATTGCCAGATGCCGGTGATGGACGGCTACGAGGCGACCCGGCGGATCCGCCAGGCCGAGGCAGGGGCGGGGAGGGCGCGTCGGATTCCCATCGTGGCGCTGACGGCAAATGCGTTGTCCGGCGACCGTGATGCCTGTTTTGCCGCGGGAATGGACGACTACGTGACCAAGCCCGTCACGCGCTCCCGCCTGGCGGAAGCGCTGGCGAGGCACCTTGCGACCGGTGCGCTTCACGGCGACGCCAGTCCCGGTGCGGGTCCCGCGGATGCGGGACCTGCTGGCGCCTTGCCGGTATTCGATCCCTCCGTTCTCGCCGGGATTCCGGGTGCGGAACCCGGTTCGGACTTCCGGCGCAGATTGCTGGATGCCTACGTCGACAACGCGAAGGGCCTCCTCGCGACCGTGGGCGAGGCCCTGGACGATGGCGATCGGGAAACGCTGATCCGGGCCGTTCACACCCTGAAGTCCTCCAGCGCCTCCCTGGGCGCGGTGGCCCTCGCCAGCCTCGCCCGGGCCTACGAAGAGGAACTGCGGGGCGGCGGTCCCGCGACCGGAGAGATGGGGGAGCGGCTGGCGGCCGAATATGACCGCTTCGAATCCGCCCTCGCGGGCCTCGGAATCGATGGAGAGAGGGCCGTCGGGCCATGAGCGAGTTCGCGGACAAGGGACTGGTTCTGCTGGTGGACGACGATCCGGTGCTGCGCATGATGGCGGGCGAGACTTTGCGGAAAGCCGGATTCGGGGTGACCGAGGCGGCCGACGGCGAAGCCGCCCTGCGCCGGTTCGAGAAGGAACGCTTCGATCTCGTCCTGCTCGATGTGATGATGCCCGGCCTCGACGGCTACGAGGTATGCGGTCGCCTGCGCGGCCACGCCGAAGGCGCCTGGTTGCCGATCATCATGCTGACGGGATTGAACGATTCGGATTCGATAGAACGGGCCTACCGAGGCGGCGCGACGGACTTCATCACCAAGCCGATCAATTGGACGCTGTTGCCCCACCGCGTCCGCTATTGCATGCGCGCCAACCGTGCCATGGAAGGGGTCATGCGCAGCGAGGAGAGCCTGGCGCGGGCGCAGCGTCTCGCCAACATGGGCAACTGGGAGTGGACGGTCGCCGATTCCAGGATCTCTTGTTCGGAGGAGTTGCGCCGGATGTTCGACTCGGTGCCCTGTGGTACCGGGACGACCACGCCCGAGGCTTTCCTGGCCGGCGTCGCGGCCAACGACCGCGACCGGGTGCGGACGGCAAGGGCGGCCGCGATCGCCAGCGGCGGCGGCTACCGGCTGACTTTCAACATCGTGCGCGGCGACGGCGCCGTGCGTTCCGTGTTCGAGCAGGCGACGCCGGTCCGGGACGCGGCGGGGCGCGTGATCCGGCTCGAGGGCATTACGCAGGACGTGACGGAGCGGGTGGAGGCGGAGAGCCGGATCCGGCACCTGGTATTCCATGACGGAATGACGGGGTTACCCAACCGCCAGTTCCTGTCGGAAATGGCGGTGTCGGCCCTCGAGAGGGCCCAGCGCCTGCACGCGACCTGCGCCGTCCTGCACGTGGATCTGGACAGGTTCAAGAGCGTCAACGACGCGTTCGGCGATCCGACCGGGGACGAAGTGCTGCAGACGATCGCCGCCCGGGTCGTGACCTGCGTGCGCGCCGCCGACCTGGCCTCCGTCAGCCGGTCCATCGCGTCCTCCCAGGTCGTTGCCCGGATCGGCGGCAACGCCTTCACCATACTCCTGCTCGACATCCGCGGGCCGGACGATGCCATTGTCGTTGCCGGCCGGATCCTGGCGACCGTTTCCGAGCCGGTGACCGTCGGCGGGCGCGAGGTGGTCCTGACCGCCAGCATCGGCATCGCCCTGTTCCCCCGCGATGGCGAGGGAATCGATGTGCTGACGCGTCACGCGGAGCAGGCGATGTACGCGGCGAAGACGGCCGGTCGTGCCTGCTACCGGTTCTTCGACGACCGGATGAACGTCGCCGCCAGTTCCAAGCTGGAAATGGAGAACGACCTGCGACGGGCCCTCGCCTGCGGCGAATTGCGCCTTCACTATCAACCGCAGGTCGACGTCGAAAGCAGGCGCGTCGTCGGTGCGGAAGCCTTGATACGATGGCAGCATCGCGAGCGGGGCCTGCTCTCTCCGGGCGAGTTCATCCCCCTGGCCGAGGAATCCGGCCTCATCGTCGCGGTGGGGGACTGGGTGCTGCGCACCGCCTGCCGGCAGGCGCGCGCCTGGATGGATGCCGGTCTGCCGGCTGTTCCGGTATCCATCAACCTGTCCAGCCTGAGCTTCATGCAGGAGACCCTGGTCGAGGATCTTGACGTCATCGTCCTCGGGGCCGGGGTCGGTGCCGAGCAGGTGACGCTGGAGGTGACGGAGTCCTTGCTGATGCATGACCTGGAACACACGATTGCGCGCCTGAAGTCGCTGCGGGCCAGGGGTTTCGGCTTGTCCCTGGACGATTTCGGCACCGGGTACTCCTCCCTCGGCTACCTGAAGCGATTTCCCGTCGATGAATTGAAGATCGACCGGTCCTTCGTCCGGGACTCGGGAAAGAGCGCCCTCGACAGTGCCCTTGTCGCCTCCATCATCGGCCTTGGCAGGCAGTTCGGCCTGCGGGTGGTGGCCGAGGGCGTGGAGACGCGACAGCAATCGGAATTCCTGCTCAGCCATGGCTGCGCCCTCCAGCAGGGTTTTCTGTTTGCCCGTCCCATGCCCGCGGAGGCCTTCGAGGCATACCTGCGCGAGCCGTATGCCGACCCGGCCCGCGAGCCGGCTTCCGGTGCCGATCCGGCGGCATCCTGACGGGGATTGCGTCGGCCGGGAGGCCGACGCGGAGGGGAAGGCCCGGTCAGGGCCAGCGCCGGAAGGGGAAAAGGGGAAATGGCGGGTGGTTCATCTGGCAGCGCAGCCACCACTGCTGGTCGAGCCGTCGCAGTTCCTCGCCGCACAGCGTGTCCCGCCGAAGCGATTCCTGGTCGAGGAGATCGGCCTGGGCCTGGCGCTCGGCCTGCAGCAGATGATCGAGGACGGCCACCGGCACGCCCTGGGCCCGCAACTCGAGAACCTCGGTCGCGGTTAGGCGAAAGACCGACCGGGTCTCCCTGAGGCGCCCAATGATCGCTTCGGGGTCCTTGCCTTGTCGTGCCAGCGCGACGAGGTCGTCGCGGCCAAGGGGGGGCTGGACGGGCGCTGCCTGGGGGGCGATCCCCTCGGCCCGCAGAACCCGGCCAGGCTGGTGGTCCTCGGGCATTTGCGCGCAGCCCGCCGCGACCATCGCGATCCAGGCTATCGGGGCAATCTGTCTCATGGGCGGGTACCGGTCGGGGAATCGAATGGGCAATCAATATAACGCCCGGCGGGCCGTCGGGGACGGATGGGTCCCGGTCCTGCGGATCCGTCCGCTGCGGCTCAGCGACCCGGATCCTGGCGGTAGAACCGGGACATCTGGCCGTATACCGCCGGGTAGTCGGATTGCAGGAGCTCCGGTGTCTCGAAGAAGGCCTCGCTCATGACGGCAAAGAACTCCGCAGGTGACTCCGCGGCATAGGGGTCGAGCAGGGTGTCTTCCCCGGCATCGACCCGCCGCTGGAAGTCCTCGAAGGCGCTTCCGAAGTCAGCCTTCCAGGCTTCCCGGCTCATGCCGGCATGCAGGGGCGGGCACCCGTCGGCGACGCCGTTCAGCATGTCCAGCTTGTGGGCAAATTCGTGGATCACCACATTGATGCCCCGGGCCTCGTACTGGTCGTCGAACCAGGAAAGGATGACCGGGCCGCCGTCCCATGCCTCTCCAAGGACGGCATCGTCGTATTCATGGACGATGCCGTTTTCGTCCGTGACGCGGCGCGGGATGACGAAATCCCCCGGATATACGACGATCCCGACCCATCCCCGGTAGAACTCCAGCCCGAGGTTCAGTACGGGGAGGCAGGCCTGCAGCGCGATGGAAACCTGGATCTCGGGCGTCAGCACCAGGCCTTGGGCACCGCTCCACTCCTTTTCCGCAATGAACCGGCTCGCCATGTCGCGCAGTCGCGACCGATCATCGGCCTTCAGTGCGGCGAGGAAGTCGTGACCTTCCTCGGCCCGGCGCCACAGCGCCTCGTCGACCTCGACGCCGTCGGTCATCCGACGGCGCAACCAGTCGCGGACGGCCTTGATCATCACCGTGCCGAGATTCCACCCGATCGACGGACTCCCGGCCTGGCCGAGGCGGCGACGACCGCCCGATCCCCAGGAGACGAGCCTGCCAACCGCCGGCTCCCGGAGGTTGGGTGGCGGCCGGCGCTGTTCATCGCCAGTGCCGCCCGTGGCGGCCACCCCCCGAAAATCCGGGACCAATGAAAACGGGGGCCGCAGCCCCCGTCCGGTTCGAGTCGCGACGAATCACTTGATCTTGGCTTGGCCACGCAATTCCTGCATGTGCTTGGCGATCTGCTGCTGGACGAGCATCTGCGCGATCTGCTGCTTGAGTTCTTCCATCGGCGGCATCTTCAGTTCGCGGGTGTCCTCGAGCAGGATGACGTGCCAGCCGAAATCGGACTTCACCGGGGTTTCGGTGAACTTGCCCTTGGCAAGGGCCTTGAGGGCATCGGCGAAGGGCTTCACGTAATTCACCGGCTCGGACCAGCCGAGGTCGCCACCCCTGTCCTTGGAGCCGGGATCCTTGGATTGCTTGGCGAGATCCTCGAACTTTTCGCCCTTCTTGAGCTTCTCGATGATGGCCTTCGCCTCGTCCTCCTTCTCGACGAGTACGTGCCGCGCCTTGTATTCCTTGTCGCCGCGCTGGGCCTTGACCTTCTCGTATTCGGCCTTCATCTGTTCTTCCGTAGGCTGATGGCCGCGGACGAACTCGCCGACGTAGGCATTCACCAGCACGCTCTGCCGGGCCAATTCCATCTGGGCCTGGATCGCGGGATTCTTGTCGAAGCCCGAGGCGGCGGCCTTCTGGGCGATGATTTCGCGCTGGATCAGTTCCTCGCGGATCTGGGCCCGCAGTTCCTCCGAATCCGGGCGTCCCTGGGCGGCCTGGCTGGCTGCGATGGCATCGGCCAGTCGGCGCGATATGGCCTTCCCGTTCACGCTGGCGACGGTGGCGCCGCCAGCGGCTTCCGTCTTCGCCTCGGCTTTCGCTTCGGCCTTGGCCGGTTCCTTGGCCGCGACCGGGAAGGCGGCAAGCGCGGCGGAGGTGAGGATGGCGAGGGGCAGGAAACGGAATCTGCTGATACGGTTCATCGATGGTCCTTGCTCGTGGGGATGTTTCAGGTTTCGTCAGGCGCCTTGGCGATGATGCTCAAGGCATGGATTTCGCGCTTCATCAGCGGGGCGAGCGCATCATACACCAAGCGGTGGCGCCGCATTGTCGGCAGGCCCCGGAACCCTTCCGCGACGATGGCGACGCGGAAATGGCCACCCCCGTCCCGGGCGCCCGCGTGGCCAGCATGGAGGTGGCTCTCGTCGTCGATCTCCAGGCGCAGGGGCGACAGGACTGCGAGAGCCTTGCGGATGGCCCGGAGGCGACTCACGGCAGGACGCGCTTGAAGGGCCTGACGGTGACGCGGGAATAGACGCCGGCCGCCGCGTAGGGGTCGGCCGCAGCCCAGGATTCGGCCTCGGCAAGATTGGAAAACTCCGCCACGATGAGGCTTCCCGTGAAGCCGGCAGGGCCCGGGTCGGGGCCGTCCACGGCCGGGAAGGGGCCGGCGAGCACCAGTCGTCCCTCGTCCCTAAGGGCATGGAGCCTTTCCAGGTGGGCCGGCCTGGTGGCCAGGCGCTTCTCAAGGCTCCCGTGGGCATCCTCGCCGACGATCGCGTAGATCACTTGGGCGGGTCCTTCTGCCCTGGCTCGGGTTCCGGTTCGACGTGTTTCAACAGCACCCAGCCCTGTGCAAGCATGAAGACCAACATCAGGCCGGTGCCGCCGAACAGCTTGAAATTGACCCAGGTATCGTTCGAGAAGCTCAGGGCCACGAAGAGGTTGGCCCCTCCCATGAACAGGAAGAAAGCCACCCAGGAAAGATTCAGTTTTCCCCACAGCGGATCGGGCAGGGAGAACTGGGATTCGAGCATGGAGCGGACGAGGTTCTTGCCGGCCATCTTGTCCGAGACGAGCAGGACCAAGGCAAAGATCCAGTAGAGGACCGTCGGCTTCCACTTGATGAAGGTATCGTCCCGGAAAATCAGCGTCATGCTGCCGAAAAAGCTCACCAGGACCAGACTGACCCAGAGCATCTTGTCCACCTTGCCATGGTGGAACCACACCCACGCCACCTGGATCAGGGTGCCGAGGATCACCGCCACCGTCGCGAGCAGTATCGGTGCCTGCTCCACTCCGACGAGGCCCCCGGCGCCGAAGTGGCCCAGCAGGTCCGTTGCATATGCGGTTGCGCTGTCGGGATAGGCCTGCGCCACCTTGAAGGTGGCGAAAAAGAGGATGACGGGGAAGAGGTCGAAGAGCAGCTTCATATGGCGAAATTATATCGACTCAGCGGCGGCGCAGTTCGAGCGATGCCGAATTGATGCAATAACGGAGTCCGGTCGGAGCCGGGCCATCCGGGAAAACGTGCCCGAGGTGGGCCCCGCAGTGGGTGCAGATGACCTCGGTCCGCCGCATGCCATGGCTCAGGTCCTCCACTTCCTCGACTTCCGACGGGGTGATCGGGGCGGTGAAGCTCGGCCAACCGCATCCCGAATCGAATTTCTGCCCGGAATCGAACAGGGCGTTCCCGCAACATACGCAGGAGTAGGTTCCCGGGTCGTGGCAATCCCAGTACTCTCCCGCGAAGGCCCGCTCGGTGCCCTTGCGGCGGGTCACCTCGTACTGGGTCGCGGTCAGTTGCGCCAGCCATTCGGCGTCGGACTTGCTGATTTTCGACATGGAAGTTCCTGATGGGGACGGTCAATCATCGGCTGTTTCGACCCATTTCCCCGCAAAAAATTGGGCCAATGCGTGTCGTGCTCCTCGGTGCCCGCATCGCCGACGCCGGCGGCGGCATTCCACCGACCCTGAAGTCCCGTGGCGTCCCTCGCGAAGCTCAGTGCAGGTGCCGGGGTGCCGACTCCGCCTGTTCCTCGGGCATCTCGGCATGGACGGGCTCCCCGTCCGGATTCGGGTAGAGCGGGGCGCCGCAGTCGTCGCACCATTCGAGAGGGAAACGCTGGTCCAGCACCATCACTTCGCCGACACCGAGCTCCCGCAGGAGACCCTCGATCTGGCCGCCGATATCCGATGTCTCGTCCTCGCTGTCGAGCAGCGGCCAGACAACGCCATGGATCACGTCGGCGGAATCGCGCCGGGTGAAGCCGATGCGGTATTCCTCCAGGCGCCGCTCGTGGAACGGTCCGACCACGGCCCGCAGTTCGGCCACCGGCAGGTTGAGAGCCGTTCCAAGGAAGGCACAGGCGGCCCGCAGGGAGTAGGGGCGGGCCTGCCGGTCTGCGTCGCGGCATCCGGCGTGGTAGGCCTGGGGCAGCAGGACGTCGAAGGCGCAGGCGGGCAGGACGGGCCTCAGGGCACTGCTTCCCTGGACCTGCCACTGGCGCGCCGCCTCGTCCCGGTTGCCGTCGTCCTCCTGCCATCGGAACAGGGCACCTCCCTTGGCAACAGCCGCCAGGCCGATCAGGAAGCGGGTGTCGGAGAGGAAACTCTGGGTTTCCGGCAACTGGGCGGGCTCGATCGCCAGGTCGCGGCCGTGCAGCGCTGCCTTCCCCAGGCGCTCCCGCAGGGCGGCGGTTTCGCAGAATCCCTGGGGCAACTGGTCCGGGCTGAAAAGGAAATCCGCCAGCCCGATCTTGACGTCCCCGGCGAATACGTGGGCCTGCAGTTGCACCCGGACGTTCGCCAGGACGTCCTTGACGATGGGCCCGGCGGGGATGCCGTAGCGCGACCAGGCCAGCACGGGCGCGACGAACAACAGCAGGTCCTGCTCGCCCGAGCGGCTCTCGGCGCAAGACTCGATCATGTCGGCCAACTGGTCGTAGGCGCGGGCGTTGTCCTTGTACAGCCGGTCGAGGACTGAATTGAAGGCCTCTTCCTCGCCTTCATCGAGCAGGCGATTGACCAGCGCGGCGAGCCTGGACTCCCAGAAGGCATCCTCGATCCGGGTGGCGGAAAGCGCGTAGCCGTGGGCCAGCCGGAGGGCCTCGTCGGAATCGGGAGTGAGCTTGCTGCGACGGGAAAAACGGGTGCGTTTCATGGCGTAGGCCGGGAGGGATGATTCGCGCTGGATCGTAGGGGCGAGTTGCGAACTCGTCATCATACCAGCCGGTCGGGGCCGGCAGGCCGCGGCGGAACTGGTAAACTTGATCGTCTTTTTTGCCGGTCCGTCTGCCATGTTCGCTCGCTTGATGCCCCAGGAAGGAAAGTTCTTTGCCCTCTTCAACGCCCACGCTGATCTCATCGTCCAAGGCGGCAAGGAGTTGGCGAACCTGGTGGCCGAGCTGACGGACTCCCCGGAAACGGTGGCCAGGCACGCCCAGGCCATCGACGAGATCGAAAAGGCCGCCGACAAGATCACCCACGACACCGTCGCACTGCTCCACACGACCTTCAACACGCCGCTCGACCGCGACGAGATCCATCAGCTCATTTCGAGCATGGACGACATCCTGGACATGATCCAGGATTTTGCGGAATCGATGAATCTCTATGACATTCGGAAACTCACCGGCGAGGCGCGGCAACTGGCGGACCTTTGCGCGTCGTGCTGTGATCGCGTCCGCTCCGCCGTGATGTTGCTGAACAGCATGGACAACGGCCCGGCCATCCTCAAGACCTGCCAGGAAATCGACAAGCTTGAGTCGGACGCCGACCGCGTGATGCGCACCGGCATCACGCGTCTTTTCCGGGAGGAGGCGGACACCCGGGAACTCATCAAGATGAAGAGCGTTTACGAACTGCTGGAAACCATCACCGACCGTTGCGAGGACGTCGCCAACATCATCGAGGGAATCGTCCTCGAGAATTCCTGAAGGCGTTCAGTCATGGATGGCTTGCAGATCAGTCTCGGCGTGGTCATCCTGCTGGTGGCCCTGGCGCTGGCCTTCGATTTCATGAACGGCTTCCACGACGCGGCGAATTCCATCGCCACCGTGGTCTCCACCGGCGTCCTGAAGCCGCAGCACGCCGTCGCCTGGGCGGCCTTCTTCAACGTCGTCGCGATCTTCGTCTTCCAGCTCAAGGTGGCCGCCACCGTCGGCAAGGGGACGGTGGATCCCGCTGTCGTGGACCATTACGTGATCTTCGGCGCCCTGGTCGGCGCGATCACCTGGAACGTCGTCACCTGGTATTACGGGATACCGTCGAGTTCATCCCATGCGCTGATAGGCGGGCTGGTCGGGGCTGCCCTGGCCAAGGTTGGTCCGGACTCGCTCATCTGGTCGGGCGTCGGCAAGACCCTCGTCTTCATCCTCGTCTCGCCGGCGCTGGGCTTCCTGCTTGGGGGGCTTTTGATGGTGGCGACCTCGTGGATCTGCAACCGGACGACGCCACGCCGGGTGGACAAGGCGTTTCGGCGCCTGCAGCTCGTATCTGCGTCCCTCTACAGCCTCGGGCACGGCGGCAACGACGCGCAGAAGACGATTGGCATCATCTGGTTGTTGTTGATCACCGCCGGGATCACACGTCCCGGCGACGGAGTCCCCACCTGGGTGATCGTCTCCTGTTACGTCGCCATCGGCTTCGGGACCCTGTTCGGCGGCTGGCGGATCGTGAAGACCATGGGCCAGCGGATCACCAAGCTGCGCCCGGTCGGTGGTTTCTGCGCCGAAACCGGCGGTGCCATCACCCTCTTTACCGCATCGTCCCTGGGGATACCGGTGTCGACGACGCACACCATCACCGGCGCCATCGTCGGGGTCGGCTCGTCCCAGGGCACCTCCAACGTCCGCTGGGGCGTCGCAGGCGGCATCGTCTGGGCCTGGATCCTGACCATACCGGCCAGTGCCACCGTCGCCGCCGTCTTCTGGTGGATCGGCCACCATCTGTTCTGAGCCGTACGCCCGCGGCCTCCGGGTAGCCCGGGTCGGTCCTTGCCCGTGGCCGCCAATCCCTGCCAGTCCTGCGGCGCCTGCTGCGCCGCCTTCCGCGTCGTCTTCGCGATCGGCGAACTGGACAGTTCCGATGGCGGTGACGTACCGGTCTCCCTGGCCGATCCGCTGACCCCGGCCACGGCGTGCATGCGGGGAACGGAGCGGCAGCCACCTCGCTGCATCGCCCTGGTGGGCGAGATCGGGCACCGGGTGGAATGCGCGATCTACCGGCAGCGTCCCGGCCCCTGCCGCGAGTTCGCTCCACTTGCCGCCCTCGGTCGTGGCGACGATGCCTGTGACGAGGCCCGTCGGCGGCACGGACTGCCGCCCCTCTCTTCCCTTGCCGATATCGCCGGCCGATGAGCCTGCCACCCCTGGTGTTCTTCGGGCCCTTCGACCGCCACAACCTGGGGGATCTCCTCTTCCCGCACCTGCTCGCCGAGCGCCATCCCGGGCGCGAGACCCTGTTCGCCGGGCTGGCCGACCGCGACATGACCTGTTTCGGCGGTCACCGGGTGGTGTCCGTGGACGCCCTGGGGCGCGCCTGGGCCGGGCCGCCGGCCGATCTCCTGCACGTGGGCGGCGAGATCCTGGATTGCGACGCGTGGACGGCCGCCGTGATGCTGTGCGAGCCCGGCGAGGCTGCCGAAGTCGTGTCCCGGCTGGACAGGGACGGAGCCGCGCGCACCGCCTGGGCGGCGGAGCGGCTGGGGACGGATGTTCCCGCTCCCTATGTCCTCGACAAGTCCCGCCTCCCCTGGTGCCGCTGGGTGGGCTTCCATGCCGTCGGTGGCGTGGACCTGGGCCGCCGGCCCGCGGCCCTGGGGCGGCACGTTTCGGCAGCCCTGGCCGCTGCCGACCGAGTCGGGGTGCGGGATTCCGCGACCCGGCACGAGCTCCTCCGGCTCGGGGTGGGAGCGAAGCTGGAGCCGGACGCAGCCATGGTCCCGGGCCCTTCCGTCCGCCGGCGCATCGAGCATGCGCGGGCCGCCGGGGAGGCCGCCGCCGTCGCGCAGTCCTTCCCCCATTCCTACCTCGCGGTCCAGTTCTCGTCGGACTTCGGCGACGACCGTAGCCTGGACTGCCTCGCCAGCGGCCTTCGGCGTCGGGCGGCCGGCAGGGGGTTGGTGTTTCTGCGGGCCGGCGCGGCGCCCTGGCATGACGAGGAGGAACCCTATGCCAGGCTCGGCGCCCGCCTGGGACAAGCCTGGAGACTGTTCGCAAGCCTCGACATCTGGCAGCTTGCCGCCGTGATCGCCGGGGGGGCGGGATGGATAGGCAGCAGCCTGCATGGGGCGATGCTCGCCCGCCAGTTCCGCGTGCCGCAGATCGGACTGGAGCGGTTTCCCGGCGAAGGACGAAAACTGCGTGCCTGGGTGGCCGATTGGGCGCCGGGCCTGACGGTGCTCGATCCCGAGGAGTTCGCCCGGCAAAGCTAGAATCCGCCGGAGAAACATGAAGTCCATCCTGACCCTGCCCAACATCATCACCCTGTTGCGAGTCCTGCTGGTGCCGCTCGTGGTCGCCTGCCTGCTCCAGCACCGCTATGGCATGGCGCTGGCCCTCTTTGCCTCGGCCGGCTTCGGCGATTGGCTGGACGGCTACCTTGCCCGGCGCCTGCACCAGGTGTCCCGCATTGGCGCCCTCCTGGACCCGGTGGCCGACAAGCTGATCATGGCCTCCGTCAGCATCGTCCTGGCCTGGCAATGCCTGCTTCCCGTCTGGTTTGCCGCGGTGCTGGTGCTGCGGGACGCGGTGATCGTCCTGGGCGCCCTGGCCTACCATTTCATTTTCGGCCACGTCGAGATGGCTCCGACGCGCCTGTCCAAGTTCAATACCCTGCTGGCCTTCGTCGTGCTCGCCTTGGCCCTGGGAAATGCAGCCGGCCTGGTGTCGACGGGATTGCTCCTTCCCGCCCTGTACTGGCTCGTCCTCTCGACCCTGCTTGCCTCCGGGGCAAACTACGTCTGGATCTGGAGCCGCCGGGCGCTTGGGGGGAAGGCTTGATCCCCCGTTCGCCCCTCCCGGGTCGGTCATGGCGTGGTTCGGGCGGAATGCCCCGGTCGCGCGTGCCGCGGTCCCGGGAGCCGGCCTCGACACCCCCGGTTCCGGCCCCCGGCCATCCCGGCCGGCATCCTGCGGCTGCCGGCAAGCCGGTTCGCCGCCGGGCCGAAGGGGCCCGCGGTGGCGGCGTGGGACCGGCGCATGATCCGGGCGCCCGCAACGCCCCGAGTTTGCCATGAGTGTTTCCGCCGACCTGGTCGCCTGCCTCGAAGAGGTCGCCGACCGCCTGCCGTCGCCGCGCATCCGAGCCCTGCACCTGCCGCCGGTCGACCGCGTCGCCGGCAAGGACGGGGAGTTCTGCGCCCTCGAACTGGAGGATGGATCCCTCGGCCTGGGCTTTGTCCTGCTCGGCGACACGCTGCAGCAACTGGCTGCCTCCCCGGATCGGCTGGGCCTCGTCGGTGCCGATGCCCTCGAAGTCGCCCGGCATTTCCTGGCGCCTGCCGGCATCGGGCGCACGCTGGGATTCACCGCCATCGCCGCCCTTACCCGGCGCTTCTTCGACCAGGCGGGCTACGCGCCGCCCCCGGCCGGCGATTCCACGGGGATGCTGGATCCGCGGCCGGGTGATCACATCGGCATGGTCGGGCACTTCACGCCCCTGCTGCCGCGGATCATTGCCGCCGGGGCCCGCCTGACGGTGGTGGAGCTGCGGGCCGATCTGGCGGGGGAGAGGGAGGGCTACCGGGTCACCCTGGATCCGCAGGAACTGCGGACCTGCAACAAGGTTCTGGCGACCAGTTCGATCCTGCTCAACGATACCCTCGACCCCATCCTGTCCCACTGTGCAGGTGCAACCCGCATCGCCCTGGTCGGCCCCGGTGCCGGTTGCCTGCCGGATCCCCTGTTGGCCCGCGGCGCCACCTTCATCGGCGGTAACTGGATCCTCGACGGCCGCGCTTTCGTGGATGCCCTGCGCGGCGGCGGATCGTGGGCTGGGCTCACCCGTAAGACCGCCATCGAGTCCGGCGCCTATCCCGGGTGGAAGGTGCTGTACGCGAGGCTCTGAGGACCGCCCGGGCTTGCCGCAGCGGCCGTCGTGGCAGGCCGCGCCGGACCTCCCGGATGACAGCCCGGGCCGCGCCCTGCGGGCATGTCGGGTCTCCTACCTATCGCAGGGCGTTGCCTGGACGGTGAAGGTGCCGTTGACTCGGCACTTGTAGATGGATTGTCCGGCCGACGAGGCCTTCGGCGCCGGGGCGCAGAGGCCTTCGGCGGCCTTCTCGCCGGGTTTCGGGCAATGGATGTCCGCCGTCAGTTCGAAGCGGCTGCCGCCGGAGGCGGGATCCTTGGCGATGGAGACGAGGGACGGCGACCGGAAGTCCTTCGAATCGTCCAGGCTGCGCAGGAAGCGGCTGACCTGTTCGTTGTTCTGGCTGGCGCCCCTGATGGTCGCCTTCTGGCCGGCCACCGTCACCTCCGACAGGCGAACCCCTCCGGGGGCATGAGCCTGAAGGGCCCGCTTGACCTCCGCGGGCTGGATGTCGGGCTGGGCGGCGGCCGCAGGGAAGGCCGCAGACAGGCAGGCAAAGAAGGCGAAGGCAAGCGGTCGGGAGATGGCGTCCATGGGATCCTGTGGCGCGGGGGTAACGGCCTGTTCGTTCAGGCCGGGGGACGATGCAATTCGAGGTCGGTCAAGGCACCCCTCTCGTCCGCATAGATGTCCTTGATGCGGAGGATCTCGGGAAGGGCCTTGCGGAAGGCCTGCATCAGGGCCGGATCGAACTGCCTTCCCTCCTCGGAATCCATGATGGACAGGGAGTGCTCGACCGTGTAGGCGGGCTTGTACGAACGTACGGAAACCAGGGCGTCGAAGACGTCCGCGATGGCCGCAACCCGCCCGGCGAGGGGAATCTCCTCTCCCTTCAGTCGGGCGGGATAGCCATTGCCATCCCAGCGCTCGTGGTGGGTCAGGGAAATGATCCTGGCGGTGTCGAGCAGGTCGTTGTCGTGCCGGCCGATGATCTCGGCGCCCATGATCGGATGCTGTTCCATGACCTTCCACTCGGACGCGTCCAGCCGGCCGGGCTTGAGCAGGATCGCGTCGGGGATGCCGATCTTGCCGACATCGTGCATGGGCGCAGTGGTGAAGATGGTATCCACGGCATCGCGGCCGAGGCCATGGGCCTCGCCGATCAAGCGGGCATAGTGGGCCATGCGCAGGACATGGTTGCCCGTCTCGTTGTCCTTGTATTCCGCCGCGCGGCCCAGGCGGCGGATCACCTGCTGGCGCGACACGACCAGTTCCTGGGTTCGCTGGTGGACCATGCGCTCCAGTTCCCGGGACTGGTCGTAGAGCGCCAGGTGGGTGCGTACCCTGGCCCTCACGATGGGTGGGCTGATGGGCTTGGTGATGTAGTCGACGGCGCCGAGGTCCAGGCCCTTGCGTTCGTCCTCGACGCTGCTCAGGGCGGTGACGAAGATGATCGGAATCCGCCGCCGGTCCGGGTTGGACTTGATCCGTCGGCAGATCTCCAGGCCCGACAGGCCGGGCATCATGATGTCCAGCAGGACGATGTCCGGCGGATCGTCCGAATAGACGATCTTGATGGCCTTCTCCCCGTCGGTGGCGACGCGGACCCGGTAGTGCTCGCCGAGCACTTCGGTCAGCAGGTCGATGTTCTCCACCGTGTCGTCGACGACCAGGACGGTCTGGCGATTCAGCAGGTCGATGATCTTGCGCTCCTCACGGGGTTAGTCGATGTGCACGGCCAGGCGACCGGCCAATTGGCGAAGCATAGACGAGGCGCCCCCGAAATCATAGGCCTTGATCATGCGTGCGAGCCGGTCCGCCTCGCCAGGTGCGAGCCTGGCGTCGAGCAGCGGCAGCAGGGGCTCGAGGCACCGTACCGCGCTCGCATCGTCGGCCAGCAGCAATGCATGCAGGTCCGCCAGGCTCCGCCCCAGGTCCTGCTTCCCGGTCTCGGCAGGCTGGTCTGGCGCGGCGACGGATGCCAGTTCGCCGTCGATGGCGACGAGGGTGTCGGCGAAACAGGCGGCGAGCGATTGCCATTGCGCAGCGCGGTCTCCGCCGGCTGACAGGGCCTCCTCCAGCGCCCGGCTGCGCCGGGCAAGGCGGGCGGCACCGATGTTGCCGGCCAGGCCCTTGAGGGTGTGGACGGTCCGCCCGGAGGCCTCATCGTCCCCGCCCTCCAGGTCGGCACGCAGGCGCTCGATGGCGGCCGGTTGTTCCTGCCGGAACCTTTCCAGCAGCCGCCGATAGAGGGCCCCGTTCCCATCCAGTCTTTCCAGGGCCGCGGAAGGGTCGAGGACTCTCTCGCCCGCATGGTCCAGGCCCCCGGCCGCCTTGTGGCCGGGGGGCATCCGGCGACCGGTGACGCCCGCCAGCTTGGCATACAGCTCCCGGGCGGCCACCGGCTTGGAAAGGTAATCGCTCATGCCAACGGCGAGACAACGTTCGCGGTCGCCCGCCAGCGCGCCGGCCGTCATGGCGATGATCGGCAGGCCCCGATGGCGCGGGTCGGCGCGCAGCCGCCGGGTGGCCTCGAAGCCGTCCATGACCGGCATGTGGCAATCCATGACGATGGCGTCGAATTCGCGGCTCGCGGCCAGGGCCAGGGCCTCCGCTCCGTTGCCGGCCACGGTCGCCGAAATGCCCACGGCCGACATCAGTTCCACCGCCAGCTCCTGGTTGACTGCGTTGTCTTCGACGAGGAGAACCCGCAATCCCGCGAGGTCGTGCCCTGCGTCCGGGCCGGCGCCGGCCTTCACGGCGGCGCCGGCCCGACCGTCGGCATGCAGCGCCTCGGCAATGGCATCGAACAGGGCCGAGGGGGTCACGGGTTTGGGCAGCACGGCCCCGACCGTCAGGTTCCCGAGCGCCTCGGCCAGTTCCTCGCGATCGTAGGCCGTCGTCATGACGATGGCCGGCGTCGCGGCAATGGCAGCCTCGGCCCGCAGGCGGCGCACCGTTTCGACGCCGTCCATGCCCGGCATCTGCCAATCGGCCACGAGCAGGCCGTAGGGGCGCCCGGCATCGTCGGCGCGCCGAAGTTCGGCCAGGGCCTCCGGTCCGCTGCCGACCACCGCGCAGTCCAGCGACATGGCGCCCAGCATCTGGGCGAACAGTTCCCGGGCACTGGCGTTGTCATCCACCACCAGGACCCGCAGTCCGTCGGGCGGCGGAGGCGAGGCCGGCGAAGCGGCCCCTCCGGCCAGGCCGAAGCGGATGGTGAACCGGAAGCGGCTGCCGGAGCCGGGTACGCTTTCCACGCCGATCCCGCCGCCCATGAGTTCGACGATGCGCTTGCAGATGGAGAGTCCCAGGCCCGTTCCGCCGTAACGTCGCGTGGTCGAGGTGTCGGCCTGGCTGAAGGCGCCGAACAGGCGACCGACCTCGGCCTCGGTCATGCCTATGCCCGTGTCCGCGACCTCGAAACGCAGCATCGGCGCCTCCTCCGGCCCGCTTTCCAGGCGAACGGCGACGGAAACCTCTCCGACTTCCGTGAACTTGAGTGCATTGCCGACCAGGTTGAGTAGCACCTGGCCCAGACGCAAGGGATCGCCAACCAGCGTCCTCGGCACGTCGGGGGCGACGTCGAACAGCAGTTCGAGCCCCTTTTCCCGGGCGCGCAGGATGGCCATGTCGGCCAGCTGGCGCATCACCTCGTCCAGGCTGAATTCGATGCTTTCCGTGCGCATCATGCCGGCCTCGAGTTTGGAGAAGTCGAGGATGTCGTTGATGATGCGCAGGAGTCCCTGGGCGGCGGCGTCCACTTTTTCTAGATAGTTCTTCTGCCGGGGCGACAGGGGCGTCTGCAGGGCGAGGTGGGTCATGCCCATGATGGCGTTCATCGGCGTGCGGATCTCGTGGCTCATGTTGGCCAGGAAGTCGGCCTTTGCCGCAGCCGCGGCCTCGGCCGCGGCCCGCGCATTGCGGGCCTCCCGCTCGGCCTCCTTCAACGGCGTGATGTCCACGATCAGCCCGACCAGCCCCCCGGGACTGCCGTCCGGATTGGGGAAACCGGTCACCGAATACAAGGCGTCGTGGGTCTGCCCATCCGAGAAGACCATCGACGTGTCCCGCGAGACCCTGCCGCAACGGGAGATGACGGTTTCATCTTCTGCCTGGTAGGCCCGGCGGTCCGCCTCCGGCAGGTATTCCAGGTCGAGGACCCGCTTGCCGATGAAATCCCGCCGGTCCACCGCGAAGGCCTGCTCGTAGGCGGTGTTGCAGCCGATGAAACGGCTGTCCGCTCCCTTGTAGAAGATAGGGTTCGGAATGGTGTCGATGAGGGCCTGGAGGAGGGCGAACTGGCGCTCCAGTTCGCGCTCCATGGTCCGCCGGTCGGTGACGTCGAGGACGGTCGCCAGCAGCGAGGCGACCTTACCGTCGTCGGCGCGTATGGCGGTCAACTGCACGTCGGCCCAGCGGTGGTCGCCGTCCTTGCGCACGAACTCCGTCTCCGTGCGGAATCGCTGGCTGCGCCCGGTCAGCAGGTCGTCATAGGCGGCGGCGATGCGCTGGCGGTCGTCCGGGGCGATCAGGTCGAGTCCGGTGCCGGCCAGGAGTTCCGCGATTCCGTAGCCGGTGAATTCGGCGAAAGCACGGTTCACCATCTGGCGCCTGCGATCCGTATCGAGGCGGGAAATGCCGACCACGGCGTTCTCGATGATGGCCCGGAAGAAGGCTTCCCGCTCCTGGAGGTCTCGCCGGCTTTCCTCCAATTCGCGGGTTCGTTCGGTCACCTTGCGTTCTAGGGCCGTATTGGCTTCCAGCAAGGTGTGCTGGGCCTCCTGCAGGCGTTGCCGCATTCCCTCCTGGGCGGCGGCGAGCTGGTTTACCTCCAGCCAGGGCGCCTGGACGCGCACCGGATCCTCCAGTTCCATGCGCCCGATCCGCACGCTTTCCCTGGCCAGGCGGGACAAGGGCCGGGCGAACTGGCGCGCGATGCGGACCGCGACGACGACCCCGGCCAGGAGGACGAGCAGGGCCAGGCCGGCGAGCAGCAGGACGTCTTCCCGGGTTCCTGGCAGGAAGTCCTCCTCGGCCGCGAACACCCCCAGCCAGAAGGCCCGATCGCCGGCCTGCACCGGCCGGAACAGGCTGAACCACCGCGTGTCCCCGAGCCGGTAACGGTTCATCCGGCGTTCGGCGCGGCCGTCGGCCTGCCATGCCCGCAGCCCCTCGGCGACCTCCATGAGGCCCAGTTCGGCGGGGGTCTTGAGGACCGATGCCCGGATCGCATCGGGCGAGGCGATGGATTCGTCCCGGGGCAGGGCCACGAGGCGGCCGTCCTCCTGGAACAGGGCCGCCTTGCCCCGCCTGCCGGCCTGCAGCGTCGCCGTGAAGGCCGACAAGTCGTACAGATGGACATCATGGGCGATGACGAAGCGGCGCCCGTCCTTCGCCGTCCAGCGGCCTGCCGCCGTTATCCCCGGTTGGCGACTGGTGAAGAAGACATAGGGTTCGGTCCAATGCAGGTGGCCGTCGTCGGCCAGGCGCATGGCGCCGATGAACCACGGGCGCTGGCGGGCGTCGTAGTCCAGTTCGCGCAATTCCACCGATTCCAGCTGGCGCTCGGCGTTCCAGGTCAGCCAATAGGTCCGCCGGCCCCATTCGGCCGGATTGCTGATCCGGTTGAGCCACTTGCCCTCGTCGGTCCGCAGCAGGAGGATTTCGCGGCCGGTCTCGTCGGCGAATATGACCGAATTGATCTCGCCGTGGTTGGCGATGACGGGGAAGAAGAATTCGTTGAAACGCGGCAGCTGGCTGTGGTCGAGGTCGCCGTTCATACCCCAGCCGCGGCTGCTGCGAAGCGTGGCCTCGACGGTCTGCAGCAGCCGCGCGACCCGGGCTTCCAGTTGTTCCGATACCAGGCCCATCTGGGCCTCGGCCAGGGACCCCGCGGTGGGCAGCAATATCAGGCGATGGCTGGCCGCAGCGAACACCGCCAGGGAGACCAGGATCAAGAGGCCGATGCGGAGGATCAGGCCGTTGGCGATCCTGGGTCGACCGAAACGCATGGCCTGCAGCACTCTCTCCATTCCCCCGTCTCGTCGCCTCATGTTCCGCAGCGTTCCCGGCAGGCCCGATCCCGCCCCGGCCCCGGCGCTTCCGGCTGCATATCCATTCCCGCGGAATGGTAACGGAATTTCCGGCTGGCCGGAGCCGGAGCGGCAGGCGGACCCGCTTCCGGCCGCCGCCCGCCCCGGGGCCGCGACCGGGGCGGGCGTTCGGCGTCATCCGGTTTTCGTCCTCCTTTCCAAGACGGGACTATGATTGGAGGGGATCACCAACGACAAGGGGGGACCGACATGGCCGTCATGATGCAGGCGTTTTTCTGGGACTGCCCGCGGGAAGCCGGGCAGGAATACCAGTGGTGGAATCATGTCCGCGGCCAGGTCGACGAGCTCGCCCGAAGCGGATTTGGCGCCCTTTGGCTGCCGCCCGTGCACAAGGCGGCCAACCTGGGTGGTCCGTCCATGGGGTACGACCCCTACGACTACTACGACCTTGGCGAGTTCGACCAGAAGGGTGCGGTCAAGACCTGGTTCGGATCGAAGGACGAACTGCTCGCCCTGATCGCCGCCGCCCACGAAAAGGGCATGGACGTGATCGCCGATTTCGTCGTCAATCATTGCAGTGGCGCCGACGCACGGGAAATGAATCCGATCACCGGCGAGAACCGGTGGACGCGCTTCACACCCATGAGTGGCAGATTCCCCAGGGATTGGGAATGCTTTCATCCGAATCCCTACGAGAGCTGGGACGAAGGCAGCTTCGGCGACATGCCCGACCTCTCCCATCGCAACCCCTATGTCTTCGCGGAAATCCTCAAGCTCGCCCGCTGGCTGGTCGAGGACATCGGCTTCGACGGCTTCCGCTACGATTACGTCAAGGGCTACGGCGCCCACACCGTCACCGCGGTGCAGGAATACCGTTACGTGCGCGACGGCAAGCCCTTCAAGCCCTATGGCGTGGCGGAGTATTGGGACAATGCCCGCGCCATCGAAGGATGGGTCGAGGTCAGCAATTTCTCCAACCAGAACCCGGTGGATGCCTTCGACTTCCCGCTGCGCGAAACCCTGAAGGCCGTCTGCGACCAGTATGGCTGCAGCCTGCGCAGCCTCATCCAGGCCCCCAGCCTGGCCAAGGACGTGACTCGCGCCGCAGTCACCTTCGTCGAGAACCATGACCTGAGGGACCCAGGGCGTCCCATCGCCCACGACAAGATGCTTGCCTACGGCTACATCCTGACCCACGAAGGCTATCCCTGCGTCTTCTGGAAGGACTACTTCGTCGAGGGGCTCGGGCAACCCGGTTCCCCCAACGGCATCGCCGCCCTGGCCTCCGCCCACGAGCAGTATGCCGGCGGCGGTACCGGGGTGCTCTGGGTGGACGACGATCTCTATGTCATGCAACGCCTGGGGCATGGGGAGCAGCCGGGCCTGGTCTTCGTCTGGAACAACCGGGGCGACGACTGGCATGGGGCCTGGGTGCGCACCCGCTGGCAGGAAGTGGACATGGTCCCCGTGGCCTGGTGGAGCGCCTCGGACCTCCATCGGCCCCAGGACCAGCGGACGAACCAGGACGGCTATGCCGCCTTCTGGGCACCGCCGCGCGGCTATACGGTCTTCGCGCCCCGGGTTTGACCTTCGCCGGTCGGCTGCCGGGCGGATCGATTTTCCTCGCGGCGTGATGGCCGCGACGGGCCGCAAGGGCCCTTATTGCGCCGGCGCGACCTTCCGGCGGGTTCCGGGGCGGGCCTTGGCGGCCGGAACCTCCGGCAGCTTCGGCCGCAATGCCTTCGTCCGCTTCGGCCGCAATGCCTTCGTCCGCTTCGGCCGCGGGAGCAGGGCCGCTTCCAGGTCCTGCAGTTCATCGGCGGCATAGACGGCCAGACGCTGCAGGCTGGGCACCGAGGTGTGGCATCCGGTGAAGCCGAAGTTCATGTATCCGGCATAGCTCTGGCAGGTGATGTTGAGGGCCTGGCCGTGGGTCACGATGGATGCCGGATAGGTCGCCAGAAGCTCGGCGCCCCGGAAGTAGAGCGGCTTGTCGGGGCCGGGCACGTTCGAGATGGTGATGTTGAACATCGGCCGCGTGCGGCCGCCGATGCCTGTCAGCAACGTGATGATGGTCGGCGCCATGAGCAGCATGGTGTATTGCTGCATCGCCTGGCGGGGGAGGCTCTGGACGTGTGCCTTCGCATGGCGGACCGAGTTCCTGATGGTTTCCAGGCGGCGCGCGGCATCGTCGATGTCCGTGCCCAGGGTGGCCACGATGAAGCTGATGGCGTTGCCCGTGCCCTCGTCCTCCTGGGGACGGATGGACACCGGAATACCCGCCGTCAGCGAGGCCTCCGGCAGGTTGTCCCGCTCGAGCAGGAAGCGCCGCAGCGCCCCGCCGCAAATGGCCAGCACGACGTCGTTGAGGGTACCGTCGGCCGCCTTGGCCACGGCCCGCAGGCGTTCCATGGAGAATTGCTGGGTGGCGAAGCGCCGCTTTTCCCGCACCCGGCCATTGAGTACCGAGCGCGGCGAGGCGAAGGGCACGGCCATGCCGTCCTCCGGGTCGCCGATGCGCTTCACCATCTTGCCGAAGGCGCCGACGAGCTGGGGCACGGACTTCAATTGAACGCTCAGGGCCTGGGCGGCGCCGGCCATCGCCTCGGCCATGGTCGGCATCGGACGTTCGGCCCGGCTCGCCGGCTCGGTGCCGGTGGCCCAGAAGGGGGGGATGGTGACGCTCTTCTTCAAGTCGGGCGACATGGCCCGCTGCAGGAGTTTCATGCCGCTGACGCCGTCGATCAGCGAGTGGTGCATCTTGATGAAGAGGGCGAAGCGCCCGCCCTCCAGGCCCTCGATGATCGTGCATTCCCAGGGCGGCCGGGAAAGGTCCAGGGGCTGGCTTTGCAGCAGGCCCACCAGTTCCCCCAGCTCCCTTTCGCCGCCGGGGCGGGGCAGGGCGAGATGGCGCACGTGGTATTCGAGGTCGATGTCCGGGTCCTCGATCCAGGCGGCCAACGGATTCTTGTTGAACGGGTATTTCAGCCGCCGGTTCCAGGGGGCGGTGAAGGTCCGGTGGTTGCGGAATTCCTTCATCAGCTGGCGCAGGAAGTCGTCCGGCGCCCCGGCGGGAAGACGGAAGAGCAGCAGGCCGCCGACGTGGTTGGGCGTCGCCCGGGTCTCGGTGAACAGCCAGGCGGCGTCGAGGGGATTGAGGCGTACGGTACTCATGGGGTCTGTCCTCGGCCGGAAGGTCGGGCCCCGGCGGCGCCTTGCCGCCGGGGAGGGAGCTCATGCAGCGCGGGTCCGGCTCCTCAGGTCCCGGCGGCGGGTGCGGCGGGCTTCCTGGAGGCCCGCTTCGCCGGGGTGGCCTTGGCGGATGCCTTCGCAGTCGCGGGGATGGCCTTGGCGGATGGCTTCGCAGTCGCGGCGGCGGGCTTGGCCGCCTTGGCGGCACTGGTCGCGGTGGATTTCCCGGTGGTCGCGCCGTTGCCCGTTCTTGCCGCCGCGGGCGGCTTGGCGGCCGGGGCCTTCGCGGCGGACTGCGGTGCCGCCTTCGGGGGTACCGGCTTGGCAGCCGCGGCCTGGGTCGCCGCAAGCTTCTTCGCTGCGGCCTTCGGTGCGGTGGCCCTCGGTGCGGCAGGCTTGGGTGCGGCCACCGTCTGCGCGGGTGCCTTCGCCGGGCCGGCCTTATTCGCGGCAGGCTTCTTCGCCGCGGGCTTCCCGGCGGTGGGGGCGGCGGCCTTGGCCTTCGCCGCGGGTTTCTCGGGCACCGCGGCCGAGCCGCCCTTCCAGGTCTTGCGCGCCTTCTTGGCCAGGGCCACCACCTTGGCGATGTCGGCATCGGAATAGACGCCCTTGACGCCCGAGATGGCGGCCAGCTTCATGCCGTGCTTCAGGCCCAGCTGGTAGATCTCCTTGACCTTCTCCCACTCCGTGTCGCGGCCGATGGTGAAGACCTCGAAGCGGCCCTCCAGCGCCAGCACGATGGTCTCGGCCAGGCAGGCGTAGATGGTGTTCGGTGGCAGGCCGATGCTCTTCAGGCCGCGGACCTTGGTGGGAAGCTCGATCTCGCCCGATTCGATGACCAGCACGTCGGGACGCTTGGCCACCTCCTCCGGCGGCAGGTCCAGGGGGCGGGCGACGTCGGTGATGACGCAGCCGGGCTTCACCTTGGTGATGTCGAGGATCTTCTTGCCGGCCCCCGAGGTGGAGGTGACGATCATGTCCATGTCGGCCAGCAGGTCGTCGTAGTCGATGGAGCAGGTGACCTTGGCGTCCGGCGTGTCCTTGAGGATCGAGGCCTTCAGCTCCTCCAGCTTCTTCAGGTCCCGGGCGGCGATGACCACCTCCTCGAAGGCCATGGCCAGCAGGCGGGCGCTCACCGAGCCTATGGAGCCGGTGGCGCCGATGACCATGGTTTTGGCATGGACCTTCTTGTTGTGCTTGTTGAGGTGCACCAGGTTCATGCGGCGCATGGCGTCGGCCGCCGCCCAGAGGGCGCCCGAGGCCGAATAGCTGTTGCCGGTGGTGATGGGCAGCCGGGAGCGCCGGGCCACCGTGATCCCGGCGTCTCCGACCACCTTGGTGAAGGCGCCCAGGCCCATGATCTGGGCGCCCATCTTCTCGGCGATGGCGGCCGCGTGGAGCAGCCGCCGGTAGGTGAATTCTGGGCTGTGGGAGAGCATCTCCCGGGGCGTGCCGCCGACCGTGATCAGCCAGCCCTCGGCCTCCGCCCCGGACGGGGAGACGATGTTCTCCATCTTGCAATAGACCATGGGCGGCATGTAGGCGGCCACCGCCTCCACCTTGTCCATCACGAATTTGGGCGTGCCCTTGGGGATGGGGAAGCCCTTGCGGATGTATTCCTGGCTGAGGGGGTGGATGACGAAGGCGAAGCGCCGGATGTTGCGGAACTTGCCCGTCGGATGGAGCAGGCGCGGCACGATGTCCAGTTCGTCGATGATCTCGGCGAAATCGTCGTCGGAGACTTCCTCCCGGGGCTTGCCCAGGGCGGCCAGGATCATGGCCTCGATGGTGTTGATGCCCACCACCCGGTCGAAGAGTTTGGGCGCCACGTCGATGACCAGGTTCACCCTGCAGCGGGTGAAGAAGGCCATGCGCTCGTCGTCGATCGACGAGGTGATCAGGGTCTTGCCGGCCAGGTTGGCCGCGTTGCCGACGGCCCGGATCTCGGCGAAGCTGCCGACGATGACATGGGACTTGGCCACGGCGGCCTGGGCCCTGTCGATCTTGAAGCGGGTCAGGGAGCGTTCCAGCATCTCGCCGGGCTTGCCGGAGAGCAGCAGGTCGGCGCCCTTGGCGTAGAGCTCGAGCTGCTCGAGGGAGGTGAGCATGGCCGGGGCGCCGGTCTGGAACAGGGCGTCGGCGAAGCTCAGGTTCTTGGTGTAGTCCGACAGGGCCACCGCCATGTCGTAGTAGCGCATGCCCGAGAGGAAAAGGACCAGGTTGTTGTTGAAGTAGTGGCCCAGTTCCTTCTGCACGTGGCGAACTGCCCGCACCTGGAGCAGGCGGCGCAGCGTCGCGCCGGTGGTGACCGGCACCCGGGTCACGACGTTGAGCAGGCGTCGGGTGGCCTTGTTCACCACCGTACGCAGTCCGACCTGGTAGTGGTCGGCGATGTCTCCCAGGCCGATGGCATCGGCCGTGGCCTGCTGGCGGCGCGCCAGCTCCCAGGCCTTGCCCGTGTCGTCGTCGGCGCCAAGGCGCTTGACGGAAAACCGGTGGCCGAGGAAGTCGGTTTCGAACTCGAAGTCGTTCTTCGAGGGGCCCAGGGATACGGTGACGACCTTCTTCATTGCCTCTCCTCCGTTGAATCTGAATTCAAAGTCTGTTCACCGCGGAGGACACAGAGTACGCAGAGGAAAGCGAAAGGCCTTTCGGCAAGAAACGTTGCCGACGGGCCTGCCCGATGATCGACCATGCCCGTCACCGGATTTCCTCCCGCTGTTCTCCGTGTCCTCCGCGTCCTCCGTGGTGAAAGTGCCTTTCGCCTTGCTGCCTGCAAAGATTTCTTACCGCAGAGGACACGGAGGGCGCAATGGAAGGCGAATCATGGTCGAGAAACGTCGGCGCGCAATGCCTGAACATCCCGAGTGCTTCGACTCGATCTTCCCTTGCTTTTCTCCGTGTCCTCCGCGTCCTCCGTGGTGAAAATGTCTTTTGCCCTACTGCTTGCGGCTGCGCGGCTTCTTCGGTGGCGGCGCGGCCGGGGCCTCGGCCGCGGCCTTCGGCTTGCGGGGCGCCTTCGCTGCGGGCTTGGCCGCCGGTTTCGGCGCCGCTTTCGACGCCCCGGGCGGTAGCACCTTGCGGATGATGTCCTCGCACTGCTTCTGGGTCATGTAGCGGGGCACCGGGTAGCCCTGGGCCTCGCTGCAGGCGGCGCGGGCGAGGGCCGGGATGTCCGCCTCCTTCAGCGCCTCCAGGT
>JBPOHD010000035.1:0-5068 GCA_052035955.1 Pseudomonadota bacterium
GCTTTTGGGGGTGCGGCCCAGCGCCGCGGGGTGTGCCCGCCAGCCCCCGCCCCCCGGCGCGGCGGGGGGGGGCACGCCGCCGGCCAGGGCCGCCGGCGCGGCGGCGCCGCCCGCCGCCGAGGCCCGCGAGGGCTTCTACGTGGTCCGGAAGGGCGACACCCTCTACCGCATCGCCCTCGACCACGGCCAGGACTACAAGGAACTGGCGGCCTGGAACTACCTCGAGAATCCCAACCGCATCGAGGTCGGGCAGCAGCTGCGGGTCGTTCCCCCGGAAACCGGCGTTGCCGTCGCCAGGCCGATCCAGACCGGGGCTCCGGTCGAGAGCCGTCCCCTGGGCGGGGCTGCCGAGCCTGCCGCCGGCGCCAACACCGACACCCTGAAGCGCGAACCCCGGGGCGGCAAGCAGCCCTGGTCCGAGGCTGCCTGGGCCCAGGCCCAGAAGGGCGATCCGCCGCCCGCCGCGCGGTCGGCGGAAAAGCCGGCCGAGCCGGCCCGGCCGGCCGAAGCGGCGAAACCCGCCGAGAAGGCGGCGGCGCCCGCGGCCGTCCCCGCCGACGAGGCCACCGAATGGGTCTGGCCGGCCGCCGGCAAGGTGACGGCGCCCTTCGTCGAGGGAGGCAGCAAGGGGATCGACATCGCCGGCAAGGCAGGCGATCCGGTGCTCGCCTCCGGTGCCGGCAAGGTCACCTATTCCGGCAGCGCCATCCGCGGCTACGGCAACCTGCTCATCGTCCGCCACGGCGAGCTCTATTCGAGCGTCTATGCCCACAACAGCCGGATACTGGTCAAGGAAGGCCAGGCCGTCGCCAAGGGGCAGAAGATTGCCGAGGTGGGCAGCACCGATACCGACTCACCCCGCCTGCATTTCGAGATCCGGCGCCAGGGCAAGCCCGTCGATCCCCTCAAGTTCCTGCCGGCCCGCTGATGACCGGGGGCGAGGACGGATACGCGGACGAGGAGGGCGGTTCCGGCCGGGAGCCGCCGGCCGACGATGCCGAAGGAATGCCCGGCGAGCCGGCATCCGAGGAATTCTTCGACGACATCACCCAGCTCTACCTGAACGAGATCGGGGCCAGCCCGCTCCTCACGCCGGCCGAGGAAGTGGACCTGTCCCGGCGCATGCACGGCGGCGACTTCGCGGCCCGCCAGCGCATGATCGAGGCCAACCTGCGCCTCGTGGTGAGCATCGCCAAGCATTACCTGAACCGGGGCATCCCCCTCGACGACCTGATCGAGGAAGGCAACCTGGGCCTGATCCACGCCCTCGAGAAATTCGACCCGGAGCGCGGTTTCCGCTTCTCGACCTATGCCACCTGGTGGATACGGCAGAGCATAGAGCGGGCCATCATGAACCAGTCGCGGACCATCCGGCTGCCGGTTCACGTCATCAAGGAACTCAACCTGGTCCTGCGGGCCATGCGCCAGGCCGCGGAGGACAACCCCCAGGCCAAGGATGGCATCGAGGTCGCCGCCCGCAGCCTGGGCAAGAGCGTGGACGATGTTCGCCGCATCCTCGCCCTGTCGGAGCGCACGGCCTCCCTGGACGCGCCCCTGGAAATCGACCCCGAGCTCTCGGTGGCCGATGCCCTGGCCGACGACCGGCTGGACCAGCCCGATGCCGTCTTCGAGGCCCGCGAGATGGAGGCCCGGGTCGGCGAGTGGGTGGGCCAGCTCAGCGAGCGGCAGCGGGAGGTCCTGGAGCGGCGCTATGGCCTCAACGGCCGGGAGCTGGCCACGCTCGAGCATCTGGCGGCCGACATGGGCCTGACCCGGGAGCGGGTCAGGCAGATCCAGCTGGAAGCCCTCACCGCCTTGCGCAAGCGCCTGTTCCGCGCCCGCCTGGGCCGCGACGACCTACTTTAGCGCCTCGGCCAGGTCGAACACCGCCGTGGCGTAGAAGCTGGAACGGTTGTAGCGGGTGAGCACGTAGAAATTCCGGAAGCCGAGCCGGTACTCGGTTTCCGCGGCCGGCGTCACGTAGTCCACCAGCACCGCCGGCAGGTCCGGCGCTCCGGGCGCCTGGACGCCGTAGTCGGCCATCTCGGCCGGGCGCAGCTTCGGCTCGATGCCCAGGGCGAGCAGTTCGCCGGCCTTCTCCCCGTGGACCGCCGCCGGCACCAGCACCGGCTCCCCCTGCCGCCAGCCATGGTCGGCGAGGAAGCGGGCGACGCTGCCGATGGCGTCGGCCCGGCTGCCGGCCAGGTCGATGCGTCCGTCATCGTCGAAATCGACCGCGTAACGGCGCCGGCTGCTGGGCAGGAACTGGGGCAGGCCGAGGGCGCCGGCGTAGGAACCCTTGTAGTCGCGCGGGTCGCGGCCTTCCTCCCGGGCCAGCAGCAGCAGTTCCTCCAGTTCCCGGCGGAACAGCTCCGCCCGGGGCGGGTAGCCGAAGGCCAGGGTGGCCAGGGCGTCGAAGGTCCGGTAGCCGCCCATGTGGCGGCCGAAGATGGTCTCGACGCCGATGATGGCGACGATCACCTCCTCGGGAATGCCGTAGCGCTGGGCGGCCTCGGCCAGGGCCGCGGCGTTCTCGCGGCGGAAGCGCTGGCCCATGACCACCCGGCCCGGCTCCACGAAGCGGCCCCGGTAGGCTTGCCAGGAACGTATGCCGGGGTCCCGGGGCGGCATGATGGCGCGGATCACCGTCGGCTGGAAGCGGGCTTCCCGGAAGGCGCGCTGCATCGCCATGGCGGACAGGCCGTGGCGTTCCTGCATCTCGGCGATGAATTCGCGCACCTGGGGTCTGTGCTCGAAATCGCGGGCGGCGGCGCGGGCCTGGACGCATCCCCAGGCAAGGGCGGCGGCCAGGCAGGACAGGCGCAGGATGGCGGAGGAACGAGGGAACATGGAGCGCGAGTATCGGCCGCCGCGGCCGCCCGGGATCGGGCAAGAAAACCGGAAAATCCGCCGTTTCGCCGCCGATCGGGCTCAGCGGAAGGCGGCCACCGCCCGGCGCAGTTCCGGCAGTCCGGCCGGCGGGGCGTTTCCGTAGCGCAGGTCTGCGTAGAGCGCCGCGATGGCGTGCATCTGGCCGGCCCGCTCAGGCAGCGCCGAGGCCACCCGTTCGGCATAGTCCCGGGGCCCTTCCCAGGGCCGTCGGGCCAGGCCCCGGCGGGCCAGCCGGCGGCCCAGCCGCTCCCAGGCGGCGAGGGCCGGGTCGGCGGTGCGCTGCCGGCGCAGGGTCCAGGCGGCCAGGCCGAGCAGCAGGGCGCCGGTGAGGCTGGCCAGGACGGCGACCATCTCGCCCCAGTCGCCGGACCGGAGCCCCAGGCTGGCCAGGAAGTCCCGCTGGCGCTGGGGGTTGTAGCCCAGCACCCACTGGTTCCAGGCGTTGGCCACGGCGTCCCAGCGGAAGCGGGCCTCGCGCAGCCAGGAGAAGGCCTGCCGGGAGAGCAGCGGCAGGCCGGCCCCGTCGGGCAGGGCCCCGGCCAGGTTCATCTCGATGCGTCCCGGGGCGACCGCCGCCGTCGGGTCCACCCGCTGCCAGCCGTGGCCGGGGAGCCAGATCTCCGCCCAGGCATGGGCGTCGGACTGGCGGATCGTCATGTAGCCATCCACCGGATTGGTCTCGCCCCCCTGGTAGCCCGTCACCACCCGCGCCGGGACGCCGGCCGCCCGCATCACGAAGACGAAACTGCCGGCGAAATGCTCGCAGAAACCCTGGCGGGTGGAGAACAGGAACTCGTCCACCGCGTGCTCGCCGAGCAGGGGCGGCGTCAGGGTATAGATGAAGGCCTCCCGGCGGATATGGGCCAGGAGGGACTCGGCGATGCGGCCCGGGTCCCCCGCCGCCGCCTCGCGCAGCCGGGCCCCGAACTCCCGGGCCCGCGGATTGACGCGGGACGGGGGCAGTTGCAGGGCCTCCCGCACCATGCCGGGCCGCTCTCCGGCGCCGGCGACCGCCTCGGGATGGGAGCTCAGCGTGTAGCGCAGGCGGGCCCGTACCGGCGTCGGCGAGATCAACTGGTAGTCCGGCGCCAGCAGGCCGCCCTGGGGCAGGGTGCCGGGCAGTTCCAGGGCGAACAGCCAGTGCCGGTTGTGGGGCTCCAGCGTCACTTCCTGCTCGACGGCCGGGCCGGGCAGGGCGTAGGGAATCTCCGGGTCCGGCCGCCGCGGCAGCATCCGCCAGGTCCGGCCGTCGTAATGGCTCATCACCGGGCCCCGCCAGTAGAGGGCCTGGCGGGCCGGGGGAGCCCCGGTGAAGCGGACCCGGAAGGCGATGGCGTCGGAAAGGCTCAGGTTGGAGATGGCGCCCGGGCTCATGCTCTCGGACAGCCCGGTCAGGCCGCTGAAGGCGTCCAGCGGCAGGCCCCAGAGGGGGCCCGAGATGCGCGGGAAGAGCAGGAAGAAGGCCAGCATGAAGGGCGTTCCCTGGATCAGCATCAGGCCCGCCAGGCGCAGGGCGCGGGCGGTCGGCTCGCCGTCCCGGGTCACCTGGATCTGGGTGGCCGTGATCACCACCAGGGCGCCGGCCATGGCCAGGGCGGCGGGAATGTTCTGGGAATAGAAGAAGGGGGTCAGGACCAGGAAATAGCCGAGCAGGACGACGATGGTGGCGTCCCGGCGGTTCCTCATCTCGAGCAGCTTGAGGGCCGCCAGCAGGGCCAGCAGGGCGATGCCCGGGTCCTTGCCGAAGATGTTGCGGAACTGCAGGCCGACGGCCACGAAGCCCGCCAGGGCGAGGACCAGCAGCAACCAGCGGGGGGGCAGGCCCCAGCCGCGCCACAGCATGGCGCCGCGCCAGCCCATGACCGCCAGGGTGAGGGCCGACAGCCAGATGGGCAGCCAGGGCAGCAGGGGCAGGAAGCCGGCCGCCGCTGCCGCCAGCAGCCAGGCGGCCTGGCGCCGGGACAGGGGGGGCGAGGCGGGAGGGGGCGGCGAGGCAGCCTTGGCCGGGTCGGCGCGGCGTCGGAAAAGCATGGTGCCGGGCTGCGGGGGCTAGGAGTCTGCGCGGCAGAGCCATTCCGAGCGGAATGGTGTGTCGCGAAGGCAATGGTTGGGTGACGGGCGAGGCATGCTCATCGGATCATCGTCGCCGGTGGACGAGTGCGAGGGCCGGAGCCGG
>JBPOHD010000041.1:0-72651 GCA_052035955.1 Pseudomonadota bacterium
CCGGATCCCCTGGTCGCCCTGGATGCTATGCTCAGGGTCATGGCGGCCCACGTGAGCGTCCGGCCCTCGGGCCACGAATTCTTCGTCGAGGGTGCGGAAACCGTCCTCAAGGGCGCGCTGCGCGCCGGGCTGGCGCCCTCCTACGGCTGCGGCAACGGCACCTGTGGGCTGTGCAAGGCACGGATCGTCTCCGGCGAGACCCGCCAGGTCCAGCATTCGGATTACGCGTTGTCGGCGGCGGAGAAGGCCCAGGGCCATGTCCTCCTCTGCTGCCACGCCCCGGTGGGCGACCTGGTCGTCGAGATGCTGGAGGCGGATTCCCCGGCCGACATCCCGGAGCAGACGGTGGCCGCGAAGGTCCGTGGGGTGAAGCCCCTCTCGGAGGCGGTCGCGCAGCTTCACCTGCAGACGCCCCGCACCAGCCGCCTGCGCTTCCTGGCCGGCCAGCGGGTCTCCCTGGGCACGAACCTCGGGGGCACCGATTTCTCCGCCGAGTATCCGATCGCCTCCTGTCCCTGCGACGACCGGAACATCCTCTTCCATGTCCGGCGCGGCGCCGATCCCCTGGCCGACCGGCTCTTCGACGGCAGCCTGAAGGCCGGCGAGACGGTGACGATCCGCGGACCGTTCGGCGATTTCTGTCTCGCCGGGGACGTGAAGGGACCGCTGGTCTTCGTGGCCTGCGATACCGGCTTCGCTCCGGTGCAGAGCCTGATCGAGCACGCGATCGCCATGGATTCCGGTCAGCCCATCAGCCTGGTGCTCGCCTCGACCGCGCCCGACGGCCACTACCTCGCGAAACAGGCGCGGGCCTGGGCGGACGCCCTCGACGAGTTTTCCCTGCGGCTCGTGGAAAGCGACGGTCCCGCGGCGGCCGCCCGGAGGGTCGCGGACCTCGTGGGGGACGCGGCGACGGCCGGGTCCGAGGCTTTCGTCGCGGGCGATTCGGAGTTCATCGACTGCCTGCAGCGAGCCCTGGCCGACGCCGGTGCCGGGTTCGGCCGCCTCCTGTTTTCTGCCGTCTGACTGGCGGTTAGTCCGTTTGGACTATTGCAAGCGTGGAGGATTGCGCGTGAAATCCGTCACGCGCTGGCGCCGGCGACGGGCTTCCCGCCCGTGGTCGTCCAGGTGGGCAGGTAGCAGCGCATCCCTAGACAGCAACCGGAGCAATCGGCAATGAAACTCATCGCAAGAACCACCATGCTGGCCGCCGCCCTGGCGACCCTTCCCCTGGCCGCCCAGGCGGCCTCGTATACCAGCGAGGCGGCGTGGCGGGCAGCCGTCCTCGGGGCCTACTCCCTGGAAACCTTCGACAGCCTGCCCGCCTTTTCGGACGTGGGCACCCTGGCCGGACTTGGAATCAAGTTCGCCCCGTTGAACGACGGCACCCAGCCCACCGTCCAGCCCTACTCGCGCACGGGGGGCGTGGTCCATTCCGGACCCCACAACCTCCTCAACGACCGGGACTACGCGCTGCCGGCGCGGGGGCCCTTCGTCATGTTTCCGATGAATGCCTCCACCTTCGTGTACGGCATCGGCCTGTGGAACGTCGGCGGCGACGACACCCTGAAGCTGAGCTTCTACGACAGCGCCGACAAACTGATCGAGTCCGTGGTGTCCCCGTCGTCGTCGGGCTTCTTCGGCATCGTCAACACGGCCGGCGCGGCCAAGGCGGTCATTGATTTCGTCGGCGGCAACGGTTACGCGCCGGTCGATGACCTGCAGACGGCCGTGCGTGGCAGTTTCGTTCCTACGGTCCCCGAGCCCGAGACCTACGCGATGTTCCTGGCCGGCCTTGGAATGCTCGGTGCGCTGGCCCGCCGCCGCCGGGGCTGACCTCCTCGAACTATTCGCGCGCCGCCTTGGGCGCCGGACGAAAAAAACGGCGGGGTAACCCGCCGTTTTTCTTTGCCGTCCTGGAGCGCCGGCTCAGGCCGCCTTGCGCCGGCGCGCGGCGGCGCCCAGCAATCCGAGGCCGGCCAGCATCAGGGCGTAGGTCTCGGGTTCCGGCACGACGCCGCCGTACTCGACCACGTAGCCGTGGCTGTAGGCATAGGAACTCCCCGGGCCCCCGTGGTCGTTCCAGGCATTGGGGCTGGGACCGTTGCCGCCCCAGTTGAACTGGAGGTAGTCCTCGCCGCCGTTCCAGTCGTTCGGTTCTCCGCCGCCCCAGGCGGTATAAGAGAACACCTGGCCCGCCTCGGGGCCGGCGATCCATTTCCAGACGCCTTCGGTTTCCCGGTCGGAACCGCCGACCCAGGCGAGCCCCCAGCCCTGGCTCTGCAGGAATACCTGCTCCGCTTCGGAGGTGATGGTCGCCAGGTAGCCCGGTTGCCCCAGGTGGGACATGGCGGCGGCCCCACCCAAGGCGCCGTCCCAGGTCGCCGGTCCCGCCACGTATTCGTACCAATGCCCGTTGCCGGACCACTGGACAGGCGCCGCGGCGGCCATTCCGGTGGAGAACAGGGCTGCCACGCCGGCAGCGAGAACGATCCTTTTCATTGCCTTCTCCCAAGTCGATGGTGATGATGCGGCGGCGCGGCGGCCTTGCTGCGCCCGGTCGAACGCCCAGGTAAACGAATTCCGCGACGGCCGATTGAAGCCTTTATACAAAGCGCCGCCAATCCTGCGCAATAGTCCGAACGGACTACGCGTCTGGCCGGATGGGCGGCCGCCGTTTCCCGGCGAGCCCCCCCATCTCCGGCCAGCCGCCGGCCCGGCGACGGCATCCCCTGGCCATCCGCCGTCGCAAGACCCTTGCTGCAACGCGGAATCGGCGTATCGTGTCGGGTGAATGTCCCTCGTACGGCAGACCATCATGGAATCCCAAAGACAACAACGATTCGTCAGCCGGCTGACCCGGCATTGCATGGCCCTCGTGCTGGCCGGTGGCCAGGGAAGCCGCCTCTACGAACTGACGGCCTGGCGGGCCAAGCCCGCCGTTCCCTTCGGCGGCAAGTTCCGCATCATCGATTTCCCGCTGTCCAACTGCGTCAATTCCGGCATCCGCCAGGTCGGCGTCCTGACCCAGTACAAGGCCCACTCGCTGATCCAGCACCTGGTCCTCGGCTGGAGCTACTTCAAGCGCGAACTGGGCGAGTACCTGGAGGTGCTGCCCGCCTCCCAGCGGGTCGGCGGCGAGTGGTACCAGGGGACCGCCGACGCCATCTACCAGAACCTGGACATCATCCGCACCCACCGGCCGGAGTACGTGATGGTGCTGTCCGGCGACCATATCTACAAGATGGACTACGGCCCCATGCTGGCCTTCCACGTGGAAAGTGGCGCCGACATGACCGTCTCCTGCCTGGAAGTGCCGCTGGCGGAGGCCGCCCGTTCCTACGGCGTGATGCAGATCGACGCCGAGCAGCGCATCGTCGGCTTCGAGGAGAAGCCGGCCGAACCCAAGCCCATCCCCGGCCAGCCGGGAC
Source organism: Pseudomonadota bacterium (assembly GCA_052035955.1). Classification (GTDB taxonomy): domain Bacteria; phylum Pseudomonadota; class Gammaproteobacteria; order Burkholderiales; family Rhodocyclaceae; genus JAEUNJ01. The sequence continues at coordinate 3,432 of JBPOHD010000041.1, forward strand.
TGTGCATGGCGTCCATGGGCAACTACGTGTTCAAGACGGAGTTCCTCTACGATCAGCTGATCGCCGACGCCGCGCGGACCGACTCGTCCCATGACTTCGGCAAGGACATCATTCCCTCGATCATCAGCCGCCACATGGTCTATGCCTATCCCTTCCGGGACCCGGACACCGGCGATCGGGCCTACTGGCGTGACGTGGGAACCCTGGACGCCTTCTGGAAGGCGAACATGGAGCTCATGACCGTGACGCCCGAGCTCAACCTCTACGACCAGGAATGGCCGATCCTGACCCACCAGGCCCAGTTGCCGCCGGCCAAGTTCGTCTTCAACGACGAGGACCGGCGGGGCATGGCCACGGACTCCATGGTTTCGGGCGGCTGCATCATCTCGGGCGCCCGCCTGAACCGCACGCTGCTGTTCTCCAACGTCGTCGTCAACGCGAGGGCATCGGTCGAGGACACCGTTGTGCTGCCGGACGTGACCATCGGCGAGGGCGCGCGCATCAGTCGCGCCATCATCGACCGGGGCTGCAAGGTGCCCACGGGAATGGTGATCGGGGAGAACGCGGACGACGACCGCCGTCGCGGCTTCCGGGTCTCCGAGGGCGGCATCGTCCTCGTGACGCCGGAGATGCTCGGGCAGTCGGTGCATCTGCACAGCTGAGGGGGGGGCGCGGTCCGCGCGCCGCCGACTCCGGCCTTCGATCCGCGAATTTCCCCGCGTCCCGGGACCGTCCCGGATGGTCGCCCAGACCCCCCGTGTTCTTGGCGGATATTCCCCTGGGATTCCTCCAGGCAGGATCACGGATCATCGAGCGGCTGAATATCCCCTACGGATTCTCCTGGGGGGGTGCCCTTCGGGCAACACCGTCACCGAGAACCTGGCGCTCCGTCCAGCTCGCGCCGCCGAATGGCAGCCCAGTTCGCGCAACGACGATGTACTGTTTCTGATCTCCTCGGCATCACAGATATCACGCATGACATCGTGGACCAGATCGCTTGATCGCCGGGCCATCCACGGAGCCGGCGATCGACAGGGAGTGGCAGGCGCGCCGCTCGTGTTCCAGGATCCGTCTGTTGCATCCGTCCCCGTAGGCGTAGGAATTTCCGGCTCTCGATGCCGGGCCCGATCGAACGGACCAGGTGCCCGTTGATGGTCAGAAACACGTCCTGCGCGACCGTCGTACCGGGCGCGATGAAATCCGGCGCGAGGAAGAAAGCGGTTTGCCACGGGTTTGGAGGGCCTGCTGTGGCGTGATTCTTGAAGACCGGTTTGGTGTGTCGGCAAACCCGCATATGCAGTGATGGCCACTACGGTGATCATGAAAGCATCCCATGACTTTAGAACAATTGGTGGCTCGCATCCTTCATGGTTCGATGGGCATGGTGCTGCGGCGACGCAACGAGAGGCCTGCTAGGCCGGCGAGCAATAAGGCATAGGCTTCAGGTTCCGGGACCGCAATTGGAACACCGATATCTCCAGGGTGTACAGCCATGGCGAATTCGACGCTGCTTATCTTGTAATTCCATCCTTGGTGACCATTGCTGAAGCTGAACTTCCATGCACCGCTTGGATCGGGTCCGTACTCGGTGCCAGACCAATAATCCCATGGCTGCATGTTGATGAAGTCGCCGGTGTTCGTCATCAGATAACCGGAATTTCCCAAGGTCACATAGAACAAATGGCCCATCTCGCTACCAATGCAGTCCCACCTACGACAAGTATTGCTTGTCGGTAGCCGCCAACCGGTCCAGCCTCCGATTGTCAAGCCATCGGCCCATTTGACCGCAGAATCCCAATTCATTCGGCCGTTCGCGTCGGCGTTCCGTAGCCATGTAATGCCAAGATCGGCGTCGTAGAACGCGTCAGCCGTACCGTCGCCGTTCAAGTCGCGCGCCAACAACGTGGATTCCCACGTACCCATCCCCGGCACGCCTGCATACGCCGCACCCCAGGAAAGTGCGAAGACTGCTGCAGCCGAAAATCCGGCGCGCTTCAAGAGTTTCACCCACATAGGTAGTCCTTTCTTCGTGAAAAGCCAAAGACAGCCGCGAACAAGCGGCGACAGTGCCGGGAGGAATGCGCCGAGCCTATCGGAATCTTACGCGCAGGGCAACCGCGAAAGGGACGGCACAGAACCAGACCAATTCGGCAATGACGACATGGAGCCCAGTCGGCACCAGGACGGAGTTAAGGAGTTCGAACAAGAAGACGGCGAGGAAGAGCCGCCTCGTTATGGCCGTAGCGTCATTCAAAGAAATCCTGTCCCGGGATGTCGGCCTCCCCCGAGGCGACGGTCGGTGGTCTCTGCACCAAACTGAATTGGCGTCCGGACGCACTTCTCTCGTGCTGGATGGCCTTCTGACCTGCCCGAGTTGTCGGATCGCTGACGCAATGCGCCCCACCGTGATGGCCTGGGTTGAATCGGAGTTGAGAGTGTCATGCGATTCAATTGTTCACTGCGGGACAAAGCGCCACGGCATATGCGGAACGAGATTCCAAGGCGCCGGTCAGGGGCCGCATGGCGGGGAACACCATTTCTTGGCGCGTCGGAGCACCGTTCCCGCGGAGGAGCTTTGGGCGCCAGGAAAACCGATCCGGAAGCCTCCGCGTCTGGTGCCCCCCTAAACTCGCGGGTGGCCCGTGGCATCGGCCGGCGGGATCGCGACGAGGATGCCGCTCCCGTGGGGTCCGGGTTGGGGATTCCGTTCGCGGCGCGGGGAGGGGTCGTTCCCCCTCCTTACCCCAGCGCCCGCTCCACGATCTCCCCCACGTCCCGTGACAGGCCGGGATGGTCGCGCAGGCCCTCCAGGGCCTTGCGGGCATGGGCCTGGCGGCCGGCGTCGAACTTGCGCCAGCGGTCGAAGCAGCGGGCGAGCCGGGAGGCCACCTGGGGATTGCGCCCGTCCAGTTCCCGGATCTGCTCGGCCAGGAAGGCGTAGCCCTCGCCGTCGGCGGCGTGGAAGCGGGGCAGGTTGGCGCCGAAGTTGCGCAGCAGCGCATACACCTTGTTCGGATTGCCCAGGTCGAAAGCCTGGTGGCGGGAGAGCTTCCTCACCGTCGCCAGGGTGTCGGGCAGGCGGCTGCCGGCCTGGACGGCCAGCCACTTGTCCACCACCAGGGCCTCCTGGTGCCAGTGGCGGTAGAAGTCGCCCAGGGCGTCCTCCCGCTCGGTGCAGTGGAACTGGGCCAGGACGGCCAGGGCCGCGAACTGGTCCGTCATGTTGTCGGCATGGCGGAACTGGCGGAAGGCCAGCTGCCGGTCCTCAGGATGGGCCAGTTCCAGCAGGTAGCCGAGGCAGAGGTTGCGCAGGGCCCGTCGGCCGGCGGCATCGGCGGTGGGCGCATAGGGTCCGGTCGGGGCCAGGGCGGCGTGCACGGCGCGCAGTTCCCGTTCAAGTTGCCGGGCCAGGTGCAGGCGCAGGGCATTGCGCGAGGCGTGCAGGGCGTCCGGATCCACCACCTCCATCATCTCGGCCAGGGTCGCTTCCGGCGGCAGGGTCAGGGCCTCGGCGACGAAGGCCGGGCCGATCTCGGCCTGGCGGGTCAGCAGGCGGCGGGCCGCCTCCACGAAACCTGCCGGCCAGGGGGGTACCCGCCCCTGCGCAATCGCCGCGGCGCCGTCGAGGATGAGGCGGGTCGCCATGCGCTGGCCCGCTTCCCAGGCGTTGAAGGGATCGGTGTCGTGGGCCAGCAGGAGGGTCAGTTCATCGGCGGTGTAGGGGAAGTCGAGGATCACCGGGGCGGAGAAGTCGCGCAGCAGCGAAGGCACCGGCGGCGCCCCGACATCGTCGAAATGGAAGCTCTGGGCGGTTTCGGTCAGCAGCAGCGTGCGTTCCGTCCCCGGCAGCGGCTTTCCTCCGGCATCGAACAGGGCGACGCGGACGGGGATCAGGAAGGGTTCGTCGTCCATGGACTTGGAGTTCGCCTGGGCGAGGGTGAGCGTGTATCGGCGGGTGCCCGCGTCGTACTCTCCGGCGGCCGCAATGCGCGGCGTTCCCGGCTGCCGGTACCAGCGCATGAACTGGCCGAAATCGAAGCCGGAGGCCGCGGCCATGGCGGCGACGAAGTCGTCGCAGGTGACGGCCTGGCCGTCGTGGCGGCGGAAGTACTCGTCCATGCCCCGCCGGAAGGCATCGCGGCCGACCAGCGTCTGGATCATGCGCACCACCTCGGCGCCCTTCTGGTAGACGGTGGCGGTGTAGAAGTTGTTGATCTCGACGTAGGAGGCGGGCCGCACGGGATGCGCCATGGGGCCTGCGTCCTCCGGGAACTGGGCGGCCCGCAGGCCGCGCACCTCGCGGATGCGGGCGATGCTCCGGTCATGGACGTCGGCGCCGAACTCCTGGTCCCGGAACACCGTCAGCCCTTCCTTCAGGGAAAGCTGGAACCAGTCGCGGCAGGTGACCCGGTTCCCGGTCCAGTTGTGGAAATACTCGTGGGCCACCACCCGGTCGATGTTCTCGAAGTCGCCGTCCGTGGCCACGTCGGCGCGGGCCAGCACGTACTTGGTGTTGAAGACGTTGAGGCCCTTGTTCTCCATGGCCCCCATGTTGAAGTCGCCGACGGCGACGATGTTGTAGTGGTCCAGGTCGCATTCCAGGCCGAAGCGCTCCTCGTCCCAGCGCATGGACTTCTTCAGGGCGGCCATCGCGTGGACGCACTGGTCCAGCTTGCCGGGTTCCACGTAAATGGCCAGGCTGACTTCCCTGCCCGAGGCTGTCACACAGCGGTCGTGGAGGCCGTCGAGCTTGCCGGCCACCATGGCGAAAAGGTAGGAGGGCTTGCGGAAGGGGTCCTCCCAGCGGGCCCAGTGGCGGCCGTTGGGCTCCTCGCCGCTGCCCGCCGGATTGCCGTTGGCCAGCAGGACGGGGAGGGCGGCCTTGTCGGCATGGAGGGTGACGGCATAGACCGCCATCACGTCGGGCCGGTCCTGGAACCAGGTGATGCGGCGGAATCCCTCGGCCTCGCATTGGGTGAAGTAGCCGTCCTTCGAGCGGTAGAAGCCCGACAGCCGGGTATTGGCGTCGGGGTCGATGCGGACCACCGTCCTCAGCACGAAGGCCTCCGGCAGGCCGCGCAGCGTCATCCGCGTTTCCGGGGCGTCGTATTCGTCCGCCCCCAGGGGGCGGCCGTCCAGATGGACGGAGAGGGTTTCCATGTCCTCGCCGTCGAGCACCAGGGGCTGGCCGGCGGGCGTGCCCGGCGACCGGCGGTAAGCCGTGGCGGCGGTGACGATGGTGGCGCCGGGGTGGATGTCCACATCCAGGTCGACCCGGTCGACCAAGTAGGGGGGCGGCGCGTAGTCCTCGAGACGGATGGTGTCGGCGGTGGTCATGGGAGCGTGTTCGGTCGCAATGGGAAGGGTGATCATAGTCGATGGGGAAAGGCCCGCCGGGCCTTGGGGTTTCGCCCGTTCTGGGACAATGGTGCCCCCCGCGCAACCTCCCCGACCGCCATGCCCGACCGCCGACGATTCCTCGAATGCACTGCCGTCCTCGGCCTCGGTGCCCTCCTGTCCGCGCCCTCGGCCAGGGCCGCGACGCCGGGCAAGCCTTTTTCCCTCGGTGTCGCCTCCGGCTACCCGCGGCCCGACGGCATGGTGCTGTGGACCCGCCTGGCGCCGGATCCGCTGGCGGAGGGCGGTGGCATGCCGGCCGAGGCCGTCGAGGTGGAGTGGGAACTGGCGGCCGATCCCGGGATGGCGAACATCCTCCGCCGCGGCAAGGCGACCGCCGACCCGGCCTGGGCCCATTCCCTGCACGTCGAGCCGGCCGGACTGGAGCCCGACCGCTGGTACTGGTACCGCTTCCGGGCCGGCGGCCAGTCGAGTCCGGTCGGGCGGACCCGCACGTCGCCGGCGGCCGGGGCGGCGACTGCCGGGCTGCGCTTCGCCTTCGCCTCCTGCCAGCATTTCGAGCAGGGCCATTTCACCGCCTACGGCCCCATGGTGGCCGACCGGCCGGACCTGATCGTCTTCCTCGGCGACTACATCTACGAGAGCAGCTGGGGGCCGCGCATCCGCTCCCACGGACGGCCCGAGCCCTACACCCTGGCCGACTACCGCCTCCGCTACGGGCTGTACCGGGGCGAGGTGCCGCTCCAGGCCGCCCATGCCGCCTGTCCCTGGCTGGTGACCTGGGACGACCACGAGGTGGACAACGATTACGCCAACGACATCGGCGAGGACGGCCTCGAGGGCGAGGCCTTCCTGGTCCGCCGGGCCGCCGCCTACCAGGCCTGGTTCGAGCACATGCCGGTGCCGGCCGCCATGGCGCCGCGGGGCCCGGAGGCCCGCATCCACACGCGCGTCCCCTGGGGCGACCTGGCCGAGTTCTTCGTCCTCGACGACCGCCAGTACCGCTCGCCGCCCGCCTGTCCGAAACGGGGACGGGGCGGCAGCCTGACCATCGACGCCGACAAGTGCCCGGCCCTGGAGGACCCGCAGCGAAGCCTGCTGGGCGGCGAGCAGGAGGCCTGGCTGCTGGAGGGCCTGGCCCGGTCGAAGGCGCGCTGGAAGATCCTTGCCCAGCAGACCCTGATGGCCCGCCGCGACTTCAAGCCGGGGCCCGGCCTGCGGGTCTGGACGGACGGCTGGGACGGCCATCCGCAGGCCCGCCGGCGCCTGCTGGCGGGCATCGCCGAGCGGCGGGCGGAGAACGTCATCGTCATTGGCGGCGACGTTCACATGTTCGCCGTCGCCGACCTGAAGCCGGATTACGACGACCCGGCCTCGCCCGTGGTGGCCAGCGAGTTCGTCACCACTTCGGTGACTTCCCAGGGAGCAGCCCAGAAGCAGATGGACGGCTGGCTGGCGGAGAATCCCCACCTGAAGTTCCTCGGGCCCCAGCGGGGCTACGCCCGCATGGACCTGTCGCCCGGGTCGGCCCGGGCCGACCTGCGGGCCGTGTCGACCATCGTGGCGCCGGAAGCCACGGCGGCGACGGTGGCGAGTTTCGTCGTGGATGCCGGAAAGGCGGGGCCGCGGCGGGTGCCGGAGAGGGAATGAGGGCGTGCGCCGCGACGCCGGACGGGGGCGGGCATCCGGCGGATTCCCTCCTGCCGACCGGGAAATGGCGGCATAAATCTTCCCAATGCGCCGATGCCCCGGCCCGGTGGTAAGGTTGCCCCATGACACCGAGCAAGACCGTTCCCGTCATCGCCGCCGAGGATACGGCGCTCTCCGACTGCGCCGCCGCCGAGCCCTTCGCCCTGATGGTGCTCGGGGACAGCATGGAACCCGAATTCACCGAGGGCGAGATCATCCTCGTCGAGCCCGAGGGCCTGGCCACCGACGGTTCCTACGTGCTCGCCCAGCCGGACGGCGAATGGATCTTCCGCCAGCTGCGCGGCATTGCCGGCGAATGGCGGCTGGTGGCCCTCAACGCCGCCTATCCGGAAATCCCCCTGCCCGGCCTGGAGGCCGTCAAGGGCGTCGTGATCCAGAAATCCACGCCGGGACGCCGCAAGGCGACCAAGCGCTACGTCGAATGAACCCTTCCAACGAGACCATGCCCTACTACCTCTACCGCGTCACCGAGCAGCCCATCCGCCAGTTGCAGAAGGTCGCCGAGTTCGACGGATTCAAGGAAGCCTCCGGGGAGGCCAAGCGCCTGCGCCGGGAGACGGACCTCACCGCCGGCACGCTGATCAAGGTGATGTTCGCCGACAACGAACTGCAGGCGGAAGACCTGCTCAACCAGGTGCGGGAGAAGGAACCCCTGACGGGGGACGACTGGTAGCCGTGGACGAGGCCGCCTACCGCCTGACCCGGGAGGGCATCAACCGCCTGCCCTGCGTGTTCGAGAAGGCCCTGCTGGCCCGGGAGGCGGTTTGCGAGCAGGCGCGGCGGCATGCCCTGGCCGAGCGGGAGACCCTGGCCTGCGCCTCGCCCCTGGCCAGGGCCGGTTGCGCCGCCCTGCACGGCCTGCTGAGGGAGAAGTCGGCCTTCGCCCTCAAGCTGGTCGAGACCCGCCGCATCCTGCCCCATGCCATATCAATGCGCATCCAGTGCGGCGGGCTGGCCGGCCTCAAGGACGTCATCGAACCCGAGGCCACGGCCATCGACGTCCATCGCCTCGTGGGTGCCGCCCAGGCCCGGGAAGGCGGCCTGGACGGGCTGCCCTTCTCCCGCATCGTCCAGGGCGTCGCCGCCTGGCGGGGCCGCCGTCGCCGGAACCAGGAGCGTCCATGATTGCCGGAATGGCGGACCTGGTGGCGGCCGTGCAGCACAACTGCCACATCGCCGACGCCCGCCATGCCCGGAACATGACCCTGTGCACCTATCTGCTGGAAATGCGGGAGTTCTTCCGCTGGGAGCGGGACCTGCCCCTGGGCGTGCCGCCGCCGCGGGAGGAAGTGGGACGCTGGATCGCCGAGCGGGAGGCCCTCTGGGAGGAGGTCGAGGAAGCGGATTTCATCGATGTGCCGGTGGCCGGCCGTCCGGTGCCGCCCTTCGCCGCCGACGAGGCGAATGCCGCCCTGCTGCCGGCCGGCCTCGTCTATGGCGCCGGCATAGGGCGCTTCGGCAAGCCGCACTTCGTCCTCGCCCGCCTGGAAAGGCTGGAGGAGCCCGCCGCCGGCGCCGGCCCGCGGATCCTGGTCTGCGGCTGCGAGTACGCCCGGGACCTCAACGCCCTGCCGGCCGCCCTGCAGGGCGATACCGTCCTGGTCCGCCGCGAGGCCCTGCGCCAATGGCTCTGGGAGAAGGCCGAGGCCTGGGGACTCAAGCACCGCGGGGGCCCCATGGCGGCTGCCCTGGCCACCTACGGCTTCGGCGCCGGCGGGGCGGCGGACGCGGCCGCGCTGGAGCGCATGACGGATGCCGAGACCGGCACCCTGATCCTCCACGAGCGCGGCGAATGGGCGGTCGGGCGAGACCTGGGGTCCGGTTGGGAGGAAATGCTGGCCGGCATGGGAAGTCGCCGGGCCGAGATCCTCGCCCGTGCCGTGCGCGACCTCTGGGCCGACTGCCTCGTGACCGTGCCTGCCCTGCTGGGCACCGATGAGGCCGGTCCCCTGCATTTCTGGTTCGCCAACCTGGAAGGCATGCGCAGGGAGCTGGTGCCCGGCCTTCAGGGCGCCTACGAGGCATGGATCGGCGGCGACGCGGCACCCCTTGCCGCAGCGGCCGCGGCGGGCGCCGGCCACTGGCAGGGCGTCGCGCGGCGCTTCCTGGACCTGCATCGGGCCGATCCCGTCGCAGCCGAGCAGGAATTCGAGGCCCTGTCGCATCGGCCGGCCGACCTGGCGGCCCCATGAACCGCGCGGCGCCGGTGCCCCTTGTAGGAGCGCCGCACGCGGCGCGATCGGCCGTCCCGAAAGGCATCGCGGCGTCACCGCCGCTCCCGCAAAAGCCCGATCGCCGGCGCCCCTGTAGGAGCGCCGCATGCGGCGCGATCGCCCCCCCGAAAGTCATCGCGGCGTGACCGCCGCTCCTACAAGAGCCGACCGGTGCCCCTTGTAGGAACGCCGCACGCGGCGCGATCGGCCCCTCCCCCGAAACCCATCGCGGCGGCGAAGCGGCCGTCGCGCACCCGCACACGACCGTTCGCTATCCGCTATCCTTGCGCCCTTCCCGAACTCTGAAGGACGTCCCATGGAAAACCGTTACGGCTTCGGCAAGACCGTCTCCCTTTCTTTCGATGCCGCCATCGCGCGGGTGACGGAGGAACTCCAGAAGGAGGGGTTCGGCGTGCTGACGGAGATCGACGTCGCCGCCACCCTGAAGAAGAAGCTCGCCCACGACATGCCCGCCTACCGCATCCTGGGGGCCTGCAATCCGCCCTTCGCCAAGCGTGCCATCGAGGCCGAGCCGACGATCGGCCTGCTCATGCCCTGCAACGTGGTCGTGCGCCAGGACACCCAGGGCCAGACCCATGTCGAATTCATGGATCCCGGGATGATGTCCCAGATGTCGGACCATCCGGACCTCGGGACCCTGGGCGCCGAGGTGCGGGAGAAGATGCGGCGGGTGATGGCGGCCCTCTGAGCACGGGCCGGCCATGCCGCGCTTCTCGGCCAACCTCTCCTTCCTCTTCCCGGAGCTGGAATTCCTCGACCGCTTCGAGGCGGCCCGGGCCGCCGGTTTTTTCGCCGTCGAGTTCCACTTCCCTTACGCCTTCGAGCGCGAGGCCCTGGCCGGCGCGGCCGCCGCGGCGGGCGTCGAGGTGGTGCTGTTCAACCTGCCCGCCGGAGACTGGGCCGGGGGTGAGCGCGGCATCGCCTGTCATCCCGATCGCATGGCGGAATTCCAGGACGGCGTCGGGTCGGCGGTCGGGTGGGCGCGCCTGCTCGGCTGCCCGCGGGTCAATTGCCTGGCCGGCATCCCGCCGCCGGGAGTGAGCCCGGCCAAGGCCAGGGAGACCCTGCTGGAGAACCTCCGCTTCGCCGCCGCCGTGCTCGGGCGGGCGGGCGTGGAACTGCTGATGGAACCCCTGAACACCCGCGACACGCCGGGTTTCCTGGTCAGCCGCACGCGTCAGGGCCTGGACCTCATCGCCGAGGCCGGCTGTCCCAACCTGCGCCTGCAATACGACGTCTACCATGCCCAGGTCATGGAGGGCGATCTGGCCCGCACCCTGGAAAATGAATTGCCGCGCATCGGCCACATCCAGATCGCCGACAATCCGGGCCGCGGCGAACCGGGGACCGGGGAGATCAATTTCCCCTTCCTCTTCGCGCACCTGGACCGCATCGGCTATACCGGCTGGGTCGGCTGCGAATACCGCCCGGCGGACGGCCGCGGGGCCGCGGTCGACTGGCTGGCGAAGTCCCGCTGAGGCCATCCACGGGGCCGTGGACGGAAAGGCGGGAGTCGGCGAGAATGGCGGCAGGAAGAGGAGCGCGGCGCCCGGGCCGCGCTGTCCGATCGAAAAGAAGGCGGATCGCCGTCACGCCATCCTGAGCCAAGGAACATGGGCCACCATCGCGAACACGTCGCCGAGCGCGACCAGGACTTCTCGGACGTCGATCGTCCGGGACTCCTCGAGGAACTGGCGCGCATCCTGCCGCCGGCCAGCCTGTTGTCCGACCCGGAGGACCTGAAACCCTACGAGTGCGATGGCCTCTCGGCCTATCGGCGCGTACCCCTGGCGGTCGCCCTGCCCGAAGGCGAGGATCAGGTGGTCGCCGTGCTGAAGGCCTGCAATGGGAGGGGCGTTCCGGTGGTCGCCCGCGGCGCCGGCACCGGCCTGTCGGGGGGCGCGTTGCCCCATGCCGACGGCGTCGTCCTGAGCCTGGCCAAGATGAAGCGCATCCTGCACCTGGACCCGGTGGCCCGGGTGGCCGTGGTGCAGCCGGGGGTGCGCAACCTGGCCATCTCCGAGGCGGCGGCGCCCTACGGCCTTTACTACGCGCCGGACCCCAGCTCCCAGATCGCCTGCACCATCGGCGGCAACGTGGCCGAGAACGCCGGCGGCGTCCATTGCCTCAAGTACGGCCTAACGGTGAACAACGTGCTGCGGGTGCGCGCCGTGACCATCGAGGGCGAGGTGGTGGAGTTAGGCAACCATGCGCTGGATGCGCCGGGCCTCGACCTGCTCGCCCTGATGATCGGCTCCGAGGGCCTGCTGGCGGTGGCCACGGAGGTGACCGTGAAGCTGGTGCCGAAGCCGGAGGTGGCCCAGGTGGTGATGGCCAGCTTCGACGACGTGGTCAAGGCCGGCGAGGCCGTCGCCGCCATCATCGCCGCCGGCATCGTCCCGGCCGGCCTGGAGATGATGGACAAGCCGGCCACGGCCGCCGTCGAGCCCTTCGTCAAGGCGGGTTACGACCTGTCCGCCGCCGCCATCCTGCTCTGCGAGTCGGACGGCACGCCCGAGGAGGTGGCGGAGGAGATTGCCGCCATGCGGGCAGTACTGGAAAGGAGCGGTGCCACCGAGATCCGCGTCTCCGCCTCGGAGGCCGAGCGCCTGCGTTTCTGGGCCGGCCGCAAGGCCGCCTTTCCGGCGGCGGGCCGCGTCTCGCCCGATTACTACTGCATGGACGGCACCATTCCCAAGAAGAGCCTGGCGGAGATGCTGACCGCCATCGTCGGCATGGAGAGCAAATACGGCCTGCGCTGCATGAACGTCTTCCATGCCGGCGACGGCAACCTCCATCCGCTGATCCTCTACGATGCCAACACGCCCGGCGAACTGGAGCGCACCGAGGCCTTCGGGGCCGAGATCCTCGCCCTTTCAGTCAAGCTCGGCGGCACCATCACCGGCGAGCACGGGGTCGGCTTCGAGAAGATCAATTCCATGTGCGACCAGTTCGCCACGGAGGAACTGCGCGCCTTCCACCGGGTCAAGGCGGCCTGGGATCCGGGCGGGCTGCTCAATCCAGGCAAGGCGGTGCCCTCGCTGCATCGCTGCGCCGAGTTCGGCCGCATGCACGTGCATGCCGGCGAACTGAAGTTCCCGGACATCGAGAGGTTCTGATGACCGACACGCTCTCCCTGTGGTCGGACCGCATCCGCGCCGCCGCGGCCGACGGGAGCGCCCTCTGCCTGCGCGGCGGGGGCAGCAAGGACTTCTACGGCGGCCCGCCGCGCGGCGAGGCCTTCGATACGCGGGCCCATGCCGGCATCGTCGCCTACGAGCCGACGGAACTCTACGTGACCGCCCGCTGCGGCACGCCCCTGGTGGAACTGGAGGCCGTCCTGGCCGCGAAGGGCCAGTTCCTGGCCTTCGAGCCCCCGCGGTTCTCCGGGGCCACGGTCGGCGGCATGCTGGCGGCCGGCCTCTCGGGGCCCCGCCGGGCGGCCGCCGGGGCGGTGCGCGATTTCGTGCTCGGCGTGAAGCTCATCGACGGCGAGGGCCGCCTCCTCTCCTTCGGCGGCCAGGTCATGAAGAACGTGGCCGGCTACGACCTGTCCCGGCTCATGGCCGGCAGCATGGGATGCCTGGGCCTGATCGCCGAGGTGTCCCTGAAGGTCCTGCCGAAGCCCGTCGCGGAGGTGACGCTGCGCTTCGAGATGCCCCAGGCCAATGCCCTGGAGGCGCTCAACGCATGGGGCGGAAAGCCCCTGCCGGTGACCGCCTCCTGCTGGCAGGCCGGCCTGCTGACCTTGCGCCTTTCCGGTGCCCGGGCGGCCGTCCAGGCCGCCCGCGGCAAGCTCGGCGGCGAGGCCCTCGGCGAGGCCGAGGCGGCGGCCTTCTGGGAGGCACGACGGGACATTAGCGATGCCTTCTTCGCCGGTCCCGAGCCGCTCTGGCGCCTGTCGGTGCCCTCCGTCGCCCCGGTCCTGGACGAGGCCCAGTCGGTCGAGTGGGGCGGTGCCCAGCGCTGGTGGCGCAGCGGCCGGCCGGCCGCCGAGTTGCGTGCCCTGGCCGAAAGGGCAGGCGGCCACGCCACCCTGTTCCGGCGCGGCGGGCGAGGCGATGACGTGTTTCCCTTCCACCCGCCGGCACCGGCCATCCTGGGCCTGCACCGGCGCCTGAAGGAGGCCTTCGATCCGAAGGGCATCCTCAACCCCGGCCGCCTGATGGCGGACCTCTGATGGAAACCCATCTCGCCGATTTCATCCGCCATACGGTGCCCGGCCGCGAGGCCGAAGAGATCCTCCGCAAGTGCGTGCATTGCGGTTTCTGCACGGCCACCTGCCCCACCTACCAGCTGCTGGGCGATGAACTGGACGGTCCCCGGGGGCGCATCTACCTGATCAAGCAGGTGCTGGAGGGCGCGGAGCCGACCGAGAAGACGCGCCTGCACCTGGACCGCTGCCTGACCTGCCGTTCCTGCGAAACCACCTGCCCGTCCGGCGTGCGCTATTCGCGCCTGCTCGACATCGGGCGGGAGGTGGTGGCCGGGAAGGTGCCGCGCCAGGGCCAGGACGCCATGACCCGGGCCGGCCTGCGGACGCTGCTGCCGCGACCGGCCGTCTTCGGTCCCCTGATGCGCATGGGGCAGGCCTTCCGCGGCCTGCTGCCCGGCCCCCTGGCCGCCAAGATCCACCCACGCACGCCGCCCAAGGGGCGGCCGGCCAGGCTGCACCGCCGGCGCATGCTGATGCTGGAGGGCTGCGTGCAGCCGTCCATGATGCCCAACGTCAATGCGGCGACGGCCCGGGTACTGGACCGGCTCGGCATCTCGATCGTCGATGCGGCGAAGGCGGGCTGCTGCGGTGCCGTTTCCTTCCACCTGGATGACGCCGAGGGCGCCCGCCAGGCCGCCCGCCGCAACATCGACGCCTGGTGGCCGGCCATCGAGGCCGGCGCCGAGGCCATCGTCATGACGGCCTCGGGCTGCGGCGCCCACGTGCGCGAATACGCCCACCTGCTGCAGGACGACCCCCATTACGCCCTCAAGGCGGCCCGGGTGACGCTGCTCACCCGGGACGTGTCCGAGGTGGTGTCGGCCGAGGCGGCCGAATTGCGCCGGCTGCTGGCGGAAAGGCCGCGCGATCCGGTGCGGGTGGCCTTCCATGCCCCCTGCACGCTGCACCACGGGCAGCAGATCCGCGGCGTCGTGGAGGACCTGCTGGCCGCCGCCGGGGCCGACCTGGCGCCGGTGGCCGACGGGCACCTGTGCTGCGGGTCGGCGGGGACCTATTCCGTGTTGCAGGAGGCCATCTCCCTGCAGTTGCGCCAGAACAAGCTGGCCGCCCTCGGCGCCGGCCGACCGGCGGAGATCCTCAGCGCCAATGTCGGATGCATTGCCCACCTGCAGGCCGGGACGCAGATGCGCGTGCGCCACTGGATCGAATTCCTGGAGGAAAGGCTGGATTCCTGACATGTCCGCCGAGGAAGGCGCCGCCCTCGCCGAACTGGTTTCCAAGGGCATCAAGATTCCGCCCCAGCCGGCCGTGCTGGTGGAGCTTCAGAAGAAGCTCCAGTCCGACGACTACGATGTCCGCAGCCTGGCCCGCATCATTGCCCAGGATCCCGGCATCGCCGCCATGCTCTTCCGGGCGGCCCGCTCGCCGGTCTTCGCCCGCGGCAAGAAAATGGAATCCCTGGACCAGGTGCTGATGGTCATCGGCGTCAAGCAGACCTTCAACCTGGTCCAGGCCATGGCCCTGTCGGCGGCCCTGTCAGACGGCACCCGCAAGGCCTTCGAGATCTTCTGGGAGCGATCCCGCGACGTGGCGCAGATGGCCGCCATCATCGCCCGCGACCGGGTCTCCATCTGCAACGTCTTTCCAGACCAGGCCTACATGGCCGGCATCTTCCACGAGTGCGGCGTGCCGGTGCTGATGCAGCGCTTTCCGGACTACTGCGGTGCCCTGCGCCTGGACGATGCCTGCTGCTGGCCGAACCTGATGGAGGAGGACCGCCGATTCGACCTGGACCACTGCTCGGTGGGCTACCTGGTGGCCCGCCACTGGGGCCTGCCGGATTTCGTCTGCGCGGCGGTGCGCTACCACCACGATCTGCCTCGGGACGAACTGGGGGCGGTATGCACCCTGGTCGCCATCCTCCAGCTCGGCATCCATTTCTACCACCGCGTCCACCACGTGCCCGATCCCCTCTGGGACAAGATCGGGCCGGCCGTGCTGACCGAACTGGGCATCCATGCCGACGACGAGGAGGGTTATTTCGAGGAGATGGCCGACCTGTTCCACGCAGCGGCCGGGTGAGCGCATGAATCCGCCCGACACCCTCGGCGTGCCCGACGGCAGGGCCCGTTCCTGGGATGACCTGTGGGCGGGCTTCCGCTGGCAGGTGCCGGAACGCTACAACATCGCCCGCCAGTGCTGCGGACGTTGGGCCGGGGAGCGCTCCCGCTTCGCCCTCTACTACGAGGACGAGTCCGGCCACCGGGAGGCCTGGACCTTCTGGGACATCCAGCGGGAGGCCAACCGCCTGTCCAACGTGCTCGGCGCCATGGGCGTGATGCGCGGCGACCGGGTGGCCATCATCCTGCCCCAGCGGCCCGAGACCGGGGTCGCCCACATGGCCTGCTACCAGATGGGGGCGGTCGCCCTGCCCCTGTCCCATCTCTTCGGACCGGAGGCCCTGGAGTACCGCCTGTCCCACGCCGAGGCCCGCGTCGCGATCGTGGACGAGACCACCCTGGAGAAACTGGCGCCGGTGCGGGAACGACTGCCCGGCCTGCGCCACGTGATCGGCGTTGGCGGCGCCCGCGAGTCCTGGGTCCGGGAGTGGACGCGGCTGACGCCCCTGGCGTCGACGCGGTTCAATGCCGTGGATACCTCGGCGGAGGACCCGGCCCTGATCATCTACACCTCGGGAACGACAGGCAATCCCAAGGGCGCCCTGATGGCCCAGCGCACCCTGCTCGGCAACCTGCCGGGCTTCACCTGCTCCCACGACTTCTACCCGCGGGACGGGGATATGTTCTGGTCGCCCGCCGACTGGGCCTGGACCGGCGGCCTCTTCGACGCGCTGCTGCCGGCCTGGAACTTCGGCCAGCCCATCCTCGGTTACCGCGGCCGCTTCGACCCGGAGAAGGCCTACTGGCTGATCGAGCGTTACGGCGTGCGCAATGCCTTCCTCTTCCCCACCGCCCTGAAGATGATGATGAAGGCGGTGGCGAAGCCCGCCGCGGCCTACGACCTGTCCCTGCGCTCCATCATGAGCGGCGGCGAGGCGGTCGGCGAGGCGGTGTTCGAATGGGCCCGGGGGGAACTGGGCGTCACCATCAACGAGATCTTCGGCCAGACGGAAATCAACTACGTGGTCGGCGGCTGCGGCTCGGTCTATGCACCGAAGCCGGGGGCCATGGGCCGGCCCTATCCGGGCCACCGGGTGGCGATACTCGATGACGAAGGCAACCCCGTGGCGCCGGGCGAGGCCGGCGAGGTCTGCGTGCAGCGGGCCTGCCAGGGCGTGCGCGATCCGGTGTTCCTGCTGGAATACTGGAAGAACCCGCAGGCGACCGCCGACAAGTTCCATGGCACGGGCGACGCGGCCTGGGGCCGCACCGGCGACATGGCGCGCCAGGACGAGGACGGCTATCTCTGGTACGACGGCCGCAGCGACGACGTGATCAAGAGCGCCGGCTACCGCATCGGGCCGGCCGAGATCGAGAACTGCCTGGTCCGCCACCCGGCGGTCGCGAATGCGGCGGTCATCGGCGTGCCGGACGCCACGCGCGGCGCGGCGATCAAGGCCTATGTGGTCCTGCAGCCCGGGCGGCAGGCGTCCGTGGCGCTGGAGGCCGAACTCCAGTCCCATGTGCGACAATCCCTCGCGCCCTATGAGGTGCCGAGGCAGGTGGCCTTCATCGAGGCCCTGCCGATGACCACGACGGGCAAGGTGCAGCGCAAGGTCCTGCGGGAGCGCAATGGCGCGGCAGGGCGGCAAGGGGAGGCATGAGCATGACCGAAGAACGACCGTCGGACGGTGACCGGCGGGTCAACCGGCGCCTGCGGGAGATATTCGCGCAGGCCTACGACGTCCTGGAACCCTTTTTCGATCCGAAGAACGACTGGGGAGGACATGGCCACGAGCACCTGGCCTACCGGGCCGTGCACGAGGCGTTTCCGGAATTGACGGGGGAGCAGGTGTTCGTCCTGGTCGCCGCCGCCAAGCGGGTGTTCGGCAGCGGCGGGAAACCGGCGCCGCCGTAAGCGCCGATCAGGCGTTGCGCACCAGGATCTTGCCTTCGGCCGTCGCGACGACGACCTCGTCCTGGTTGGTGCAGCGCCCGTCGAGGGTGACGACGCCGCCGTTCCACTTCGGCTTGTCTTCCCGCGCCGTCACCACCCAGCTGACCGACAGGGTGTCCCCCGCCCTCACCGGCGCCGTGAAGCGCACGTGGTGCTCGACGTAGGCCAGGGCCGTGCCGTGGAAGATCATCCCCAGCTGCGCGGCCAGCACGTTGCTGGTCAGGTAGCCATGGGCGACGCGGCCCTTGAAGTGCGAGGATGCCGCGAAGCCCTCGTTGATGTGCAGGGGGTTGAAGTCGCCGAACAGGCCGGCCCCCAGCACGATGTGGGTTTCCGTGAGGGTCATCCCCGAATCGAAGCGGTCGCCCATGGCGACCTGGTCGTAGCCTCGCCCGATCTGCATGCCGGCTCCTAGAAGCGGTAGACCACCGACAGGTGGCCGCGGAAGTTGTACTTGTCGGTCCCCCCGGTGACGCCGTAGAGGACGTGGCCGGCATCGAGCTTGACCGACAGGTTGCGCTGGGGTGTCCAGCGCAGCCCGGCGCCTATCGTGGCCACGCTCTCGGCGCCCCGCTCGCCGACCGCGGTGACGATGTTCTTCGCCTGGCCGAGATCGACGAACACGATGGGTTGCAGGTCCTCCAGGGGCTTCGGCGTGGCCAGCTCGAAGCTGAGGGTCTGGCCCCGGTCCCCGGCGAACTCGCGTTCCGTCAGGCCGCGGACCGAATTGGCGCCGCCGATGCCGAACTGTTCCCCCTGGACCACGGCACGGCGTGAGTCCTGGCCGCGCAGGCGCGTGGTCAGGGTCCAGTCGGGCGCCAGGGCGACGCTCATGTCGATGCCATAGCGGAGGATGCGGAAGCGGCGCACCGCGTCCTGGCGGTTCGCCACGGTCGCCTGCTCCGTGTTGTGGGCGCCGCCACGCAGGTTGGTGGCTGCCTCGAGGTAGAAGCCCAGGCCTCCCCAGAGGGCATCCAGGCGACCGTTGTAGCGCAGGGTCAGGGGGCGGGTCCGGTAGGGCGGCGCGCCCAGCGGCGTTCCGAGGGCGGTCACCCGGTTGTCGAACAGCTTGTCCTCGATCGATACGGTCAGCCGCTGGCTGTAGTCGCCGATCCGGTCGAGCAGATGCACGTAGCTGAGGCCCATGAACTCGCCGCGGCCATTGACGTCGAAGGTGTCCGCGACCCGCCCGGCGTCCACGTCCGAATTGACGTAGAAGGCAGACAGGGAGCCTCCCAGGGCATAAAAGGGAATCCGGTAGTTCAAGCCGTATTGCCGCACCTGGTCGAGCTTCTCCGGCGAGGTCGTGTAGCTGGCGCTCACCACGTGGTCCAGCCCCCACAGATTGCCCCACTGGTAGCCGGCCGTCAGGCGGCTTTCACCCGTCTGCCGGTTGCCGGTGTTGGAAAAGCTCAGATAGCCCTGGTCCGGATCGGCGTCGCTGACCCGGATCTCCGCGTCGACGGTATCCGGTGCGCTTCCTTCCTTCATCGTCAGGCCGTAGAAATGGGCCGGATGCTCGTTGGCCAGGGCCAGGGCCCGGCCGAGGGTTTCCATGTCCGGCGATTCGCCGGGCGTCAGGCCGGGCAGGGTGGCCAGGACCTCCTCCCGGCTGAAGAACTGGTTGCCCTTGACGGCGACCTCGCCAACCGTGAAATGGACGATGCGGAGGGCGACCACGCCGCCGTCGGGGGTCTGGGGCGGCACGCTGACCCGGTGGAAGCTGTAGCCCGCTTCCTTCAGGGCCTGCTCCAGGGCGTCGGCCGCTGCCTCGATGCCGGCGATGCCATGGTGTTCGCCGAGAAAAGGCTGGAGGATGGCGGCGGTCTGCTCCGCGGTCAGCGGATTCGTTCCCTCGACCCGATAGGCGGACACGGTGAGGCTGACCTCCGGCACGGCCGGCGCCGCCCCCTGGGCCGAGGCGGTCCCGGCCGCCAGGGCCAGGAGGAGGATCGCGGGGATTTGCCGGGTGGCGAAGCGGGGCATCTTCATGGGCGGTTCACATTTCGCATTCGTCATTGCCGCCGGGGGCCCTGAACGGCGCCGGCGGCCTCTCGCCCAGGCGGTCCGGCCGGGGGAAGGGATCCAGTTGGAGGAAGCCGGGCGAACGGTCCAGGCGTACCAGCTCCCGGCCCAGCGGGTCGGCGAAGCCCGACTCGCCGGCGCCCAGGTCCAGGCGGCGTTCGCCCTGGGCGAGGACCACGTGGCCGTCCCGCACCGTCAGGTAGAGTCCGGGCTGGCGTTCGTCCCGGCTCTGGGTACCGAAGAGTTGCTGGAAATTGACCTGAACGCCGTCCGGCCGCGGTGCCGTGTTGTCGCGGAGGAAGGCCGGCAGCTGGGGCAGGGGGATCGCCCTGTCCGTGTTCGCGGCGAAGAACAGGACGCGATGGGTGTCCACCAGGAAGGTCCGGTTGCCGGCGCGGATTTCGGCCTGGCCCTGCCAGGCGTGCACGAAAAGGCCGTCGCCCGGGCCGCGGGCCTGGCCGGCCGGCGGACGTCCCTCGGCGCACAGGCCGGTACACAGGGCATCGATACCCGTGCCGCGGATCCCGATGGTGGCCACGCTGGTTTCGAACTTCACGCGGCTCGGGTCGGAGCGGCCGAGCAACCCGGTCACCGCCCGCAGGCCGCCTTTCAACAGGCTGAAAAAGGCGCTGCTCTCCTTGGGTTTGGCCGGATCCCAGCGGAAATCGGAGACCTGGAAGCGGGTGTCCGATTGCAGGGTGACCTTGGACTGGTCGTTGAAGGCGAGGACCGCGTGGCTGCCGCCCGCCGTCTGCAGGGTGTCGCCGCTGTAGATCGGCCCGCCGGCCAGCACGGTCCGCGAATTGCCGTCGCTGCCGGTGGCCTTCAACTCACCCTTGACCAGGGCCACGCGGGCAGCGACGGGCGATACCGGGGCGCCGCCGCCGGCCGGGACGGCCTGCGCCACGGCGGCCGGGCCTCGCCGGGCGTCCTCGCCGCAATCGGCGCCGCAAAGGCGGGCGTCGAAATCGGTACCGCGTATCCCGATGGTCGCCGTTGCCGTGTCGATCCGCACGCCGTCCTGGGGATTGCGCTTGGCGATCAGGCCGGTCACGGCCCGCATGCCGCCCTTGAACAGGCGCAGCACGGCGTTCTCCTCGCCGGCGCCGTGGGCGAAGCGGGAGACGCCGAACACCGTATCGGGCCGCAGGGTCATGCGCGTGCCGTCCTTCAGTTCGACGACGGCATAGGCCTTGCTGCCCGTCGTCACCACATCCCCTTCCTGGATGCTGTCGCCGCGCCCGGCCATGCGCATCGTGCTGCCCTGCTGGACGCTGACGGCGCCGGTGGAATAGACCACCTGGCCCGCTTCGCCGGCCAGGACGGCGCCGGCCGACAGGGCGGCGAGGGCGGCCGCCATGGATCGGCCGGTTGTACGGTTGGGTGTGGTTACCGGCATTGCTTGAGCCTCCGCTTCTTGTCTTCCTCGGCGGGCGGTGCCAGGGATACCGCCGGTCCGACCGAGGGCGGCGGCGGCGCTGAGCAGAGCGACGGGTCGAGGGTGCAGATGTCCACCGGGGGGGCCTCGACCGGCAGGGGCGCGATCGAGCAGGACATGTCGCGGACCGTGGACGTGCCGCCGACGGAGATGGACTGGGCGGGGGCCCGGACGTCGATATCCAGGTTCCCGGCAGCGATGAGGGTGGCCGAGTCGGCGACCACGTCGCGTGTCCAGTCGCCGTTGGCATCGCTGATGTCGGCGCCGCTGTCTACAGTGACCGCGGTGCCGGTCAGCACGCCGACCGTGATGTTGCCGGTGGCCCGGTAGTGGATGCTGGGGGCGGTGGTGCTGCGGGTGCCCATGTTGATCGCGCCGGCGGTGGCGGTCACATCCACCGCGATGTCGGCCGACAGGTTGCCGCCCTGATTGACGCTGCTGCCGCTGAGGGTGATGGAGCCGCCGGAGGCGGCCATGCTGCTCGAGGTGTTCAGGCTGCCGGTATTGGAGATGGCGATGCTGCCGGTCGTGGTGCCCACCTGGACGCCGAGGCTGCCGGAGGTGTTGTTGACCAGGACATCGCCGGCGCCGGCGTCCACGTACAGGTTGCTCAAGGCGGTTTCCAGCGGATTGCCGGCGCCGACCCCGGTACCCCGGTAGATCTCCAGATAGGGGGTGGTGATGTCGATGCCGCTCGCATTGCCGTCGACGACGCCCTGGGCGGTCATGAAGCGCAGGTTGGGGCCGGCCCAGGCGATGGGTGCCGTGACGGTGATGTTGCCGGAACCCGAATTGCCGATGACCAGGTTGCCGCCGGCATTGAAGTTGGCGATCTCGGCGGCCGTCAGCGACAGCTTGCCGGCGGTCTCGCTGCCGAGGTCGATCTCCCGGCCGGCCGTCATCGGGGTCACGGTCTTGCCGGAGGCGGTGACCAGGGCGCCGATGTCCATGTCGTCGGCGACGAAGGTGAGGTTGGTGGCCGTGAAGGGGGCATTGACGGCGAGGATGCCGCCGGAGGTGACCTGGACGGTCCCGGGGGCCGTGGTGGCGGCCGAAACCGTCACGTTGCCGGTGGCCGTGCTGCCGAGATAGAAGTTGCTGGCGGAGACGAAGCCCAGTTCGGCGCTGGTCAGCGACAGCTTGCCCGCCGTCTCGGTGCCGAAGTCGATCTCCCGCCCGGCGGTCAGGGGGCGTATCGTCGTATTGGCCCCCGAACTGGTCACGGAGGCGCCGATGGCGAGGGTGTCGGCGTTGATGACGATGCTGCCGTAGGTGTTGGAGACGACCGGCTGGGCGATGGTCAGGTCGTTGGCCGTGAGGGTGAGGCTGCCGTAGTAGTAGGTCTGGTGGATGCCGGTTTCCGTGGCCACGCTGCCTATCGTCAGGGGCGTGGCGCCGTTGTTGAAGGAGAAGCTGGCGTTGTAGCCGGTCGTTGAGCCGGCCAGGGTGTCGACGGCATTGGCCTCGCCCATGCTGACGCCGGAAATCGCCGTCAGGGCGAGGTTGCTGGCCGACACCGTGGCACCTGCGGACTGGTTGATGCTGGTGCTCAGGGCCTTGAGGGCGACCAGGGGCAGGCTGCCGGGTGCGAAGGACAGGGGTGCGGCGATCTGGATGCCGTAGCCCTGGATGGACAGGGACGGGGTCGAGAACTGGTCCAGTTCCGCATCGGTCAGGGAGAGCTGCCCGGCCACCTCCGAGCCCAGGGTGACGCTTCGGCCACCGCTCTGCACGGACAGCAGCACGTTGCCCGTGGTGGTCACCGGCGCTGCCACGTTCATGCTGTTGGCCGAGAACCGGATGTTGCCGGCGCCCGCATCGATGCCGCCGGCGGCGACGTTGATGCTTTCGCTGCCTATGGCCAGGTTGCCCACGTGCTCGAGGGCACCTCCGGCCGACTTGTCGAGCAGGGCCGTTACCGCCACGTCGTTGCCCTGGAATTCCAGGTCGGTCGTGGTGATCCTGTTCAATTCGGCCGCCGTCAGGCCGAGCTTGCCGCCGGTCTTGGTGCCGAGATCCACGTCGGTGGACCCGGTGATGTGGGAGATCCAGACCCGGCCGCTTGCGGACACGGCGGCATTGATGTTCATGCTGTCGGACATCATCTGCAACTCGCCGGCGGTCACGCTCACCGGCTGGTTGATGTTGAGGGGGCCATGGGACTGGAAAGACAGGTTGCCGGCGCCGTAGGCGACGGGCGCCGTGACGTTGAACGACCCCGACCCGGCACTCATTCCGAACGTGGGCGAGGAGATGGTCGACAACTCGGCGGCCGTCAGGCCGAGGGTCGTGCCCGCCACGTCGGCGCCGCCGAGGTCGACGGCGGCCGAGGCGGCGATGTTGACGCTCGTCGTGCCGGCGATGCCCCCCAGGCCGCTGATGGCCAGGTTCGCCACCGCCAGATAGACCGTATCCCCGTTCAACTGCTCGGTGAGCGTCATGTCGGCGGTGCCGATGTTGCCGATGAACTCCAGGAAGCCGGTCGTCGCGATGGCGTTGGGCACGTTGAAGCTGTTCCCCCGTATCGAGAGGTTCCCGATATTCGCCAGGGCCAGTCCGCTGTTCAGCGGCCCCGTTACGTTGACGGTGCCGAGGGTGGCCGCCATGCCCAGGCGCAGGGTATCGGCCGAGATCAGGTTCATCTCGGCGGAGGCGAGCTTGAGGCCCGGCCCGGTTCCGGCGCCCAGGTCGGCATTGCCGGGGGTGTAGCGGTCGATCTGCACCGTGCCCCCCAGGGCCTGGATCGGCTGCGTCACGTTCAGGTCATCGACCGTCAGGCTGAGGTTGCCGCCGCCGTAGGTGGTGTTGGCCCGGACGCCGGAGACACCTGCCACCGTGCCGATCGTGACGCTGCCGGCCGCATTCGTGAAGGCGATGTCGCCGTAGAGGGACGAGGCGGCGAAGCTGCCGGTGACGTTGTTGGCGAAGGTCAGGCTGACGCCATTGGCGCCGACCGCGGCCAGGTTCGTCGCCGTGATCGTCGCGTCGGAGGCGATCACCCCGTAGTTCGAGGCATCGCCGGCCTGCAGCACCACGTTGGTGGCGCTGGGCGCGATGTCGTCGTTGATGTGAAGGGTGCCGCCCTCGACACGGAGCGTGGTGCTGGCGCCCGGGGTCAGCTTGGCCAGGGTCGCCGTGTCCACGCAGAGGGCGCCGCCGCCGCAGAAGCTGCCCAGTTCGATGTCGCCCGACGCCGAATTGAAATGGCGGATCGTGAGGGTGCTGCTGGCGGCCCCGGAGCCGATGGTCTCCAGGCCGTTCACGGTGATGCCCTCGGAGCCGACCAGCAGCAGGTCGGCGGCGGGGAGCACGGTGGCATTGAAAACCTGGTTGCGGCCAGCCAGGGCAAGGTTGCCGGTCACGTTCTCGAAGGCCTCGCCGGCGCCGGTCGTGAGGAGCTGGCTGATGGTGAGATTCACGGTGTTGAGGTCGCCGACCACCAGCTTGTCGGTGAACAGGCGGTTCAGTTCGCCCGTGGTGAGCCCCAGCACGCCGCCGCCGGGCTTGCTGCCCAGATCCATGTCGCCGACACTGCGCCGGAGGATCTCGATGGTGCTGGTGGCCGCCAGGGCCGCCGAGGGATCGATGCTCAGGTCGTCGGCCTTCAGGCTCAGGGCATCGGAGAGGCTGATGTCGGCGCCGCTGTCGATCAGGATGCCGCTGCCGGCCAGGGCGAGGCGGGCGCCGCCGATGCTGGTGCCGGAGACGACAGTCAGGCTGCCGCTGAGCTCGTTGCCCAGCTTCAGCCAGCCGGCGCCGCCGGTGCTGATCGTTGACAGCTCGGCCCCATCGAGGCAGAGGGCGCTGGCGCAGGAGCCGGACGTGCCGACCTCGACTGCCCGGCCGGCGGTGCGCGGCGCCAGCAGCACATCGCCGCCGGTGCTGGACAGGGTGCCCGCCAGGTCCGCGTCGTCGGCGAGGACGCTGAGGTGCCCCGTATTGCTCAGGGAGCCGCCGCCGGCCAGGTCGAACTGGCCGGCCTTGGCCGTCAGGTGCCCGACGTCGGCGGCGACCGGCGCGCTGACCGTCATCGTCCCGACGTTGGTGCCGCCGATCAGAAGGAACGGGGTGTCGAGATTGGCGATGTCGGTGGCATCGAGGCCGAGGATGCCGCCGCCCGGCTTGGCGCCGAGTTCGACGTCGCCGGCCGAGGTCCGCAGGATGCTGATCTGGGAACCGGCCGAGACGGCGGCGGCGACCGTCAGGTCGTTGGTGTTCAGGACCAGGTTGTCGCCGATCGTGCTGGCCTGGCTGAAAGTGATCGAGGGCGCCGTCAGGGTCAGGCCGTCCATGCTCAGCCCGGAGTGGCCCAATACGGTACCGACGGTCAGGGGCAGGACGCTGTGCAGCGAGGTGTAGCTGGCGGATCCGGCCACGGTCGAGAGGCTGTTGGCCTCGGTCAGCGTGACGTTGCCGGAGGCGGTCAGGCGCAGGCTGTCCACGGTGATGGTGGCGCCCGGCGACTGGGTGACCGTGTTCTGGGAATCCAGCCAGAGGATGTTGGTGCCGGCGGGCGCGATGGCGCCGCCGATGTTGATGTTGCCGGCCCAATAGCCCTGATACACGTAAATGCCGCTGGCCGGCCCGGTGGTGACCCGGTTCAGTTCGGCGCTGGTCAGGGAGAGTCGTCCTGCCACTTCGGCGCCCAGTTCGACGCTGTGCCACCAGGTGTAGGGCCGAAAGCCGACTTGGCCGGTGCCGACCAGGTTGCCTGCCAGGTCCACGCTGTCGGCGACGATGGACACGTTGCCTGAATTCGACGCCACCGAGCCGCCAGCGGCGATATTGAAGCCACCCGCACCGTACAGATTCGTGCTGAAGGCGCCGCCCGTGACGGTGCCGGCGACGGTCGCGCTGGCGCCGCTGAGGCTGACGGCACCCAGCCCGGCGTTGATGGCACTGCCGAGGGTGCTGCCGCCGGACGCGCTGACGCTGAAATTGCCGCCGCCGGTGGAGATCGGGGCGCTGTTGGCGAAGGTGCCGGACGTGGAGGCGCTGAAGCTGCCGCCATTGGTGTCGATGGCGGCGCCGACCGCCACCGCGCCGCTGCCGCCGCTGAGCGTGGTGTTCAGGGTGCCGGCGGTGGAGGTGATCGGGGCCGCCACGGTGATGCCGGCGGAGGCGCTGAAACTCAGGCTGGCGTTGGCACCGGCCGTCTTGGCGATGGCGGCACCGATGTGGATCGTCCCGGGGTCGGTCCCGTGGCCGTCACCGCTGGTGCTGATGCTGACGCTGGTACCTGCGTTCAACTGGTCCATGATCAGGTCGGCACCGATCTGCGAGTTGCTGCAGAACACCTTGAAGGTCGTGGGGCCCGCGCAGCCGCTGATCACCGTCCCGGCGACGATGGCGATGTTGTAGGGGTCGATGAGCCATTGCCCGCCTTCGCCCTTCGGCGCCTTGAGGTCGAGCTTGAGGCCGGCCACGTCGAGGATCCCCGCCGAGGTTTCGACGAAACCGCCGTCGCCCCCCTCGGCGCCGCCTCGGGCTGCGATTTGCCCGTGCATCAGGCCCACCTGGTCGGCGAACAGGATCACCCGGCCACCGTCGCCGTCGCGCGTCGCGTCGGCCGAGATGCGGGCACCGGACGCCAGTTCGATGTTCTTCGCCCGTACGTGGACGGAACCGCCGCCATGGGCGCCGGAGGCACTGGTCAGGCTGCCGTCCTCCAGGCGCAGGTCGTTCCTGGCCCGCAGGACGACCCGCCCGGCGCCGTCGACGCCGAGGCCATCGGCGCGGATCTCGCCGCTGTGGCGCAGTGTGCCTGCGAATACGCCGACCGCGCCGCCGGCGGCCTCGATGCGACCCAGGTTGAGCACCGAGTCGCTGGGAGCGTTGACTTCGAAACTGACGGCATCCGGGTCGAGGCTGCCGAGATGGGCCTTGCCGCCCGCAACCAGCAGGACCTTGCCCTCGGGGGACTCGATGATGCCGCGGTTCTCGACATTGCGGCCCACGAGGACGACATGCCCTCCGGCGGAACTGCGGATCAGTCCTTCGTTCACGACCTTGCCTGCCCGCAGCCCTCCCGAGAACTTGAGCCGTCCGGCGACGAGGTCCGCGTCGGAGATGTTGAGCGAGGAGGCCACGAGTCCCGCCACGTCCACGCGGGCGTCGCGGCCGAAGAGGATCCCGCTGGGGTTGATCAGGAAGACCCGGCCATTGGACTGCAACTGGCCGAAAATGCTGGAAATCTCGCCGCCGCTCACCTTGTTGAAGACCACGCTGGAGGCCGACGGCTGTTCGAACCGGGTCGTTTCCCGGAGGCCGATGGAGAAACTCTGCCAGTTGATCAGGGCGCCATTGGAATTCCTGACCAGCAGGGTATTGCCGTCCGGGCGGGAGAAGGTGGCGGTTCCCAGCACGACCGAGGGGTTCTTCGGGTTGGCAAGGGCGGGCCATGGCGCGACGGCGCCGGCCATCAGGGCCGAACCCAAGGCGACCTGCAGGCAGGCGCACAACTTTCGCATCTTCATCAGGAATCCCCTTCGGTCGCCAGCCAGCCCCGGGGCGGCGAATCCGCGCATATGTTGCTCTGCAATCGCGCAATTTTACCGCCCAATCGAGCTCCTCCCGAAGTGATTTTTGTCAGGCGGCGGTGCCGACGTCATCGCACTGCGCGAAGGCGGGCGGGGTGATAGGATTCGGCAGGATGGTTTTCACCGCGGGGGGTATTCGGCCCACCCGGTCAGAGCGGAGATTTCGAGCGTGATCAGCGGTATCTGTGCCTTCGCCAAGCGCGTGAGGTCCCCCGAGTGTGCGCAATGTTCGGTCAGGAAGATGGCGGCGAGCGGCGACATCCCCATGGGGAAGCTGGACGCCCTGCTGCAGGAGGTCGAATTGGCGATCTTTCCCGCGCGTTCGGAAATTTTCGCCCAGAACGAGGCCGGCAAGAGGGTATTCGTGATTCGACGGGGCCTGGTCAAGCTGGTGCATGACAACGAAAGTGGCATCCGGCGTACCGTTCGGCTCATGACCCACGCCGATGCCCTTGGACTCGAGGTGCTCGTGGATGGCCGTTATCGGCACTCGGCCCTGGCCGTGGAGGAGGTCGAGGCCTGCATCCTGCCGACGCGCCTGCTGGAGAACCTGGACGCCCATTCCCAGTGCATGCATCGGGAATTGATCGCCCATTGGCAGCATTGCCTGGACCAGGCGGATACCGTGATCACGCGGATGTCGTCCGGGCGGGCCCGTGAGCGGGTGGCCAACTACCTCCTCTTCGTCAGCCGTGCCACGGAAGGCGATCCGGACGGACTGATGGGCCGCGAGGAAATGGCGGCACTGCTCGACCTGACCACCGAGACGGTCAGCCGCGTGATGTCGGACTTCCGCCGCGAGGGAATCGTGGATGACCCCAACGCCCTGCAACGCGTCTGCGAGGGCCACTGAATGGAGAACGAAATGGGTGCCAGGGATCCGGTGGTGAGCATGCAGGAACGGTTTTCCGCGCAGCGCCGGGCCTTCGAGGCGGATTCCAATCCGTCGAGGGAGGTCCGCGACGACCGGCTGGCCCGGTTGGAGGCGATGACGCAGAAGTACGGTCGGCAGGTGGCCGAGGCGATCTCCGCGGATTTCGGCAACCGCTCCCGCCAGGAGACGGAACTGGCGGAGATGTTCGTCGTCCTCGCCGGCATCCGCTATGCCCGGCGCAAGCTCGGCCGCTGGATGCGGCCCCGCAAGCCGTCGACAGCCCTCCATTTTCGTCCCGGCTACGTCCGGGTCCTTCGCCAGCCGCTGGGGGTGATAGGGATCGTCAGCCCGTGGAACTATCCTTTCCAGCTGGCCGTGGCCCCCGCCACGGAGGCGCTGGCCGCCGGCAACCGGGCCATGATCAAGCCCTCGGAATTGACGCCGCGCTTCTCCGAACTCTTTGCCGGGATGGTGGCGGAGTTCTTCGCGCCCGAGGAAGTGGCGGTGGTCACCGGCGATGCGGAGGTCGGCCGCCAGTTCGTCAACTTGCCCTTCGATCACCTCTTTTTCACCGGGTCGACCGCCGTCGGGCGGCTGGTGGCCCAGGCGGCCGCCGCCAATCTCACCCCCGTGACCCTGGAGTTGGGCGGCAAGTCCCCGGCCATCCTGGACGAGAGTTGCGAGCTGGAGCAGGTCGCCCTCAAGCTGGCGGTGGGCAAGCTGCTGAATGCAGGCCAGACGTGCATCGCACCCGATTACGTGCTCATCGTCGGCGGTGGCCGGGAGCGGGAGGAGGCCCTGGTGGCCGCCCTGCGCCGGGCGGTCGCCCGGCTTTATCCGGCCATGGCCGGCAATGCCGACTATACGAGCATCGTCAGCGACCGCCATTTCGGGCGGCTGGCCCGCTTGCTGGACGACGCCAGGACCAAGGGCGCGAAGGTGCTCGAGGTGAATCCGGGCAACGAGGACTTCGACCCGGCCGGGCGCAAGATGCCGCTGCAACTCGTCCTCGACGCGGCGGATGGCATGGCCGTGCTGGACGAGGAGATCTTCGGGCCCGTGCTGCCCGTGGTGAGGGTCGGCGACATCGGGGAGGCGATCCATTACGTGAATCGGCGCCCGCGCCCCCTGGCCCTGTATTGGTTCGGGACGGACAATGCCCACCGGGACCGGGTTCTGGCCGAAACCATCGCCGGTGGCGTGACGATCAACGATACGCTCTGGCACATCGCGCAGGAGGACCTGCCCTTCGGCGGTGTCGGCGACAGCGGCCAGGGCTCCTATCACGGCGAGGCGGGCTTCCTGACCTTCTCAAAGGAAAAACCGGTTTTCTTCCAGTCGCGGTTGAATGGCGCCGCCCTTTTCTATCCACCCTACGGCAAGACCTTCGACCGGATGCTGGCGCTGCTGAGGAAACTCGTCTGAGTCCGGCGCCCGCGGTCCCCGGCAACCCCCTTCTATAATCGACGCCATGGCTCTCAGCATAGAAACCTGCGCCGCGCAGCATATCGGCGACCGGAAGGAACAGCAGGACCGGGTCGGCATCTTCGCCCACCCCACCCGCCGGGGCCTGCTGCTGGCGGTCCTGGCCGACGGCATGGGAGGGCATACCGGCGGCGCCCTGGCGGCGGAGCAGGTGGTTCATTCCTCCCGCAACAACTTCGACGGCTTCGGCATCGCCGAGCAACCGCGGGACATGCTGGCGGCCTCCATCCGCGACGGCCACGATGGCATCAAGCTGACCCGATACACCAGCGAACAGGACCCCCACAGCACTGCCTGCGTGCTGGTCCTGCAACCGGGGCGGGCCGATTGGGCCCACTGCGGCGATTCCCGCATCTACCATTTCCGGGACGGGCAGCTGATTGCCCGGACCCAGGACCACTCCTACGTGGGTGACCTGATCCGCAAGGGTTATCTGACGGAGGAACAGGCCGAGAAGCACCCGAACAAGAACATCCTGCTTTCCTGCCTGGGCGAACCGGAGCCGCCGCAGATCGATTTCGGGGAAACGGCGCCTTTGGTGGCGGGGGACTGCTTCCTGCTGTGTTCCGACGGCCTGTGGGCCTATTTCTCCGTGGATGAGATTTCCCGCGTCGTGACCGAGTTCCCGCCCCGCCAGGCGGCCGAGATCTTCATCAATACGGCCCGTGACCGGGCCCAGGGCCGCGGTGACAACTGTTCGCTGGCGATCGTCCGGCTCAAGGAAGTCGAGAAGCCGCCGGCGCCGGCCGTCGGCCGCAAGACCTCCTGACCCTGCCGTCGCCCGTCGGCACCGGCGGCCGAGGCCCGGCCCGGGCGGCGTTGCTCATTGCAGCCACTTTCGCCGCCAGAACAGGGTGGCGAACGTGGTGGCGATGACCGCCATGCCCCCCAGGGCGAAATAGAAGCCGTTGGCGAGGTCGAGCAGGGGCATGGCCTTGAAGTTCATGCCGAAGATTCCCGTGATCAGCGTTGCCGGCATGAAGATCACCGCGATCACGGTCAGAACCCGCACCTCCTGGTTCACACGGTTGCTGATGGCCGAGAGGTAGACGTCCAGCAGGCCGGCGATCAGGTCCCGGATTCCCTCCAGGGACTCGATGACATGCACGGTGTGGTCGTAGACGTCCCGCAGGTAGGGGAGAGTCTCGGGCTGGAAGAAGGTCGTATCGGCGCGGGCCAGCGTATTCACCACCTCCCTCAGGGGCCAGACCGCCCGCCGCAGGATCAGCGCATCCCGCTTCAACTGGTGCAGGACCTGCAATTGCCCGGCCCGGGCCTGGGCGAGCAGGGCGTCCTCCAGTTGTTCCGTGCGTTCCCCTATCTGTTCGAGCACCGAGAAATAGCGGTCCACCAGGGTGTCCAGCAGCGAGTAGGCGAGGTAGTCCGTGCCCAGGCGGCGAATCTGGCCCCGGTCCTGGCGCAGGCGGTCGCGGACCGGCCCGAAGGAGCCTGTCGGCCGCTCCTGGAACGTCAGCACGAAACTGCGCCCGAGGATGATGCTGACCTGCTCCGAGGACATGGCCATGGCAGCCGGGTCGTAGTCGAAGAAGCGGGCAACGATGTAGAGGTAATCGCCGTAATCGTCCACCTTGGGGCGCTGGTCGGTGTTGAGGATGTCCTCCAGGACCAGCGGGTGCAGGTGGAAGCGATTGCCGATCTCCGTCATGACTTCCGGTTCGTGAAGGCCATGAAGGTTCAACCAGAGTTTGGGTAGCCGGGGCCGGTAGGCCTGGGCCTCGGCAAGGCTGGAAAAAAGTGTTTCCACCAAGTCTCCGGCATCGTATTCCATCAGCGATATGGCCGGGTGGTCCGTCTTCCTTTCACCGAGGTGGACGAGGCTGCCGGGAGGCAGGCCGGCCTTGCTGGAACGCCGTTTGTGTCTGGCCATGGGGTACCGCGCTTTCTTCAAAAAAAGGCCTGATTTTGGGTATGATCGCCCGGTTCGGTCGCCGCCGGCCAGCCTTCGCGCGCGGTTCGCGGCCATTTAACCGGTTCCACTATATAACCCGATCCAGACAAATCCCAGGGGGTCAGATGTCCGCCACCATCGGTATTCCACGCGAGATTTTTCCCGGCGAAAAGCGTGTCGCCACCGTTCCCGACGTCGTCGAGAAACTGATCAAGCTGGGTTTCCGCGTCAGGGTGGAAAGCGGCGCCGGCGAGGCGGCGAACTTTGCGGACGACACCTACCGGGCCGCCGGGGCCGACATCGCATCCGGCGCGGCCGATTTGTGGGCGAACTCGGACATCGTCCTCAAGGTGCGGCCGCCCAGCACCGAGGAAGTCGCCCTGATGCGCGAGGGCGGCACCCTGATTTCCTTCGTCTGGCCGGCCCAGAATCCGGAACTGATGCAGCAATTGGCGGCCAGGAAGGCCACGGTCCTGGCCATCGATTCGCTGCCGCGGCAGCTTTCGCGCGCCCAGAAGATGGATGCGCTGACCTCCCAGGCCGGTGTTGCCGGCTATCGTGCCGTGATCGAGGCCGCCCACGCCTTCGTCCGCTTCTTCACCGGCCAGATCACGTCGGCGGGCAAGGTTCCGCCGGCCAAGCTCTTCATCGCCGGGGCCGGCGTGGCGGGCCTGGCGGCGATCGGCACTGCCGCCGGCCTGGGCGCCATCGTGCGGGCCAACGACACCCGCGCCGAGGTGGCCGACCAGGTCGTGTCCCTGGGCGGCGAGTTCGTGAAGGTCGAGTACGAGGAAGAGGGTTCCGGCGGCGGCGGCTACGCCAAGGTCATGAGCGAGGGTTTCCAGCAGGCCCAGCGGGAGATGTACGCCAAGCAGGCCCGGGAGGTGGACATCATCATCACCACCGCCCTGATCCCCGGAAAGCCGGCGCCCAGGCTGATCACGGCCGAGATGGTGCAGAGCATGAAGCCGGGCAGCGTCATCGTCGACATGGCGGCCGAGCAGGGCGGCAACTGCGAGCTGACAGAACCCGGCAAGGCGGTGGTCAGGCACGGCGTCACCATCGTCGGCTACACCGACCTGGTGGGCCGGCTGGCCAAGCAGTCCTCGACCCTCTACGGCACGAACCTGTTGCGCCTGACCGAGGAACTGTGCAAGACCAAGGATGGCGTCATCGACGTCAACATGGAGGACGACGCGATCCGCGGCCTGACGGTGATCAAGGAAGGCAGCATCACCTGGCCGCCGCCGCCGCCCAAGCTGCCGGCGGCAGCGCCCCAGGCGGCCAAGCCCGCGGCTCCGCCGCCGGCCCCGAAGGGGCATGGCCACGGGGCGGGTGAGCCCATGTCGGCGGGCAGCCTGGCCATGGTCTTCGGCATCGGGGCCCTGGCCTTCTGGTTCGTCGGCGCCTTTGCGCCGGCCGCCTTCCTGAGCCATTTCACCGTCTTCGTGCTGGCCTGCTTCGTTGGCTACATGGTGATCTGGAACGTGACGCCGGCCTTGCATACCCCCCTGATGAGCGTCACCAACGCCATTTCGAGCATCATCGCCATCGGCGCCCTGATCCAGATCGCGCCGCCGGAAAGCGGCACCGGCGGCCGTCCCGACGAGTGGATCCGCTGGCTGGCCGTCGTCGGCATCGCCCTCACCACCATCAACATGTTCGGCGGCTTCGCGGTGACGCGGCGCATGCTGGCCATGTTCCGCAAGTGACCGGAGGAGTACGGACATGACTTCCAGCCTCGCCACCGTCTCCTACATCGGTGCCATCATCCTCTTCATCCTCAGCCTGGGCGGGCTTTCCAATCCGGAAACCTCCCGCCGCGGCAACCTCTACGGCATCATCGGCATGGCCATCGCCGTGCTGGCCACCATCCTCGGCCCCAGCGTCACGGCTGCCGGCATCCCCTGGATCGTTGGTGCCATGGTGGTCGGCGGCAGCATCGGCCTCTACGCGGCGCGCACCGTTCAGATGACGCAGATGCCCGAACTGGTCGCGCTGATGCACAGCCTCGTGGGCCTCGCCGCCTGCCTGGTGGGCTTCGCCAGCTACATCGACACCTCGTCGCCGCTGCAGGGCGCCGAGAAGACCATCCACGAAATCGAGATCTACATCGGCATCCTGATCGGCGCCATCACCTTCTCAGGCTCGGTGATCGCCTTCGGCAAGCTCTCGGGAAAGATTGGCGGCAAGCCCATGCTGCTCCCGGGCCGGCACTGGATCAACCTCGTCGGCCTGCTGGTCGTGGTCTGGTATGGCCGTGAGTTCATCAACGCCCACGATATGGCCTCAGGGATGGTGCCGCTGATCGTGATGACCGTGATCTCGCTGCTCTTCGGCATCCACATGGTCATGGCCATCGGCGGCGCCGACATGCCGGTCGTCGTCTCTATGCTCAACAGCTACTCCGGCTGGGCGGCGGCGGCCACCGGCTTCATGCTCTCCAACGACCTGCTGATCGTGACCGGCGCCCTCGTCGGCTCCTCCGGCGCCATCCTGTCCTACATCATGTGCCGTGCCATGAACCGCAACTTCATCAGCGTCATCGCGGGCGGCTTCGGGACCGGCGGCGGCGCGGCCCCGGCAGCGGGCGGCGCCCAGCCGGCCGGCGAGGTCACGCCGATCAGCGCGGTCGAGACTGCGGAGCTGCTGCGGGAAGCCAAGAACGTGATCATCGTCCCCGGTTACGGCATGGCCGTGGCCCAGGCCCAGCACACGGTGTTCGAGATCACCAAGCACTTGCGGGAAAAGGGCGTGAATGTGCGCTTCGGCATCCACCCCGTGGCTGGCCGCATGCCCGGGCACATGAACGTGCTGCTCGCCGAGGCCAAGGTGCCCTACGACATCGTGATGGAGATGGACGAGATCAACGAGGACTTCCCCGACACGGACGTCTCCATGGTCATCGGCGCCAACGACATCGTCAATCCCGCGGCCCAGGACGACCCGACCAGCCCCATCGCCGGCATGCCGGTGCTGGAGGTCTGGAAAGCCAGGACCTCGATCGTGATGAAGCGGTCCATGGCATCGGGCTACGCGGGCGTCGACAATCCGCTCTTCTACAAGGACAACAACCGCATGTTGTTCGGCGACGCGAAGAAGATGCTCGACGAAGTCTTGGCGGCACTTAGGGCCTGAGGTTCCGGGGCTGCGTTTCGTGGGAAGGTCCTGCGAAACGCTCGCGCCCTGTAGGCAGGGGCCTTGACCGGCCCCGGCGACTTTTTCGCGCCGTGACTTTTTCACGGCGTTAGGCCATTCGGACTATTGGCCGTTCTGGCTGCCCCCTCGAGAATTCGATCCGTCGGAATTGACCGACCTGTTCCCGGTCCCCTGACAAATCATCCATCTCGAGAGGTCATGAAATGAAAATGAAACTCCTTGCTGCTTCCCTGGCCCTGGCCGGCAGCAGCGCCGTTTTCGCGGCGGACATCACCCTGACCGGCGACTACATCACCCTGGGCATCAGCAATGGCGGACAGTTCATCAACCACAGTACCGGCACGGGCCTCGTCTTCGGTGGTTCGGATTTCATGCAGCCGGGTACCCCCTTCGCCTTCTACGCCATCGGTGCGGGCGGCTCCTTCGACGTCGCCGGCGGATACAGCTACGGCAACAACCCCTTCGGCGTGACGACGACCGACCTGTCCGGTGCCGCCGGATTCCCGATGGCGGTGAGCTCCAAGGGCACGGCCTACGGGCTGACGTTCCAGCAGAACGTCTATTTCGACCAGGCCGAGAAGACCGTCCACGTGGACGTGACCTTCAAGAACAAGACGACAAAGACGATCTCCAACGTCGTCTATGCGGCGGGCTTCGATCCTGACCAGGGCATCGCCACCGGCCACGGCTTCTACACGACCAACACGGTCAATGGCGGGCCCAAGGCCAGCGTCACCGCCGTCGCCCTGAATGGCCTGAGCATCACCATGTCGGACGTCGGCAGCTTTTCCAACTCGGTGGCCAGCGTCTCCTCCTGGGATTCCAACCCCTACAACCTGCTGTCCGGCATGAACGTCGGCAACGGCGACAACACCATCGCCCTGGCCTACCGGTTGGGCGACATCGGTGCGGGGAAGCAGGCGACGGTCAGCTACGTCTACGACCTCGCGGCTCCGGTGCCGGAGCCGGAGACCTATGCCATGTTCCTGGCCGGCCTGGGCCTGATGGGTGCCATCGCCCGTCGTCGCACCCGCGCCTGAGTTTCACCCGGCGCATGCGAAAGGGGGCCTCGGCCCCCTTTTTCGTGCACCTCGTGGGTGGTGATCAGGCCGCCTGGACCACCTGCCGCTGCTCTCCGAGCCCTTCGACGCCCAGGGTCACCACGTCCCCCACCTGCAGGAAACGGCCGCGGGCCATGCCGACGCCCGGCGGTGTGCCGGTGACGATCAGGTCGCCGGGATTCAGGGTCATGAAGCGGGACACGTAGCTCACCAGTTCCGCGACGGGGAAGATCATCTCGGCGGTCGAGCTGTCCTGCATCCGCTCCCCATTGACGGCGAGCCAGAGTTTCAGGTTCTGCGGGTCCGGCACTTCGTCGCGGGTCACGAGCCAGGGGCCGATGGGGCCGAAGCTGTCGCAACCCTTGCCCTTGTCCCACTGGCCGCCCATCTCGAGCTGGAAAGCCCGTTCGGAGACATCGTTGAAGGTGCAGTAGCCGGCCACGTAGTCCAGGCCCCGGGCGGCGTCCACGCGGCGCGCCTCGCGCCCGATGACCACCCCCAGTTCCACCTCCCAGTCCATCTTGGCGGAGCCCGGAGGCTTGAGGAGGGGATCGAAGGGACCGTTGATGCAGGTGGTCGCCTTCATGAAGATCACCGGCTCCTTGGGGATCGGCATGTTGGACTCGCGGGCGTGGTCCCGGTAGTTGAGGCCGATGGCGACGATCTTGGAAATGCCCGCATACGGGACGCCCAGCCGCGGCTTGCCGCGCACCTTGGGCAACGACTCAGGGTTCAGCTCTTGGAGGCGGCGCAGGCCCGCCGGAGAGATCTCGTCCCAGCCGAGGCAGGACACGATGCCCGACAAATCCCGGAGCGCGCCCTGGCCGTCGAGCAGGCCGGGCTTCTCGCGACCGCGCGCACCGAATCGAACCAGTTTCATGTGGTTCCCCCTTCAGGAATTCTTTTTGCCGAAACCGCCCAGCAGCGCCGCGACCGGCCGCAGGGGCCTGCGCGGCGGCGGTTCGGTTTTCGATTCCCCGCCGGTGGCCGTGAACGCGGGTTCGGTGGCTTTTGGTTCGTAGGGCTTGCGGAAGTCGAAGCCGTCCGGCGCCGGGATGTGGGCCACCGGCGGTGGCAGCTGCACCGGAGACTTCGGGCCATGCCTTTCCCGTTCCCGGTGCTTGTGCCCATGCCCCCCGGCAGCGGCCCGCTCGCGGGGCTCGTCGAAGCCACCCGTCCGGAAGCCGGGCATCGGCACTTGGTCGATCTTGAACTTGATCAGCTTCTCGATCTCGGCCAGGCGTGGCTTTTCCTCGGGGCTGACCAGGGAGGTCGCATCGCCGTGCTTTCCGGCCCGGCCCGTGCGGCCGATGCGGTGGATGTAGTCCTCCGCCACGTGGGGCAGTTCGTAATTGATGACGTGGGGCAGGTCGTCGATGTCGAGCCCCCGGGCAGCCACGTCGGTGGCGACGAGGACCTGGACGGTGCCGGCCTTGAAGGCCTCCAGGGCCTCCGTCCGCTGGGCCTGGCTCTTGTCGCCGTGGATGGCGGCCGCGTTGACCCCCTGGCGGGTCAGCCAGGTGGCGAGCCGGCTGGTGCCGAACTTGGTGCCGACGAAAACCAGCACCTGCTTGAGCTCCGCTTCCTTGAGCAGGTGCAGCAGCAGGTAGCGCTTCTGGTCGGACGGCACCATGTGCACCCGGTGGGTGATGGTTTCCGAGACCGTGTTGCGGCGGGCGACCTCGATGAGCTGCGGGCTCTTCAGCATGGCGTCGGCCAGCTTCTTGATCTCGTCGGAGAAGGTGGCCGAGAACAGCAGGCTCTGGCGCTCCTTGGGCAGCAGGGCCAGGATGCGCTTGATGTCGGGAATGAAGCCCATGTCCAGCATACGGTCCGCCTCGTCGAGGACCAGCACCTCGACGGCGCCGAAATTGACCGTCTTCTGCTGCACGTGGTCGAGCAGCCGGCCCGGCGTGGCGACGACGATTTCCCGGCCTTCCTTCATCTCCGCGACCTGGGGCTTCATGTCCACCCCGCCGTAGATGCAGGTGGCCCGCAGCGGAACGTGCTTGCCATAGGTCTTGACGCTGTCGAAGACCTGCATGGCCAGTTCCCGCGTCGGGGTCAGGATCAGGGCGCGCACCGGATGGCGGGCCGGCGACGGCGAGGTGTTGGCGTGGCGGGCCAGGCGTTGCAGCAGGGGCAGGGTGAAGCCCGCCGTCTTGCCGGTGCCGGTCTGGGCCCCGCCCATGACGTCCTTGCCCGCCAGGACGATGGGAATGGCCTGGGCCTGGATGGGCGTCGGATCGGTGTAGCCGGCTTCGTGGACGGCGCGCAGCAGTTCGGGCAGCAGCCCGAGTTCGTCGAACTTCAAATGATTCTCCTGAATCGGCCTGCCCCACGTGGGGTACCGGTTCAGGCGGCGATGCCAATGTATTGGACGGAACTGGCCGGATCGGCCGGGGACGGCGCCAACCGGTGGGACGCCAGTGTGCAATTCTACTTGAATCAAGGGCTTCGCGCCGGAAAGCGCGTCCACCGCGGTGCGGTCAGCGCGTCTCCAGGTAGCCCGTGACCTCTTCCCGGTCGTGGTAGAGCTGCCGGAAGCGGAGCCGGTGCTTGATTTCCTCGGCGGCCAGCCGTTCCTCGATCAGGCCCCGGCACTCCAGCACCTCGTCGTAGCGGCGCTTCATGGGCAGCTTGAGGTTGAAGATGGCCCGCTTGCATTGGCCCTCGGCCACCCAGTCGCCGACCAGGCGGGCGATGCGCGAGGGCTTTTCCACCATGTCGCAGACCATCCAGTCCACCGGGCGCTTCGGACGCCACAGCAGGCCGTCGGCCTGCAGGTGCTCGACCCGGTCGTCGGCCAGCAGGGCCGGGTCCATGGCGCCGTTGTCGACGGCGGTCACGTGCAGCCCGCGGCGCACCAACTGCCAGGTCCAGCCCCCCGGGGCGGCACCCAGGTCCACGCCGGTGAGGCCTTCGCGCAGCCATTCCGCCTGCTGTTCGGCGGTCAGGAAGACCATGAAGGCCTCCGCCAGCTTCAGGGTGGAACGCGAGGGGGCGCCACCGGGCATCTTCAGGCGCTGGATGCCCATCGGCCAGGGGGAGGCATTGTTGCCGTTGGTGACGCCGACCCAGGCGCTCGCGGAACCGAGGAAGAAGACGTGCAGCCGGGGCAGCCGGCCGTCGTCGGCGAGCAGGCCGCGGGCGCGCAGGGCCTTGTCCAGCGGCGCGGCGAAGCGGCGGCAGAAGGACGACAGTTCCTTGGCTTCGTTGGTGTCGGCCGTCTCGATCCAGACGGCTGAGAAATTCTCGCCCAGGGTCGCCGCCGCGTCGGCGATGGGGGCAGCCCGGTCGGTGACCGGGAGCCCGTCCACACGCAATGCCCGGTGGATCACCTGGCGCGGGAACACCAGGTCGGCGAAGCGCAGGCGGGAGCGCATCGTCAGGCCCCCCGCCGCGTCGTTGGGGTGGAAGCTCAGGTAGCCGCTGTCCGGCTTGGCACGCACGTGGCCCCAGACGCCGAATTCCGCGGCAAGGCTGGAGATCTCCCGGGCGCATTCGCCTTCGAAGCCGGGGCGGCAGTAGAGAAGGAGGGCATGGGCGGGGGCAGCATCTTGGTCTGGCATGGGATCAGGCGGTCCGGTGCCCTGAGGCGGGGCGCATAGAATACGCCCCTCGGCGGGCTTCCCCGGATTTGCATGGCGGCGGGCCGCAAGCCAAGGAGAGAAGATGCAAACCAAACCGCTGGGCGGCAGCGAACTTCGTGTCTCGGAGATCTGCCTCGGCACCATGACCTGGGGCACCCAGAACAGCGAGGCCGAGGCCCATGCGCAGCTCGATGCGGCCTTGGCCGCCGGCGTCAATTTCATCGACACTGCCGAGATGTACTCGGTGCCGGCCACGGTCGACAGCTACGGCCTGTCGGAAAGCTACATCGGTCGCTGGCTGAAGCACCGGGCCCGCGACCGCATCGTGCTGGCCACCAAGATCTGCGGTCCCGGACGGACCATGAAATGGGTTCGCAACGGCGAATTGGGTTTCGACCGCGCCAGCCTGCGGGCTGCCCTGGAAGCCTCCCTGCGCCGCCTGCAGACGGATTACGTGGACCTCTACCAACTGCATTGGCCCGACCGGAACACGCCGCTGTTCGGCGGCTACCAGTTCGATCCGGGCAAGGAGCGGCCCTCGACGCCCATCCGCGAGACTCTGGAAGCCCTGGCGGAACTGGTCCGCGAGGGCAAGATCCGTTGTGTCGGCCTGTCCAACGAGACACCCTGGGGCGTCATGGAATTCGTCCGCCTGGCCGAGGAACACGGATTGCCTCGGGTGGCG
Organism: Pseudomonadota bacterium; assembly: GCA_052035955.1. GTDB lineage: Bacteria > Pseudomonadota > Gammaproteobacteria > Burkholderiales > Rhodocyclaceae > JAEUNJ01. The sequence continues at coordinate 43,756 of JBPOHD010000041.1, forward strand.
ACGGTGCAGAATGCCTACAGCCTGCTGAACCGGACCTGGGAGGGAGGGTTGGCTGAGATCGGCTACCGGGAGCGCATCGGCCTGCTCGCCTACTCGCCCCTGGCCTTCGGCTACCTGACCGGGAAGTACTTCCGGGACCCGCCGGGGCGCGGGCGCATCAATGTGTTCGAGAACTTCGGCCAGCGCTACACCAAGGAGAACGTCGTTCCCGCCGCCCGGGCCTACTGCGCCTTGGCCGCCCACCACGGCCTGGCGCCGGCGGCGATGGCCCTGGCCTTCGTGCGCAGCCGCTGGTTCGTCGCCGCCACCATCATCGGGGCGACCAGCGTGGAACAACTGGAGGAAAACCTGGCCTCGACCGAAACGGTCCTGTCAGCCGACCTGCTGAAGGAGATCGAGGCGATCCACCTGCGTTATACGAACCCCGCGCCCTGAGGCGGAAGCGGCGCCCCTGGCGGCCGCCCCCTTCCTGGCCGGCGCGGTTTCCTTCGGGGCCGGCTTCTCCTCGTCCGGCGCCGCGGCTTCCTTGTGTTCGGCCTGCTTCTCCGGCTTGCCCTCGGGCAGGACCACCTCGATCTTGTTCTCCCGCATGTAGGCGTCCATCTCCCGCCAGCCGGCGAAGATGGCCGCCTTGGATGCCTTCGGATTGCTGTCGTAGCAGTCCTCGAGATTGCGCCCCGAATGCCGGCACGCGCTGCCCATGGCCCTGGCTTCGGCCTCCTTGGCCGCCGCGACCTTGACGGGATCGTCGATGCCCAGTTGCTCGCAGGCCGCGAGGGCGAGGACGGCAGGCAGGATGAGCGCGTAACGGGGTTTCATGGACCAGGGACAGGAAAGCCGGCAGACCGAGTTTACGGCAGTCGTGCGGGAAAGCTTTAGCGCCGTCGCAGACCGAATACCGGGTTGCCGCCCTTGAATCAGTCGGGCACGACCGCCGTCGCCTCGATTTCCACCCGCGCCGCCTCCTCGACCAGGGCGGCCACCTGGACGACGGCCATGGTCGGGAAGTGGCGTCCCATCACTTCCCGGTAGGCGGCGCCGATCTCCTTCGCCTTCGCCAGGTATTCGCGCTTGTCGGTGACGTACCAGGTCATGCGCACGATGTGTTCCGGGCCGCCGCCGCCGGCTTTCACCACTTCGACGACGTTGGCGAGGGTCTGCCGCACCTGGTCGGCCATGTCCAGGGAATGGAATCGGCACTGGCCGTCCCAGCCGATCTGGCCGCCGGTGAAGATGAAGGTGCCGCGGGCCTTGATGCCGTTGGCGAAGCCGCGCGGTCTTGCCCAGCCCTCGGGTTGCAGGATTTCCATTTACTGTCCTTTCGCCTGCTCCCGCAGCCGGAAGCGTTGCAATTTGCCCGTCTCGGTCCGCGGGAGGGATTCCCGGAACTCGACCAGGCGCGGGTATTTGTAGGGGGCGACGGTGTTCTTCACGTGCTCCTGGAGTTCGGCCGCCATGGCCTCGTCGCCCTTGAACCCGGCGCGCAGCACCACGAAGGCCTTCACCAGTTGGCCCCGGTCCGGATCCGGCACGCCGATGACGCCGCACTCGGCGACCGCCGGGTGCTTGAGCAGGACGTCCTCCACCTCCGGCCCGCCGATGTTGTAGCCGGCGGAGATGATCATGTCGTCGGTCCGGGCCTGGTAGTGGAAATAGCCGTCGCCGTCGACCAGGTAGGAGTCGCCGGTGAAATTCCATCCGTCATGGACGTAGGCGGCCTGGCGCGGATCGTCGAGGTAGCGGCAGCCCGTGGGGCCCTTCACGCCGAGTCGGCCGATGTTTCCCGGCGGCAGCGGCCGGCCCGTATCGTCGAAGACGGCCGCCGTGTAGCCGGGAATGGGCTTTCCGGTGGCACCTGCACGAATCTCGTCGCCGGCGGCCGAAATGAAGATGTGCAGCAACTCGGTGGCGCCGATGCCGTCGATGATGCGGATGCCGGTGGCCTGCAGCCAGAGTTCCCGGGTCGCCACCGGCAGGGCCTCGCCGGCCGAGACGCACTTCCTCAGGCTGGAAAGGTCGTAGCCGCCGGCCAGGCCGGCCATCATGCGGTAGAAGGTCGGCGCCGTGAAGCAGATGGTGGCCCGGTGGTCCTGGATGGTCTTCAGCAGGGTCTCGGGGGTCAGCTTCTCCATGAGGAGGGTCGCCGCCCCGAAGCGCATGGGAAAGAGCAGCAGGCCGCCGAGGCCGAAGGTGAAGGCCAGCGGCGGCGTGCCGCAGAAGACATCGTCCATGGCCGGCTTCAGGGTGGACCGCGGAAAGCAGTCGCAGATGGCCAGGACATCCCGGTGGAAATGCACCGTGCCCTTGGGCTTGCCGGTGGTGCCCGAGGTGAAGGCGATCAACGCGATGTCGTCCCTTGCGGTGTCGACGTTGGCGAAATCGGCAGGCTTGCCGGCCATGCGGGCCTCCAGCCCGCCGCCATACCAGCATTCGACCTGCCGCAGGGTCGGGCATGCGGCCCGCGCGGCGTCCAACTCGCCGAGCAGTTCGTTCTCGCACAGGGCAAGGGAGACCTCCGCCTTGCCGACGACCTCGACCAGTTCCTTGGCCCGCAGCAAGGGCATGGTGGCGACGGCGATGCCGCCCGCCTTCTGGACCGCGAACCAGCAGGCGGCCATCATCGGACTGTTGCAGCCTCGCAGCAGCACGCGGTTGCCCGGCACCAGGCCCATGTCTTCGGTCAGCACGCGGGCGATGCGATTGGCCATCTCCAGCAATTGGCGGTAGCGGAGATCGCCCCGCGGGCTGCGGATGACCATGCGCTCGCCCCAGCCCCGCTCGGCGACCGCCTTGTCGAGCAGCTCGACGGCACAATTCATTCGCTCCGGGTACTGCAGCTCCGGCAGGTCGAAGCGGAATTCGGGCCATTGGTCCCTGGGCGGCAGCCGGTCGCGGGCGAAGGTGTCGATGTGGGCCGTGTAGTCCATGGCAGTCCTCAGCGCAGGAGGTCGCGGGCGATGATGAGCTTCTGTACTTCGGTGGCGCCCTCGTAGATGCGCAGGGAGCGGATGTCCCGGTACAGGGATTCGACGACTTCGCCGCGCATCACGCCGCGGCCGCCGAACATCTGCACCGCGGCGTCGATGACCTGCTGGGCGCCTTCCGTGGCGTGCATTTTGGCCATCGCCGCGGCGCGCGTCACCGGTTCGCCCCGGTCGCGCAGCCAGGCCGCCCGGTGGATCAGCAGGGCGGCCGATTCCAGGGTCGTGGCCATGTCGGCAAGCCGGCCCTGGGTAAGCTGGAAATCGGCCAGCCGCTGGCCGAAGAGCTTGCGGTGCCTTGCGTGGACGAGGGACTCGTCGAGGGCCCGGCGCCCGAAGCCGAGGGCGGCGGCCGCCACGGAGGTGCGAAAGACGTCCAGGGTGGCCATGGCGATGCGAAAACCCTTGCCGGGCTCGCCGAGCATGGCCGTGGCGGGGACGCGGCAGGCCTCGAAGCGCAGCGTGGCCAGGGGATGGGGCGAGATCACCTCTATCCGGCGGGCGATCGTCAGCCCCGGGGTGTCGGCGGGCACGATGAAGGCCGAGATGCCCCTGGCGCCGGGGGCTTCGCCGGTGCGGGCGAAGACGGTGTAGAAGTCGGCGATGCCGCCGTTCGATATCCAGGTCTTCTCGCCATCGAGGACGTAGGCATCGCCCTCGGGGCGCGCGGCGCAGGCCATGGCGGCCACGTCCGAGCCGGCCTCGGCCTCGGAGAGTGCGAAGGCGGCGATCGCCGACCCGGCGGCCACCCGGGGCAGCCAGTGCTGGCGCTGGCGCGGGTTGCCGAACAGGGAGATGGCGCCGGAACCCAGGCCCTGCATGGCGAAGGCGAAATCGGCCAGGGCCGAGCGGTAGGCGAAGGTCTCCCGCAGCAGGCACAGGGCCCTGGCGTCGAAGGCGGTGGCGCCCTCGCCGACACAATGGCGCAGCCAGCCTGCCTCGCCCAGGCGACGGACCAGGTCGCGACAGGCCGCATCCGTGTCGGCGGACTCGCCGCCGGAAAGTTCGGCCGCGGCCCAGGCATCGGCCTCGCCGGCCAGGGCGAGGTGGCGTTCCTCGAGGAAGGGCGTCGGCAGCCAGTAGGACATGCTTCAGTTGCCCTCGAAGACCGGTCGCTGCTTTGCCACGAAGGCATCGTAGGCGCGCCGGAAGTCGCCGGTCTGCATGCAGATGGCCTGGGCCTCCGCTTCGGCCTCGATGGCCTCGTCCAGGGCCATGGCCCATTCGTGGTGCAGCATCTTCTTGGTCATGCCGTGGGCGAAGGTCGGTCCGGAGGCGAGCTCGGCGGCCAGGGCCATGGCTTCCTCCAGCACCCGTTCCGGGGCACAGAGCCGATTGAAGAAGCCCCAGCGTTCCCCTTCGTCGGCCGACATCGATCGGCCCGTGTAGAGGAGTTCCGCCGCGCGGCCCTGGCCGATGACGCGCGGCAGCAGGGCGCAGGCGCCCATGTCGCAGCCGGCCAGGCCCACCCGCGTGAACAAGAAGGCGGTCTTTGCCGCCGGCGTGCCGAAGCGCAGGTCGGAAGCGAGGGCTATCATGGCGCCGGCGCCGGCGCACACCCCGTCGATGGCGGCCACCACGGGTTGGGGGCAGGCCCGCATGGCCTTCACCAGGTCGCCGGTCATGCGCGTGAAATCGAGCAGTTCCGGCATGCTCATGCGGGTCAGGGGGCCGATGATTTCGTGCACGTCGCCGCCGGAACAGAAATTGCCGCCGGCCCCATGAACCACGACCGCCTCCACGTCGGTGGCATACACGAGGTCCCGGAACAGATCCCGCAATTCGGCGTAGGAGTCGAAGGTCAGCGGATTCTTGCGCTCCGGCCGGTTCAGGGTGACGACACCCACCTTGCCCTCGAGCCGCCAGAGGAAGTGGTGCGCCACGTGCGAGGCGAAGGCACGCCCTCGGTGGGCCATGGCGCCGGCCATGCTCACTTGCCCTTGTCCGCCACGCCGGCCACGTGGGTCTTCAGCACGGCGAGCAGGCCATAGAGCTGTCCTCGTTCCTTCTCGTTCATGCCGGCGAACAGCTCGACAATCCATTTGGCATGGGCATCGGCCATCTTCTTGAACGCTTTGCGGCCGTCCGGTGTCAGCTTGACGATGTAGGCGCGGCGGTCCTTCGGGTTGTCCTCCCGGACCACCAGTCCCTCGGCGACCAGTTGGTCGGTGATGCCGGTCACGTTGCCGCCGGTGACCATCATGCGCTTGGACAACTCGCCCATCTTCATGCCCTGGGGGACCCTTTCGAGCTGGGCCATCAGGTCGAAGCGGGGCAGCGTGATGTCGAATTCCCGGCGCAGCCGTGAGCGGACCTGGCCCTCGACGAGGTTGGTGCAGGCAAGCAGGCGCAGCCAGAGGCGCAGGGCCTGGCTGTCCTCCGATGTGGCCCGGGTCTCGGTATCCGGCCGTTCTGCGGTGCTGGTCTTGGACATGGTGGTTTATCTCCGTTGATTCAATGGATGGAAGGGAAATCGGTATCAGGCGTGGAGGGCCAGTTGCGCCGCACGCGCCAGGTTGCGTTCCAGCTGGGCCTTGCCGGTCAGGTACTGGGGCGGCCAGGGCAGTTCGCCATAGCCCTGTTGGGCGGCGGCATGCTGGGTCCAGGCCGGGTCGGCCAGGTGGGGCCGGGCGATGGCGCAGAGGTCTGCGCGGCCGGCGGCGACGATGGTGTTCACGTGGTCCGCCTCGAAGATGTTGCCCACTGCCATGGTGGCGATGCCCACCTCGTTGCGGATGCGGTCGGCGAAGGGCGTCTGGTACATGCGCCCGTAGACGGGGCGGGCGTCCCGCGTCGTCTGCCCCGACGAGACGTCGATGAGGTCGGCGCCCGCATCCCGGAACAGCCTCGCCATGGCAACGGCGTCGTCGGGCGTATTGCCACCAGGGGCCCAGTCGTGTGCGGAAATGCGCACCGACAGGGGCTTGCCGGACGGCCAGGCGGCGCGCAGGGCGCGCAACACTTCCAGCGGAAAACGGCAGCGGTTTTCCAGGGAACCGCCGTACTCGTCCGCGCGTCGGTTGGTCAGCGGACACAGGAAGGAGGAAAGGAGGTAGCCGTGGGCGCAATGCAGTTCCAGCAGGTCGAAGCCTGCCTCGGCCCCGCGCCGCGCTGCCGCCACGAAGGCTTCGCGCACGGCGTCCATGTCGGTACGGTCCATGGCCTTGGGGACCTGGTTCCGGGGGCCGTAGGCCAGCGCCGAGGCGGCCAGCAGGGGCCAGTTCCCCTCCGCCAGCGGCTCGTCGATCGCCTCCCAGCCCAACCGGGTCGAGCCCTTGGGGCCCGAATGCCCCAACTGCAAGCCGATCTTCGCCGGCGAGTGCTGGTGGACGAAATCCACGATGCGCCGCCAGCCCTCGGCCTGGGCGTCGTTCCAGAGGCCTGCGCACCCTGGCGTGATGCGTCCCTCGGGCGATATGCAGGTCATCTCGGTCATCACCAGGCCGGCGCCGCCGAGAGCGCGGCTGCCCAGATGCACGAGCAGGAAGTCGGAGGGGTGGCCATCGCTGCAGGAATACATGGCCATCGGGGAAACGACGACGCGATTGGGCAGGGTCAGGTCCCGCAGGCGGAAGGGGGTGAACATGGGCGGCACGGGGGCGGCCGGCAGGCCTGCCGTGCCGGCAACCCAGGATTCGACCCGCTCCACGTAGGCCGGATCGCGCAGGCGCAGGTTTTCGTGGCCGATGCGCTGGCTGCCGGTCAGGAGCGTGTACGAGAATTGCAGCGGGTCGAGATGGACATAGCGGGCCACGTTCTCGAACCACTCCATTCGGTTCCGGGCCGCGCTCTGCAGCTTGAGGGCCTCGAGTTCCCGCTCCTCCTGGTAGCGGGACAGGGCCCCGGGAATGTCGGCGTGCGCTTCCGGCGTCAGGACGCACCGGGACAGGGCGATGGCGTCCTCCATGGCCAGCTTGGTGCCCGAGCCGATGGAGAAGTGGGCCGTGTGGGCGGCGTCGCCGATGAGCACCATGTTGCGGTGATGCCAGCGTCGGCAGAGCACGCGGTTGAACTTGAGCCAGACGGCGGAGCCGCGCAGGTGGCGGGCGTTGGAAACCAGTCGGGCCCCCTGCAGCCTGTCGGCGAACAATCGCTCGCAGTAGGCGATCGATTCCTCCTGGCTCATGGCGTCGATGCCGGCCGCCTTCCAGGTTTCCTCGGGGGTCTCGACGATGAAAGTGGCCCATTCGCCGTCGAAGCTGTAGGCATGGAGGTTGAACCAGCCATGGGGCGTTTCGGCGAAATCGAAGGTGAAGGCGCCCAGTTGCCGGCGCGCGCCGAGCCAGATGTAGCGGCAGCGGCGCACGTCGATGTCCGGCTGGAAGACTTCGGCGTACTTGTTGCGCGTGATGCTGTTGACGCCGTCCGAGGCGACGACGAGGTCGTAGTCCGAGTAATCGTCGGGGTCGCTGAACTCGGTCTCGAACTGGAGCCGGACCCCGAGCGCGGCGGCACGGCGCTGCAGGACGTCGAGAAGCTTTGCCCGGGCGATGCCGCAGAAGCCGTGGCCCCCCGAGGTGAATTCTTGGCCGCGGAAGAAGACGTCCACGTCGTCCCAGTGGCGAAAGTTCCTGGCGATCTCGTCGTGGGATTCCGGGTCGGCCTCGCGCAGGCCGTCCAGGGTCTTGTCGGAAAAGACGATGCCCCAGCCGAAGGTATCGCCGGCCCTGTGCCGCTCTACGACGGTGATGTCGAGGGTCGGATCGGCCTTCTTGGCCAACAGGGAAAAGTACAGGCCGGCGGGGCCGCCGCCGAGACAAACGATCCGCATGGGTCACGCCCCCAGATAGACCAGACGTGACATATTTTAACTGTAAATAGAAAAAAGTAGACCGATTTCCGGCCGGGCGGGTCGTCCCCGCGGAGGAGGGCTAGTGGCCTTGCGAGTCGCGCAGTTTGCGCGCGATGGCGCGGATCTCGTCGGGCGAGAGGTTGTCTCGACCCCGCCCCTTGAACAGCAGCCACAGCAGTCCGCCATTGATCAGGATCAGCGCCATCTCGATGTAAAGGATGGTCGCGACGATCTGGCGCTGGCTGTTGTCCCCGAAGATGAAATAGAAGCCGTCGAAGGTCGGCAGGGCCGCCTTGGTGATCGCGAAATAGTTCTCGAAGGGCGGGAACAGCAGGGCCGCGACCAGATTGGCGCCGACGAGCCACAGGACGGCCTTCTGGTAAGGGGTTACCTTGCCAAGGGGCGCTGGCGGCCTCGACCGGAGGAGCAGCCATGCGATACCCGCATTGACCAGCACGACCAGGACCTCGAGGACCAGGAAGTCATAGTTGATCCGCAGATTGCCGGCCACCCCGGTAACGAGAAAGAATCCGGCAAACGTGGGTACGTTTCCCCGCTGGAGGGAGACGTAGTCGAACGGTGGAAAAAGCAGGATCAGGGCCAAGTTGAGGCCGCAGAACGCCAACGCGATCCATTGCTGCCGGTTCATCAAGTTCGCCATCGCCCCAGTTCCCCCTGCCTTCGGAATTCTTTCGTCCGATTCATTTTTAGAGTAGCCGAGAAGCAAGATTCACGCAAACCACACCGGGCCGGCTCCTGCCAAGACAGTCTCCTAATCATCGCGACGGTGATGGCGCCGGTCGAATCCGCTCCTGCGTTCCGGGCCATGGTAGGAAGCGTCTTCCTGGTGGCGCCGGTCGGGACCGCTGCCGAGCCGCACATGGGCCGAGGGCGGGGGAGTGCGGTCATGCACCGCCAAACGGGCCTCGATGATCCGGGAGACCTCTTCCGCCTCCCTGGTCGGCAAGCGATGAGCCAGTTCCAGCAGGTGTTCGTCGGATGTCGACAGGGATCTTTCCACGGCGCCGAAGAGGAGCCAGAGGGTCAGGAGGTTGGTGACGACCAGGATCACCTCCAGGTAGAGCAGGGGAAGGAAGATGCTGCGGTGCATCTTGTCGCCGAGCACGAAATAGAAACTGTCGAAGCCAGGGGTTGCGATTCGAACCAGGGATGAGTAGTGCTCGAAGGGCGGAAAAAGGAGGACGATCCCCAGATTTACCGATGCGAAGACGAACAGCCCCCGGTCGAGGCGCGGACGCCGCGTCTCCGCGGTGGGGGAATTCAAGGCCAGCCAGGCGGCAAGGCCGTTGGCTGCGACGAATATCAGCTCGAGGGTGAGCATCTCCTTATGCACCGGGCGGAGGCCCCAGGCAGTGAAGATGGGAAAGAAACCGTCGAAATTGCGGGCCGCGCCCACCCGCAGGGGATTGTCGAGGAAGGGAGGAAAGAGCAGCATCACCAAAAGGTTGACGGCTGCCACGATGACGGTGACTTTCTGGTACCGGTTCATGCCGGGGTCGCGAGGCCTTCTCGGTGGCGGATGGGCGGTGCCGCGGATAATGATCCAGTCATTATCCGCGGCATGGCGTTCCCGGGCAAGTCTCCGCGAATCCTGGTCGCGGCAGGCTGACCCGGTATCGCACGATGTAAACTCGGCATTCCTTTACCTCTGGGAGATCGGCGGGATGATCCAAAGGACCGGCTTTCTCGTGTTGTCGCTCTTGCTCTGGGGCTCCGCTTCAGGCCAGGAGTTGTTGCTGCGGCATGCCCTTGAGGGCCGCGCGCTCGATACTCTCGCAACCTTGGTGCTGCGGTTCAACGACGAACAGAAGGGGAAAGGGCGCATTGTTCTGCAGAACCTGTCCGGGGTCGAGGACAGGCAAAAACTACCTCATCTGGCCTTCCTGGATCCGGACGACAGCCTGGCGTTCTTCGACACGCGCCCCCGGTTCAAGCCGCTGCAGGAGGTGATGAAGGAAAGCGGCGAGAAATTCGAGGCGGCCCGTCTACTGCCCCAGGTCGCGGATTCCGTCGACGATCTGACCGGAAGGATCCAGGCGCTCCCCCTGGGCCTGGTCCTGCCAGTCCTGTATTTCAATCAGGATGCCTTCCGCCGGGCGGGATTGGATCCCAGGAAGCCGCCGGTCACCTGGTGGGAGGTGCAGGATGCGGCGGGGAAACTCTTCGACGCCGGCTTCAAGTGTCCGCTCACCTCGTCCCGTTTCAGCTGGATCCACCTCGAGAACGTTTCGGCACAGCACGGCGAGCCCCTGATGGCGGGCAAGGGCAAGGATGGCCGGGTGGCCATGAACAGCCTGGTCAACGTCAAGCACATTGCGCTCCTTGCCAGTTGGCAAAAGAGTTTCTATTTTCATTATTTCGGGCCCGGGCGGGAGGCAGACCGCAAGTTCGCCTCCGGGGAGTGCGCCATGCTTACGGGCGAATCGGTTCTCTACGGCGAGTTGTCGCGGGTACCCGGATTTCCCCTCGGGGTGGCGGAGCTACCGCATTACGACGACATCCGCGACGCAAAGCCGGCCGACGTTCTGCCGGACGGCGCGTCCATCTGGCTCCTGGCGGGAAAGGCCAAGGAGGAGTACCGGTTGGCCGCCCGCTTCGCGTCGTTCATGCTGCGGCCGGAGGTGCAGAGGGAGTGGGTGAGGGCAACGGGCTACCTCCCCATGAGCAAGGATGCTATCGAGGCCTTGAAGACGGACTCCGCCGCGCCGGCCTTGTTGGACATGGCTCTCAAGCGGTTGTCGGCCCCGAAGCTGGGCGCCGCGCGTACCAAGTCCGGAAGCGGCCGCAACAGGGTGCGGGAAATCCTGAACGAGGAGATCGAATTCGTCTGGGGGAATCGGAAACCGGCCAAGGAAGCCCTGGACACGGCCATGCGGCGTGCCAACGAGGCATTGCGGGGCGAGGCCAAGGGCCGTTGATGGCCTGGATCTATCCGCGCGTCATTGCGCATCGTTGCGGAGGGGCCCTCGGGCCCGAGAACACGCTGGCCGGACTGCGGATCGCGGCGCGCCTCGGCTGCCGGGCGGTGGAGTTCGACGCGATGCTGGCCGCCGATGGGGTGCCGGTCCTGATCCATGACGATACCGTGGACAGGACGACCGATGGAGCCGGTAGGGTGGCGGCGCGGACGGCCCTCGACCTGGCCGGCCTGGATGCCGGGATCCGGCATCATCGGGCTTTCGCCGGGGAACCCGTCCCGACCCTGGCGAGCGCCCTGGAGCTATGCGCACACCTCGGTCTTGCGGCCAATGTCGAGATCAAACCGGCGGCCGGCAGTGAGGTGGTGACAGGGGAGGCCGTGACCGCGGTCGTCGAGGCGGCCAGGCTGCGTTTTCCGGGTATGCCGCTGCTCCTGTCCTCCTTTTCCCGCCTCGCGCTCGCGGCTTCATTGCGAACGGTGCCGGCGCTGGAGCGAGCGCTTTTGGTAGAGGAGATTCCCGAGGACTGGCGCGGCCTGATCGAGGCCCAGGGGTGCATCGCCATCCACGCGGCCGGCCAGCTGCTGGACGAATCGCTGCTCGCGGCGATCGCCGGTCGCGGAGTCCCGGTAGCCTGCTATACCGTCAATCGGCCCGATCTCGCGGCGCACTTGTTCGGCCGCGGTGTGAGTGCCGTCTTCACGGATCGACCGGACCTGTTTCCGGCCGAGCACTGAGTTGCCGGCGCCTGGAAAGGAAGACTTACATTTCGGCGGTCGTCGCGTTTCCCCGGTCGCCCGTTGTGGTGCCATGGGGATCTTCCCATCCAACGACCCAAGGATGCCGACCATGCAAACCAAAGTTCTTTTCACCGCCCTTCTCGCATCGTTTTCCCTGTCCACCCTGGCCCAGACGACGCGTGCCGATACGCCGCGCATCGACCAACGCCAGGCCAGGCAGGAACAACGAATCCAGCAGGGTGTCCAGTCAGGCAGCCTGACGCCGCGTGAAGCGGCACGCCTGGAACGGGGCCAGGACCGAGTACAGGCGCTCGAGGACAAGGCCAAGGCCGACGGTACGGTGACGGCGAAGGAGCGGGCCCGCGTCCACAAGGCCCAGGACCGCCAAAGCCGTCGCATCCATCGTGAGAAGCACGACCGCCAGCACGACTTCAACCGCGACGGGCGCCCGGACCGGCCGCGCGGTTGATGTCCCTGGTCCGACTCGGCGAAGGCCGGCGTTCGCGCCGGCCTTCATTCTTTTGTGTCGCCCGGAATCACGTAAAATCAAGCTTTTGCAACGCTGAACCAAACCCATGAAAAGCGCCGACATCCGCCGCAAGTTCCTCGACTTCTTTGCCTCGAAGGGCCACCAGGTCGTGGCGTCCAGTTCGCTGGTGCCCCACGAAGACCCGACCCTGTTGTTCACCAATGCCGGGATGAACCAGTTCAAGGATGTCTTCCTCGGTTTCGACAAACGTCCGTACAACCGGGCTGCGACTTCCCAGAAGTGCGTGCGCGCCGGCGGCAAGCACAACGATCTCGAGAACGTCGGATATACGGCGCGTCATCACACCTTCTTCGAGATGCTGGGCAACTTCAGCTTCGGGGACTACTTCAAGCGCGACGCCATCCACTACGCCTGGGAACTGCTGACCGAGGTCTTCAAGCTTCCCAAGGACAAGCTGTGGGTGACCGTCTATGCGGAGGACGACGAGGCCTTCGACATCTGGACCCGGGAAATCGGCGTACCCGGGGAGCGCTGCGTGCGTATCGGCGACAACAAGGGTGCCCGCTACGCCTCGGACAATTTCTGGATGATGGGCGATACCGGCCCTTGCGGCCCCTGCACAGAGATCTTCTACGACCACGGCGAGGACATCTGGGGCGGCCCGCCCGGATCGGAGGACCAGGACGGTGATCGCTACATAGAGATCTGGAACAACGTGTTCATGCAGTTCAACCGGGACGAGCACGGGGTCATGCACCCGCTGCCCAAGCCCAGCGTCGATACGGGCATGGGGCTGGAACGCATCGCGGCGGTGCTGCAGCACGTGCACAGCAATTACGAGATCGACCTCTTCCAGCGGCTCATCCAGGCGGCGGCCCGCGAAACCTCGGATACCGACCTGAACTCACCGTCCCTCAAGGTCCTGGCGGATCACATCCGCGCCTGCTCCTTCCTGCTCGCCGACGGCGTGATCCCGGGCAACGAGGGACGCGGCTACGTGCTGCGCCGGATCATCCGTCGGGCGATCCGCCATGGCTGGAAACTCGGCGCCCGGGCGGCGTTCTTCCATCGCATGGTGCCGGACCTGGTCGCCGAGATGGGAGAGGCCTATCCCGAGCTCAGGGCCGGCCAGATCCGCGTCATGGAAATCCTGCGCCAGGAGGAAGAACGTTTCTTCGCCACCATCGAACACGGCATGGCGATCCTGGAAGCCGACCTGGCCGGGATGGCCGCGTCGGGGGCGACCGTGTTCAACGGGGATACCGCGTTCAAGCTGCACGACACCTACGGATTCCCCCTGGACTTGACCGCCGACGTTTGCCGCGAGCGCGGCGTCAGCGTCGATTCCACGGCGTTCGATGCAGCCATGACGCGTCAAAAGGAACAGGCGCGGGCGGCAGGCAAGTTCAAGATGGCGGCCAATCTCGAGTACGAGGGCCCGGCGACGACCTTCCGCGGCTACGACCTGCTGGAGACGAAAGGAAACGTCCTCGCGCTCTACCGGGACGGCGTGCCGGTCAACGAACTGGGGGAGGGCGACATCGGCGTCGTGGTCCTGGACGAAACACCCTTTTACGCCGAGTCGGGGGGCCAGGTCGGGGACAGGGGCGAACTGCGTTCGGTGCATGGCATCTTCGGCGTCGAGGATACCCAGAAGATCCAGGCAGCCGTCTTCGGGCACCACGGCGTCGTCAAGACGGGCAAGCTCACCGTCGGCAATGGCGTTGCGGCGCGGGTGGATCTCCGCGCCCGTTCCGCCACGGCGCGCAACCATTCGGCAACCCACCTGATGCACAAGGCGCTGCGCGAGGTGCTCGGCGACCACGTGCAGCAGAAGGGCTCCCAGGTGGATCCCGACAAGACGCGTTTCGACTTCGCCCATACGCAGCCGATGAGCGACCAGGAGATTCGCCGGGTGGAGGCCCTGGTCAACGCAGAGATCGTGGCCAATGCCGCGACCGATTCCCGCGTCATGCCCATCGAAAATGCGCAGAAGTCGGGGGCCATGATGCTGTTTGGCGAAAAGTACGGGGATGAAGTCCGGGTCATCGACATCGGCTCCTCGCGGGAACTCTGTGGCGGCACGCACGTGTCGCGAAGCGGTGACATCGGTTTCTTCAAGATCGTCGCCGAGGGCGGCGTCGCAGCGGGGGTGCGTCGAGTCGAGGCCGTGACCGGCGAGGGGGCGCTGGATTTCGTTCAGCAGCAACTGGCCCATTTGGACGAGATCGTGTCCCACGTGAAGGCCCAGCCCCACGAGGCCGTGCAGAGGGTGGTGCAGATTCTCGACAACGTGAAATCCCTCGAGAAGGAATTGGCCCGTCTCAAGTCCAAGCTTGCCTCAAGCCAGGGCGAGGATCTGGCCGACCAGGCCATCGACGTCGGGGGCATCAAGGTTCTTGCCGCCCGCCTGGAAGGGGCCGATCCGAAGGCGTTACGAGAGACATTGGACAAGCTGAAGGACAAACTGAAAAGCGCCGCCATCGTGCTGGCGACGGCTCAGGAGGGCAAGATCAGCCTGATCGCCGGCGTGACGCCGGATCTCACCGGGAAGGTGAAAGCGGGGGAACTGGTGAACGCGGTGGCCCAGCAGGTCGGCGGCAAGGGCGGCGGACGCCCCGACATGGCCCAGGCGGGCGGCACGGACGAGGCGGCGCTGCCGGCCGCCCTTGCTTCGGTGGCGGCCTGGGTGGAGGCGAGACTGTGAAGGCGGCTGCCGCGGCAATGATGGTGTTCGTCACGTTTTCGGCGGGAGCCCAGGATCGTTCCGCGACAGAGGCGGTTACCGTTTCCGGGGACAAGGTGCTCCTGCATCCGAACGGGCGATGGGAATACGTGGACGCCGGAAAAGCAGCTATCGCCCGAAAAGTCGCCGAGCAGTTTCCCGAGAACCGTGTCAGGCCGGCCGAGGCCCAGGGAGGGTGGTTCGGGGTGGGCCGCACCGTCATGCCAGGAGACCCCGATTACAACAGGGGTAGCCTGAATCCCAAGATGCGTTGAATCCGACCGGGTATGGCTCGCTTGGTCTATTGATGGCGTGGCTGCGGGGATGTTAGTCTCCAGGGGCGGTCGGGTGTCGCGCCCGGGCCGCCGAAGCCCGACAGACTGGAGAACGCCATGAGAAAAGCATTGATCGCAATCCTTGCCGTCGGCATTTTCGGTGCCGGCGCGGCAAACGCAGGTCCGGCGTCCGTGGTATCGGATTTCGCCGCCGGCGCCGATGGATGGAGCACGGTGAACCTTTTCGGGCTGCCCCTTGGCGTTCCGGATGCCAAGGCCGTGACGGTGGAGTCAGGTTTCATTTCCACCCGGGACACGCATTCATGGAACGTGTTTTCCGCCCCATCGAAATTCCTCGGGAACAAGGCCGCGTTCGCGGGCGGGACCTTGAGCCTCGACCTGGCAGTCGATCTCCATGACGACGGGGCGAATTGGCCGGTGGTCGTCATTACCGACGGGGTGACGGCCCTCGCCGCACAGCCCTTCGAGAACCCGATGGATGCATTCACTCATTTCAGCTTCGTGCTCGGGGCATCGAAGTGGAAGGCGATCAATCCCTTCACCATGACGATGGAGGATGTATCGCCGACCCGATTTGCAGGTGTGCTGGGCAACCTTCAAGGCATCCTCGTGAATGCGGATTTCAAGATCGGGGGCGATGAATACGCGCGCCTCGACAACGTCGTGTTGACGGCCGCAGTACCGGAGCCGGAAACCTACGCATCGCTGGTCGTGGGTCTCGCGATGCTGGGCATCGCCCGCCGGCGCATCTCCGGGACCTGACCGCCGGCGTGGGCTGGCATTTCTGCCCGAGCTGCGGAGGTTCACTGGAGTGCCGGCGGCTGGCCGGACTCGATCGAATGGCCTGCCCTCGGCCGTCCTGCGGCTTCGTCCATTGGGACAATCCGGCCCCGGTGGTGGCGGGGCTCGTCGTTCGCGACGGGATGGTGGTCCTGGCGCGGAATGTCGCCTGGCCCGAAAAGATGTTCGGCCTGGTGACCGGTTTCCTGGAGAGGGGCGAGGCGCCCGACGAGGCGATCGCGCGGGAGGTCCGAGAAGAGCTGGGACTGGATACCGTGGCGGTATCCCTCATTGGAGTGTATCCGTTCCGCCGCAAACACGAAGTCATCCTGGCTTATGCGGTGCAGGCCCGTGGCGAAATCGCGCTGAATGAGGAACTGGCCGAATACCGGCTGATACCGCCGGAGAAATTGCGGCCATGGGATTTCGGCACCGGACTGGCGATCCGGGATTGGTTGCGTTTGCGTGGCGTGCCCGGCTGAACGGGCGAAGGCGCGTCAGAACCCGGGCTGGATACCGGGCCAGGCCTTGCAGAGGGCTGCCCTGAACTCGCCCTGGATGCGGTCCATGGCCGCTTCAGAGTCGGCTTCGAATCGCAGTACGACGACCGGAGTCGTGTTGGAGGCTCGCGCGAGGCCGAAGCCGTCGGCGTACTCTGCACGAATGCCGTCGATGGTGATCAGTTCCCGGGTGCCCGGGAAGGCTCCGTTGGCCTTCATGCGGCGAATGAGTTCCTGCGGTTCTCCCTCATTCATCGGCAGGTTCAACTCGGGCGTGCACAGGGCATTGGGCAGGTTCTTCAGGGGCCAGTTCGCATCGGGCCAGCGCGAGACGATTTCAAGGAGGCGTGCGGCGGCGTACAGACCGTCGTCGAAACCGTACCAGCGTTCGCCGAAGAACATATGACCACTCATTTCGCCCGCCAGCGGGGCGTTCATCTCGCGCAGCTTTGCCTTGATCAACGCGTGACCCGTGTTCCACATCACCGGCTTTCCGCCTTGGTGTCGTATCGTCTCGGCCACCCAACGGGAACATTTCACGTCGAAGACAATCGGCGCGCCGGGATTTCGGGACAACACGTCGGCCGCGAACAGCATCAGTTGCCGGTCAGGGAACACGATCTCGCCGTCCTTGGTGACGACACCGAGGCGGTCACCATCTCCGTCGAAGGCAAGCCCGATCTCGGCGTCGGTATCACGCAGGGCACGCTGAAGGTCCTGCAGGTTCTCCGGCCTCGACGGATCCGGATGATGGTTGGGGAATCGCCCATCGACCTCGCAGAACAACTCCGCGACCTGGCATCCCAATCTTTTCAACATTTCGGGGGCAAAGGCCCCCGCAACGCCGTTGCCGCAATCGACGGCCACCTTCATGGGACGGGCAAGCTTGACGTCGCCAACGATCCGGGCCAGGTAGGCATCCTTGACATCGGCATGGCGGACGACTCCGGCGCCCTCTGCGAACGCCTGCCGCTCGATGCGTCTCCGCAGATTCTGGATGGACTCGCCGTGGAGCGTGTCGCCACCCAAAACCACCTTCAATCCATTGTATTCGGGCGGATTGTGGCTGCCGGTGACGGAGATGCAACCGCCGGCGCCGAGCTCGAAGGCGGCGAAATAAGTAGCGGGTGTCGGGACACGGCCAATGTCTGTCACGTCGACGCCGGCCGTCGTGATGCCCAGCGTGAGAGCCGTGGCGAGTTCCGGACTGCTCAAACGGCCGTCCCGGCCAACGACGATGACATGTATTCCGCGTTCGACAGCCTCCGTGCCGATGGCAAGGCCGACCTGTCGAACGGCCTCGGAAGTCAGGGTCCGTCCGACGATTCCGCGGATGTCGTAGGCCTTGAAGATCTCGGGGGCGAGGGCGATCGTCATCGGGCGATTATCGCACCATACCGCCAACTTCCGCCTTTGCGGGCCGTGATGCCCGTCACGGCGCCAGGAAGGAAAGGATGCGTGACGGCAGCCAGTCGAGACGCCCCGGAAACCTGCCAATCGGGAAACCGACGTGTCCTCCGCCGTCAGGGATTTCCATGCGGACCGCTGGCGCCAGCATGGCCTTGGACGGTAGCGCGACGGCCGGCAGGAAGGGGTCGTTGAGGCTGTTGATCATCAGCGTGGGCACACGGATACCGGTCAGGTACCGAATCGCACTGGAGCGTTCGTAGTACTCGGCGGCATCGCGAAACCCGTGGGCTGGTGCCGTATAGGCATCGTCGAAGTCGGCCAGGCTGCTGCATCGGCGAAGGCGCGCCGTATCCAGGCGCCCTGGATATCGGCGGGCCTTTGAAAGAGCCTTCGGAATGAGCGTGGCCAGGAAATGGCGTGTGTAGATCCGGTTGAAGCCCTTTCGCAAGGACTCATTCCCGGCCGCGAGATTGACCGGTGCGCTGATCGCAACCGCGCGGTGGACGATTCCAGTTGCCGCCTCACCGTGCTCGCCGAGCCATTTCAACAAGGCGTTACCTCCCAGGGAGACGCCGATTGCATGGATCGGGCAGTGGCTTTCGGCCAACCGCCCCAGTACCCAGTGAATCTCATCTGAATCCCCGGAATGGTAGGCCCGGAACAGCCGGTTCGGTTCGCCCGAACAGCCACGGAAATTCACGACGACGCCCCTCCAGCCCGCGTCGGCCACCGTCCGCATCAGGGTCCGGGCATAGTGGCTGCCGGAACTCCCTTCCAAACCATGGAAAAGGACCAGCAACGGGGCCTCACGAGGACCGTCTAGCCAGTCCAGGTCGAGAAAGTCGCCGTCCGGGGTAGACCATCGCTGGCGGCGGTAGGCCGGCAAGCCGCCCTTGCGTAGCAGGGGCCAGAGTGTCTGTAGGTGTCCCCCGGGCAGCCAGCCGGGGGGCGCATAAGGCGCCGAGTCCATCAGTGCAGGGTCTTGGGGTTCTCCCCCACCGTCGCCGGCGGCGCCGGCGATGCATGATGCAGCACCATTCGCCACCCAAGAGCGCCACGGATGTAGATGTTGGTCGCGACGACCGGCGCGCGAAGATCCTGATCACCCTCGACCGTGATCTGCTCGCGTACGGTCTGGATGGCCGTGAACGGATTTTGCACCATGGTCGGATCGGTAAGGCGGATACGCAACCTCGGGCCACCTTCGAACATCCTTCGCCACACTTCCCTGACGGCGGCATATCCGGTGATTCGAGGCCCGCCGGGATGTACGCAAACGATTTCTTCATCCTCCGCCCAGACGGCCATCATGGCATCCAGATCGGCCCGTTCCAGGGCCTCGTAGAAGGCCGCCTCGACGTCCTGCGGGGAAGTGAAGATCGGTCGCCCCGGTTTCATGGGTGGATCACATCCATCTGTCGCAGCACGGTGAGTATCCGTTCCGGGGTCAGTTCGTTCAGACACCGCAAGTGTCCTTCGGGACACTCGCGCATGAAGCAGGGGCTGCATTCCAGTTCCAGGGACACGATCTTCGCCATCGGTGAAATGGGCGGAGTGTAGTTGAAGCTCGAAGAACCGTAGATCGCGACCAGAGGCCTGTCCAAGGCCGCCGCGACGTGCATGAGCCCCGAGTCGTTGCAGACGACGCAACGGGCCTGGGCCAGCAGGTCGATGGCCTGCTCGAGAGACGTGCGGCCGCAAAGATTGATTGCGGTGCCCCGGGACTGTTCCGCAATCCGTTCCCCGATCTGTCTGTCCTTCGCCGACCCGACAAGCCACACCGGGTCCGAGGGAGAACCCAATGCCGTCGCGAGCGCCGCGAAATGGCGGTCGGGCCAACGCTTGGCCGGACCATACTCGGCCCCCGGACAAAAGACCACGGGAGGCCTTCCTCCGGGCAGTTCCAGGGCCATTTTCGCCCGTTGCTGGAGTTCCGCCGAGGACGTCAATCGGGGACGGCGCAGTTGGGGCCGTCCATCGCCCGGTGGTTCGGCCAATTGCGCGTAGCGTTCCACGAGGCGGGGATTGCGAATCCTGTCCAGGTGGTGCATCCGGTTGATCAGGCCATACCGGGATTCACCCTTGTACCCCGTTCGTCGAGGGATGCCGGCGAAAAACGGAACGAGGGCCGACTTCCAGGAGTTGGGCAGGACGAAAGCCGCGTCGTATCCCTCGGCGGCCAACTGTCTGCCCAGGCGCCAGCGGCTCGAAAGATTGAACTCCCCGTGGCCGAACGGGCTGTCGACGACCAGTCGGACCTCAGCCATCCGGGAAAGCAAGGGCGCGCTCCAGGTGGCGGCCAGTACGTCAATCGTCGCCCCCGGGTGCAACTCGAGCAGGCGGGACATCAGGGGCTGGGCGAGGACTGTATCGCCGATCCAGGAGGGGGCGACGATCAGAATCTTCAGGGCGCCCTCGCCACGTGAAAAATGCCCGCCTTCAGTGGTGACCCTTTGGCCTCTCGCCGGCGAACCGGTAGGTCGTGCCGCAATACGGGCAGGTGGCACTGCCAGCCGGGTTCTTGAGCACGTCCAGGAAGACCCTGGGGTGGCGCGCCCAAAGCGGTGCGCCAGGGCGCGGACAATGGAGGGGCAGGTCCTCGGCCGTGACTTCGGCCTGACGGACAATTTCGTTGATCTGGGCCATGGCGGTCTCGCGGATGGATGGGTTCAGACAGCGGTGAGCCAGTCGGCGTGAGCTGGCACCTTGCCATTGACCACGTCGAAGAAAAGGCTCTGCAAACGGGTTGTCACCGGGCCCCGGCACCCCTCGCCGATCTGCCGGTTATCGAGTTCGCGGATGGGCGTCACCTCGGCTGCCGTGCCGGTGAAAAAAGCCTCGTCGGCGATGTAAATGTCATCGCGGGTCAGGCGTTTGGAGATTACCGTATAGCCCAGTTCCTTGGCCAGCGTGATGACTGAGTGGCGTGTGATCCCGATCAGGGCGGACGCTATCTCCGGTTCGTAGATCACGCCATCCTTGACGATGAACAGATTCTCGCCGGCACCCTCGGCGACGAAGCCGTCCACATCCAGGAGCAAGGCTTCGTCGTAGCCGTCTTCCGTCGCTTCCATGTTCGCGAGGATGGAGTTCGCGTAGGTGGCGGCGAACTTGGCGCGCGCCATCGTAACGTTGACGTGGTGGCGGGCATAGCTCGACGTCTTGACGCGGATGCCTTTCTCGAGGCCCTCCTCCCCCAGGTAGGCGCCCCACGGCCAGGCAGCCACCGCCACGTGGGTCTTCGCGCCGCGCGGCGAAACGCCCATCTTCTCGGATCCGTAGAAGGCAATGGGACGCAGGTAGCAGGACTCGAGCTTGTTTGCCCTGACAACCTCCTTCTGCGCGGCGACCAGGGTCTCCTTGTCGTAAGGCATGGGCATCCGGTAGATGTGGGCGGAGTTGAACAGCCTGTCGGTATGTTCCTTGAGGCGGAAGATCGCCGTGCCATCGACCGTTTTGTAGGCGCGGACGCCCTCGAACACGGCGAGGCCGTAATGCAGGGAATGGGTCAGCACGTGGGTCGTGGCTTCACGCCAGGGCACGAGTTTTCCGTCGTACCAGATGAAGCCGTCGCGGTCGGCCATGGACATGGTGGGAGTCTCCAGCGCGTTGTAAGCGTTCGATTTTATCCGATTTGTCCCGGCCGACCGAGGCAGGCCAGTCCCGGACGGCTAAAATGCCGACCATGGACAGGACCTGGAAGCCGAACGTCACCGTGGCCGCCGTCACGGAGAGGGACGGCAGATATCTGTTGGTCGAGGAACTCACGGCAGACGGCATCCGCTTCAATCAGCCTGCCGGCCACCTCGACGAGGGGGAGTCCCTCGTAGACGCTTGCATTCGCGAGGCATTGGAGGAGACGGCGTGGGAATTCCGGCCGTCGCACCTGATCGGGATTTACCAGTGGCCCAGGCCGGCGGGCGACATCACCTATCTGCGTTTCGCTTTTGCCGGTGTTCTGGGGGATTTCCATCACGGGCGAACCCTTGACGATGGCATCCTTCGGACAGTCTGGATGACGCCCGAGGAAATTGCCGCGTCCCAGGCCTCCCTTAGGAGTCCGCTGGTTCTGCAGTGCGTCCTCGACCACCGGTGCGGCCGCCGCTTTTCCCTCGACCTCATCCGCCATTATGAGACTGCGTGACGCGGAACCTCGACGCGCGATGCCGGTTGGTCTTTCCGGTCGCCGGCTCATCCTTGCCTGTGGAGGGTCGCAATGACTGGAATCGGTAATACGAATAGTCCGTCGGGGCCGGGCGACGGTTCGATGGTCGTGGTCGGCATGTCGGGGGGCGTGGATTCGTCGGTGGCGGCATTGCTCCTGAAGCGAGCCGGCTTCAAGGTCGTCGGCCTGTTCATGAAGAACTGGGAGGATGACGACGATGAGGAATACTGCTCGTCGCGTCAGGATCTCATCGATGCGGCTTCGGCTGCCGACGTGATCGGGATCGATCTGGAAGTCGTCAATTTTTCGGCCGAATACAAGGAAAGGGTCTTCTCGGAGTTCCTGCGGGAGTACAAGGCTGGGCGCACCCCGAATCCGGACGTGCTCTGCAATTCCGAGATCAAGTTCAAGGCCTTTCTGGAGCATGCCGTGAAACTTGGCGCCGAGCGCATCGCCACGGGCCACTACGCCCAGGTAAGGCATTTCCTCGGACGGTTCCAACTGCTCAAGGCGGAGGATGGTGCCAAGGATCAGAGCTACTTCCTCTATCGGCTGGATCAGGAACAGCTCTCCAGGGCCATGTTCCCGATCGGGCACCTGCTGAAGCGGGAAGTGCGCGCAATCGCCCGCGAGGCCGGTTTGGCCAATCATGGCAAGAAGGACTCGACCGGAATCTGCTTCATCGGCGAACGGCCCTTCCGCGAGTTCCTTTCCCGGTACCTGCCCGGGGAACCGGGAGAAATCCGCACCCTGGACGGTGATCGGGTGGTGGGCCGCCACGAGGGGCTCATGTATTACACCCTCGGACAGCGGGAAGGTCTGGGGATCGGGGGCGTCCGCGGAGCTCCGGAAGAGCCCTGGTATGTTGCGGCCAAGGACATGGTCAAGAACATTCTCTTCGTGGTCCAGGGCCACGATCATCCGGCTCTGCTACAGGACCGGCTGCGGGCGCGGGATCTTTCGTGGATTGCCGGAAGTGCCTTGGGCGACCGCCCGCGTGTGCATTGGGTATATGCCGCAAAGGCCCGCTACCGGCAGCCGGATGCTGCATGCGAGATCGAGTCGGTGGATTCGGAGTCCTGCGAGATCGCCTTTGGGGTTCCGCAATGGGCTGTCACGCCGGGTCAGTCGGTGGTGATCTACGAAAGCCGTGTCTGCCTGGGTGGCGGGACCATTAGCTGATCGCCGCCAATTGCGTCACGCCAACGGGGATTCCCGGCGCCCGCGCGTGAACTGGTGCCTCGTCGTCATGGGCAAACTAAAGCTATAAAGCGGCCATCGTCGGCGGATGCCGGCATTTCGTGGTTCGAAAGCGTGTCGAAACAATTCCGGGGATTCACCCTGGTCGAAGTCTCGCTGGTCCTGGTCATCGTCAGCCTCATGCTGGCTTCCACCGTCAAGGCGGCGGAATGGGTCGATGTCTCCAAGCTCAGGTCCCTGGTCGAGGAGTTCCGCGAGACGCCCATGCTCGTGGAGTCCTACCGAAGCGCCTTCCACCAATTGCCTGGCGACGACCCCCGGGCCGACCGCGCGGCAGGGATTCCGGTCGCGCCGGTGACAGCGGGCAACGGACGGATCGATGGCGGTTGGAACTCCGAAGACTTTCGCGATGAGTCCGTCCTCCTGTGGCTGCATCTACGGGCCGCAGGCATCGCCGCAGGTCCCACGGAGTTCGGTTCCGATTCAACCCGCAATGAATTCTTGCCCCGCAATCCTTTCGGCGGACGAATTGGCATCCAAGGGGGCGGAGACGTTCCCGTCGCCGGTCTGACCGGTCCGCAATTGTTTTGTTCGGCCGAGGTGCCGGCACACTCGGCGGCACGACTGGATGCCCAACTGGATGACGGCCTGCCGAACCAGGGCCGGATTCGTGCCGCCCGCGACGCGGAGTCTCCACCGGCCGCCTTTCGTCCGGGAATATCGCCGCCACGACCGTCCGCCGCCCGGTATTCCGAAGGCGATCACTACACGGTTTGCATGGGATTCTGAATCTCGGGCTGCAAGGAAACTGCCGCCCGGCGGCTTGGCTCGTACCGGCGACCGCCTAGTCGCGTGGCAAGGTTTCCTGGAACGATGCGCGCTGCATGAGCTTTTCATGGAGGCGGGCGAGATTCGGGTGATCGGCGCGCCAGTTCCAGTCGGCAAATCGGAAATCCAGATATCCGAGCGCGCATCCCACGGCAATGTCGGCGAGCGAATAGGCCGTACCGTGGCACCAGGGCTGCTCTCCCAGGTCCTCCGCCATCACCCTCAGTCCGGCGGCGACTCTTCCCCGCTGGCGATCGATCCATGATTGGCTTCGTTCTCCGTCGGGCCGCCTGCTTTCGAGCAGGGCGGTGACTGCGGCATCGAGTACGCCGTCAGCCAGAGCCTCCCAACGCTTCACGGCGATTCGCTCCCGCCCGGAGGCCGGAATCAAACGGTTATTGGGTGTCACGTTGTCCAGATATTCGACAATGACGCGCGAGTCGTAGAGCGCGCTGTCGTCGTCGAGCAAGAGCACCGGAACCTTGCCGAGCGGGTTGTGCCGGGTGACCTGGGTATCGGCGGTCCACGGAGAATCGACCACGAAGTCGTATTCGAACTTCTTTTCGGCCAGGACGATCCGGGTCTTGCGAACGTAGGGGCTGGTCAGGGAACCGATGAGTCTCATTTTGATTTTTGCGACCGAAGAAACCTCGTTCGAGTATATCACCGGCGTTCCCGGTGCCATCCGGGCCGCCAAGGCCCCCATGCTAG
Organism: Pseudomonadota bacterium; assembly: GCA_052035955.1. Lineage (GTDB taxonomy): Bacteria > Pseudomonadota > Gammaproteobacteria > Burkholderiales > Rhodocyclaceae > JAEUNJ01. Next base: position 68,313 of record JBPOHD010000041.1, read on the forward strand.
AATTCGCCCCCCGCCTTGGGGCCCTTGCCGGATAGCGTTCCGGTGACCGATTTCTTCCGAAAAGCCACCCATGAACGACCTTTTCGCAACCTTGACCGCCCTTTCCCCCCTGGACGGTCGCTACGCCGCCAAAGTGGAGCCGCTGCGGGCCCATTTTTCGGAGTTCGGCCTGATTCGAAACCGCATTCGCGTCGAGATCGAGTGGCTGAAAGCCCTTGCGGCATCACCAGAGGTTGGTGAAGTGCAGCCGTTTTCCGCCGATACGGTCGCCGAACTGGACCTCGCGGTCGCTGGTTTCTCACCGGCCGACGCAGCAGCAGTGAAGGCCATCGAGGCACGTACCAACCACGACGTCAAGGCCGTCGAGTACTGGCTCAAGGATCGCTTCGCCAACAATCCGGAAGTGTTGCGGGTCGGTGAGTTCATTCACTTCGCCTGTACGTCCGAGGACATCAACAATGTTTCCCACGCGCTGATGCTCCAGGACGCCCGCAAGGAGATCCTGCTGCCGGCGATCGACGCCCTGGTCGTCCGCTTCCGCGACTTGGCCCACCGGCTGGCGGAATTGCCGATGCTTTCCCGCACCCACGGCCAGCCGGCGAGCCCGACCACCCTGGGCAAGGAGATGGCCAACATCGCCGCCCGCCTCGTGCGGGCGCGCGAGCGGATCGCCGGCGTATCCCTGACAGCCAAGTTCAATGGGGCGGTCGGCAACTACAACGCCCATCTGTCGGCTTATCCGGAAATCGACTGGGAGGCGTTCAACCGTCACTTCGTGGAGTCCCTCGGCCTGGAATTCAACCGCTACACGATCCAGATCGAGCCCCACGATGCCATGGCCGAACTGTTCGATGCCGCCGCCCGGGCCAATACGATCCTGCTCGATGCGGACCGGGACCTCTGGCAGTACATCTCCCTGGGCTATTTCAAACAGAAGCTGAAGGAAGGGGAGATCGGGTCTTCCACCATGCCGCACAAGGTGAATCCGATCGATTTCGAGAACTCCGAGGGCAACCTCGGCCTTGCCAACGCGATCCTTCGACACCTTTCCGAGAAGCTTCCCGTGTCGCGCATGCAGCGAGATCTCACCGATTCCACCGTCCTGCGCAACATGGGGGTTGCCTTTGGGTACTCTGTCCTCGCCTACGATTCGACCCGCCGCGGCCTGTCCAAGCTGGAAGCCAACGAGGCACGTCTGCTGGAGGACCTCGATGCCTGCTGGGAGGTCCTCGCCGAGCCCGTGCAGACGGTGATGCGTCGCTACGGCATCGCCAACCCTTACGAGCAACTCAAGGAACTCACGCGCGGCAAGGGCATCGAGCGGGACGCCCTGCGGGACTTCATTCGCCGCCTGGCGATTCCGGATTCCGACAAGGAACGTCTCCTGGCCATGACGCCGGCCAGCTACCTGGGAGTTGCCGTCCGCCTCGCCAAGGGAATCTGAGCGATGGGTTTCGCGGAAAACCTCAAGCACCTGCCCGGCGTCGCCCACCTGTCGGCAATCCAATTGCTGGACAAGGAGGGCGCCCTGGTGGCGACCATCGAGAACAGGCAGGGACAGGCGGGATCCCTGGCCGTGTATAACCACCTGGGGCATCTTTACGGCGCCATCGATGCCGAAGCCGCCCGAAAGGGCCTCGAGCTATACGCCGAACATGCCGAGGATGCCAGGAAACATCCCGGCAAGCACCCGAACATCGATCGGCTGATCGAGATCGAGGCGGGTAATGGCATGCTGCGCATCAAGCACGTATTCGCCGGCGGGGTAATGGAATAAACCGGCGCACCGGTTGTTTACCCGGCGGGAATTCCCCGCAACCCCACCTCACGGAGGACACGAGAGATGAAAGCAAGCAAGAAGACCCTGGCCCTGGGCCTCGCCCTCGTCATCGGATCCGGCGCCGCCACGGCCCAGGTCATCGGCAAGGCCGAGGACCAGATCCGCTGGCGCCAGTCGGCCATGCACACGCAGGCCTGGAGCATGGGCCGGATCAAGGCCAATGTGGATGGTACCTTCAACAAGGACCAGGTCGTCGAGGCCGCGAATGTCATCCAGGCCCTCGCCAACTCCAAGATCGGCGCCCTGTACCAACCCGGGACCGACAGCGGCAAGGGATGGAAGAACACCCGGCTGAAAAAGGAACTCTTCTCCGACCGGGAAACCCTGAGCAAGCTGGGCGGCGCGTACGTGAAGGAGGCCAACGAAATGGCCAAAGTGGCCGCAACCGGTGACGCGGCGGCCGTGAAAGCCCAGTTCGGAAAACTCGGCGAAGCCTGTAACGCCTGCCACGACAAATTCCGCCAAGAGGACTGATCCCGCGGTACAAGGCCGCCAACCGGCCGGATTCAGCCCAGCCGCCATCGACGGCCGCCCGCGCGCGGCCGTCGGCTTTTCAGAATGCCGGCGGTTCCGTGGATGGCGGCGGAGGCGGTGGGAGAAAGGCTCCGCCCGCCGTTGCCGCTGCCAGGATGGCAATTGCCGTGGCGACCAAAAAGGCGGCTGCGCCGCCGCCGCGCGCCTCCGGAATGTCCGCATCGGCCTCGCGGCGCCCGGTCAGCATGGGCGGGACCAGGTTGTCCTTCTTGACGCGGGCATAAAATGCGATCGCCGACAGGTGCAGGGCCATCAGAATCAATATCAGCCAGGCGTTCAGGCGGTGTAGTCCGGCCAGTCGGTCGCTGGTCTCCTTGGTGACCAGATCATAGAGCGGACCGTTGAATGCAATGTCGTCATTGGCGAACAGCCCGGCACCTACCTGGACAGCGAGCACGGCCAACATTCCCAGGACCGACAAGGCCCCAAGGGGATTGTGGCCGGCCCCGCGCCATTGGCCGCGCAGATAGGCGGCTATTGCCGTCGGTCCGCGTACGAATTGGCTGAAGCGGGCATAGGTGGAACCGGCGAAACCCCAGACGACGCGAAAGGCGAGCAGGCCGCAGACCGCGATCCCGAATCTGCCGTGCCAGTCCATGGCATTGCCGCCGATCCAGCCCGTCGCAAAGGACCCGGCGACGCAGAGGACGAGAGACCAGTGGAAGACCCGGGTGGGCAGATCCCAGAGCTTGATCGTGCGCGCCATTGCGTTCTCCTGAAACGAAAGGGCCACCCCTTGGGTGGCCCCTACGATTATAAGGATGCGGAACGGTCAGACGACGGCGCCGTCCTCGTTCGCCCCTTCGATGCGCTGCTTCTTGGGCTTCACGAACTGTTCCCGGGAGACGCCCATCCACATCACGAGCGGACTTGCCACCAGGACGGAGGAATAGATGCCGAACAGGATGCCGATGGTCAGGGCGAGGGCAAAGTAGTGCAGGGCGGCGCCGCCGAAGATCAGCATCGAGGTGACCATCATCTGCGTACAGCCGTGGGTGATGATGGTCCGCGAGATGGTGCTGGTGATGGCGTGGTTGAGGACTTCAGGCGTGCTCAGGCCACGCTTGGTCTTGAAGGTCTCGCGGACCCGGTCGAAGACCACCACGGATTCGTTCACTGAATAGCCCAGGACTGCCAGGACCGCGGCCAGCACCGGCAGGGAGAACTCCCACTGGAAGAACGCGAAGAAGCCCAGGATGATGATAACGTCGTGGAGGTTGGCGATGATGGCCGAGACGGCGAAGCGCCACTCGAAGCGCAAGGCAAGGTAAAGGACGATGCCGAACACCACCAGAAGCAGCGCCAGGGCGCCATCCGAAGCCAGTTCCTTGCCCACCTGGGGCCCGACGAATTCGACCCGCTTGAGCTGCGGTGCCGCTGCCGCATCGCCCACGTTGCCCAGGCTGGCCATGACGCGCTCACCCACCTTGGAGGTTTCCGTCTCCTTGGACAAGGGCACCCGGATCAGGACGTCCCGCGAGGAACCGAAGTTCTGGACCTGGGTGTCGGTGAACCCGTCGGATTCGAGCTTCTGGCGAATCTTGTCCAGGTCCGGCGCCTGGGCGTAGCTCACCTCCATCAGGGTGCCACCGGTGAACTCGATGGAGAGGTGCAGGCCCTTCGTGGCCAGGAAGATCACGGCCAGCACGAAGGTGAGCAACGAGATGACGTTGAACACCAGCGCATGGCGCATGAAGGGGATGTCTTTGCGGATGCGGAAGAATTCCATGGCGTCGTCCCCTTATTTGCTGTCGAGGCCGGGCTTCCAGAGTTGGCCGATGCTGACCGACTCCAGCTTGCGCCGCCGCCCGTAGATGAGGTTGATCAGCGCCCGGGATACCACCACAGAACTGAAGATCGAGGTCATGATGCCCAGGCAGTGCACCACTGCAAATCCGCGCACGGGCCCGGAACCGAAGATCAGCAAGGCCACGCCGGCGATCAGCGTGGTCACGTTGGAATCCA
>JBPOHD010000112.1:0-2142 GCA_052035955.1 Pseudomonadota bacterium
GCCGCCTGCGCGTCCGATTCGAACGACTGGCCGATATCCACGAAGCCTTCCTCAAGATCGCCTGCTGCGTCATCTGCTGGCGCCAACTGCGAAAGGCTCAATCATCATTTTGTTAGGCGTTCTTAGGGCCGCCGCCAGCAGCCGGTCGGGTTCACCGGCCCCGTCCGGGGCGATAATCCACGGCAGTGGCAAGGGCGCCGCCCGGGGCGCCCCTGCGTCGCCACCCTCCGCTCCCATCCCCGACGAGGCTACGCCATGGGTTTCCCCGATTTCGACCGTTTCGACGGCCTGGGCCTCGCCGAACTGGTGCGCGCCGGCAAGGTGGCCGCCAGCGACCTGGTGGACGAGGCCATCGGCCGCATCGAGGATCGCAACCCGGTCCTCAATGCCGTGATCCGGCCCATGTTCGACGCCGCCCGGACCGCCGCCGCCCAGCCCGTCGCCGGTCCCTTCGCCGGTGTCCCCTTCCTGCTCAAGGACCTGCTCGCCTGCTGCGAAGGCGTACCCAGCGGGGGAGGCAACCGGCTCCTCGATCGCATCCCCATGCCCGCCGACAGTGAACTGGTGCGCCGCTACCGGGCCGCCGGGCTCCTCGTCGTCGGCAAGAGCAATACCCCCGAATTCGGCCTGGCCCCCTATACCGAGCCGGCGCTCTTCGGACCCACCGTCAATCCCTGGGACAGGACGCGCACGCCCGGAGGCTCCAGCGGTGGCTCCGCGGCTGCCGTGGCGGCCCGGATGGTGCCCCTGGCCCACGGCGGCGACGGCGGCGGCTCGATCCGCATCCCGGCCTCCTGCTGTGCCCTCTTCGGGCTCAAGCCCAGTCGCGGCCGGACACCCACCGGCCCCTTCTTCGGTGAGGTCTGGCGGGGTTTCGTGGCGGAGCATGCGCTCACTCGCTCGGTCCGCGACAGCGCCGCCCTGCTCGACGCCACGGCCGGCCCGGATACCGGCGCGCCCTATGCCGCGGCGCCGCCGGTGCGGCCGTGGCTGGCCGAGGTGGGCACCGAGCCCGGCCGGCTGCGCATCGCCTGGACCGCCCACCCCTTCCTCGGCCAGCGGGTGGACCGGGACTGCACCACCGCCCTGGCCGAGACCGTCAACCTGTTGCGCGGCCTGGGCCACGAGGTTGCCGAGGCCCGGCCCGAGCTGGACCGGGAGGCCTGGTCCGTCGCCTTCACCACCGTCCTCGCCGGCGAAGCCTGGGCCGACATCGCCTGGGTCGCCGCCCAGGCCGGCCGGCGGCCTTCCTGGCGGGATTTCGAGGCCGCCACCTGGACCCTGGGCCTCCTCGGGCGCACCCTCAGCGCCGCCACCTACGCCGAGTCCATGCGCACCCTGCACCTGGCCTCCCGCGGCATCGGACGTTTCTTCGAGGACTGGGACGTGCTGCTGACGCCCACCCTCGCCGCACCGCCCGTGCCCACCGGCGCCCTTCAGCCCACCGCCGCCGAGCGGGCCCTGATGGCCGTCGTCGGCCCCCTGCGCGCCGGCTGGCTGCTCAAGGTCCTCGGGGCCGTCAAGCCCATGGCCGAGAAGAGCCTTGGCTTCATCCCCTACACCCCCGTGTTCAACGTCACCGGCCAGCCGGCCATGTCCGTCCCCCTCTGCTGGAATGCCGCCGGCCTGCCGATCGGCATGCATTTCGTCGGCCGCAGCGGCGACGAAGCCACCCTGTTCCGCCTCGCCGGGCAGCTCGAGCGCGTCCATCCCTGGTTCGACCGCGCGCCGCCGGGGTATTGAAGGCAGCGGGCCGGCGGGAAGGCGGGACCTTGCCGCGATGCCGCCGGACCGCCCCCATCGCGCCGCATGCGGCGCTCCCACCGGGCCCGCCCCACCGGTTTTGCAGGAGCGGCGGCCACGCCGCGATGCCATTCGCACCCGCCCCCATCGCGCCGCATGCGGCGCTCCCACAGGAACCACCCCACCGGTTTTGTAGGAGCGGCGGTCACGCCGCGATGCCTTTCGCAACCGCCCCCATCGCGCCGCATGCGGCGTTCTCACAGGGACCGCCCCACCGGTGTTTGTAGGAGCGGCGGCCACGCCGCGATGCCTTTCGCAACCGCCCCCATCGCGCCGCATGCGGCGCTCCCACAGGAACCACCCCACCGGTTTTTGTAGGAGCGGCGGCCACGCCGCGAT
>JBPOHD010000126.1:0-20312 GCA_052035955.1 Pseudomonadota bacterium
GGGCTCGCCCTGGTGGGTGGACCGACTCGTCCTGCGCCAGCCGGTCAGGCGCGTGCTGAAGACGGCCCTGCTCGGCACCTGCGCACCGCGCTGCCGGCTGGAAATGCTCTCCCTCTACAAGGCGGAGCGCCTCGACGAGCGCCGGGCGGCGGCCTTCGGGGCCCGGGTGGCGCGCACGCTGGCCGCCTGGCGGTAGGCGGGCGAGGGGCGGCTCGGTGGCAGCGCCTGGCCGCCCCTCGCCCGCCGATCGCACCCTGCCCATAATCGGCCGATCGGCGTAATCTGAACGCCGTTCCGGCCCGCTGGCGGGCCGGGAGGAACCTGGCCCCAACCGAACCGGAGCGTGCACGTTGAACGCGGCAGTGGCGCTGGATTACGCGCTGATCTTCAATGCGACGAGCAACTGCATGGCGTTCACCGACTTCGCGTCGGGCCGCATCCTCGACGTCAATGACGCGTGGATGGAGGCGACCGGGATCCCGAGGGAGGAAAGCGTCGGCCGGACCGCCTCCGAACTCGGGCTGTGGGCCGACGCGGCCGAGCGCGAGGCCTGCATCGCCGGCATGCAGCAGGATGGCCGGATCAAGGACATGGAGGTGCGCCTCTCCCTGCGCGGCCGGGTGCTTCCCCATCTCATCTCCGGACAGCTGGTCCGCTCGGACCGGGTCGCCTACATCCTCTGGGAATTCCGCAACATCGCCGAACGCCGCAGCATGGAGGCGGCCCTGGTGCAGACCCGGAACCGGCTCCAGGCGACGCTGGACGCCATGCCGGACCTGGTGTTCGAGACCACCGGGGACGGCCGCATCCTCGGCTACCACTCGCCGCGCACCGACCTGCTGGCGGCGCCACCCGAGGTCTTCCTCGGCCGGCGCTTCGCGGACGTCCTCCCCGCGGACGTGGCGGAAATCATCTCCCAGGCGCTGGCGGAAGCCCATGGACGGGGTCGGGCGACCGGAATCCAGTACTCCCTTGCGCTGCCCTCCGGGATGCATCGCTTCGAGCTCTCGATCCAACGGCAGGAGGCGAGCGCCGACGGGCAGCCGTTGTTCACCATGGTGGTGCGGGACGTGACCGACCGCCACCTGGCCGAGGAACAGTTGCGCAAGCTCTCGCTGGCCGTCGAGCAGAGCCCGGCGAGCATCCTGATCACGGACCTGGCCGGCGACATCGAGTATGTGAACCAGGCCTTCGTGCGGACGACGGGGTATGCCCCCGGGGAAGTCCTGGGCCGCAACCCGCGCCTGCTGAAATCCGGGCGGACGCCCCGCGAAACCCACGAGGCCCTCTGGGCCGCCCTGGCGATCGGCCGGACCTGGCAGGGCGAACTCCAGAACCGGCGCAAGGACGGCAGCGAATTCACCGATTGGGCGGTCGTCACCCCGATACGGGGGGCGGACGGCGCCGTCACCCACTATCTGGCGATCCAGGAGGACATCACGGAGCGAAAGCGGACCAGCGAGGAACTGGCCCGCCACCGCCTGCACCTGGAGGACCTCGTCCGTAGCCGCACCGCCGAACTGGAGGAGGCCAAGGCGGCTGCAGACGCCGCGAACCAGGCCAAGAGCGCCTTCCTGGCCAACATGAGCCACGAGATCCGCACGCCGATGAACGCCATCGTCGGCCTGACCCACGTCCTGCGGCGGAGCATCGGGGACGCGGAACAACTGGACCGCCTGAACAAGATCGGCGCGGCGGCCGACCACCTGCTGGGCGTCATCAACGACATCCTCGACATCTCCAAGATCGAGGCCAACAAGGTGGTCCTGGGACGGGAGGATTTCGACCTGGACGCGATGCTGTCGCGGCTGTTCTCCATGGTCGGCGAACAGGCCCGGCAGAAGGGCCTGGAGGTGACCCTGGACGCCGCGTCGGGACTCGGCAACGTCAACGGCGACGAGACCCGCCTCGCCCAGGCCCTCCTCAACTACCTGGGAAACGCGGTGAAGTTCACGGAGCAGGGAACGGTCGCCCTGCGGGTCCGGGTCCTGGAGGAAGGCGCGGAGGACGTCCTGCTGCGCTTCGAAGTCGAGGACACCGGCATCGGCATCACGGCGGACGACCAGCGCCGCCTGTTCCGGGCCTTCGAACAGGCGGACAGCTCCACGACCCGGCGATTCGGCGGCACAGGCCTGGGCCTGGCGATCACGCGCCGGCTGGCCCGCCTGATGGGCGGCGACACCGGGGTGGAGAGCGCCGCCGGCATGGGAAGCACCTTCTGGATGACCGCCCGCCTCGGCCGTCCGCGGCACAAGGTGGCGGACTACTTCCTCCCGCGCTGGGCGGGCCGCCGGGCCCTGGTGGTGGACGACACGCAGCTGACCCGACTGGTGCACAACCAGCTGTTGCGGGCGGTCGGCATGGACAGCGAGAGCGTGGCGGGAGGTGCCGAGGCCTTGGCCGCGGCCGTGGCTGCCGATGCGTCCGGGCAGCCCTACGAGCTCCTGCTGATCGACCTGATGATGCCCGGCCTGGACGGACTGCAGACGCTCAGGCGGCTGCGCGACCTTCCCCTCCAGTACCAGCCGCCGGCGCTGCTGGTGACCGCCTCCAACGACGAGGCGATCGTCGAGGACGGGCGCAGCCTGGGCTTCGCGGAAGTCCTGCTGAAACCCCTGTCCCTGGTCCAGTTGCACGAATGCCTGGCCCGCAAGGTCGCGCCGCAGGACGGGGCGCAGGATGGGCAGGACGAGCGCTCCCCAGGCGGGGACGACCCGCTGGAGGCGATCCGCCGCGTGGCCGGGGGGCGGCGCCTGCTGCTGGCGGAGGACGACCCCATCAACCAGGAGGTGGCCCTGATGCTGCTGGAGGACACGGGCTGTCCGGTGGACGTGGCGAACAACGGGCGGGAAGCCTTGGAACTGGCGACGGCGAACCGCTACGCGCTGGTCCTGATGGACATGCAGATGCCCGAGATGGACGGCGTGGAGGCCACGCGGCGCATCCGTCGCCTGCCCACCGGCGGCGAGGTCCCCATCCTGGCCATGACCGCCAACGCCTTCGCCGAGGACAAGGCCCTGTGCCTCGGCGCCGGCATGAACGACTTCATCGCCAAGCCCGTCGTCCCCGACACTCTCTACGCCGTGCTGCGCCACTGGCTGGCCCGGGGCGAAGAGGGCGCGGACGGTTCCCGGTCCTGAGGGACGGGGCCTCCCCGGCCCCGCCGTTCAGAGCCCGCCGAGATCCTCGATCGCGTCCACCACCATCCGGGTGCCGACGGCGATCAGCAGGATGTCGCCGGCCACGCGCACGTATTTGTAGCCGGTCGGCGGCAGGCCGAGGCTGCGATTCAGGCTGCGCGGCACCTCGTACGAGAATCCCATCTTGCTCATGGCTGTCTCTCCGTCGTGCCGTGGGTCGTCCATGCCGAACGCGCCGCCGGCCCGATCGGATGACCGGGGCCCGTCGCCAGGATGGCCCGGAAGTCGTTCACGTTGGTCAGCGTCGGGCCGGTCACCACCGCGTCGCCCAGGGCGGCGAAGAAGCCGTGGCCGTCGTTGTCCGCCAGGGCGTCGGCCGGCGGGATGCCAAGGGCCCAGGCCCGGGCCAGGGTGTCGGGGAAGACACAGGCACCGGCCGTCTCCTCCTGGCCGTCCACCCCGTCGGTGTCGCCGGCCAGGGCGTAGACCCCCGGCTCGCCGCGCAGCGCCAGGGCCAGCGACAGCAGGAATTCCACGTTGCGGCCGCCGCGACCCTTGCCGCGCACCGTCACCGTCGTCTCGCCCCCCGACAGCAGCAGGCAGGGGGGCGCAACGGGCTGGCCGCGACGGGCGACCTGCCGCGCCATCCCGGCCATGGCGCGGCCCAGGTCACGGGCCTCCCCCTCCAGCGCATCGCCGAGGATGTGGGCCGGGATGCCCTCGGCGCAAGCCAGGGCGGCGGCGGCTTCCAGCGCCCCCTGGGGCGTGGCGATCATCCGCGTTTCGGTCCGGGCCAGCCGCGGGTCGCCGGGCTTCACGCTCTCGCCGGCGCCGCTCTCCAGCAGGGCGCGCGCCGCTGGAGGCAGGTCGATGCGATGGCGCCGGGCGATGGCCAGGGCGTCGGCGCAGGTGGTGGGATCGGCCACGGTGGGGCCGGACGCGATGTCCGTGGGATCGTCGCCGGGCACGTCGGAAATCAGCAGCGTGAGCACCCGCGCCGGGTGGCAGGCGGCGGCGAGCCGCCCGCCCTTGACGGCCGAGAGGTGGCGGCGCAGGCAGTTCATTTCCGCGATCGTCGCGCCGCTGCGGAGCAGGGCGGCATTCACCGCCTGCTTGTCGGCCAGGGTCAGGCCCGGCGCGGGCAGCGGCAGCAGGGCCGAGCCGCCGCCGGAGATCAGGCACAGCACCAGGTCGTCGGCCGTGAGCCCGGCGACGAGGTCCAGCATGCGGCGCGCCGCCTCCATCCCGTTGGCATCGGGCACCGGATGCGCCGCCTCGACGATCGCTATCCGCCGGCAGGCAAGGGCATGGCCGTAGCGCGTCGCCACCAGGCCCTCCAGGGGCCCCGGCCAGTGGTCCTCGACGGCACGGGCCATGGCCGCCGAGGCCTTGCCGGCGCCAACGACGATCAGCCGCCCGGCCGGCGGCGCGGGCAGATGGGGCGGCACGCAGCGGGCCGGCTGGGCCGAGGCGACGGCGGCGTCGAAGAGCCGGCGCAGGAAGCCGGCGACGGCGGCGCGGTCGGTCGGGTCGAAGGCCACGGGGATCAGGGCTGCGTCGGGCGCGGTGACCGCTTCACCGGCCGGCCGTCTCGACGACGGAGGCGATGGCCTGGCCCACGTCCCGGGTCGTCGCCCGGCCGCCCATGTCCGGCGTGCGCGGCCCCTCGGCGAGCACGGCCTCGATGGCGGCCATGACCGCCGCCGCCGCGTCCGGATGGCCCAGGTGCTCGAGCATCATGGCGCCGCACCAGACCTGCCCGACGGGGTTGGCGATCCCCTTGCCGGTGATGTCCGGCGCCGAACCATGCACGGGTTCGAAGAGGGAGGGGAAGTCGCGCTCCGGGTTCAGGTTGGCCGAAGGCGCGATGCCGATGGTGCCGGTGCAGGCCGGCCCCAGGTCGGAGAGGATGTCGCCGAACAGGTTGGAGGCCACCACCACGTCGAACCAGTGGGGGTTGCGCACGAAGTGGGCGGTCAGGATGTCGATGTGGTACTTGTCGGTGCGGATGGCCGGATAGTGCTCCGCCATGGCCGCGAAGCGCTCGTCCCAGTAGGGCATGGAGATGAAGATGCCATTGGACTTGGTGGCCGAGGTCACGTGCTTCTCGGGTCGCCTCATGGCCAGCTCGAAGGCGAAGCGCAGGATGCGGTCAACGCCCCGCCGCGTGAACACGCTCTCCTGGAGCACGGTCTCGTTGTCCGTGCCCTCGAAGATGCGGCCGCCGATGCTGGAGTATTCGCCCTCGGTGTTCTCGCGCACCACGTAGAAGTCGATGTCCCCCACCTGCCGGCCGGCCAGCGGCGAGGGAATGCCCGGCATCAGCCGTACCGGCCGGAGGTTGGCGTACTGGTCGAACTCGCGGCGGAACTTGAGCAGGGAGCCCCACAGGGAGATGTGGTCGGGCACCGTGGCCGGCCAGCCGACGGCGCCGAAGAAGATGGCGTCGTGGCCGCCGATCCGCGCCTTCCAGTCCTCCGGCATCATGCGGCCGTGCTTCAGGTAGTAGTCGCAGCTCCAGTCGAACTCGTCGAAGCGGAACTCGATGCCGAAGCGGCGGGCTGCCGCCTCCAGGACCCGCAGGCCCTCCGGAACCACTTCCCGGCCGATGCCGTCGCCGGGAATGACGGCGATGCGATGCTGTGCCATGTTGCCTCCGTGGGGACGGGGTGATTCCCCGATGGCCGGACTCTACCAAGACGTAGCGCCTTCGCGCCAACGGAACGCCGGCGGCCGGGCCGGCGGCGCCCGCGGCATGCCCGCCGCTCCCGCAAAGTACTCTCCCTCGCCTTCCTTTGCGTCCCTCTGCGCCTTTGCGCCTCTGTTGTGGGGTTTTTGACTTTCCGCGGCCCGATGCCATCTTGGCGGTCAGGAAAGGCATCGCGGCGTGGCCGCCGCTCCTACAAATACCTGACGACACGGCCCTGTGGCGACGCATGCGACGCGATGGCGGCCGTTGGAACATCGGCATGAAGAAGCAGACGACACGGCCATGTAGGAGCGCCGCATGCGGCGCGATGGGGGTGGTTCGGCGCCCGCCGTCGGCCGTCCGGAACGGCAAACCACCAAGACACCAAGGACACCAAGGACACCAAGGAACGACAAAAGCATTTACCGGGGGACGGCAATACCGCCGGGCCGGAACCCTCCCGCAAAGCCCTCTCCCTCGCCTTTCTTTGCGTCCCTCTGCGCCTTTGCCCCTTTGCGGTGGGGGTTTTGACTTTCCGCGGCCCGATGCCATCGTGGCGGTCAGGAAAGGCATCGCGGCGTGACCGCCGCTCCTACAAATAACGGACGGCACGGCCATGTAGCGACGCATGCGACGCGATGGCGGCCGTTGGAACGTCGGCGTGCAAGAGCCGGACGGCACGACGTTGTAGGAGCGCCGCATGCGGCGCGATGGGGGTGGTTCCGCAAGGCATCGCGGCGGGAACGCCGTAGCTGCAAACCGGGGCGCGGGGAAGCCCGTTCCTTCAGGCGTTTTCCCGCTCCAGTTGCTCGGCGAAGCGCGGGAAATCCAGCCCCAGGCGGCTGCGCAACTCGACCGCTTCCGCCTTGAGAAACTTCCAGCGGGGCTGGAATCCGGCATCGCGGAAGGCGAAGGCGATGCAGTTGCCGTCCTCGCGGATGGTCAAGGTCAGCGGGGGCCGGCCGAAGGCGGCGCCGATGCGGGCCAGCAGCGGCGCCCGCGCCGCCCGGGCGCCGGCGATGTTCATGACCAGCAGCCCCCGGCCGGTGAGGCACCGGCGGGCGTTGGCGAAGAAGTCCTCGGCCGCGAAGGCGGGCGCCACGCCCTCGTGGTCGAAGGCATCGACCACGACCACGTCGTGGCGCTCGTCCCGCTCGGCCAGGTGGCGGGCCCCGTCGCCCTCCACGACGGCGAAGCGCCCGTCGTCGTCGGGCACCCGGAAGGCCGTGCGGAAGGCGATGACGTCGGGATCGATCTCGACGGCGGTGACCCGCGTCGCCGGCAGGCGGCGGTAGCAGAACTTGGCGAGGGAGCCGCCGCCCAGGCCGAGGATCAGCAGGCTGCGCGGTCGCGGCACGAAGAGCAGGAAGGCCATGGTCCGCCGCGTGTAGGCCAGGTCCAGGGCGTCCGGTTCGCCCAGGCGCATGGCGCTCTGGGTGAAGCCCAGGCCGAAATGCAGGCAGCGCAGGCCGTCACGGTCGAGGAGGAAGGGCCGGCCGTAGCTGCCCGAGCGCAGGCGTGCGGACAGCGTCGCCGCGCAGGCGTCGGGGGGCTCGAGCAGGCGCACCACGCCGTCGCCGCCGAAGAAGGGGCTGGGCATGGCGAACAGGCCGCCGGTCTCGGGCGAGGCCGCCTCGGGCCGCTGGCGGCCCCGTCGCAACAGATTGGTCCGGTGTCTTGCCATGGCGCCATTGTCCCCCGCCGGGGCCCGGGTGCGACAATGGGGCCATGGAAAACCCGCCGAGCCCGCCCTCCCCCCCGACCCCGCCGGCTTCCGCGGCCAACGCGGCCGGGCAGGCCACATGCGCCGACTGCGAGGCCTGCTGCTGCAGCCTCGAGGTGATGCTGATGGCGGGGGACGACATTCCGGAGGATTTCACCGGCCGGGACCGCTGGGGCGGCTGGGTCATGCGCCGCGTGGGCGGGCGCTGCATCGCGCTGGAGGGCTACCGATGCGGCATCTACGGCATCCGCCCGCAGGTCTGCCGGGATTTCGAAGAGGGCAGCCCGGACTGCCTGGCCCAGCGCGCCCACCTGGACGCGCTGCCCGGAGGCCGCCGGCGGCCATGAGCCGGACGCCGCCGCCGGAACTGCGCGAGGAGGAGATCGAGTTCTCCGCCATCCGCGCCCAGGGGGCCGGCGGCCAGAACGTGAACAAGGTGTCGAACGCCGTGCATCTGCGCTTCGACATCGCCGCCTCATCGCTGCCCGAGGCCGTGAAGGCGCGCCTGCTGCACCTGCGCGACCAGCGCATCAGCGCCGATGGCGTGGTGGTGATCAAGGCCCAGCAGTACCGCAGCCTGGAGAAGAACCGCGCCGATGCGGTGGAACGCCTGCGCGAGCTGGTGGCCGCCGCCGCCCACGTGCCCCGGGTGCGCCGGGCCACCCAGCCGACCCCGGGTTCCCAGCGCCGCCGGGTGGAGGCCAAGGTGCAGCGCGGGGAGGTGAAGGCGGGACGGCGGCGGGTAGTGGAGTGATGCAGCGCCCCGACGGACCGGACAAGGGAGAGGAAGAGGCCAGGAGAGACGGCCCGGACGGGCCGCTGCGGCGGATCAGCGCGGCCACCCTGGCCTACTACGACAGCAACGCCGACGACTTCTGGCGCGGCACCCGCGACCACGACGTCAGCCAGAACATCGCCGCCCTGCTCTCCCGCATCGAGGGCCCGCCTCCCTTCAAGCTGCTCGATTTCGGCTGCGGTCCCGGCCGCGACCTGAAGGCCCTGGCCGACCTCGGCCACCGTCCAGTCGGCCTCGACGGCGCCGCGCGCTTCGTGGCCATGGCCGCCGCCTACAGCGGTCGCCCCGTCTGGCACCAGGACTTCCTGCGGCTGGACCTGCCGGACGGCCACTTCGACGGCATATTCGCCAATGCCGCGCTGTTCCACGTGCCGGCCGCGGCACTGCCGCGGGTGCTGGCGGAACTGCACGCGAGCCTGAAGCCCGGCGGCGTGCTCTTCGCCTCCAACCCCCACGGCGGGGACGAGGAAGGCTGGCGGAGCGGCCGCTTCGGCTGCTTCCACCACCCGGACACCTGGCACCGCCACTGCACCGGGGCGGGCTTCGTCGAACTGGATTGCTATTACCGGCCGGCCGGCTTGCCGCGGGAGCAACAACCCTGGCTGGCGACGGTTTGGCGGAAGCCCCTCCAGCAGGCCGGGTTCGCCACGGGCGTGGCCGTAGTGGTTTGACAACGCATCGCCAGCGGCTACGGAGGCGCGAAACGGCGCGGTGGCGTGATCGCCGGCACGGTGGCGGTTTCGCCGGTGCGCCGGTCGCGGATCGTGACGCAGCCCCAGTAGGCCGGATCGGCGGGCCCGGAGACACAGCGCGCCGCGGCGGCCACCTGGGCCAGGCTGGCCGGGGCGATGGGCAGCGCGGCGCTGCCGACCGTCATGTCGATGCGGGTGCATAGGTCCGGCGGCAGCTCGGGCGCCTCGGCGGACGCCGAATGGCAGACCCCCTCCGCGAAAACCGCCGTGCCGGCGCCGAAGCGGTCGCGAATTTCCCAGCGCAGGTGGCCGCAGGCCACGACCTTGTACCAGAGGTGCAGCATCCCGGGGATGGCAAAGTCGCGGCAGACGAACTGCAACGGGCGGCGGCCGGGAATTTCCGTGACCCCGTCGGCGGGTTCCCGGCGACAGGAAATGCGGACACGGTTGCCCGCCATCAGCTCCACGGAGAGGTTCGCGCCGATGCGCCAGTTGAGCAGGGTGTCGACGAAGGCGCGGACGACGATTCCGCAGGCCTGCCCGTCTTCGAGTTCCCCCAGGTACATGCCCGGCCGGCGCAGAACGGCCTGCCGGATCGAATGGAAATCATCGTCCGGCTTTTCGAGGTAGCCTTCCTCGTAGGGACCCATCTCGCCTTCCTTTCCGCCCTTGCGACGGGTCCATTGTCGGCGGCCGGCGGCTCACGGCGTGAGCCCGCCGCGACTAGACGTCGATGTTCCGCACGTACAGCGCGTTCGACTCGATGAAGGCCCGGCGCGGCTCCACGTCGTCGCCCATCAGGGTGGTGAACACCTCGTCGGCGCCGATGGCGTCGTCGATGCCGACCTTGAGCAGGCGGCGGACGTTGGGATCCATGGTGGTTTCCCAGAGCTGCTCGGGGTTCATCTCGCCCAGGCCCTTGTAGCGCTGCTTGCTGAGGCCGCGCTCGGCCTCGGCCTGCAGCCAGCGGACGGCTTCGGCGAAGCTGCCGACGGGCTGGGATTTCTCGCCCCGCCGGATCACGGCGCCGGCGCCGATGAGCCCGGCCAGCTTCTGGGCGGTGGTGCGGATCTGCACGTAGTCGCCGGAGTGCAGGAAGTCCTCGTCGATGTGGCCGCGGCGCAGGTTGCCGTGGCGCATGCGCTCGAGCAGCAGTTCCCAGCGCTCGGCTTTCTCGTCGAAGGCGGCGCGGATGGAAATGCCCTTGGGCGCATGGCGGGCGAGGCGGTCGGCGCTGTCGCGGGCGACGGCCTCGTCCGTCAGGTCGAGGGCGATGTCGTGGGCCAGCATGGCCTGCAGGATTTCCGGGTCGATGAAGTCGGAGAGGCGGCGGATGATGGCCTCGGAGAGCAGGTAGTCGCGGGCCAGCTCGCCCAGGGGCTCGCCCTCGATGGCCGCCTCGCCCAGGCGCGGCTGGAGCTGGGCGCCGTCCAGGGCCAGGGTGAGCTGGTGCTGGGCCAGTTCGTGGTCGTCCTTGATGTAGCGCTCGCTCTTGCCGTGCTTGATCTTGTAGAGGGGCGGCTGGGCGATGTAGATGTGGCCGCGCTCGACGATCTGGGGCAGCTGGCGGTAGAAGAAGGTGAGCAGCAGGGTGCGGATGTGGGCGCCGTCCACGTCGGCGTCGGTCATGATGATGATGCGGTGGTAGCGCAGCTTGTCGATGTTGAAGTCGTCGGCGCCGATGCCGCAGCCCAGGGCGGTGAGCAGGGTGACGATCTGCTCGGAGGAGATCACCTTGTCGAAGCGGGCCTTCTCGACGTTGAGCACCTTGCCACGCAGGGGCAGGATGGCCTGGAACTTCCGGTCGCGGCCCTGCTTGGCGGAGCCGCCGGCGGAATCGCCCTCGACGATGTAGATCTCGCAGAGGGCCGGATCCTTCTCCTGGCAGTCGGCCAGCTTGCCGGGCAGGCCGATGCCGTCCAGCACGCTCTTGCGCCGCGTCATCTCGCGGGCCTTGCGGGCGGCCTCGCGGGCACGGGCGGCCTCGACGATCTTGCCGGTGATGACCTTGGCATCGACGGGCTTCTCGAGAAGGAATTCGGCCAGCTTCTGGGCGACCACTTCCTCGACGGCCGGGCGGGCCTCGGAGGAGACCAGCTTCATCTTGGTCTGGGACGCGAACTTGGGGTCGGGCATCTTGACGGAGAGCACGCAGGCCAGGCCCTCGCGCATGTCGTCACCGGAGATGTCCACCCGCGCCTTCTTGGCGATCTCGTTTTCCTCGATGTACTTGTTGATGACCCGGGTCATGGCGGCGCGCAGGCCGGTCAGGTGGGTACCGCCGTCGGACTGGGGAATGTTGTTGGTGAAGCAGAGGACCTGCTCGGCGTAGGAGTCGTTCCACTGCATGGCGACCTCGACGGCGATGGTGACGCCTGTCTCGCCGACCTTGGATTCGCCGGAGGAGAAGAAGACGTTCGGGTGCAGGACGTTCTTGGCGCGGTTGATGTACTCGACGAAACCCTTGACGCCGCCGGAGAAGGCGAAGTCCTCCTCCTTGCCGTTGCGTTGGTCCACGAGCTTGATCTTGACGCCGTTGTTGAGGAAGGAAAGCTCCCGCAGGCGCTTGGCCAGGATGTCGTAGTGGAACTCGATGTGGCCGAAAATCTCCTCGTCGGCGAGGAAATGCACCTCGGTGCCGGTGCCCCTGGTCTCGCCCACCACCTTGAGGGGGCTGACCTCGACACCGTCCTGGACCTCGACGATGCGGTCCACGGCATGGCCGCGGTTGAACTCCATGTAGTGCTTGCGGCCGTCGCGGCGGACGGTGAGGCGCAGCCACTTGGACAGGGCGTTTACGCAGGAGACGCCGACCCCGTGCAGGCCGCCGGAGACCTTGTAGGAATTCTGGTTGAACTTGCCGCCGGCATGGAGCACGCACATGACGATCTCGGCCGCCGAGCGCTTGGGCTCGTGCTTGTCGTCGAACTTGACGCCGGTGGGGATGCCGCGGCCGTTGTCGGTGACGGAGATGGAGTTGTCCGGATGGATGGTGATGACGATGTCGTCGCAGTAGCCGGCCAGGGCCTCGTCGATGGCGTTGTCCACGACCTCGAAGACCATGTGGTGCAGGCCGGTGCCGTCGGAGGTGTCGCCGATGTACATGCCGGGCCGCTTGCGGACGGCCTCCAGTCCCTCGAGTTGCTGGATGGAGTCCTCGTCGTATCCGCCGTTGGCGGGGTCTTTTTCCTGGGTCATGGTGCTTCCAAAGTCGTGGTACGGAATCGGGAAAAGCGACGAAGGGCGGGACGCCCCGCCCTCCGCATTTCTCTACGGCCGGGCGTCAGATGCGCATCGGCATGACGACATACTTGAACCGCTCGTTGCCGGGCAGCAGGAACAGGGCGCTCGAGTTGGCGTCGGCAAGGCGGCATTCGATGCCGTCGCCGCCGACGTTGTTCAGCACGTCGAGCAGGTAGGTGACGTTGAAGCCGACGTCGAGGGTCTCGGCGTCGTACTCGATCTCCAGCTCCTCCTGGGCCTCTTCCTGCTCGGCATTGTTGGAGATGATCTTGAGGCTGCCGGGGCCGAGGACGAGGCGGACGCCGCGGAACTTCTCGTTGGTCAGGATGGCGGCGCGCAGCAGGGAATGCAGGAAGGTGTCCCGGTTCAGCTGGATCACCTTGGTGTGGTTCTGGGGAATGACGCGCTCATAGTCCGGGAACTTGCCGTCGATCAGCTTGGTGACGAACTCGATGTCGCCGAACTGGAAGCGGGCCTGGGTCGGGGCAAGGACGATCTGCAGCGGATCGTCGTTGTCGGCGAGCTGGCGGGAGAGCTCGAGGACGGTCTTGCGCGGCAGGATGACCTCGAGGCGCTGGTGGTTGCCGCCGATCTCCTCGCTCGCATAGGCCAGGCGGTGGCCATCGGTGGCGACGACGCGGATCTCCGAACCGCTGACGACCAGCAGGAGGCCGTTGAGGTAGTAGCGGATGTCCTGCTGGGCCATGGCGTACTGGACCAGGGCCAGGAGGCGCTTGAACTGCTTTTGCGTCAGGGCAAGCTGCGCCGTCTGACCCTCGGCGGCGGCCATGCGGGGGAAATCCTCGGCAGGCAGGGTCTGCAGGTTGAAGCGGCTCTTGCCGGCCTTGACCTGCAGGCGCTTCTCCTCGAGGTTGAGGGTCACCTCGGCGGTGTCCGGCAGCGAACGGAGGATGTCCTGGAGCTTGCGGGCACCGACGGTCATAGCGACCTTCTCGGGCCCCGCGGAGGCCGTTCCGGTGCGGATCTGGATCTCGATGTCGGTGGCCAGCAGGGTCAGCTTGCCGCCGTCCATTTCCATCAGGACGTTGGAGAGGATGGGCAGGGTGTGCCGTTTTTCGACGATGCCGCAGACCGACTGCAAAGGGGCCAGGATCTGATCACGGGGTCCTTTGAATAGGAGCATCTTATTAAATCTCCAATAAATGATGAGGGCGGCGCCTGACTGTGGAAAACCTGGAAATTACCTTGGCACTCAAGGCAGTGGATCGTGGATAAGGCTCTGGAAAACCGGCGCTGGCGCCTGTGGGCGAGTGGGGACGGTTTTGCGGTCCGACGGAAAACAGGCGCTTGTCCACAATCCATCCACCCTTGGCCCCAAGGCTTTTCCCGACGATGTCCACAGTGTGCATGGGCTGTCCTAACCCTTGATCGTCTGCTCGAGGACATGCAGTTCCTTGTTGAACTGGGTGTCCTTGGTGCGCAGGTCGGCGACGGTGCGGCAGGCGTGGAGGACCGTCGTGTGGTCGCGGCCGCCGAAGGCCTCGCCGATCTCCGGGAAGCTGTGGGGCGTCAGTTCGCGGGCCAGCCACATGGCCACCTGGCGCGGGCGGGCGATGGCCCGGGAGCGCTTCTTGGAATACATGTCGGCGGACTTGATCTTGTAGAAGTCGGCAACCGTCTTCTGGATCACTTCGAGGGTGATCTGCCGGTTGGTGGCGCCGATGACGTCCTTGAGGGCCTCCCGGGCAACCTCGAGGGTGATGTCACGGCCATGGAAGCGGGCGAAGGCGAGGACGCGGTTGAGGGCGCCCTCCAGTTCGCGAACGTTGGAGCGCAGGTGCTTGGCGATCAGGAAGGCCACGTCGTCGGAGAGGGGGATGCGGCTCGACTCGGCCTTCTTCTTAAGGATGGCGACCCGCATCTCCAGCTCCGGCGGCTCGATGGCGACGGTGAGGCCCCAGTCGAAGCGGGAGATCAGGCGTTCCTCGAGGCCCTGGATGTCCTTTGGATAGGTGTCGCAGGTGATGATGATCTGCTTGCGGGCCTCGACCAGGGCGTTGAAGGCGTAGAAGAACTCCTCCTGCGTGCGGTTCTTGCCGTTGAAGAACTGGATGTCGTCCACCAGCAGCAGGTCGAGGGTGCGGTAGTAGCGCTTGAAGGCGTCGAAGGACTTCTGCTGGAAGGCGCGGACCACGTCGGAATAGTAGTCCTCGGCATGGATGTAGCGCACGACGGCGGAGGGATCGGCGCCGTAGATGGCATTGCCGATGGCATGGATCAGGTGGGTCTTGCCGAGGCCGACGCCGCCGTAGATGAACAAGGGGTTGTAGGAGGTGCCGGGATTGAGGGCCACCTGCTGGGCGGCCGCCCTCGCCAGGTCGTTGGCCCGGCCCGTGACGAGGGTGTCGAAGGTGAAGCCGGGGTTGAGGCGGGTCTTCTCGTAAGACGGGTCGACGGAGCGGGCGGAGAGTACGGCCGGGGCGCCCATGCGCAGGGCGGCGGATCCCTGGGTCTGGGCCGGCAGCGAGGCGGAGATCGGAGCGGCCCGGGAAGGAATCAGGGGGTTGAGGACCTGCCCGTCCGGAGCCGGGTCGTCCTCGGTGGCGGACTCGGGTGCAGCCGGCGCGGCTTCGACGATGCCCAGGCTGACCGTGACCGGCATGCGAAAAAAATCCCTGCCGAGGACCTCGATCTGCCCGAGGTAGCGTTCCCGCACCCACTGGAGGACGAAGCGGTTGGGGGCAAGCAGGCGCAGGCGGCGCTGGCTGCCTTCGGCACCAGCGTCTTCGAAACGGAGACCCTTGATCCAGGTATTGAACTGCTGCTGCGGCAGTTCTTGCTCGAACCGGCTCAGGCAGGCCGACCAGAATTCGTTCATGTCCTCTTTTGTCTTTGTATTCTTATAGTTATGCCAATACGCACGAGTCGGGGGACCGGCTGGGCAAGGGGGCATTCTAGCGATTTTGGACGGAGTTATCCACAGGCCGGAGAATTTTCCGGTATTGACAAGAAGGCCGCGACAAGATGTAATCGCGCGTTTCCCTTGCGAGAGGCTTCACATCATGAAACGCACTTATCAGCCTTCGGTCGTGCGCCGCAAGCGCACCCACGGCTTCCTCGTGCGCATGCGCACCCGCGGCGGCAAGGCCGTCATCCGCGCCCGGCGCGCCAAGGGCCGTCACCGCCTCAGCGTCTGAGCTCCCGGCGGTCAGGAACTGCCGAGGGACGGATGCCGGCATGAACGAGGCGGCAGCCGGCCCCCGGCCCTTCGGCCGGCGGCTGCGCCTGCTCGAGGCCGCCGGGTTTTCCGCCGTCTTCTCCGCCCGCAGGAGCCTGCGCGGAGAGAGCTTCGACCTCCTGTACAAGCCCAATGGCGGCAGCGGCCCGAGGCTCGGGCTCGTCGTCGCCAAGAAACTCGCCCGCCGCGCCGTCATGCGCAATCTGCTCAAACGCCTGGCCCGGGAATCCTTCCGGGCGGCTGCACCGGGGCTGCCTTCCGTGGATCTGGTACTGCGCTTGAAGAAGGCCGTTTCCGGGCCGGTGGACAGGGAAGGCCGGCGCCGCTTCCGAACCGAGGTGGACGGGTTGCTCGCCCGGCTGCCCCGCTGACGGGTCGGCGATGCGCTGGCTGCTCGTTGCCCTCGTGCGCTTCTATCAATATGCGATCAGCCCCATGCTCGGCCGCAATTGCCGCTTCCACCCGACCTGTTCCGAGTACGCCGTGGAAGCCCTGCAGCGCCACGGAACATGGAAAGGTCTCGGCCTGGCGCTCAAACGCATCGGCCGTTGCCACCCCTGGCACCCGGGCGGCTATGATCCGGTTCCCTGATCCGTTCCAACCCTGAATCCAAGATCCCCATGGACAACCGACGCCTGATCCTGCTCCTGGTCTTCAGCTTTTCCCTGATCATGCTTTGGGAAGCCTGGCAGAAGCAGAGCCATCCCCAACCGGCGCCCGCTGCCGGCGCTCCGGCTCCGGCGACCAGTGGCGCGGCAACGGTGCCGGCCGCTCCGGCCGCTCCGTCGGGAACGCCCGCGGTCGGCCTGCCGGCGCCCGGAGCAACCTCGGTCCCGGGAGCCGCGGCCGCCGCGCCGGGCGTGGCGACGGTGACGGTGACCACCGATCTCTACAAGGCCGACATCTCGGCCCAGGGCGGCGACCTGGTGAGGCTGGAGCTCCTGCGGCACAAGGCCTCCGGCGACAAGGCGAAGAACTTCTTGCTCTTCGACGCGGCGACACCGCACTTCTACCAGGCCCAGTCTGGCCTGGCCGGGGAGGGAAACCCCAACCACCGGACCCTCTACAGCCTGGCGCCGGGCAATCGGGAACTGAAGGCGGGCGAGGACACCCTCGAACTTCGCCTCGAGGCGCCGGCCGCCAATGGACTGAAGGTGGCCAAGCTGTACACCTTCCGGCGCGGCAGCTACCTGATCGATATCGCCCACGAGATCGAGAATCAGGGTTCGGCACCGGTTTCTCCCTATGCCTATTTCCGCCTGGTCCGCGACGGCAAGGCGGCCGAGCAGCCCGGAGGCATGGGTGTTTCCACCTTCACCGGTCCGGCCGTCTATACGGAGGCGGAAAAGTTCCAGAAGGTGGAGTTCGAGGAGATCACGAAGGGCAAGGCGAAATACACCGCCAAGGCCGACAACGGCTGGGTGGCCATGGTGCAGCATTATTTCGTTGCCGCCTGGTTGCCGCAGGCCAAGGTGGAGCGCGAATACCTCCTGAACGACCTGGGCGGAGGGGTGTTCGGGGCCGCCGTGCGGGTGGCCGGGCCGGTCATCGCTCCGGGCCAGAGGGCTTCGGTGGCGATGCCGCTTTATGCGGGCCCCCAAGAGCAGGACAAGCTGGCCCAAGTAGCACCGGGCCTGGACCTGGTGGTGGATTACGGCTGGCTGACCGTGATCGCGGCCCCCCTGTTCTGGATCCTTCAGGCCATCCACAAGTTCGTCGACAACTGGGGCTGGGCGATCATCGGCCTGACGATGCTGGTCAAGCTGGCGTTCTTCCCCCTCTCGGCGGCCAGCTACCGGTCGATGGCCAAGATGCGGGTCCTGACGCCGAAACTGATGAAGCTGAAGGAAACCTTTGCCGACGACCGCCAGCGTCTCAATCAGGAGATGATGGAGTTGTACAAGCGGGAGAAGGTGAACCCGCTCGGCGGCTGCCTGCCCATCCTGGTCCAGATCCCCGTCTTCATCGCGCTCTACTGGGTGCTGCTGGGTACCGTCGAGATGCGCGGTGCTCCCTGGCTGGGCTGGATCACCGACCTCTCCGTCCAGGATCCGTACTATGTGATGCCCCTGCTGATGGGCGCCACGATGCTGATCCAGACCAAGCTGAACCCCACGCCGCCCGACCCGATCCAGGCCAAGATCATGTGGATCATGCCCATCGTGTTCACAGGCATGTTCCTCTTCTTCCCGGCCGGCCTGGTGCTGTACTGGACCGTTAACAACCTGCTCTCCATCGCCCAGCAATGGCAGATCACCCGGCTCATCGAGTCGGGCGAGAAGAAGTAGGCCGGCAAGGGGCCTCCGCGACCGTGGAGGACCTGCCGGGCCGGAGCGCGCCCGACACCATCGCCGCCATCGCCACGGCCCCAGGCCGGGGCGGCATCGGGGTGGTGCGGGTGTCCGGGGCCGGCCTGGCCGACTTCGCCGAGCGCCTCTGCGGCCGGCGCCCCGAGCCGCGGCGGGCCACCCTGGCGAGCTTCCGTGATGCCCGGGGTGCGGCCCTGGACGAAGGCATCCTCCTCCATTTCCCCGCCCCCCACTCCTTCACCGGCGAAGACGTTCTCGAACTCCAGGGCCACGGCGGCCCGGTGGTGATGCAGATGCTGCTGCGCCGCTGCCTGGAACTCGGCGCGCGCCTCGCGGAACCCGGCGAATTCACCCGTCGCGCCTTCCTGAACGAAAAGCTGGACCTGGCCCAGGCGGAGGCCGTGGCCGACCTGATAGAGGCCTCGACCGCTGCCGCCGCCCGGTCCGCCCTGCGTTCCCTGGCCGGTGTCTTCTCGCGGGAGGTGCATGGCCTCACCGACCGCCTGACCGAATTGCGCATGCTGGTCGAGGCCACCCTGGACTTCCCGGAGGAGGAAGTGGACCCCCTGCGCGACACGGACGCGGCGGACCGCCTCGATGTCCTGCGCCGCGACCTGGCCGCATTGCGCGGCAAGGCCCGCCAGGGGAGCCTGCTGCGCACGGGGATGACGGTCGTGCTGGCCGGCCTGCCCAACGTCGGCAAGTCCTCGCTGCTCAACCGCCTGACCGGAGAGGACCGGGCCATCGTCACCGAGATCGCCGGCACCACCCGGGATGCCCTGCGCGAGACCATACAGATCGAGGGCATTCCCCTGCACGTGATCGACACCGCCGGCCTGCGCGAGACGACGGACCCGGTGGAGCGCCTGGGCATCGAACGGACCTGGAAGGAAATCGAATCGGCCGACGTGGTGCTGCAGATCGTCGATGCGCGGGCAGGCGTCACGCCAGCCGACCATGCCCTGGACGTCAGATTGCCGTCGGGGGCCACCCGCATCGTGGTCGAGAACAAGGCGGACCTGGCGCAACGGCCGGCCGGCCGGTTCGAACGGGACGGCCGGGTGCATCTGCTGTTGTCGGCCAAGACCGGCGCCGGCCTATCCCTGCTCCATGACGAGCTGCTCCGTGTCGCCGGCTGGCAGGGTCACGGCGAGGACGCGGTTCTCGCCCGGGAACGCCACCTGGAGGCCCTGGAGGCGGCGGCCGGCCGACTGCAGGCCGCCGCCGGGCAGCTTGGGCGCATCGAATTGTGCGCCGAGGAGTTGCGCCTCGCCCAGGAGGCCCTGGCCGCCATCACCGGGGAACTGACCAGCGACGACCTGCTGGGGATGATCTTCTCCCGGTTCTGCATCGGCAAGTAGCCCGGCGGGAAGGCGGAAACCCCGCCGGAGCGGGGTCGGGGCAGGGGGCGGGCCGGCGTTGCCGCGGGCGCCCCCCGGCGGCCGCGGCAATCCTCAGGCCGCTGCCTTGCGCCGCCGGGCCAGGGCCCCCAGGGTCCCGAGGCCGGCCAGCATCAGGGCATAGGTTTCCGGCTCTGGCACGACCGGGATGCGGTCGAGGGTGAAGGCGCTGTAGGTCACCGAGGCCTGGGAGAAGTTGTAAAAGGCCAGGCGGCCGTCGGCGAAGATCCCGGAGACGTCGAGTTCGAGGGTGCCGTCGACGTAGACCTTGAGGTTGTTCGGCTGGAAGATGAAACGGAATTCGTATTCCTTGTTGTCGATCCAGCCGGTGCTACCCAGCGTCGCGGCGCGGGCCAGTTCGGCCACGGCGCCGGCGCCACCCCCTTCGGCGCCGCTGAAGTCCACATGGCCCCAGAACTCGTCGGCGGTCGGAATGCCGGTGACCCGGGAGACCGCCAGACCCCTGTATGCCGTCGAACCCGGCGTTCCCGAGGGAGCACCGAAATCGTAGACCTGGGTGCCCTGCTTCCAGTCGATCAGCAGGTAGTTGGCCGCGCCGTTGGTGTTGTCGCCGTTGCGGTAGCCGATGGCGAAACCCACGTAGTCGTCATCGCCGCCGGCGGTCCGGATCTTGCCGCGGACGTCGCTGCCGAAGGCATTGAAGTCGCTGACGAACAGGGTCGGCTGGCCGTTCACGGACTGGAATACGGAACCGCCCCCCGGTGCAACGTTCCACACGCCGGCACCGAAGCCGGCGACGGCAGGATAGGACTCCGCGCTCCAGGTGGACAGGTCGACCGGTCCGGCGGTCGCTGCGGCCGAAAAAAGGAGGGTGGCGGCCACGACTGCGCCGCGGGCGTTGAGTATTGTTGCTTTCATGGGCTTGCTCCCGGCAGGTTGGCAATGATGGAAAACGGTTCGGCGCGGGACCAACCGGAACGGCGCCCCGGAATAACCATGGCAGGGCCGTCAGCATCTGCCTGAGCACGGCCGCCGGAGTTGTGTGCGTCAAGTTGTGCAAATTGGTGATCAGGTAAGTAGTTGATCCTGTTTGCGCTGTCGTCGGCGCGTAGGGCGTAGCCCGAAGCGGCGGCGACAGCGCGGCCGCTCACGCCGCCAGT
>JBPOHD010000006.1:0-2335 GCA_052035955.1 Pseudomonadota bacterium
ATCGCGGCGTGACCGCCGCTCCTACAAAACCGAACGCCCCCCGTAGGAGCGCCGCATGCGGCGCGATAGCAGCGGCTCCAGACCCCATCGCGGCGTGACCGCCGCTCCTACAAAACCGGACGGCGCCCCCCGTAGGAGCGCCGCATGCGGCGCGATAGCAGCGGCTCCAGACCCCATCGCGGCGTAACCGCCGCTCCTACAAAACCGGACGGCGCACCCTTGCCTAGCGGATCTCCAGCAGGCTCTCGTCCCAGGCCGGGTGCTTCTCCAGGCCGAGCAGGTTGGCCACCGTGGCGGCGATGTTGGACAGGCCGGCCGTCTCCGTCTGGCGCAGGCCCAGGCCCGCCGCCGCCTTGCCGCAGAGGATCAGCGGCACCGGGTTCAGGGTGTGGGCGGTCTTGGCCTTGAAGCTGCCGTCCTTGTTCAGGGCCGGCTGGCCGGTCTTCTTGTCCAGTTCGTACATCTCGTCGGCATTGCCGTGGTCGGCCGTGATCAGGGCCACGCCGCCGGCCGCATCCACCGCCTGCAGCAGGCGCCCGAGCGCAAGGTCCACCGCCTCCACGGCCATGGTGGCGGCGCGGAAGTTGCCGGTGTGCCCGACCATGTCGCCGTTGGCGAAGTTGCAGCGCAGGGTCTTGAACTGGCCGCTGCGCAGCGCCGCGATCATCGCGTCCGCGATCTCGGCGGCCTTCATCCACGGACGCTGCTCGAAGGGCACCACGTCGCTGGGCACTTCCTGGTAGGTCTCCCCCTCGAACTTGCCGGACCGGTTGCCGTTCCAGAAGTAGGTCACGTGGCCGTACTTCTGCGTTTCCGAGCAGGCGAACTGGGTGATGCCGGCCTTGCCGAACCATTCGCCCATGGTGTCCTTGATGGCCGGCGGCGACACCAGGAAGCGGGCCGGCAGCTTCAGGTCGCCGTCGTACTGCAGCATGCCGGCATAGGTGACCTTCGGCGCCCGCACCCGGTCGAACTTGTCGAAGGCGGCCTCCTCGAAGGCCCGCGTGATCTCGATGGCCCGGTCGCCGCGGAAGTTGTAGAAGACCACCGAATCGCCGTCCTCGATGGTGCCGATGGGCTTGCCGCCCTCGGCGACCACGAATTCCGGCAGGTCCTGGTCGATGGTGCCGGGATGCTTCTCTCGCAGGCCGCGGACGGCGGCGGCGGCGTCCGGAAACTGCGGCCCCTCGCCCAGCACGTGGGTCCGCCAGCCCCGGCCGACCATGGCCCAGTTGGCCTCGTAGCGGTCCATGGTGATGCACTGGCGGCCGCCGCCGGAGGCAATGCGGGCGTCGAAACCACCGGTGGAGAGTTCCTCCAGGAAGGCCTCGAAGGGCTCCACGTAGTCCAGCGCGCTGGTCTCCGGCACGTCGCGCCCGTCCAGCAGGGCGTGGACGCGCACGGTCCTCACCCCTTCCGCCTTGGCCTGGGCCACCATGGCCTTCAGGTGGTCGATGTGGCTGTGCACGTTGCCGTCGGAGAAGAGCCCCATGAAGTGGATCACCCCGCGGCCGGCCTTCGCCCCGGCAACGATCTCCTGCCAGGCCTGGCCCTGCCAGATCGCCCCGGCGGCAATGGCGTCGGACACCAGCGCCGCCCCCTGGGCATAGACCTGCCCGGCCCCCAGGGCGTTGTGGCCGACCTCGGAGTTGCCCATGTCCTCGTCCGAGGGCATGCCGACGGCCGTGCCGTGGGCGCGCAGGCGGACATGGGGACAGGTGGCGAACAGGCGGTCGAGGTTGGGCTTGCGGGCGGCGGCGATGGCGCTGCCCGCCTCGGTCTTCGGCAGGCCGTAGCCGTCCATGACGACGATGACCACGGGCCCCTGTATTCCCGGAAAGGACGCGAGCTTCTGCAGCATGGTGGTTCCCCGAGCTAAAAGAAAGATCAGACCATGCGGCGGTGCAGCGCGTCAATCGGCAATCCGCCTGCGGAACGAGGGCGGAACGCCTAATTCCGGAGGGACCTCCCGTGTATCGTTGATGGTTCCGCCTCCCTCGGCCCCGCCCGGATGCCTGCCATGACCGCCACCCAAGCCACCTCCCTCTCTCCCTCCCCCTCTCCCTACCCCCACCTGCTGGAACCCCTGGACCTGGGCTTCACCACCCTGCGGAACCGGACCCTGATGGGCTCCATGCACACCGGCCTGGAGGAGACCCGCGGCGGCTTCGAGCGCCTGGCCGCCTTCTACGCCGAGCGGGCCCGGGGCGGCGTCGGCCTCATCGTCACCGGCGGCTTCTCCCCCAACCTGGCCGGCCGGGTCTACCACTTCGGCTCCCAGCTCTCTTTTCCCTGGCAGGTGAAGAAGCACCGCCTGGTCACCGATGCCGTCCAC
>JBPOHD010000068.1:0-27477 GCA_052035955.1 Pseudomonadota bacterium
GCGGCTTGGTGA
Source organism: Pseudomonadota bacterium (assembly GCA_052035955.1). GTDB lineage: Bacteria > Pseudomonadota > Gammaproteobacteria > Burkholderiales > Rhodocyclaceae > JAEUNJ01. Next base: position 13 of record JBPOHD010000068.1, read on the forward strand.
TGTAATCCACCGCCCCGAAGGCCAGGCCCCGCTGCTCGTCCTCCATGGCGTCCATGGCGGTGACGAAGATCACCGGAATGTCCCGCGTCGCCGCATCGCCCCGCAGCCGTTCGAATACCTGGTAGCCGTCCATCCCGGGCATCATCACGTCGAGCAGGATCAGGTCGGGCTGCGGCGCCGAGCCGGCAATCTGCAGCGCCCTCGCCCCCGAGTTCGCCACCCGCACCCGGTAATCCCCCTGCAGCAACTCCCCCAGCACCGCCAGGTTCTCGGGAGTGTCGTCGACGACCAGCAGCGTCGCCCGTCCGCCGGGCGACACGGCCGGCTGGGTGTCAGAGCTCATGCCTATCATCTCCCACGCCGAGAATCCGCAGCCCCGAACCGGCCGGGGGAGCGAAACGGCGGCGCATTTGTTGCATTATCGCTTTGGACATAGGATACCGCCGATCGCCGCCGCCGGGACGATCCGGAAATAGCGGCAAGCGCGGGTCGGGACGGTTTCAGATTCCGCGAATGTGGCTCCCTATGATTAGCGAGGCCGACCGTCCCCTCGCGGCCCGCCGGGTCCCGCGGGGCGGGCGAACGGACGGGTCTCCGATGTCAATCGGATAATCCCCGCCGACCCGTCCGCGCCGGCGGTCGACGAAGGCGCCCGGGCCAGGAACTAGAATCGGAAAACCCATCCACCGGCAGGGGCTGCGGCCCCCGACGTTTCAAACCCGAGCGAGGCCCCAGGCGTTCCATGGTGACGGTATTGGCAATCGAGCCCGCGGCGACGTATCGCGCCGTCCTCGCCAGCCATGCACAGGCGATGGGGCTGGACTTCGCCGGCTTCGCGGACCTTCCCGAGGCCCTGGCCTTCCTCGATGCCCAGCCGGCCGACCTGATCACCATCGCCGCCCACGTCCCGAGCGGAGAGTTTCCCGAGATCCTCGACACCCTGCGTTCCCATCCGGCGGCCCGCGACGTGCCGGTGCTTCTCGTCACCGCCGATGCCGACGAGGCGAAGCGGCGGGCGGCCCTGGAGATGGGCATCACCGAAGTGTTCGGGAAGGACGACCTGGTCCATCTGCACGCCTATCTGGGCGTCGTTGCCAGCCACGCGCGGGGGCGGGCGGCGGGCCGGTCCGGCCGGGTGCTGCTGGTCGAGGACAGCGCTTCCAGTGCGGCCATGATCCGCGCCGCACTGTCCGCCGAAGGCTTCGACGCCACGGTCGCGCCGAGCGTGCGGGCCGCCCTCGACTGCCTCGCCGATCGCCGTTTCCGCCTCGCCGTGGTCGACCTGGTGCTGGAAGGCGGCCAGTCCGGCGTCATCCTGATCCAGAAGATCCGCGCCATGAAGGGGGAAACCGGGCGCCTGCCTATCATCGCCGTTTCCGCCTTCGCCGACGGGCCGAGGCGACGGCTGGCCGCCCAGTCCGGTGCCGACGCCTTCCTGCCCAAACCCCTGGACCCGGGCGAACTCGCCCACCACGTGCGCCGGCTGGCCTTGCGGTTGCCGGCCGCCGGGGCGGGCGCGCCGGTGCGCCGGAGTCCGGTTCCGGCGGCCCCCGGCGGGGTATCGCTGACGCCCCGGGAATCCCGGGTCGCCGAGCTGGTCCTGGCCGGCTGCTCGGACAAGGAGATCGCCCGCCGGCTGGGGATCAGCTACTGGACGGTGCGGACCCACGTGGCCAGCGTGCTGCGCAAGCGCCAGGTGGCCAACCGCCTGGATCTCGTGCGCCAGGCCCTGGGCGGCAAGCCGGGGTCCGCCGACCCCTGAATCCGTCCCTCGCATTCCGCCGTGCCGCTCCGGTCCAGCCCCGGGGAACTTGCGAGTATCATTTCCCGCCCATGACCACGGCAAACCGGCAGCCCCGTCCCAGAACCGATTCCCCGCCCGACGGCGGCGGCCTCGCATCGGCGCGTCGGGCGGCTTCGCGGCGGGCGTCGCGCGATGGTCCGGTCCGTCGCCTGGGGGGCCTGCTGCTGGCCCTGGTCCTGTTCTTTCCGGGCCTTTCGGCTGCCGCGGCGCCGGACACGGTCCGCATCGGCATCCTCGCCCACCGGGGCGAGGCCGCCGCCGTCGCCGCCTACCAGCCGACGGCGGACTTCCTGTCGGAGCGCGTTCCCGGCCCGCGTTTCTCGGTGGTGCCCTACGACCTGCGCGAGATGGAACTCGCCATCGCCATGGGGGCGGTGGACTTCGTGATCACCAACCCGGAGCAGTACGTGGTCCTCGAGGCGCGCCACCACGTCACGAGGATCGCCACCCTGGTCCGCGAGACCGGCGGCCGCCACGTCAGGCAATTCGGGGGCGTGATCTTCACCCGCGCCGACCGGGCCGACCTGGGAGCCATCGGGGATATCCGCGGCAAGCGGGTGGCCGCCGTCGGGCCGACCGCCTTCGGGGGCTTCCTCATGCAGGCACAGGTGCTGCGGGAGGCCGGCATCGACGTGTCGAAGGACGCCAGCATGGACTTCCTCGGACTGCCCCAGGACAGGATCGTCCAGGCGGTCCTCGACGGGCGGGCCGACGTGGGTTTCGTCCGTTCCGACCTGCTCGAGCAGATGGCCGGCGAGGGACGCCTGAGCCTGGACCGGCTGCGGGTGCTCAATCCGCGACAGGTCCCCGACTACCCCTTCCGGCTGTCCACGCCCCTCTATCCCGAGTGGCCGATCGCCGCCGCCGACAGGACGCCCCTCGAACTGAGCAACCGGGTGGCGGTGGCGCTGCTCTCCATGCCGCCGGGGCATCCGGCGGCGCGCCAGGGCGGCTACCACGCCTGGACCGTTCCCCTGTCCTACCGTTCGGTCCACGACCTGATGCGGGCCATGCGGGTGGCGCCCTACGACCGACCGGAGGATTTCCACCTGGCCGACGTGGTGCGCAAGTACGACTTCCACCTGATGGCCCTGCTCACGGTCGCCGGGATGGTCGCCGCCGCCATCGCCTGGCGGTTCCGGCGGATGAACCGGGCCCTCGGCGTGCAGATCGGCCTGGTCGGGGAGCGGACGACGGCGCTGGAGTCGGAGGTGGCCCGGCGGCGGCTGGCCGAGCGGCACCTGGAGCGCGAGACCCACGCCCTGGAGATGATGGCGCGCAATGCCGGCCTGCCGGATGTCATGCACGTGCTGTGCCTGCTGTGCGAGGACGGCAGCCGGGGCGGGCACGCGATCATCATGGAGTCGGCGGAGGACGGCCATGTGCTCCGTCTGGCCGCGGCACCCTCTCTGTCGGCCGACTGCCGCAGGCGGCTGGCCGAGCTGGTGCCGCCGGGCGACGGTCCGGCGGCGTGGCGGGAAGCCGTCGCCGCCGCCTGCGGCGACGCGCTGGTGCCGCGACTGGTGGTGCCGATCGATCTCCAGGGCGGCCGCCACGGGGGGGTCCTGGTCCTCCTCATGCCGGCCGACGCGGCACTGGCCGACGGGGCGGACGATGCGGTCCGGGACGCCGCCACCCTGGCCGGGCTGGCCCTGGACGCGCGGCGGGCTGCCGAGCAGGTGCGCCTCTCGGCGAGCGTCTTCGACAACGCGCTGGAGGGGATCGTGATCACCGACGCCGACAGCCGGATCGTGCAGGTGAACCAGGCCTTCGTGCGGGCCACCGGCTTCGCGCCGCAGGAGGTGATCGGGCGGCGACCCTCGCTGCTGCGCTCCGGACGCCATGACCGGCCCTTCTATGCCGCCATGTGGGACGCCCTGGTCCACGACGGCAGCTGGCGCGGCGAGATCTGGAACAAGCGCAGGAACGGCGAGATCTATCCCCAGATCCTGCACATCTCGGCCATCCGGGACGACCGGGGCCGCTCCAGCCACTACATCGGCATCTATGCCGACATCACCGACCTGAAGGCGACCCAGCAGAAACTGGAGCGGCTGGCCAACTTCGACGCGCTGACCGGCCTGCCGAACCGGACGCTGCTGACCGACCGGCTGCGCCAGGCCATGGCCCAGGCCCGCCGCCGCCGCCGGCTCCTCGCCGTCTGCTTCCTCGACCTGGACGCCTTCAAGCCGATCAACGACAGCCATGGCCATGCGGTCGGCGACCGCATCCTGGCCGAGGTGGGACGGCGCCTGCAGGGCGCCGTGCGGGCCGGCGACACGGTGGCCCGTTTCGGCGGCGACGAGTTCGTCATCCTGCTCGGCGACCTGGCCGACGAGGCGGAGCTGTCGGCGGGCCTCGGCCGCGTCCTGGAACTGGTGGCCGAGCCCTATCCCGTGGACGACCTGGAACTGCACCTGTCGGCCAGCATCGGGGTCGCCCTCTTCCCGGCCGACCCGGCGGACCCGGACATGCTGCTGCGGCAAGCCGACCAGGCGATGTACGAGGCCAAGCGGGAGGGGCGCAACCGCTACCGGGTGTTCCGCGACGCCGCGCCGGCGCGATAATCGGCGCCTTTGCCGGCGCGCTCGTCCATCCGATGCTGATCCATCCCCAGTTCGACCCGGTCGCCGTGGCGGTCGGCCCCCTGTCCGTGCGCTGGTACGGCCTCACCTACCTGGCGGCCTTCCTGCTGTTCATCGCGCTCGGGCGGCTTCGTGCCCGGCGCCTGCCGCAACTGGGCTTCGCGGCCCAGGACCTGGACGACCTGCTCTTCTATGGCGTGATCGGCGTCATCGTCGGCGGCCGGCTCGGCCAGGTGCTGTTCTACGAGCCCGGGCATTACCTGGCCCATCCGCTGGAGGTCCTGGCCGTGTGGAAGGGCGGCATGAGCTTCCACGGCGGCTTCCTCGGGGTGCTCGTCGCCATGGGCCTCTACGCCCGGCGGCGCGGGCGCTCCTTCTGGCAGGTGACCGACTTCATCGCCCCGCTGGTGCCGACCGGGCTGGGCTGCGGACGCATCGGCAACTTCATCAACGGCGAACTCTGGGGCCGGGTGGCCGACGCCGGCCTTCCCTGGGCCATGGTCTTCCCGCAGGTGGATGCGCTGCCGCGCCACCCGTCCCAGCTCTACCAGGCCCTGGGCGAAGGCGTGCTGCTCTTCGTCCTGCTCTGGTTCTATGCGGCCAGGCCCAGGCCCCTGCGCCATGTCTCGGCGGTGTTCCTGGTCGGCTACGGGATTGCCCGTTTCTGCGCCGAGTGGTTCCGCGAACCGGACGCGGGCATCTTCGGCCACTCCTACGCCGTCAGCATGGGCCAGTGGCTGTCGCTGCCCATGGTCGTCGTCGGGGTCGCGATGCTCTTCGCCGGCCGGCGACGGGCCGACTGAGGCCGACGGAGGCTGCCGGTGCCCGCCGCCGCGGCAGGATTGCACGGCCTCCGCCGCGAACCGGGACCGCCCCGCGGCCGGACGGCGTAGCATCGAAGGACTTGCAGACGGAGGAACACCCCATGGCCGACAACCTGATCTCCCGGGGCCTCAAGAAGGTCCGCGCCCTCGTCGCCGACGAAGGCCCCGCCCTCTCGGCCAAGGCCCGGGACCGGCTGCGCGCCCAGCTGCGGGAATGCGTCGAGGGACGCGGCGGGGAAGTCTCGGCCCGGCAGCGGGCCGTGGGCCTGGCCGAGACCTACCTGGGGCTCTCGGAGGCCGGGCGGCGGGATTTCCTGCGCCTCATCGCCCTGGAGTTCGGCCCCGATCCGGCCCGCGTCGCCAAGGCCCACGAGGCCTACCAGGCGGCCGTCGGCACGCCGCGCCAGTGGGAGGCGGAAGCCGGCCTGCGGGGCGCCCTGCGCTCGGGCCGCATCCGCATCCTCACCCAGTTCAACGCCATGCCCCAGGGGGTCAAGTTCCTGGTGGACCTGCGGGCCGAGCTGCTCGGATTCCTGGAGAGGGACCCGGACCTCGCCTCCCTGGACCGGGAGCTGGGGGCGCGGCTCTCCGCCTGGTTCGACGTCGGCTTCCTCGAACTGCAGCGCATCACCTGGAGTTCGCCGGCGGCCCTGCTGGAGAAGCTGATCGCCTACGAGGCGGTGCACGAGATCCGTTCCTGGGCCGACCTGAAGAACCGGCTCGATTCCGACCGGCGCTGCTACGCCTTCTTCCATCCCCGCATGCCCACCGAGCCCCTGATCTTCGTCGAGGTGGCCCTGACCGACCACCTGGCCGACAACGTCCAGCACCTGCTCGACGAGGCGGCGCCGGTCTTCGATGCCCAGCGGGCCGACACGGCCATCTTCTATTCGATCTCCAATACCCAGGTCGGCCTGCGCGGCGTCTCCTTCGGCAACTTCCTCCTCAAACGCGTCATCGACGACCTGAAGCGGGATTTCCCGCGCCTGCGGACCTTCAGCACCCTGTCGCCGATGCCCGGGCTTGCCGCCTGGGTGAAGAAGCACCCCCAGGTCCTGGCCGAGGCCGGCATCGAGATGTCCCCGGCCGACCTGGCCGGCGGCGCCTGGGCGGCCGACCGGCGCCAGGCCCGGCGCCTGCGGGACCCGCTGCTGGCGCTGGCTTCCCGCTACCTGCTGGAGGCCAAGGGCAAGGGCGAGGGGCCGCCGGCGCCCTTCGATCCCGTCTCCCGCTTCCACCTCGGCAACGGTGCGCGCGTCGAGCGCCTCAACTTCCTGGGCGACAGTTCGGGCAAGGGTCTCGCCCAGGCCTACGGCATGATGGTCAACTACCTCTACGAGCCCGAGCAGATCGAGGAAAACGTCGAGGCCTTCGCCACGGAAGGGCGGATCGCCGCCGCCGCTTCCCTGCGCCGGCAGGCACGCCGGTAGAATCGGGACTTTCCAACCAACCGGGAGAGACCCATGGCACGACCCTTCAAAGTGCTCGGCATCCAGCAGATCGCGATCGGCGGCCCCGACAAGGAGCGCATGAAGAAGCTCTGGATCGACATGCTGGGCCTGGAGATCACCGGCAACTACGTCTCCGAGCGGGAGAACGTGAACGAGGACATCGCCGCCATCGGCAGCGGGCCCTTCAAGGTCGAGGTGGACCTGATGCAGCCCGTGGACCCGGCGAAGAAGCCGGCGGTCCACGAGACGCCGCTCAACCACGTGGGCCTGTGGATCGACGACCTGCCCAGGGCCGTCGAATGGCTCACCGCCCAGGGCGTCCGCTTCGCGCCGGGCGGCATCCGCAAGGGCGCCGCCGGCTTCGACATCACCTTCCTGCATCCGAAGGCGAACGAGCAGTTCCCGATCGCCGGCGAGGGCGTGCTGATCGAACTGGTGCAGGCGCCGCCGGAAGTGGTCGCCGCCTTCGCCCGGCTGGGCGCCTGAGGAACCCCCCTCCCGGTCTGCCGCCGCCGGGCGCGGGCCGGGAGGATCAGAACAGCTCGATCTTCTTTCCCGTCGCCGGGGGCGGCTGCACGAGGGTCTGCTCGTAGGCGCGCTCGGCCTGGGCCACCTCGGACGCGATGGCCTGGGTCACCGGCATGCGCCGGCACCAGACATCGCCGGTGGCGGGATGCAGGACCACCTTGCGCGACCAGGGCCCGAGGAAATCGCAGGCGGTCAGGCGGATGCCCTCCCGCTCCAGCCATTCCTTCGCGAAGTCGGCATTGCGCTCGCCGATGGCCATGCGGATGTTGCTGACGATGGTGCCGCCGCCGAAGGCCTTGGCCACCAGCCGCTCCTTGCGGGCCCCCTTGCCGAGCATCGCGTTGACCAGGATTTCCATCGCATAGTCGCCGGCCAGCACCACGTCGGTGTCGGCGTGGGCGCCGCCGGCCCGGCTGGGCAGCAGGAAGTGGTTCATGCCGCCCAGGCGCAGGGCCGGATCGTAGAGGCAGACGGCGACGCAGGAACCGAGCAGGGTGGCGATGGGCCGCAGCTTCTCGACCGCCCAGCCGCCGGGATTGATGTTCAGGGCCTGGCGTTCCAGGTCCTTGGCGGAGATTTCCGGGACGGCGCTCATGGCGGCGGGGACAATCGTCTGCGGGAATCTCGCCTTCGCACCCTCAATCCAGCCGGAAGAGCTTGTGGAAGTTGGCGGTGACGAAGGCCTTGCGCACGGGCGCCGCGTAGTTGGACAGGCGCAGGGCCTTCCCGGCCTTCTCGCATTTCTCCCGGTAGGACAGCAGTCCCCCCAGGGCGATGCTGTCCACGAACTCGATCTCCGAGAAGTCGATGATCACCTCGCGAACCGACGCATCGCCCAGGGCTGCCGCCGCGGCACGGTTGAACAGGGAGACGGTATCCCATTCCAGCCTTCCGGAAAGGCGCAGGCGGGCGGTGGAGCCCTCTTTATGCAACATCGATTTCATGGTCGTCTTACCCTCAATTTCCGTAGGCAACTATTTCCCTGGGGATCGCGTCCAGGGGCAGGATCCTGTCGACGGCGCCGAGCTTGATCGCCTCCTTGGGCATGCCGAACACCACGCAGGTGGATTCGTCCTCGGCCACCGTGGCGGCCCCGGCGTCGTGCATTTCCTTCAGGCCGCGGGCGCCGTCGTCGCCCATGCCGGTCATGATGATGCCGAGGGCATTGGCGCCGGCCACCTGGGCGACGGACCGGAACAGCACGTCCACCGAGGGCTTGTGGCGGTTGACCAGCGGCCCGTCCGCCACTTCCACGTGGTACTGGGCGCCGCTGCGCCGCAACATCATATGCCGGCCCCCGGGCGCGATGAGGACCCGGCCCGGCATCACCCGGTCCCCGTTGGCTGCTTCCCGGACTTCCATGCGGCAGATGCCGTGCAGGCGCTGGGCGAACATCTCGGTGAACTTTTCCGGCATGTGCTGCACCACGACGATGCCCGGCGTCACCGCCGGCAGCCTGGTGAGCACGGCCTCCAGGGCCTGGGTGCCGCCGGTGGAGGTGCCGATGGCGACCACCCGGTCGGTGGTGCGGGCCATGGCCGCCGGGGCGGACGGCAGCACGGCGTCGGCGCTCAGCTTGCCCGGCACGGCCGTCGCCGCACCGGTCGCCAGCCGCCGCACGTTGGCCGCCGCCGCGGTCTTCACCGCCCCGATGATGTCCGAGGAGGTGTCGGCGAGGAACTGTTTCAGGCCCAGCTTGGGCTTGGTGATGATGGTCACGGCGCCGGCCGCCATGGCCTGCATGGTCGTCTCGGCGCCCTTTTCGGTCAGGGTGGAGCAGACGACCACGGGCGTCGGCCGCTCGGCCATGATCTTGCGCAGGAAGGTGATGCCGTCCATCCGCGGCATCTCGATGTCGAGGACGATCACGTCCGGCCACTGCTGCTTCATGCGCTCCATGGCGAACAGGGGGTCCGAGACGGCGCCGATCAGCTCGATCTGCGGGTCGCGGGCGAGGATGTCCCGGGCCACCTGGCGCACCACCGCCGAATCGTCGACCACGAGGACCTTGATGCGGGCCATCAGGGGCCCCCCTCGCGGCGGGCGACCGGCGTGCTGGCGGCGGGTGTCGGGGTCATCGCGGTGTCCGTCGGGTGGCGCCTAGGGCAACTGGTAAATGGTCGGCTGCAGGGCGCGCAATTCCTCGTTGACCCCGTTCAGGGTCTCCGAGTGGCCGACGATGAAGTGGCCCCGCGGCTTCAGCCTGCGCACCAGCCGCCCGACCACCTGCCGCTTGGTGTCCTGGTCGAAGTAGATCATCACGTTGCGCAGGAAGATCACGTCGAAGGAGCCCAGGTCCGGCAGCGTCGTGTTCAGGTTGACCTGCAGGAAGCGCGTGTGGGCGCGCAGCCGGCGGTCGATCAGGAAAGTGCCTTCCTGGCTGCGCACACCCTTCAGGCAGTACTTGCGCAGGTACTCCGGCGGCAGGCCGCGGGCCTTCTCCAGGGAGTAGTGGCCGGCTTCGGCGATGCGCAGCACCGACTGGCTGATGTCCGAGCCGGTGACCGTCCACGCCCCGTCGACGCCGAGGACGTCCGAGAGGGTCATGCAGATCGTGTAGGCCTCCTCGCCGGTCGAGGAAGCGGCGCTCCACACGTCGAGTTGACGGCCGGGCGGCAGTTTTCCGGCGATCCCCCGCAGGAAGTCGAAGTGCTTCTCCTCCCGGAAGAAATAGGTCTCGTTGGTGGTCAGCAGGTCCACCATGAGCTGCAGTTCCTCCGGCGCGTTGCCGGAGGTCACGAAGCGGTAGTAGTCCCCGAAGGCGTCCAGGCCATGGTACTTGAGGCGCTTGGTCAGGCGCCCCACGAGGAGTACCTTCTTCGCATCCGACAGGCTGATGCCGGCGATGCGGAAGATCAGGTCCCGGAACTGGCGGAACTCGGCATCGCTGATGGCGAAGGATGCTGTGGACATGGAAGGGGCGCCTCATGGCGGGAGAGGGGCGCCGCGCGAAACCCGGCGGACGCCGGAGGACCGTCTCTCGGTCAGGTGGCGGGCTCCTGGGGGGCGGCCTTGCCCACTTCGGCAAGCGTGGCCATCTCTTCCACGGACAACACCTGGCGGATGTTGAGGATGACCACGAAGCGGCCATCCACCTTGCCCATGCCGTCGATGAAATCGGTGCGGATGCGGGCGCCGAAGGCGGGCGGGGGTTCGATCTCCCCGCCGGGAATCTCCAGCACCTCGCTGACCGCATCGACGATGATGCCCATGTCGTGGCGCGCGCCGCCGTTCCCGCTGTCAGAGAGCTCGATGATCACGATGCAGGTGCGACGGCCGACCTGGGTCGGCGTTCCGCCGAAGCGGGCGGCCAGGTCGATGACCGGCACGACGGCGCCGCGCAGGTTGATGACACCGCGGATGAAGGCCGGCATCATCGGAATCTCGGTCAGCGTGCCGTACTCGATGATCTCCTTGACGTTGAGAATTCCCACGGCATACATCTCGCCGCCCAGGGAGAAGGTCAGGTATTGCAGGGCCTCCTCGCCCTGGCCGGATGCCGCCGAGACCTGCCCGCCCTTCCCTTGATGCACAAGTTGTCCCATGTCGGTCTCCCCATCAGAACTTCTCGAAATCATGCTCCGCGGGAGGTGCCGATGCCATCCTGGCCGGTGCCGGGCGGCGGGCGGGCTGGGCGCGCGCCGCGCCGGCGGTCCGCCGTACCGGGGCCGCCGCCGGGCCGGCCTGGCCGTCCTCGATGGTGAAGAACTGCATCAGCTGCTGCAACTGCTCGGCCTGGGCGCCCATCTCCTCGGCGGTGGCCGCCAGTTCCTCGGAGGCCGAGGCGTTCTGCTGCGTCGCCTGGTTCAGCTGCCCCATGGCGCCGTTGATCTGCCCCACCCCCTGGGACTGCTCGGCCGAGGCCGAGGCGATCTCCTGCACCAGGTCGGAAGTCTTCTTGATGCTCGGCACCATCTCGTCCAGCAGGTCGCCAGCCTTCTCGGCCATCTTGACGCTGGAGCCGGCCAGTTCGCCGATCTCCTGGGCCGCCACCTGGGAGCGCTCGGCCAGCTTCCTCACCTCCGCCGCCACGACGGCGAAGCCCTTGCCGTGCTCGCCGGCCCGGGCCGCCTCGATGGCGGCATTCAGGGCCAGCAGGTTGGTCTGGTAGGCGATGTCGTCGATGATGCCGATCTTGCCGGCGATCTGCTTCATCGCCTCCACCGTCTCCTTCACCGCCGAGCCGCCGTCCATCGCTTCCTGGGCCGCCTTGGTGGCCATGTTGTCGGTGACCCGCGCGTTCTCGGTGTTCTGGTTGATCGAGGCCGTCATCTCTTCCATCGAGGCCGTCGTCTCCTCCACCGAGGCCGCTTGCTCGGAGGAGGACTGGGACAGGGACTGGGCCGTGGCAGAGACCTCTTCCGATGCGCTGGAGAGCGCGTCCGCCGCCGTCCTCACCTCGCCGATGATGTGGGAGAGCTTGCCCACCATGGTCTGCATCGCCGCCTTCAACTGTCCCGTCTCGTCCTTGGAATCGGCTTCGATGTGGATGGTCAGGTCACCGTCGGACAGGCCGTTGGCCACCTGCACGGCCTCGCCGATGGGCTTGGTGATGGTGCGGGTGATCCAGAGGGCGAAGCCGATGGAGACCAGCACCGCCACCAGCGATATGGCGATCATGGTGGTGCGGGCGGTCTGGTAGGTGGCGTCCGCCTCCTTGCCGGCCTTCACCATCAACTCGGTCTGGAAGGCGACGAGGTCGTTCACCGCCTTGAAATAGCCGTTCTGGGCGGCCCGCAGGGAGCCGAGCATCAGTTCGATCGCCTCGTCCTTCTTGCCGGCCTTGAGGAGCTCCATGTACTTCTCCTGCACCGGCACGTAGGCCGCCCGGGCTTCGGTGACCTTCTTCAATTTCTCCTTGCCGGCGTCGGACTTGATGGTCTGGGCGAGGGTCTCCAGGCGGTCGGTGATCACCTTGCGCTGTTCCGGGATCCGGTCCAGTTCCTTGCGGATGTTGTCGTCGCCCTTCACGAGGGCGGCATTTCGCATGGCCCGGGCGATGACGTTGAGGGCATCGATGACGTCGTTGGCGGCGACCGTCTTCGGGAAGCGGTCGTTCACCATGCGATCCAGCTCGCCGTTGAGCATGGACATGCGTTCGATGCCGAGGCCCGCGATCAGGGCCATCATGACGAGGGCGAAGGCGAATCCCAGGCCCAGTCGGGTGCCGATGCGAAGGTTCTTGAACATCATGGGTCTCCCAAAAAAATCAGATTCGTGCCGGAATCGTTCCGGGCACGGCGGATTCACTGCTCGCAGCCAGTTGCACCAGGGCCTGCACGTCGAGGATCAACGACACTTCTCCGGTTCCCAGGATGGTGGAACCGGCAATGCCATGCAGGTGGCGGAAGATCGCCGCCATCGGCTTGATCACGGTCTGGAATTCGCCGTGCAGCACATCGACGACGATGCCCGCCTTGCGGCCGGCGGCCTTCACGACGACGACGTTCTCGCGGGACGGACGAACGCTGTCGACTTCGAAGAGCTCGCGCAGGCGCACGAAGGGCAGCACCTCGCCGCGCAGGTTCAGGTAGTGGCTGTCGCCGGCGTCGCCGGGGAGTTCCAGGCACTCCACCACCATCTCCAGGGGAATCACGTAGGAGGCCTTCTCGATCCCCACCAGGAAGCCGTCGATGATGGCCAGGGTCAGCGGCAGGCGGATGGTGAAGCGGGAGCCGACGCCCTCTTCCGAATGGACCTCGACGGAGCCGCGCAGGGCCGTGATGTTCTTGTTCACCACGTCCATGCCGACGCCGCGGCCCGAGAGGTTGGTCACCTGGTCGGCCGTCGAGAAGCCCGGCTCGAAGATCAGGTTGGCGATCTCCGCATCGCTCAGGCTCTGGCCGGCGGCGATGATGCCGCGGTCGATCGCCTTGGCGCGGATCTTCTCCCTGGGCAGGCCGCCGCCGTCGTCGGAGACCTCGATGACGATGCTGCCGGAATCATGGAAGGCATTGAGGCCCACCTGGCCGGCCGCCGGCTTGCCGTGGGCCGCGCGCAGCTCGGCCGGCTCGATGCCGTGGTCCATGGCATTGCGCACCAGGTGCATCAGCGGATCGCCGATCTTCTCCACCACCGACTTGTCGAGTTCGGTCTCGGCGCCCCGGATGGTGAGTTCGATCTCCTTGCCGATCTCCTTGGAGACGTCGCGGACCACCCGGTGGAAACGGTTGAAGGTCTCGCCGATCTGCACCATGCGCAACTGCAGGGCCGAGTCGCGGATGTCCTCCACCAGCCGGGAGAGGATGGAGGTGGCCTCGAAGAGCTGCGGCTGCCGGCTCTTCTGGGCCAGCAGGTTGGCCGAGGCGCCGGCGATCACCAGTTCCCCGACCAGGTCGATCAGGTGGTCCAGCTTGTCGGCCTGGACCCGGATCAGCCTCGCCTCGGCGGCCTTCTTCTCGCTGACCTGCTTCTGCTTGCTGGCCGCCGCCTCGACGATCTCGGGCTGGACGGCGCTCTGCCCGACGAGGATCTCGCCGATGGTCGGCTTCGCCGCTTCCGGGGCCGTCTCCGCCGCGCCCTCCTGGCGGGCCAGTCCGCGGGACAGTTCGTCGGCGGTCAGGGCGCCGCTGCCGACCAGGATCTCGCCCAGCCGCATGGTCTCCTCGGGCAGCTTCTCGATCAGGGCGATGTAGTCGGCGATGCGGCTGTTGGGCGGCAGGATGTGCAGGTCGCAGTCGTCGCGGACGAAGTCGAATACCCGCTCGATGGCGGCCTTGTCGGCATGGCTGCGCAGCTCGATCTCGAAGCCCAGGTAGCAGGCCTCCGGGTCCATGGCGTCGGCGTCCGGCATGGCGTCGGTGAGCGTCGACACATGGACGATCTCGCCCAGGGACAGCAGGTAGCGCAGGAAGGCCAGCGGGTCCATGCCGTTCTTCAGGACATTGCTGCCGAAACGGACGGAGATGTGCCAGCAGTCGCTGATGGCCAGGTCGCCGCCGGCCCGGTGGACCTCGTTCCGGGCCTGCCCCGGCGACCTGCCGCCGCCCGCCGCCGCATCGGGTACCAGGGTTGCGGCCGTCCAGGCCTTCAGGCCGTCGGCGATGGCCGTTCCGAGGGCCGCCAGCTCGGCGGCCGGTTCCATGGACCCTGCCTCGACGGAATCGAGCAGGGCCCCGATATGGTCGCAGCCCTTCAGCAGCAGCGTGACCAGGTCGTCCGCGACCTCGATCTCGCCGTTGCGCAGCCGGTCCAGCACGTTCTCCAGCACATGGGTGAATTTCTCCACGGCGTGGATCTCGACCACGCCGGCGCCCCCCTTGATCGTATGGGCGGCGCGAAAGACGGCGTTGAGGGTTTCCGGGTCGCGATCCCCCTGCTCCATGCGCAGGAGCCCCTCCTCCATCGCCGTCAGCTGCTCGCGGGCCTCGACGGCGAAGACTGCCAGCACTTCGTCCATGGCTATTCCCTCACCGGTGGTCTTCGGCGGCGATCACCACCGGATCGCCGAAGAACGACAGCATGTTGTAGAAGCCGATGACGTCGAGAACGGCCGGGCTGTGGGCCACGATGGACAGCTCGCGGCCGAGGCGGCGGCTCTCGTTCTTGGCCATGACGAGGAGCTGGAATCCCGCCGTGTCCATCTCGGCTACACGGGAGAGGTCGAGTTCCACGCCGGCATCGGCGCCATGCACGGCTTCCAGGAGTTCCCCCTTCAGGGATTCGGCCTCGTAGATCGTCATGTCGCGTCCGATGGCCACGCGTCGGGTCTTGCCCATCGCTCGCTCCTCCCCTCAGAACAACTCCACCTTCGGCCCTTCGGACGCCTGGGCCGGCGCCTGGTTCAGCGCCCCCCGGTGGGAGGTCCGTTGGGATTGCATGACGTACTGGCTGAAGATCTCCTCGAGCTGCTCGGCCAGCGGCGTCACCTTCACGTTCGGGTCCTCGCAATTGCGCAGGCGTTCGGCCAGCGTCGTGGCGTGCCTGTCCAGCCGGTCCAGGGCCTGGACGATGGTCTCCAGCTGCTGCCGCGTCACGTCCTGGAACTGGATGCTGGCGATGGCCTCCATGAACATCCTGGCCAGCTGCCCGCTGCTGCCGCTCACCGTCTCCATGATCTCGGCATCGCGGCGGGCGAGCTCCTGGTAGCTGCGCCCCACGTCGTCCAGCTGGTGGGCGAAGCTCTCCAGGGCCGCCTGCTCGGCGTCGATGTTGGTCGAGGCGAGCTTTTCCTCGAACTGGGTCTCGATGGTGCTGGCGACGGATTCGATCCCCTGGTTGATCTGGGAGACGGCCTTGTCGGCGGCGGCGGACAGCTTGCGGACCTCGTCGGCCACCACGGCGAACCCCCGTCCCGCCTCGCCGGCCCGGGCGGCCTCGATGGCGGCGTTCAGCGCCAGCAGGTTGGTCTGCCCGGAAATGTTGCGGATCAGCTGCACCAGGGCACCGAGGGACCGGGCCTCCTTCACCACCAGGGCCACGCGCTCCTGGTCCCGGTGGGCGGCGTCGATCCGTTCCCGGATGTAGGTCTCCAGCGTCGCGACGAGCTCCTTGTTGCGGACGATGCTCGCCTCGGACTCGTTGAGCAGGCGGTCCGACTGGGAGGCCGTCTCGCTGACGAAGTGCTCCAGGTGGGTGACCACCTCGTCGATGGACTGGAGCTTCGACATGATCGAGAAGGCGGCATCGTCGGTCTCCTTGATCACCGACTGGAGCTGCCCGCGCACCACGTTGTTGAATCCGGCCATCTGCACCAGTTCCTCGCCGACCTCCTCGCCGGCCACCATGCTGGCATCCATCCGCGACTGGGCATCCGCCCGGGCCTTCATGGCGCCGAACATCCAGTCCCGGTAGATGGCCACCGAGGCGAAGCGCTGGGCGGCATAGGTGACGGCGACGATGAAGAGGGCACCCAGCGAATCCCCCAGGGGATGGGACAGGCCGACGTAGGGCAGGAAATCCTCGTGGTACCACGGATGCAGGAAGTAGATCACCACGCCGGCCCCCACCCCGACGGCGAGGAAGATCAGCAGGCCGCGGCGGAGGATCTGGAGGAAATCCACGCAATGCTCCTAGCGCAGGACGAGCTTGATGGTGTTCAGCAACTCGTCGGCGGTGGCCGGCTTGACCAGCCAGCCGGAGGCGCCGGCCGCCTTGGCCTCCGCCCGCTTGGCCTGCTGGGACTCGGTGGTGAGGAACAGGATGGGCATGAACTTGTAGCCCGGGAGCGTGCGCACCTGCTTGATGAAGTCGATCCCGTTCATGCCCGGCATGTTGAGGTCGGTGATCAGCAGGTCGATCTTGGTGCCGGCCTTGAACTTGGCCAGGCCCTCGTTGGCGTTGGCGGCCTTTTCGACCCCGTAGCCGGCCTTGGCCAGGATGTTGGAAATGGACAGCAGGATGGTGGCCGAGTCGTCGACCAGCATGATGGTTTTCAAGATGGGCCTCCAATGGGCGGGTGGCGGGTCATTCTTCTAGGTCTTCGCTCGGTCGGGTCTGGGGACCGGAACCTCTCTCCATGGTTCGATGACGGAGCCATCGTGCCTGCGGCAGGCATGCGCCGGGACTGTTCGCGGATATTACTTTAGTTATACCTGCCCGCAGCTTGCCGGCGCCGCTCTGATTCTGGACCGAAATCGGCGGCGGAAGAGCATCTTTTTCGTCCGCCCTTGATTTGCGTCAACGGCCCGGCCCCCTCTGCCGCCGCCCGGCTCCTGGCGGGGTATCCGCGCGTTCACGGACCGGTGCCAGGGGGGGCGAGGGCGGTCCGGATGTCCGCGCCGGCCTCGGCCAGGGTGGTTTCCAGGGTGGCCAGGGCGGCCTCGGGGACGGGGTCCGCCGCGGCATCGCGGAGGCCGGCCTCGATGGCCGCCGCTGCGTGTTGCACGGCCACCAGCCCGAGGGTGCCGGCGGCGCCCTTCAGCGAATGGGCCAGCCGACGGGCGTCCTGGCGGGCGCCGGCGGCGAGCAGGCGGCGCAATTGGCCCACGTCGCTGGCATGGGTTTCGGCGAAGGTGCCGAGCAGGCGGGCCAGGCTGGCGACGCGTCCTCGCAGGGCGGCCAGGCCGGTGTCCACCTCGAGGCCGCGGATGCGGGCCAGGCGCTGCCGCAGGGCTTCCGGGGTTTCCGGCGGGGTTTCCTGCGCGGCGGAGCGAAGTGCCGGCCGGCCCGGCAGCCAGCGGACCAGCGCTGCATAGAGGACTTGCGGATCGATGGGCTTGGGCACGTGGTCGTTCATGCCGGCGTCCAGGCAGGCCTGGCGGTCTTCGTCGAAGGCATTGGCGGTCATGGCGAGGATGGGTATGCGTCCGCCCGACGGCAGTCGCCGGATGGCCCGGGTCGCCTCTAGGCCGTCCAGCACCGGCATCTGGACGTCCATCAGGATGAGGTCGAACTCCTCGTTTGCCGCCATCGCGACGGCGCGCGCCCCGTCCCCGGCCTCCACCACCGTCAGCCCGGCATCGCGCAGCAGGTCGGTGGCCACTTCCCGGTTGATCTCGTTGTCCTCCACCAGCAGGACCCGGGCCCCGCCGTGCTCGCTCTTCAGCCGGCCTTCGGCCGCGTCGGGTCGTCCGGGCGCGGCCTCGCCGGACGGAAGGGCGGCCCCCGGCCGGAAGCTGGCCTCGAACCAGAAACTGCTGCCCCGGCCCGGCGCGCTGTCGACGCCGACCCGCCCGCCCATCAGGTCGGCCAGCCGGCGGCTGATCGCCAGTCCCAGGCCGGTCCCGCCGAAATGGCGCGTGGTCGAACTGTCGGCCTGCTCGAAGGGCTGGAAAAGCCGCTGCCGCGTTTCCCCGTCGATGCCGGGACCGGTGTCCCGGACCGCGAAGCGGACGGTGATCGCCTCCGGCAGCCTGGCCACCTGCCGGACGGCGAACACGACGTCGCCGCGTGCCGTGAACTTCACCGCATTGCTGCCGAAGTTGAGCAGGATCTGGCCCAGGCGCAGGGCGTCGCCGCGCAGCGCCGCCGGCAGGTCCGGGTCGATCTCGCTGGCCAGGCGCAGGCCCTTCTCCCGGGCCCGGTCCTCGAGGAGGGTGACGGTCCGCTCGACGACGGTGGCCGGCGAGAAGTCCGCTTCCTCGAGGCTGAGCTTGCCGGCCTCGATCTTGGAGATGTCCAGGATGTCGTTGATCACCTGGAGCAGGTGCCGGGCGGCATCGGAGACCTTGCGCAGGCGGTCGCGCTGGCCGGCGTCCTCGGCCGAGCGCTGGGCCAGGTGGGCGAGCCCGATGATGGCGTTCATCGGCGTGCGGATCTCGTGGCTCATGTTGGCCAGGAAGGTGGACTTGGCCCGGCTGGCCTCTTCCGCCGCCTCCTTGGCGGCGGCGAGGGCCACCTCCGCCCGCCGGCGGATGACGATGCGCCACAGGTCGTCGGCGATCAGCTGCAACTGGTGGAGGTCGGATTCGTCGTAATCGGTGGCCTTGTTGCCGACCCCGACCAGCATGCGGACCCGGTCGCCCTCGACCACCGGGACGCCCAGGTGCCTCACCAGGTGCGCGTGCCCTTCCGGGTAGCCCTGGCGCGCCGGCAGGCCCTGATAGTCGTTGTGGATGGCCGGCTTGCGGGAACGCGCCGTGTCGGCCCAGACCCCGGCCCGGGAGATGGGGTAGTGGTCGTCGTGGGCGGCGGTGCAGTACGCCAGCGTTCCCGCCGACCAGGTGACGAGGCGCAGGGTTTCCTGGTCGTCGTTCACGAAATGAAGGTAGCCTATCCTGCTTTCGGTCAGGCGCACCGCCTCGTCGATGCCCAATTGCAGGATCTGCGATTCGTCGAGGTCGGCGGCCTGCTGGCTCATGGCGAACATGGCCTGCAGCCGCGTGTCGGAAAGGCGAAGCCGATGGTTCGCCGCCTCCAGTTCCGCCGTCCGGTCGCGAACCAGGTCTTCCAGGCGGTGGCGGTGCCGCTCCAGTTCCTCGGCGATCCGTTTGCGCTCCGTGATGTCTTCCTGGACCGAAAGGAAATGGGTGATGTGCCCGTCGGGTCCCCGGACCGGCGAGACATGGGCGAAATCGATGCCCAGCCGCCCGTCCTTGCGCCGGTTGTGGAACTCCCCCTGCCAGGGGCGGCCTTCGGCGACGGCCTCGTAGAGACCGCGCAGGGCCTCCGGCGGCGTGTCGCGCTCGCCGAGGATGCCGGCACGACGGCCCATGACCTCCTCCGGCCGGTAGCCGCTGATCCGGCAGAAGGCCTCGTTCACGTATTCGATGCGGGTATCCGGGGCGGTGACGATGACGGCGTGGGGGCTCTGCTCGACGGCCTGGGACAGGAGCCGCAACTGCTCCCCGGTACGCCGGCGCGCATCGATGTCCTGCAGGGCGCCGGCGAGGACCGGGCCGTCGGCCGTCTCCAGCCGGCCCACGCAGCGCAGTTCGGCCCAGAACCGTCGGCCTCCTTCGGCCACCACCTCCACCTCGAGGGTGAACCCCCGGCCATCCCGCCAGGCCCGGTCCAGGGCGTCGGCGATCTGGGGCACGCATTCGGGGGCGTAGTAGCCCAGCCCCTGTTCGAGGGGCGGCACGGCCCGGTCCAGGGGCCGTCCGAGCAGCCTGAAAATGCCCTCGGTCCACATCAGGTAGCCGGTCTCAGGGTTCGCCTTCCAGCCCCCGATGCCGGCGATCTCCTCGCCCTCGCGGAGGAAGAGCGCGGTCTCCCTGAGGGTCTCCTCGGCCTGCCTGCGCTCGCTGACGTCGATCAGGGTCCCGGCGGCCCGCAAGGCCTTGCCGTCGGCATCGAAGTCCACCCCGCGGCCGCGGTGGTGCACCCAGATCCACTGCCCGTCCTTGCGCCGCACCCGGTATTCGGCTTCGAGCTCCCTGCGCTGCTCGTCGGCCTGTGCCCAGGCGGCGAGGACGGCGGGGCGGTCGTCGGGATGGATGGAGTCCAGCCAGCTCTGGACGGTGATTTCGATGTCCCCGGGTTCGTAGCCGAGCATGGCCAGGTAACGGTCGTTGACCGAGGTCCGTCCGGTGGTGAAGTCCGCGTCGTAGATGCCCAGGCCGCCTCCATCCACGGCCATCTGCAGGCGCTGTTGCGTGGCCGCCAGTTCCGCCTCGGCGCGTCTGCGCTCCGTGATGTCGGTGAACATGGCGAAGGAGCCGGCAAAGCGGCCGTCCGGCCCCATCAGGGGGGTGGCCGAGACGATGGTCCACAACTCGCTGCCGTCGCGGCGCCGGAAGCGCCGCTCGTAATGACCTCCCGCGCCTGCCGTGCGCTCCCGCATCCGCGCCCGATGGGACTCCAGGTCCCCGGGGTACATGAAGTCCTCGACCTTGAGGCCGATCATCTCCGCGGGACCGTAGCCGAGCATCTCGGCCATGCGCAGGTTCACGCTCGTCGTCACGTGGTCGGCATCCATGCTCCAGAAGCCCTCGGTGGCGGTCTCGATGATGCTGCGATGGCGCGCCTCGCTGGCCCGCAGGGCCGTGTCGCCGGCCTGCCTTTCGACTTCCAGGCCCGTCCGGGCGGCCAGGATGCGCAGGCCGGCCTGGGCCGTGTCGAGGAACTCCCGGCCCTGCCTGTATACCAGGACCACGAGGCCGACGACGCGGCCGTTGCCGTCGGCGATGCCTTCGCCGATGTAGGCCTGGGCGCCGAGGGGCGGCAAATCCGCGTCCTCGGGATAGAGCGCGCAGACGTCGGCCTCGATGCAGACGGATTCGCCCTCCAATACGTGGGCACAGGGGGTGCCGGCCAGGGGGTAGACATGGTCGGGCGGGAGGGGGGCGCCGTCCTGCCAGGCCGCCACCACGCGGACCCGGGCCCCGCCGGGCTCGAGCATGGCCACATGGACGTAGTCCGCCCCGAGGCAGTTGCCGGCGAAGGCGACCAGGGCCGGCAGGAAGCCTTCGCCGCCCCGCTGCCGGGACACGAAATCCGCCGTGGCGGCGAGGATGGACTCCTGGCGCCTGCGGCGGGTGATATCGCTCCAGATGGCGGCCAGGAAGGGCCGCCCGGCCACTTGCACCAACCGGTTCGAGACCCGCACGTCACGGATGCGGCCGTCCCTGGTCCGGTGCCGGTTCTCGAAGTCGGCCCGTCCGCTGGCCAGGATCCCGGCAACCCGCCGGGCGACCTCGGCGGGGGGCAGGTCCACCTGCAGGTCGTTCAGGGTGAGGGAGGCGAATTCCTCGGCCGTGTAGCCGAGGCCCTCGTGGGCCGCCCGGTTGAACTCGACGAAGCGCAGGGTCTCCGGGTCCATGACGCCGATGCAATCCGCCGCCTGTTCGACGATGGCGCTGTGGATCGCCTCCCGGCCCCGCAGGGCCTCGTCGGTTCTCCGCCGCTCCTCCTCCAGATGCCGGGTCCGGGTCAGGTCCACGATGGCGCAGACGAAGCGCCGGATATCGCCTTCCCGTCCGGGCAGGGCGGCCACGTGGAGCTCGCCGGGGAAGCTCTCCGTGCCCTGGCCGCGGAAGTGGATGGGTGTTGCCGCACCGCGCCCTTTTTCGTGGGCATGCACCAGGGCGGCCGCCAGGACCGGATGGTCGCGGTCGGCGACCAGGCGGCGCAGGTAATGCTGGTGCAGGTGGCGGTTGGCGAGGCCGAAGAGCCGGGTCGCCTCGTCGTTGGCGTCCAGGATCAGGCCGGTGCGATCGACCACGAGCTGGGCCAGGGGGACGGCCGAGAAGAGGGCGCTGAAGGCCTCCATGGAGATCTGGGCGGCCCGCTGGGCGTTGCGCAACTCGTCGTTCTGGATCTCCAGTTCCACCTGGTAGATGCGCAGGTTCTCGATGAGGTCGGCGAAGCTGGCCTCGCCGCTGCGCAGCAGGTCCTCGGCCAGGGCGTAATCGCCCTCCCGCAGCGCCCGCGCCGCCTTCTCCCGGATCCGGGCGTCGGCCTCGGCCTGCGGGGTCGGGGTGTCAGACCTTCGGCTCACGGCGGGCGACCCAGGCGGTGATGTTGACGTGGGTGACGACGGCGCCGCGCGCCCCGTCGCGGATCGGCGCCGCATGGAGCAGGAACCAGCGGCGCTCGGTCGGCGAATGGCAGGGGTACTCCATCAGGAACTGGTCGCTCTTGCCGGCGAGGATGCGGCGGATGCCGTTGGCGGCCTGGCGGGCGGTCTTCGCGTCCTCTGCGGAGCCGGCGCGGCAGGCCTTCAGGTAGTCCGCCCCCAATCCGGTATGTTGCAGGTCGGGGTCGCCATTGCGGCGGGCGAACTCGTTCCAGGCGGCATTGACCATGGCGATCCGCCCCTCGGCGTCGAGCACGGCCAGGTGCCCCGGCACCGAATCGATCACCGCCTGCAGGCGGCGCACGTCCTGCAGGGACGTGACGTCGATGAAGCTGAGCACCGCTCCGCGCATGTCGGCCGACGGGACGATGTAGGGCAGGATGCGCATGAGGTAGGTGCGCCCGTCGCCGGCCTTGATTTCCCGCTCGGTCTCCCGGTTGGCGGCGACGGTGGCCCGCAGGTCGCCGATGAAGTCGGGCTGTTCGAGCAGGTTGGCGAAGTCGTCGATGGGCCGGCCGAGGTCCGACTCGCGGATCTTGAACAGGCGCGTCGCCTCGGGGGTGAACCGCGTCAGGCGGAGCTGCCCGTCCACGAACACGGTGGCGATGGCCGCCGCCTTGGCCATGCTGTCCAGGTCGGCGTTGAGCCGGTTGAGGATTTCGATCTTCTCCTGGTTCTCGGCGTTGACCGTGTAGAGCTCCTCGTTGACCGATTGCAGTTCCTCGTTGGAGCTCTGCAGCTCCTCGTTGGAGGCCATCAGCTCCTCGTTCGTCGCCTGCAGTTCCTCGTTGGAGGTTTCCAGTTCCTCGATGGTCGCCTGCAGGCTCTCCCTCGTCGCCGCGAGGTCCCGCTCCAGGTGCTGGATGCGCCGGGCCGTCTCCGTGTCCATGTCGATGGTCGGCAGGGTCGGGCTGGGCTCCGGGATGGGCTCGCCGTCCAGGGTGAGCAGCAGGGCCCGCTCCGGGCTGCCGGGAATCGAGACCGGCCGCGCCACCAGGCGGACGCGCTCGGCGCTGCCGTCCGGCAATTCGTAGGGAACCAGGTCCGACCGTACCGGGCCGTTGTCCTTGGCGGCCCGGTGCAGCAGGGCCAGGGCGACCGGGCCCAGCCGCTCCGGCAACATGCGGCCCAGCTCCAGCGTGGCACTGCCCTCGGGCACCCGCAGGTAGCGCTGGGCCTCGCCGAAGACGTGGATCAGCTCGTGGGACGGGCTGACCAGCAGGCTCGGCGGAACATAGCTGCGCAGCAACTGGGTCTGGCCGGCGTCGATGAGCCCGGATTCGGCGGTCGGGCGGTGTCGTCCGTGGCTCATCGTCCCCCGCCGGCCCGAATCGCCGGCCAGCCTCGGCCGCCCGGGCTCGATGGCGTCCATGGTCAGGGAGACATGGCGCAGGACCTTGAAGATCTTGTGCTTGCCGCTGATGGGCGAGAAATCGCGGCTGAGGTCGGCCAGGGATTCGCTGCTGCCGAGGAAGAGGTGGGCGCCGGGCACCATGGAATACTGCAGGCGGCGCAGGGTCCGCTCCTGGGCCTGGGGCTGGAAGTAGATGAGGACGTTGCGGCAGGACACCAGGTCCATGCGCGTGAAGGGCGGGTCCTCGAGCAGGTTGTGGCGGGCGAAGACGATGTTCTGGCGGATCTCGTTCTTGATCACGAAATGGTTGCCGCGCTTCGTGAAGTAGCGTTCCAGGCGTTCCGGCGAGACCTCGGCGGCGATGGATTCGGAATAGACGCCGCCACCGGCCACCTCGATGTTCTGCTGCTCCACGTCGGTGGCGAAGATCTTGAGCGGCGGCCAGCGGCGCAGCCTCTCGCAGGCCTCGGCGAAAAGGATGGCGATCGAATAAGCCTCCTCGCCGGTGGAGGCGCCGGCCACCCAGACCCGGATCGGCTGGCCGTCCCGCTTCTCCTCCAGGATGGCCTGCACGGAGTTCTGGCCCAGGAGCTCGAAGGACTCGGTGTCGCGAAAGAAACTGGTGACCGGGATCAGGATCTCCCGGCGCAGGGAGATCACCTCGCCCCGGTCGCCCTCCATCAGGCGCAGGTAGGCATCGAAATCCGGCACGTGCCTCACCTGCATGCGGCGCTCGATGCGGCGCAGCACCGTGGCCGCCTTGTAGTCGCGGAAATTGACGCCGCCCAACTGGTGCAGCAGATGGAGGATTTCTTCCAGCGCGGACCCCTTTTCCAGGGGTACCAGGGGCTGCCCCCCCTGCACGAGATGGGGCCGCGGGGCCTGGTGGATATGGTCCAGGACGCGGGCGGCGAGGGCGTCGGGAGGCAGCACCTCGTCCACCAGGCCGGTGGCGATGACGCTGCGCGGCATGCCGTCGAACTTGGCCGACTCCAGGTCCTGGGCGAGCAGGAAGCCGCCCGCATCATTGACCGTCACCGCGCCCCGGGTGCCGTCGGAACCGGTTCCGGAGAGGACGACGGCCACGGCCCGGCTGCCGTATTCCCGGGCCAGGGAGGTGAAGAAGAGGTCGATCGGCAGGGACAGGCCGCGCGGGTTCTTCGGCGACAGGTGAAGCTGGCCGGCCGACACCGTCATCAGGCTGCCCGGCGGGATCAGGTAGACGTGGTCGGCCTCCAGGGCCATGGCGTCCTCGACCACCGTCACCGGCATGCGGGTATGCCGGGCCAGGAGGTTGGCCATCATGCTCTTGTGGTCCGGCGACAGGTGCTGGATCACCACGAAGGCGGCACCGGAATCGGCGGGGATGCCCTGGAAGAAGCGTTCCAGGGCATCGAGCCCGCCGGCCGAGGCGCCAATTCCAATGACATATCCGTCGAAGGCGTCCTGACGCCGCGCGTCGGCGCTGGACGCTGGTCTTGCGCTTCCGGATCTGGTCATGGGTGGTGTCTCCCGGGCGCGGCCGCACTCTTCCGGCGGCAGGCCCCAAGCGCGCGGACATGGGCCTGCGCGGAAGCGAATTCTGTACCGAGAAGCCGCGGCTCGATCGAGTTTCTGGCTGTCGTTTGACCTGGGTCAAAGCCGATCCGGGTTCGCAAGTCTGCCGCGCGGGAGCCCGATCGTGGATACTTCGCCTTTTCCCTCGACCGGAGATTCCATGCTCTTCACTCCCTGCACCCGGGGCGACCTCACCCTCTCCAACCGGATCGTGATGGCGCCCATGACCCGCTGCCGCGCCAACCACGCCGACGCCATCCCCAACGACCTGATGGTCCAGTACTACCGGCAGCGCGCCTCGGCCGGCCTGATCCTGGCCGAAGGCACGCCGGTGTCCGACCGGGCGCGCGGCTACATCAACACGCCGGCCCTCTGGAACGAGGCCCAGGCCGAGGGCTGGAAAAAGGTCACCGATGCGGTCCACGCGGCGGG
Source organism: Pseudomonadota bacterium (assembly GCA_052035955.1). Lineage (GTDB taxonomy): Bacteria > Pseudomonadota > Gammaproteobacteria > Burkholderiales > Rhodocyclaceae > JAEUNJ01. Next base: position 25,447 of record JBPOHD010000068.1, read on the forward strand.
CGGCAAGATCTTCGTCCAGCTCTGGCACTGCGGTCGGGTCTCCAATTCGCTGCTGCATGCCGACCGCAGCCCGCCGGCGGCGCCGTCGGCCAGGGCGGCGGCCACCATGACCTTCGTTCCCGGTCCGGACGGCACGCCCATCCAGGCCAACTGCGAGGCGCCCCGGGCCATGACCACGGCCGAGGCCGAGGGCGTGGCGAAGGAATTCGCCAACGCGGCCCGCCTGTCGAAGCTGGCCGGCTTCGACGGCGCCGAGATCCACGGCGCCAACGGCTACCTGCTGGACCAGTTCCGTTGTCCCTACCTGAACGACCGCAACGACAAGTACGGCGGTTCCCTGGAGAACCGCTACCGGATGCTGCTCGAGGTGGTGGACGCGGTGGCCGCCGAACTGGGCCCCGAGCGGGTCTGCGTCCGCCAGTCGCCGCGCGGCGCCGCCAACGACATGCAGCCGGACCCCGATCCCATGGGCACCTACACCTGGATCGCCCGGGAAATGGACAAGCGCAGGATAGGCTTCCTGCACATCTACGACCAGTCGGCGACCTGGGTCCACGACCCGGCCGACGACCTGCTGCCGGCCCTGCGCCAGGCCTACGGCGGCGCCCTCATGGTCTGCGGCGGCTTCAAGCGCGAGAAGGGCGAGGCCGTGCTGGCCCGCGGCGCCGACCTGGTGGCCATCGGCAAGCTCTTCATCTCCAACCCGGACCTGGTGGCGCGGCTGAAGACCAACGTGGACCTGAATCCCTGGGATGCCACGACCTTCTACGCCGGCGGTCCCAAGGGTTACATCGACTACCCGAACGCCAGCGAATAGGGCGATCCGCGGCCCGGGATGCCGCCGCCGGGGGCGGCGTCCCGGCGGCCGGGCAGAGCACGACCGGGGGGCCTTGATGCCGCGCAATCTGTGCTAGATTCCGGCCCCGGAACCAACCAATCATTTGCTTGGTTGGCGAAAAGAACAACGCGGTTGCAGGAGGAGCGCCGGGACATGGCCGGCATCGCCAATCCCATACTGGACATCGAGGGCGTCACGCTGGCCTTCGGGGGCGTCAAGGCCCTCAATGGCGTCAGCTTCGCGGTGGCGCCGGGTTCCATCACGTCGGTGATCGGGCCCAACGGGGCCGGCAAGACCTCGCTCTTCAACACGGTTTCCGGCTTCTACCGTCCCACCGAGGGCAGCATCCGCTTCCTCGGCCACGACATCAGCCGCCTGCCGGCGCCGCGCCGGGCCAAGCTGGGCCTGGCCCGCAGTTTCCAGAACATCGCCCTGTTCCGGGGCATGACGGTCCTCGACAACATCAAGCTCGGCCGCCACTGCCACCTGGACACCGGCGTCCTCGACGCCCTGCTCTACCTGGGCAAGGCCCGCCGGGAGGAGATGCGCCTGCGGGCCGACATCGAGGAAAGGATCATCGACTTCCTGGAAATCGACCACATCCGCAACGCCCCCGTGTCGGCCCTGTCCTATGGCCTGCAGAAGCGGGTGGAGATGGCCCGGGCCCTCGCCATGGAACCGCGCATCCTGATGCTCGACGAGCCGGTGGCCGGCATGAACCGGGAGGAGACCGAGGACATGGCCCGCTTCATCCTCGACGTGCGCGAGGAGTGGGGCGTCACCATCCTGATGGTCGAGCACGACATGGGCATGGTCATGGACATCTCCGACCACGTGGTGGTGCTCAATTTCGGCGAGGTGATCGCCGACGGCACCCCGGCCGAGGTGCAGGCCGACCCGGAAGTGATCCGCGCCTACCTGGGCTCCGGCGACATCGGCGAACTGCGCCGCCGGCTGGTCGCCCAGCGCGAGGCGGCGGGAGCGGCGGCATGAGCGCCCCGCGCGGCCGCCCGGAGGGGCGCAGCCACAAACACGGAGCCGCGCAGCGGCGAACCGCCGTCACCCCCTCCGGGGAGGGGGATGGGGGGAGGGGGCCATCCAGCGCCCCGCGCGGCCGCCCGGAGGGGCGCAGCCACAACCACGGCGCGGCGCGGCGGCGACCCGCCGACACCCCCTCCCCCGGGGAGGGGGCG
>JBPOHD010000034.1:0-6409 GCA_052035955.1 Pseudomonadota bacterium
TGGGGACAACATCCAGATGACGGTGAAGCTGATCGCCCCGATCGCCATGGAGGAAGGCCTGCGCTTCGCCATCCGCGAAGGCGGCCGCACCGTCGGCGCCGGCGTCGTCGCCAAGATCATCGAGTAAGGCCGGTTGTGTTTCTTTGGGTGCGGTGTCTCCGGGCACCGCGCCTTGTCTTTGCCGCAGGGGTATAGCTCAATTGGCAGAGCGGCGGTCTCCAAAACCGCAGGTTGGGGGTTCGATTCCCTCTGCCCCTGCCACCTGATTCAAGACCGTTAGGCATCTCTACCGCTTCACCGACGAAATGGCCGACAAGATCAAATTCACGCTGGCGCTGCTTCTTCTGATCGCCGGCGTGGCGGGCTTCTACCTGCTGGGCGAGCAGCCCATGGTGCTGCGCGTCCTGTCCGTCCTGGCGGGCATTGCGGCCGGCGCTGCCGTCGCCTGGCATACGGAGCCCGGGCAGCGCTTCTTCGTTTTCGCCCGGGAGTCGCAACTCGAGGCGAGAAAGGTGGTCTGGCCCAGCCGCAAGGAGACGATTCAGACCACCGGCATCGTCTTCGGATTCGTGCTGGTGATGGCCATCGTCCTCTGGATCACGGACAAGAGTCTCGAATGGGTGCTGTACGACCTCGTGCTGGGATGGAAAAAACTATGACAAAGCGCTGGTACGTCGTGCATGCCTATTCGGGCTTCGAGAAGTCCGTGCAAAGGGCGCTTACGGAACGGATCACGCGCGCCGGCATGCAGGACAAGTTCGGCCAGATCCTGGTTGCCGCCGAGGAAGTGGTCGAGATGAAGAGCGGCCAGAAGAAGATCTCGGAGCGCAAGCTGTTCCCCGGCTATGTGTTCGTCGAAATGGACATGGACGACGACTCCTGGCACCTGGTCAAGAGCACGCCCAAGGTCACCGGCTTCATCGGCGGGACCGCCAACAAGCCGACGCCGATCTCCGAGAAGGAGGTCGAGAAGATCATGCAGCAGATGCAGGAAGGCGTCGAGAAGCCACGCCCGAAGGTGCTTTTCGAGGTCGGCGAGATGGTGCGGGTCAAGGAGGGCCCGTTTACCGACTTCAACGGCAGCGTCGAGGAAGTGAATTACGAAAAGAATCGACTGCGGGTTTCCGTGACGATCTTCGGACGCGCGACGCCGGTGGAACTGGAATTCGCCCAGGTCGAGAAAGCCTGAGCAGCAGCAGGGCGCAAGCCGGGCGCCCGTTTCAAATCTCCGGCAAGAGGAGCGCGAGTAGGCCTTCGAAAGCGCGTTACGACTCACTTCGTTAGGAGCCATCGTGGCAAAGAAGATCATTGGCTACATCAAGCTGCAGGTGCCGGCCGGGAAGGCGAACCCGTCTCCCCCCATCGGCCCCGCCCTGGGCCAACGCGGCCTGAACATCATGGAATTCTGCAAGGCCTTCAACGCCCAGACCCAGGGCGTGGAACCGGGCCTGCCGATTCCCGTCGTCATCACCGCCTTCGCGGACAAGTCCTTCACCTTCGTGATGAAGACTCCGCCGGCCACGGTCCTGATCAAGAAGGCCGCCGGCGTGCAGAAGGGCTCCGCCAAGCCGCATACCGACAAGGTGGGCAAGATCACCCGGGCCCAGGCCGAGGAAATCGCCAAGACCAAGATGAAGGACCTGACGGCTGCCGACCTGGAAGCGGCTGTCAAGACCATCGCCGGGTCTGCCCGCAGCATGGGCATCACGGTGGAGGGACTCTGACATGGCGACCCATTCCAAGCGTGTCAAGGCCGTCCGCGGCAAGATCGACCGCAGCAAGGCCTACCCCGTTTCCGAGGCCCTCTCCCTGGTGAAGGAGTGCGCCACGGCCAAGTTCGACGAGTCCATCGACATCGCCGTCAATCTCGGCGTGGATGCCAAGAAGTCCGATCAGGTCGTTCGGGGTTCCGTCGTTCTGCCCGCCGGTACTGGCAAGAGCGTCCGCGTCGCCGTCTTCGCCCAGGGTGCCAAGGCGGAGGATGCCAAGGCCGCCGGGGCCGACATCGTCGGCTTCGACGATCTGGCCGCCGAGGTCAAGGCCGGCAACATGAATTTCGACGTCGTCATTGCCACCCCCGACGCCATGAAGGTCGTCGGACAACTGGGTCAGATCCTCGGTCCCCGCGGCCTGATGCCGAATCCGAAGGTCGGCACGGTGACCATGGACGTGACCACCGCCGTCAAGAATGCCAGGGCCGGCCAGGTCCAGTACCGCACCGACAAGGCCGGACTCATCCACTGCACCATCGGCCGCGCGTCGTTCACGGTCGAGGCCCTGCAGCAGAACATGAGCGCCTTGCTGGAAGCCTTGCAGAAGGCCAAGCCGGCTGCGTCCAAGGGTCAGTACCTGAAGAAGATCTCCGTCTCCAGCACCATGGGTGGCGGGGTGCGGGTCGACCAGACCAGCCTGGGCGCGCCGCAGCAGCAGTAATACAGAACTTTGGGCCGCCGTTGCTGTCTCGAACGGCGGGTTATCAAAGACCGTAGGGATCCGAGCCCCGAACGGGCAAGGATTTAATGGGTAGCCCCCTACGCAGATGGCGCCACCCGAAGGCAGGTTTCCCGTCCCGCAAGGATGGCCAATCCTGAATGAAGGTCGCCGTTCCGGTCCCGGCGCCGAAAGGTTCCGGGACAGTTTGACTAGGAGTTGACCTTGGGTCTCAATCTTGACGACAAGAAGGCGGTCGTCGCCGAAGTGTCCGCGAAGGTGGCGGGCGCCCAGTCGATCATCGTCGCCGAGTACCGTGGTCTGGAGGTGGGCAAAATCACCGTCCTGCGGGCGCAAGCCCGGCAGGCCGGCGTTTACCTGCGTGTGCTGAAGAATACCCTGGTGCGTCGTGCCGTCGCCGGCACGCCGTTCGAAGGACTCAAGGACGCCATGGTGGGTCCGCTGATTTACGGGATCTCCACCGATCCCGTGGCGGCCGCCAAAGCGCTCCACGAGTTCGCCAAGGGGAACGACAAGCTCGTCATCAAGGCGGGCGCCATGCCGAACTATGTCATGGACGCCGATGGGGTCAAGGCCCTCGCCACGATGCCGAGCCGAGAAGAGCTGTTGTCCAGGCTCCTCGGCACCATGCAGGCCCCGGTTGCCCAGTTCGTGCGTACGCTCAACGAGGTGCCGACGAAGTTCGTGCGCGGCCTCGCTGCTGTTCGCGACGCGAAGGAAACCGCCTGACCGACGAATACCGGCGAGCGATCGCCACGCATCCAGAACCAATCATTCATTCAGGAGTCTCACATCATGGCAGTTAGCAAAGAAGAAATCCTCGACGCGATCGCCGGCATGACCGTGCTTGAGCTGTCCCAGCTGATCAAGGAAATGGAAGAGAAGTTCGGCGTTTCCGCCGCCGCCGCCGCCGTCGCCGTTGCCGCCCCGGCTGCCGGCCCCGCCGCCGCCGTCGAGGAGCAGACCGAATTCACCGTCGTCCTGCTGGCCGCCGGCGAGAAGAAGGTCGAAGTCATCAAGGTCGTCCGTGCCGCCACGGGCCTGGGCCTCAAGGAAGCCAAGGACCTGGTGGACGGCGCGCCGAAGCCCGTCAAGGAAGCGATTCCGAAGGCCGACGCCGAAGCCCTCAAGAAGCAGCTCGAGGACGCCGGCGCCAAGGTCGAAGTCAAGTAATCGATCCTGGACTACTGGGCTGGCGGCCTCGAAAGGCCGCCAGCCTTTTCCCTTTTCCAGGGACCACAGACCAGGAACGCCGCGATAAGCGGTTCCTGATCTTTGATTCCTGAACGTCGGAGCGAACATGGCCTACTCGTACACCGAGAAAAAGCGCATCCGCAAGAGCTTCGCCAAGCGCGCAAACGTGCTTGACGTACCCTTCCTGCTGGCAACCCAACTCGAGTCCTATACCCAGTTCCTGCAGGTGGATATCCCTCCGGGGCATCGTCGGGGGCAGGGATTGCAGGCCGCCTTCGGCTCGATATTTCCCATCGTTTCCCATTCCGGCAACGCCCGGCTGGAATTCGTCGAGTACAAGCTCGGCGAGCCTGCCTTCGACGTCAAGGAATGCCAGCAGCGCGGCCTCACCTTCGCCTCCCCTCTGAGGGCCAAGGTGCGCCTGGTGATCCTGGACCGGGAAACCGGGAACCAGAAGATCAAGGAAGTGAAGGAGCAGGAGGTCTACATGGGCGAGATTCCGCTCATGACCACGACCGGCTCCTTCATCATCAACGGCACCGAGCGGGTCATCGTGTCCCAGTTGCACCGCTCCCCGGGCGTCTTCTTCGAGCATGACCGCGGCAAGACCCACAGTTCCGGCAAGCTGCTGTTCTCGGCCCGCATCATTCCCTACCGCGGCTCGTGGCTGGACTTCGAATTCGACCCGAAAGACTACCTGTATTTCCGCGTGGACCGTCGCCGGAAGATGCCGGTCACCATCCTGCTCAAGGCCATTGGGATGGACAGCGAACAGATCCTGTCCACCTTCTTCGAGTTCGACACCTTCCACCTGTCCTCCGCTGGCGCCCGCTTCGAGGTCGTCCCCGAGCGCCTGCGCGGCGAGACTGCCAAGTTCGATATCCTCGATTCGCATGGCAAGACCATCGTCGCCAAGGACAAGCGCATCACCGCGAAGCACATCCGCGAACTGGCCGATGCCGGCATCCAGCAGATTCCCGTGCCGGACGACTTCCTGGTCGGACGCATCAATGCCCGCGCCATCGTCGCCGCCGACACCGGCGAGATCCTGGCCCAGGCCAACGAGGAGATCACCGAGACCCTGATCAAGAAGCTGATCGAGGCCGGGGTCCAAAGCCTCAATACCCTGTACGTGAACGACCTCGACCGCGGTCCCTACATCTCCTCGACCCTGCGGACCGACGAGACGGCGGACCAGTGGGCCGCGAAGGTGGCCATCTACAGGATGATGCGTCCCGGCGAGCCGCCCACCGAGGAAGCCGTCGAGACCCTTTTCCACGGCCTGTTCTATTCCGAGGAGCGCTACGACCTCTCGGCGGTCGGCCGCATGAAGTTCAACCGCCGCGTCGGCCGTCCGGAACTGGAAGGCATGGGCACGCTGTCGAACCAGGACATCGTCGATGTCATCCGCATCCTGGTCGAACTGCGCAACGGCCGCGGGGAGATCGACGACATCGACCACCTGGGCAACCGCCGCGTGCGTTCCGTCGGCGAACTGGCCGAGAACCAGTTCCGTGCCGGCCTGGTCCGGGTCGAGCGCGCCGTCAAGGAGCGCCTCAACCAAGCCGAGAGCGATAACCTGATGCCCCATGACCTGATCAACGCCAAGCCCATCTCGGCGGCGATCAAGGAATTCTTCGGCTCCAGCCAGCTCTCCCAGTTCATGGACCAGACCAATCCGCTGTCCGAGATCACGCACAAGCGCCGCGTCTCGGCCCTCGGCCCGGGCGGCCTGACCCGGGAGCGTGCCGGCTTCGAGGTGCGCGACGTGCATCCGACGCACTACGGCCGGGTGTGCCCGATCGAGACGCCGGAAGGCCCGAACATCGGCCTGATCAACTCCCTGGCCCTCTACGCCCGCACCAACCAATACGGCTTCATGGAGACACCCTACAGGAAGGTGACGGACAGCCATGTGACCGACGAGATCGAGTTCCTGTCGGCCATCGAGGAAGGCAACTACGTCATCGCCCAGGCCAATGCCCAACTGGACAAGAAAGGCAAGCTCAGCGACGAACTCGTCTCCTGCCGCTTCAAGGGGGAATTCGAACTCAAGGAACCGCCGGAAGTCCAGTACATGGACGTGGCCCCCGGCCAGATCGTGTCCGTTGCCGCCTCCCTGATTCCCTTCCTGGAGCACGACGACGCGAACCGGGCCTTGATGGGCGCCAACATGCAGCGTCAGGCAGTCCCCTGCCTGCGGCCGGAGAAGGCCCTGGTCGGCACCGGCATCGAACGCACGGTGGCCGTGGACTCCGGAACGGCGGTGCAGGCCCTGCGCGGCGGCGTGGTGGACTACGTCGATGCCAATCGCATCGTCGTCCGCGTCCATGATGCCGAGACCGTTCCGGGTGAGGTAGGCGTCGACATCTACAACCTGACGAAATACACCCGCTCGAACCAGAACACCAACATCAACCAGCGTCCCGTGGTCAAGGTGGGTGACATCATCGCCAAGGGCGACGTGGTGGCCGACGGCGCCTCCACCGACCTCGGCGAACTCGCCCTCGGCCAGAACATGCTGGTGGCCTTCATGCCCTGGAACGGCTACAACTTCGAGGACTCGATCCTGATCTCCGAACGGGTGGTGGCAGACGACCGCTTCACCTCCATCCATATCGAAGAACTCACGGTCGTCGCCCGCGACACCAAGCTGGGCCCCGAGGAAATCACCCGCGACATCGCAACCCTGGGCGAAGCCCAGCTGGGCCGGCTACGACGAGTTCAGCTTCCAGCCGCCGCGCGATCTTGCACGCGGCGAGGA
>JBPOHD010000135.1:0-2269 GCA_052035955.1 Pseudomonadota bacterium
GCCGAGGAATCATCCTCACGCCCACAGGTCCCCGAGGACCCCAGCGCCGAACAAGCTCACTCGACCGAACGCGGGCGGACCGCGTAAGTTTCCAACTCCAACTACACTGACCGTCCGCTTCGGAATAGTCTCCGTCGCCCACCATGGTAACTGCGTCGATTTCATTCACCGGAAAATTGTCCCTCCAAGACATGCTCGACATTCACCGGTACCATTCCCGCTTCGTCATTCGCACGAGCATTCGACAATGGATGGCCGTCGTCTCACTCCTCATCGCGGCGCTCATAATCGGTGCTGGTCTGCATTCACACTTCGTGCCGTTCTCGTTCTTCGTCCTGGCTCTTTGCGCCTACTATCCCTTCGGATGGTTTCTACTGGATCGTTGGTCCGTAAGATCCTGTCTGAAAACTCAGAGGACCCATCTGAGTTTTCGGACAGGCTCTAATTCTACTTTGTTACGAAAATCAGCGCCGTTCGCGACGACGTTTTGTATGCCCCAGGTAGGCTTGGTGTCGCTGCTGATGACGTCGCAATAAATCTCCAATCACCTCCTCCTCCGTATAGCCGCGTCGCGGAAGGTAATAATTCAGCAATTCCACAATATCCCGGGCGCTCAGCAACGGAACGCTTTCGGCGTGCGACACCCGTTCCTTCAGTAGAAAGAGCATCGCCAGGGACACCAACGCCATGTGGTGGTGCCAGCCCCGCCATTTGCGCACTTCATATTCCGCCATCCCGAGTTCGCTCTTGGCATCCTCGAAGCTCCTCTCGATCCAATGGCGCTGCGCCTGCATATAGGCCAATTCCTCATCGCGAGTTCCCTCCGGCGCATTGGTCCACGAAATCTTGATCTTCCCGTCTTCGTATTCCCGCGCCACCACGGTCCGGGGTTCAGCCCGTTCTGCCCCCTCTTCCCAAACCCACGCTGTGAAAACCAGGACCTTCGCCTTCAATGGTCCCTTGGTCGTCTGGCGGATGGTCAAACACCGGGCCTGGCTTGCAAAGCGCTCCTTCACCAATTCCTCCAGCTTGTGCCGCCTCGCCTTCGGGTTGCCTTGGGTGGCCCGCGTACTCGGCCGTCCCGGCCGATCTTCCTCCGGCGGCAACACCGGCTCCGGATCGCCATCCCAAACCCGCGTCGTTCCCGCCGCATCCATCATGTAATTGTACCCGAGGTCCGCGATTTGCCGGCAGAACTCCAGACTACAACCATACGCCGCATCGGCCAGCACCCACCGGAACTCCAACCCACGCCCCCGTGCGGCCTCAACCATCTCCCGGGCCAGTTCCTGTTTGCTCCGGTGCACGCGCAGGCTTTCCGGCACCTGCGCCTTCCGGCAGCGCTCGACATCGCCCGCCCAGGATTCGGGCAGGAAGAGTCGGAAGTCGACGATCGACGCCCGATCACCGCGCCCCAGGCAGGCGAAGACGCCCATCTGGCAGTTCTCCGTCTTGCCAAGGCGGCCGCAATACTGCCGCTGGACCCCCACCGAGCTGTCTCCCTTCTTGATGAAGGTCGTCTCGTCGATGATCAGAGCCGAATGTCGGTGCCCACCCAGGAGACCGTTCACGTCGCGAGCGATCTGCGCCATGACCTCGGCCTCATTCCACCTCGAATCGCTAATGAGGTGTTGAATGCCCTGGTAGTTGCTCTCGGGGATGTCGCCGTGGATTCCCTCCATGTTCTTGCGGCGTTGGGTTCCCAGCAGCCCGGAGAGGTAATCGGAGGCATGTCCGCTGAGATCCCGGCCCCAGACCTGAAAGTGATGGGAAAAATCCGACATCAGCTGGTGGAGCCGCTTTCCGACCTGACTCAGGTCTTGGAGAGCATTTTTAGATGGCGCGGTGTACGCCGCGCCTTTCGATTTAGCTTTGTTGGAATTTCGTGTCGGCGTTTTTGCACCGCCCGGACAACGGAAATGTTTCTAAGCAGCGGTCGCTATGCTGGCGATGAAATTCTGTAACAAAGTAGAACTAAGCCGGCATCGGTCCTCTGGCTGCGGGTGTCGAAGCGAGGTTCGGTTTAGGGCTCGGGGCGAAGGCACACGGGGACTGCGAGCCGGATTCGGGCGGGTGTCTACCGGCCGGCCTCGCCCACGGTGACCCGGTTGCGCAGGCCTTCGAGGGTCTTTGGTCCGATTCCGCTCACCCGATCGAGGTCGTCGACCGACTGGTACGGGCGCCCGCCACCGATGCGCCGGGCGAGGTGGTCAGTCACCCGCGGCAGCAGCTTCAGGTCGTCCACGGAGGCCGTGTTGACGATGAGGAC
>JBPOHD010000056.1:0-40438 GCA_052035955.1 Pseudomonadota bacterium
CAGGTCTGTTGGTCTTGCCGTTCCGGGGGAGGATTGCGCCGTAAACCCAGAGGTCGTAATCCCTTTTTCATCAGGTCTGTTGGTCTTGCAGGATTGCGCCGTAAACCCAGAGTTTAACCCGTGGTCGTAATCCCTTTTTCATCAGGTCTGTTGGTCTTGCTCTGCGACCGGCGCGGCCGGCCGGCCCCCTGGCGTCGTAATCCCTTTTTCATCAGGTCTGTTGGTCTTGCCGCCCACCAAGCACGGGCTGTACCTCCTCCTCTTGTCGTAATCCCTTTTTCATCAGGTCTGTTGGTCTTGCACAACCTCCCCGGCAAGGACGGCGGTGTCGTGTCGTAATCCCTTTTTCATCAGGTCTGTTGGTCTTGCATCACCGAGGCCGAGGTCTCGGCCTTCCTGAAGTCGTAATCCCTTTTTCATCAGGTCTGTTGGTCTTGCCCATGTCCGTCCTACTGCTCGGCCTGCTGGCCGTTGTCGTAATCCCTTTTTCATCAGGTCTGTTGGTCTTGCCTGCTGTTGTCGATGAATACGCCGCCCTGTGCGTGTCGTAATCCCTTTTTCATCAGGTCTGTTGGTCTTGCTCCGCGAATACAGCGGAGCCTGACCGTTCAGTGGTGTCGTAATCCCTTTTTCATCAGGTCTGTTGGTCTTGCTTAAACCGGCACGGCGGTCGTCGTGCATTCTACTGGTCGTAATCCCTTTTTCATCAGGTCTGTTGGTCTTGCGGACTGCAACTGCCCGCCATACAGGCCATGCACGTCGTAATCCCTTTTTCATCAGGTCTGTTGGTCTTGCGCAGATGGAAATGCTCGGCCCGTTCCCTAGCTTCGTCGTAATCCCTTTTTCATCAGGTCTGTTGGTCTTGCTAGTCTATTCTGGCGAGTAGACTACTGGGGCAATGTCGTAATCCCTTTTTCATCAGGTCTGTTGGTCTTGCGCGCCATCGTGGCCTGGTACCAGCAATCCGGCATGTCGTAATCCCTTTTTCATCAGGTCTGTTGGTCTTGCCTCGCGTGGGCGCAGGAGCAAAAGTTCCGCCAGGTCGTAATCCCTTTTTCATCAGGTCTGTTGGTCTTGCATGACCAACATCCTTCCTACCTACGCTGATCTGCTGTCGTAATCCCTTTTTCATCAGGTCTGTTGGTCTTGCCAGGGAAAACCTGACTGGCCTGGATGATGGCGCGCGTCGTAATCCCTTTTTCATCAGGTCTGTTGGTCTTGCCAACGTGATCGGCGAAGGCACCAAGCGCGAATCGTCGTAATCCCTTTTTCATCAGGTCTGTTGGTCTTGCGCCTTGACGATGGGGCACTTGGACTGGAGGCCTCAGTCGTAATCCCTTTTTCATCAGGTCTGTTGGTCTTGCCCTTGGCGCGCACGCTTGGAACCCGCGCCGCTGTCGTAATCCCTTTTTCATCAGGTCTGTTGGTCTTGCAAGAACTCGCCTGCTACTGGGGAGACATGGCCGAGTCGTAATCCCTTTTTCATCAGGTCTGTTGGTCTTGCCCTTCGCGCTCGCCAACGTCGTGATCGGAACCGTGTCGTAATCCCTTTTTCATCAGGTCTGTTGGTCTTGCCAAAGAACCGCAACTACCCGCAGAGTTGGCAGCGTCGTAATCCCTTTTTCATCAGGTCTGTTGGTCTTGCCATATCGTAGCGCCCATCCTCACGCTGCCGGAAGTCGTAATCCCTTTTTCATCAGGTCTGTTGGTCTTGCTGCGCGCCGGCAACTGCTAGGAGATACATCATGTCGTAATCCCTTTTTCATCAGGTCTGTTGGTCTTGCCCGGACTGGACGACGGCGCACTTGGCCTGGAGGGTCGTAATCCCTTTTTCATCAGGTCTGGTGGTCTTGCCTCCCTAGGAACCAGGGTGGCCGCTGGGTATCTGGTCGTAATCCCTTTTTCATCAGGTCTGTTGGTCTTGCCCAGGCATCGTTGGGGACTACCGGGAGGTGCTGGAGTCGTAATCCCTTTTTCATCAGGTCTGTTGGTCTTGCCGCTGGCCGCAGCGCGCTCCGAGTCACGAATTGGTCGTAATCCCTTTTTCATCAGGTCTGTTGGTCTTGCCGCTAGTAAGCCAGAAGACGCCCACGTCTTCGCGTCGTAATCCCTTTTTCATCAGGTCTGTTGGTCTTGCCTTGGCCTGGAGGCATCCCTGGCCTGGGCGCTGGGTCGTAATCCCTTTTTCATCAGGTCTGTTGGTCTTGCTGGCCTGGCTCCGCGAATACAGCGGAGTCTAGCGTCGTAATCCCTTTTTCATCAGGTCTGTTGGTCTTGCTTTCGATCTGGTTCAAGGCGCCCAGCCCAAACGGTCGTAATCCCTTTTTCATCAGGTCTGTTGGTCTTGCCGACGGAGCGCTGGGATTGGAGGCGTCCCTGGCGTCGTAATCCCTTTTTCATCAGGTCTGTTGGTCTTGCTAGCCAGTACGGACCGCCCCCTCTGTTGCCTGCTGTCGTAATCCCTTTTTCATCAGGTCTGTTGGTCTTGCTGCCAACGAGCACCACCCCGTCAATGCCATCAGGTCGTAATCCCTTTTTCATCAGGTCTGTTGGTCTTGCCCCAGGTTCAAAAATCTCCTTTTCCGCCATGGGGTTGGCGCCGGGGTTGACGAAAAATGCGGATGCTCACATCGCGGCCTTCGGATCTCGCCATTTGCGCAGGTAATCCGGGAGGTGGCGAATTTCGCTGGCGGCCAGGACATCGACGCCGTTTTCCCGGGCGCGCAAGCGCATTTCGTCGTCGATTTCGCGCGCGGAGAGGAAGAGGGGGCGGGCGAGGATGCCGCCCACCCGGCGGGCCAGTTGCGCGAGTTTGTAGAGGTAATCGGAATCCTTGTCGCGGTCCCGGCCGAGCCGCGCGGTCTTGCATTCGATCATGAGCAGGCGGTTGCGGTGCACGGCAAGGGCGTCGAACTCGTTTTCCGTCTTGTCCCGCGCGGTCTCGGCGACCAGGCCGGCGGCCCAGTGGGCGTCGTCGAATGTCCGCCTCAGCTTGAGCATGGCGTATTCCTCGAGCCAGCGGCCGCCGAAGTACTCGGCGGCGGCCACGTCGGCGAAGGCAATCCCCGGGCCTTTGTCGCGGGTGACGATGCCCAGGTGTTCGGCCAGATCCAGGGTTTCGGCTTCGAGCCCGTGGGGCGTCCACGGGAGGCGCTGGGCCGGTTCGAACTGCTCGCCCGCAAGCGCCCGGCGGGCCCGGTCGTTGATGGCACCGAAAAAGCCGGCGAGCTTGTCCGCCTTGTCGCCGAGGCGTTGGGTGAGTCCTTCCCGTCCCGCTGCAATGTCGTGCCAGGGGCCGCGGCTGGCGTCGCTCTTGATGCGGTAGCCGTAGGCGACGAGGATGTCCGGGAGGGTGAGCACGTCCCGCATGGGTTCCATGGCAGCGCCGGGTTTGAGCCAGTCGAGGCGGTCCTTGGCGGTCTCCACGTAGAGGACGTGCAGGGCGTTCGCGGCGCCGGTGTCCAGCAGGCGAAGGCGTTCGGTGAGGGCCAGGGCCATCAGCTTGGTGCCGCCGGTGACGTTGAGCACGACGGCCTGGCCGTCCAGGCGTTCGGCGATAGCCTCGGCGCCGGCCTCGAGGGTCTGCGGCGTCGTGTCGTCGAGCGGCACGCGCTCGCAGGCGATGCCGCGGCCACTGAGGGCGTTCCTCAGCCAGGCGGCGGATTCCCGCATTTCGGGCGTTTCCAGGATCAGCACCCGGCGCGCTTCGAGTTGCAGGGCGGCGATCAGGTTGGGCAGGTTCTGCCCGGTGGCGATGCAGACATGCAGGGACGGTGGGGTCATGGCGGCGTGCCGGGGTCGAGGGGGGCGTCGGGGAGCTGGGCGAAGGGCTTGAGGCGCTGCCGGGCGAGCAGCCCGGTCAGGAGTGGAACCAGGGCGCCTTGCAGCCAGGTGGAGAATTCCTGCCACTGCGCGGCGGTCAATGGCGTGAAGCCGTGCGCGAGGATGCTGTGGTTCCGATGCTGGACATGGTCGCGCATGGGGCCTTCCTGGGCCGCGAAGAAGTCCGCCACGATGCCGCCGACATGGGTGGCGGCCAGTTGCCAGGCGGCATACAGGCCGGCCTGGTACTGGCCGTTGCGGTTGGCCGGGATGCCGGCGGCCAGCGCCACGTCGGCCGGCAGGTCGGCCGTGTGCCAGCCGCGCTCGCTGGCCAGGAGCCACTGGGCGGTCCATTCCAGCAGGCGGTAGGCGCGGGCGACGGCGTCGTCGTGGCGGCCGGCCCGGGCGCGGCGCTGGGCGTTCAGCCAGAGGTCCCACAGGCGCAGGGGCGCCACCCTGCGGTCGCCCTCCTCGTTTTCGGCGATGATCTTCAGGCTGGCCCAGCGGGCGCCCAGCCAGGGAGCGAGCTGGGATTCGTATCCGGCGAGAAGGGCCTGGGCGCCGGCGTGGTCGAAGCGGTCCCAGGCGGCCATGCCCGCGGAAAGCACGCGGGCCCATTGCAGGTTTCGGCGCAGGGAGGGGTCTCCGGGGACGGCCAGGGCGGCCAGGGCCGAGGCGGCCTGGTCGTAGCCGTGATGTGCCCAGGCGGCCATGCACAGCGCCATGTCGCGGCGCAGCCGGAGGGCCTCGACGCGCACGGGCGCCACCATGGGCATGGCATCGCGGACCTGGCGCAGGTCGGGGCGATTCCCCGTGACGATCTGCAGGCGGATGTCTTCCGCCTCCAGGGCGGCCAGCATCAGGGCGGCGCCCATGGTCTTGGTGCCGCCGGTGAAATCGGCGATCAGGGCGGCGTGCGGACGACTGCGACGCTGGTCGGCGATGGCGCGGCCCATGGCCGCGACTGCGCCGTCGAGGTCGTCGGCCGGGACGATCGCGAGCGTCCATTGCCCCGCCGCCAGGCCGCACTGGACGGGAATGGCGGGCAGGCTGGGTCGCTCGTCGCGGGGCGCCGCCAAGATGCAGGAGCCGGTGCCTTCGACCTGGATGCGCGAGCCCTTCTGTCCCGGCATGTCGTCGGTGCAGAGGAACACGACATGCGCGGGTCGCGTCTCGCGGATGGCGGTCACCAGGGGCTGGTGGGAGCCGCCGACGGTGAGGAGGAGGGTGGGGGCGGTGGGCATGCAATCGTCCGGCGATGGGTGCAGGCGGCGTGCCGACCGCTGCCCCGGGATCAGGTTGCGCTCTTGAGCGTGCTCAGCTTCAGCTTCTTCAACTGATCCTTGTCTATCTTCTCGACCACCTGCGGAAGCCACTCGGCAATTGCGGCCGCTGCGGCGTGTTTTTCCGCCGCCGTCCACTCCGGTTTTTCCAGGGCCTCCTGAGCCAACTGGCGGGCGCGGCCGTGGAACTCGGCGTTCAGCTTTTCCTTGCTGCCGCGAAGTTGCTCGACACGCGCCTTTCCGGCGGCGATGAATTGTTCGACCATTCTCGTGGCCGGGCTGAGCGACGCCAGCGCTTTTTCCCTGGCGCGTGCCTCGGCACCCCTGCGGTTTTCTTCCTGTTTGGCCAGGTCCGTTGCCATGGCGCCGTAACCGACGGCCGTCTTAGCACCGAAGCCGAGCCAGTCGAACGCATGGGCGAAGGCGGCCTCAAGCAGTCCCCGCCATTTGTCGGCGGCCCAGTCGGTGGGCAGGCGCGACAACTCGCATTGCACGTGGAAACAGAAGCCGGTCTTCTCCGGAACCGTCAGGAAGTAGATGGGAATCGGACTCTCGCCGTCGTGGGGGGTGGCACGGCCCTGATTCTTGCCCTGGTAGTACTCCCCATTGTGCGGATTCATGATGTCCACCTTCAATGCATTACACCGGGGGAAGACGTCCCAGAAGCTCACGGCGCCCCGGTTGCGATTCGCGTCCGGGTCGCCGTGCGGCGGTTCTTCGCCGAAAATCGTATCGATGGCCGCCTGGTTCCACCCATGGCTGTCGCCCCATTCGCCGCCGGCCAGTTCCTCGGCGGCGCGACGGATCACCCCCTTGACGCCCGAGCCGGGCAGATAGGGGAGGCCATACGGGTCGAGAAACGCCATGCCGTTCTCCAGCGGGTGTTCGATGCCCGTGCCGGTAACGAAGGGCGCGACCGAAACGGCCTCCAGGGCCAACGTGGTGGCGGACTGGAGGTCGGCCGCGGCCCGCTGGCGGGTCACGAGGGCATCGCGCAGTGCGACCGCCTGGTTGGGGAACGCCTTGAAATCCGATTGCAATGCCTTCGGGTCGACGTTCTTCATCCGGACCCAGCCCGCGTCGGGTTCCCAGAAGGTGCCATAAAGCGTGAAGCGATGGCCGGGCGGGCAGTCATGGAAGTCGGTGCCGAGATAGCGGGGAACAGCGGCGTGCGGCATGGCGTGTTCTCCCTAGTCGCCGGAAACCGCCGGCGCGTATTGGCGGATCCATTTCAGGAGGTCCATGGTCTCCTCGGTCGCCCTGCGGTAGGTCGACGAGTCGGCTGCGTGCAGATTGGTCATGACCTCGGGAAATGTGCTGCTGGCGACGACGCGCCTTTTGTGGAGCCAGGCGCACAGGTGGCCATTGAGCGCCGTGTGATGATGCTTGCCCTTGCTCTGGTAGAAGGCGAGGGTCTGCATCAGGCCATTGCCCATGATGAGCGCCGGCGCGCCCTTGGCGAGGTTGGTGTAGTCCTTGCTGCAGCCCTGTACGCACTGCCAGGCATAGGCGGCGCGCTGCTGTTCGAGGGTTTGGGCCATGTCCTTACTCCTTGACCGCGGTGACGACGACCTGACCGCGGCCGGTAGTGGCATCGCCGCCGATCTGCAGGCACTGGCCGGCAAGGCCGGGAATGCCCTCGCCGCCGTCCAGCACGGTGCTCAATACGGCCGAGGCATCGCTGGCACCTTTGCCGCTGCGTTCGGCCGATGCCATCAACGGCGCCAGGAGCAGGGACTCGGGGGGCAGGTTCTCGGTGTAGAAAAGCCCGCCGTCGGCTGCGGTTCCGGTCCGGTTGTCGATGCGAACGTGCGGCTCGACGACAGTGGCGTTCTTGACGAAATAGGTGAAGTCCTCGTCGGGGAGCATCACGAGGTCGGTCTTGAGCTTTTGCCGGAAGAAGTCGTAGGCGTCACCGGTCGGCAACGCGCGGTCGGCCAGCCAGGCAGCGATGTCCTGCAGCTCCGGCGAGGCGATGGCGGACAGTTCGAAGGCTTCCAGATGAAGCGGCTGGCCTTCGCCGACGAGGGGCGTGCCGGAGACGACGCGACAGAAACCGTCCTGCACCTCCGGCGCTGCGGCCGGCGGGGCAACGCCGAGCAGCTGCAGGTTGCGCCGCAGGCGGGCCAGCGCTGTCGGCGATGTTGCATAAATGAAGGCACGCCTGGTGGAACGCACGGGAAAAGCCACCAGCTGTGCGTCGCCGAATGCGATGGCGCCGGCATGCAGCGTCGAGTCCCCGGCTTCCGGTCCGAACAGGCGGTTGAGCAGGTGGTCCTTGTTCTTCCTGCCCGCATCGTCGAGCGCTGCCCAGGCCCGATGGCGCGCGGCGCCCTTGAGGCCGGACCCGGCGAACAAGGGATGCTCCGTATGGCGCTCGCGCTGGATGGGATTGTCGATCAGGCCGATGGCGCTGCCGGCCCCCATGTGTACGGGGCTGACGCAATAAAGGAAGAGGGCGGCTTGGGCTTGGTACATGGCAATTCCCTTCAGCTTGGTTGCGGCCAGGCCGCGATCAGGAGGTTGTTGAATCCCTCGGCACGGCGCTGGGCGTCAGGATAGGGGGACAGGGACCAGAAGCCTTCCGCGGCAAGCTTGCGGAGCGCATCCGGCGAGCCGTTGAACTCGTCGAACCAGTAGACGCTGCCCACGGGCGCGGCGCGCAGGGCGGCTTTCGGCTGCCAGCGGGCGATGTCCCAACCGCTCACGGTCTGGCTGCGCGGCACCGCCGCGGAGACGAGACGGGCCGTGCAGCCGTCGGGGCCGTGCCAGATGTCGTGGGCATCGAATCCGGGCAGCCGCCAGCCGTGCTCGAATATCCCGGGTGTGGCGAGCACGAGCTTGAATCGGCCCGCAGCGGCGATGGCAGACCAATCCGGCTCGGGGATGAGGGTGGTCGAGGCGGCCAGTGCCGCGCCACGGCCATCGCCGCCCAGGCGGAGCAACCCGCCGTCGGGCAGGATCGCATCGGCACCGGCAACGCCGACCAGGAAACCGACGTCCGACGCCAATGCAACGGCTTCGGCCGTGTAGAGCATGCCCGTGGCGGCGGTGCGCGTCGTTCCGTCGAGGGCAATTCCGAGCCGCGGATCGGTGGCCCAAAGGGCCGACGAAGGCAGCAGATGCGCGGCGACGATCGGCGCGTGCGCCAGATAGGCTTGCCAGCCGGCCGCGGTGAGCCACAGCCCGCCGAGGGGTTTGCCCGCCGTGCCGGTGGCGAGCACGGGCGGCAGCGGCAGCGGGAAGCTGCTACGGATTGCGTCGGGCAGGGCGCGCGGACTCAGATAGGCAGCATCGTCCAGGGTCTGCCGGGTGACCACGACATCGGCAGGCAGGGGCAGCATCGGCTCGACCGCGCTGCCGGCGCGCCGCGCCAGGGTGAAGCCGGTGACACGGAATTCACCCGGCGCGGCGGGCGATCCCAGGCTGCGGGCGAGATCGGTTTCGGGCGCCGATGGCTCGCCGCGGGCGAAGGCGCCGATATCGACCCCGGCATCGGCAAGCAGGCGCGAGCGCACCGCGCCGGCGGCCAGCGAGGGCCAGGGCGGCATCAGGGCCTCGGCATGGTCGCCCGCGCCGCCGAACAGCTTGTTCCCGCGCAGGTGCAAGACGTCGATCGGTTCGAGAAAAACCTGTTTCATGATGGTTCCTTCCCCGCGGGCGGCAACTGGGCGAGCAGGCGTTCGATTGCCGGTCGCAGGGGCGGCAATTCACGCTCGACGACCCGCCATACGACGACGAGGTCGATGCCGAGATATTGGTGCACCAGCACGTTGCGAAAGCCTGCCAGCGCCTTCCATGGGATTTCGGGTGCAACGCTGCGTGTGGCCTCCGCAATGCGCTGGCTGGATTCGGCAAGGGTCTGGAGGTTTCGCAGCACGGCGTCGCGAACCATCGCGTCGTCGAAGAAGCGGCCCCGGTCCTGGCCGACATACCGGGCGATCCTGTCCATGCAGTCGAGCATGTGTTCGAGGTTCAGACGGTCGACATCGGCGGCAGATTTCACAGCGGGATGGCCTCCCGGAGGGCGCGCTCACGCACTTGCGGATGGAGTGCCGCTTCGGTGACGACATCGACCCGAACGCCGAGCAGTTCCTGCAAGTCCATCAGCAAGCCACCCAGGTCGAAACCGGTGGTGGCTTCGTCGATATCGACCAGGAAGTCGGCGTCGCTGTCCGGCCCGGCGTCGCCGCGAGCCATGGAACCGAAGACGCGTACCCGGGGCACGTGATGCCGGTGGGCGAGGGCGACGATGGCGGCCCGTTGCGATTCAATGAGCGGATGCATGATGTTCTCCTGGTGACGGGTTCCCCCGCCCCTCCCGGCCGAGAAACTCGGCAACGGCGAGGAAGTCACGCACGAAGGCGGCGGCTTGCGCCCCGCGGACCTCGATGGCGAGGGCGGCCAGGCGGTGGCCGAGGGTTTCGGCGACGGCCTTGTCGGCTGCGCCGCCGGAAGTCTGGCGGCGGAACTGGTGACCCAGCATTGCGGCGAGTGCATCGGCATCGTCCGGGATATTCTCCAGCCAGCCTTGCGTGAGGTAGGCCGCCCGCCGGGAGAAGCTGTCCATGGCGAAACGGTCGCGCAGCCGCATCAACTGTCCCATGGGCGTCTCTTCGAGGTTGGCGGAAGAGATCTTCGTCCAATCGGCGCGGCCGGCGCCGTCGCGCGGAGTGAGCCAGGGGCAGGCCAGATTGACGGCTCCCCCGGAACGCTTGAGCAACGACAATGCGAAGGCATCGCGTCCCGCGGTAACCTTGGCGCGCTGTTCGGCCGTGCGCAACTGGCGGATGACGTGGCCGAGCGGGGCCTGGTGGTGGGCGATGACTGCACCCACGGAGGCGGTGGCGCCGCTGCCCATGACGCGATACAGCCGATTGTCGTATCGGATGTGGCCGCGGCCGATATCGATTTTGGCCGGCTGGCCGCCGAGCAGAAGATTCCAGGCCGCTGCGGCATGATCGCCAGTGGGGAAAACGCCGCTGTAGGCGAGGCGCAGCAGGGTCATGACCGGAAGCAGGTCGTCAACGGAAACCATGGCCAGCACGTCATCGCCGCCGGCGTAGATCAGCTTGCCCTTGCCCAAGTCCTCGACGATCAGGCGGGCGAATTGCAGTGCGAAGCTGTTGAGGGCCGCGGAGATGGCCATGTGGCGGGCCGGCGACACAGGTCGCATTTCATCGGGATAGCGGGCCAGGGCGCCGCCGCCGGCGCGGATGTGCTGGGCAAGCCCGGCGCGGATCTGCGGATGCCAGGTGCGGCTGTAGGGGAGTTGGTAATCGGCCTCGCTACCGGCCAGCCAGGCGCCCATGCGGTCGCCGTCCATCAGGATGAGGCCGTAATAGGTCTCCGGCTTTTCCCCGAGTACGGCTTCGATGCTGCGCGAGAGGCCGGCCATGGTTGCACTCTCGTCCAGGTCTGCCTCGGCATTTTCGCGCTGCTGGTCGAGCAGGCCGGGAAGGCGTTTGACGATTTTCAGCGCAGCATCGCCGGCCTTCCGGGCCTGTAGCGCGAGCTTCCTTGGCAGGGCGACGGCGAGGGCGCGATCTTCGAGCTGGCCGCTCAGGCGCATCAGGTCGGCGGGTGCTCCCTGGGCGCCGCCATCCAGCCAGCGGCCGAGGGTGTTGGCCAGGGCCATGGTATGGGTGCTGACCACGTAGCGGCTCAGGTCGTCGCCGACGACACCACGGAATTCGGTCACGCACAGGTTCGGCCACAGGCGCTTGAGAGTACAGGGCGCGCACAGGTGTTCGCCCTTGCGCGCCAGGGGCGTGCCGGCGAGCCGGTCCCACAGGCTGCGCGAACCCTTGCGCTGGCCCGGCGGCAGGTCAAGCAGGTTCCGGTCGTCGGTGAGCCATTCCCGTTCGCCGCACAGCGAGCAACGGTGGCCCAACTGGGGCAGCTGCGGAAATGGGCGCGCGGCTTTCGCCGCGGCCTGCACCCGATCGAGCAACTCGTAGACGGCCGGATAGAGCACGCCGGGATTGGGCGTGAAGAAGGTGGCGCCGTCTAGGGTCGTCTCCTTCGCGAGCAGCTTCCAGGCATTCGAGGAGAGAAATCCGCCGCCTTCTTTCCCGGCGGGCGCGAACTGTGCGAGCGCGGCGGCGAGCGCCGTCGTGTCGGGCGTTTCCCGTTCCGCTTGCGTGACCAGCGGCGCCCAGGGCACAGCTGCCCAATGAACTTCTGGAAAGCCGGCCAGTTGGGCGGCGACCTGCGCTTCCGCAACCGGCGCGCCTTCGCGGTCGGCCTTTTCGCATAGCAACGCGAGCGCTTCCCCGGCCTTGTCCATGACATAGGCGCGCACTGCGTTGGTGATGGCGGCCGCCAGATCGGCGGCGCGCCCGGCCGGCACGAGGGCAACGAACTTGTTGGGCAGGGCGGCGGCGAACAGGGGGTTGGCGTCGGTGCCGGCCTTCGTCCATTCGGCGTCTGCGAACCACTCCGGCGGCAGGCCGGCGGCGTCGCGCAGCCAGAGGTCTACCTGGGGCACACCGCGCAATTGCGGGAACAGAACGGCATCCGGACCGATCTGTTCGCAGACCACGCGCATCGCTTCCCAAGCCAGCCGGGAGAGGAAGTGGGAGCCGGCCCAGAGGTCGGAAGTGGTGCGGGCCTGGGCGATGAAGTCCTGCACTGGCCCGAGACTGACGGCGAGCAGGGCGGGATTGCCACCGGCGTCGTCGTGAAAGGCGGTGGCGAACGCGGCGGCAAGATCCAGATGCGCCCAGATGGTGTGGTCCGGTACCCGCGTGTCGGCTGGCAGGAGACCCCAAAGGGCGCCGACGCCCGGGGCTGGGGTCTCGGGGCCGAACCGCCAGAAGGCGAGTGCGGTCTTCCGCGCGTCGATGCCCGTGGCGTCGCGGACGATGCGCCCGCTGAAGTGATCTGTGCTGACGGCCTTGATGTGCTGGGCGTCCAGGTCGGAAAGCTTGCCGAGGTCGAAGGCTTCGCCCGACAGGGGATGGATCAGCATCGGGTTTTCGGTGAAGCGCACCTGCGTCCATGCGGCGTAGCGGCCGTCGGCCGGATTCCGCGGCCATTGCGGCCGGTCGGCGGCAGCGGCCCAACGGTCGGCGCGCCCGACGATGTCGCGCAGGGGGCCCGGGATGCCGGCACCGCCGAAGATTTCCCGCTGCAGGGCCGCCACCGTGCCGCCTTCGTGGCCGGCGGGGTCGCGCAGCAGGACCAGGGCTTTTTCCGCCGGATCGTGGGTCCAGGCGGCGAGTTTGGCGTGCCAGAGAGTGTGGGTCATGTTGAGCGTGTTTTTCAGAGGCGGATGAAGGCCGATTCAGGCTGGTCGAGACTCGCGTGGACCTGTTGCCATACCCGCGTTTGCGCGTCGGTGTTGACGCGACCCGCGAGAGCCCCGGCCAGGGCGCAGGGCAGGTGGACGATCCGGGCCTGGAAAGCATCCCCCGTCTTCACCACCTTGAAGCGGAGCTGGTTGGCGAGGCGGGCATCCCTCGACACGCCGCCAATCGCATGATTGGTGACCGGATAGGAGATAACGTGCCTTTCGCTGAACGACCCGCCCTTGGCATGGCCGGCGAAACTGAATCGACAACGGAATGCGATCTTGGCCTTGGCCAGTTCGACCATGGCGGCTCGCCAGTCGGGATAGTTTTTTTTCGATGTCCAGATGAGCAGCTGTCCGTCCGCACTTTTCCCGAGCGCATGCGGCCAGTCGTGGGTGAGGCAGTCGGCCAGCGGCAGCGCAAGCCGCCGCAGCAGGATATGGTCCGGCGCCAGGGGTTCAAGCCCAGATCCGTCAAGGCCGAAGGAGCCCCATCCGTTGCGGGAACGCCCGCCAAGCGTGCCGAACCAGTGCATCAGTTGGATGGCGTCGGCGATCCGCGGCTCGTCCGCAGGCCAGGCCAGACGCAGAGCTGCGGCCTCATCGGCCTGTATGGCCGCGCGGGCTTTTGCGAGAACGGTGACGCCACCCTGGAAACCGAGGGGTCCATAACCGAGATAAAGCTCTGCGCCAACCCTCCGGGGTTTGTCGGTATTGCGGTCCCTGACCTCGGGATGTTCGACGGCTTCCTGTCCTCGGCCGGGCCAATCTGCCTTCTTCAGTTTTCCCTCGTCCCAGCGCTCCAGCCGTATCCGAACCCGGCTCTGGTGGCTGCCACCTCCGTCGTCGTTTGCGGCACCGAAAAGGCGGCCTTCCTCCCTGCGCAGCGCATCGACCTCAAATTTCAGGTCGCGCGCCGCGGCCACCCGCCACCATTGGCGCAGCAGCGCCTTGATCGGTGGCGTGCGCCATTGGCCTGTCTGATCCGCATTGCCGAGAAAGGCCGGGGTGGCGAATCTCAGTGTGTAGGTATTTGTCTTCATTGCGTTCCGGGCTCCTTGCGCGCTCATTCTATCTGCATCGCAGTCTACTCGCCCAGAAGGCCGGCCGCGCCTTCCAGCGTCAGCGCCGGTATCTCCGGCAGGCTGCCGCCGAGGATGCCGCTCATCTCGCCGTACATGCCGACGGTATTGACGACGACGCGCTCGATCTGCTTCTCGCGCTCCTTCCAGAGCTTCTCCATGGCCCGGCGCTCGCGCTGCAACTGGTCCTGCAGGACGGTGAAGGCTTCGACGATGCCCTGCACCTTCTGGCGGAACTGGTCGCCCGCCAGGTAGCGGTACAGCACGTCCATCTTCTCCTGGCGGCCGTCGTTGGCGGCGTGGGCGAAAGCGACCTGGATCAGTTGCTCGCGCAGGGCCACGGCCAGGGCGGGCCAGGCCCGCGGGCTGGCGACCCAGACGCCGTCGACGCAGGCGAATTCGTGGATGTCTTCGGGCAGGGCCACTGAAACCAGCACGGCCAGGTTGCCGCGCGCTTCGCGCTGGTCGTCCTTCAGCTTGGCGATCCAGGCCGGGCTCCAGTGGCGGGTGTTCTTGGTCTCCCAGACGATGCGGCCGCAGGACTTGCCGCTGCCGTTGCGCACTTCCTGCACCAGGTCGGCGCCGCTGCGGCCCTTGGCCACCGGCTGGATTTCGTCGAAGGGAAACTGCCGCTCCAGGCCGGCCTGGATGTCCAGTTCCAGGACTTCGCCCTGGCGCTCCTGGGAGCCCTGCTCGCTCTTGCGCTTGGCGTCGTCCAGCGCACGCCGCAGGTCGTCGATCTGCTTTTCCTTTTCCTTCAGCTTGAGGTTCTGTTCCTCGCCGATGCTGCGGCGGATGGCTTCTTCCAGTGCCCGCTTCTCGACGTCCAGCTTGCGCGCCACTTCCAGGTCCAGGTCGCGGGCGCGCTGTTCGAGGACGGCCTTCTCGCGGCGCAGGGCGAGTTCGGATTCCTGGGCCTGGCGGGCGCGTTCTTCCTGTTCGGTCAGTTGCACCTGGAGTTCCGCGAGGGCGGCGGCGCTTTCGCCGCGCGCCTTGACTGCGGCGGCCTCGGCGGCGGCCTTGGCCTGTTCATCGCCTTCCCGCCGCAGCCGGGTTTCCAGTTCGGCGCGGATCTTCTCGCCCTGGCTGCGCGTTTCCTCTTCGAGTTCCCGGGTGCGTTTGCGCAAGGCGAGTTCGGCTTCCCGGGCGGCGGCGGTCTTGCGCTCGCCTTCGGTGAGTTGTTCCTTGAGGTCGGCCAGTTCCAGGTCCAGGGCGTTGCGCGTGGCGGCGCGGGCCTGTTCTACGGCGGCGGCCAGCCGGGCGTCGTGATCGTCCTTGAGGCGCGTTTCGATCTCGCGCTGCAACTGGGCGTTGAGGGCTGCAGAGACGGCGAAGCGATGGCCGCACTCGGGACAGGTGATCAGGGTGTCGGTCATGGCAGGTCGGCCGTTAACGGGGGGATTGCGGAAGGAAGGCGATGGCGTCGCGGGGCAGCGAGAGGCCGAAGCGGGTGCTGGGCCTTTTGCCATACTCGGCGAGCAGATAGGGGCGGGCCGCGGGCTTGCCGAGGACGCCTACGATGGCCCGCTTGGCCTCGGCCTTCTGTTCCTGGAAATGTTCTTTCGCACTCGCGTCGAGACGGCGCGCGGTCTTGTCCACGTGCTCCGACAAGGGGCCCAGCACGCGCCGATAGGCGAGCAGGTATTCGTCCCGATACTCGTCGTCCCGCCAGGTGAGGGGTTCCGCGCGCCGCAGGGCCCGCTCGGCGAACATGGCGTAGAAGGCGAAGACGGCAGGCGTCATCGCGACCTCGACGCCGCCGGCCCGGACGCAGTGCCGCGCTGGGTCGAGCGTCAGGTGCGGCGCCTCGATGGCCCGCTGGGCGGCGGCGACGGTGTCGGAAAAGCTCATCCGCCCTTCGAGCAGCGGCAGCGACAGGCCTTCGCGCAGGCGGACGAAGGGGATTTCGGCCAGCGTCACGCGCGCTTCCCGCGTGTCCAGCGGCCGGCGTTCCGGCGCCGGGGTATAGATGACGTGGCTGGCCGGTGTCGGATAGAAGAATTCCGGGTGCGACTCGAACTGGGGCGAGACCAGCACGTGGGACAGCCGATCCTGGGCCCTGCCGTAGAGGGACAGGGCATAGCCCAGGTAGAAGCCCATGGTCTTCCGGCCGCCGGCCAGGGAGACGTGCAACTGGGTTCGCGGATCGGCGCTGAGTTCGCGTACGGCGGCGGTGATGGTGTCGGCGACCCGTTCGTTGTCCGCGGGGCTGCGGATGTCGTCCAGGGGCCGGCCGTCGGCGTCGGGGACGACGATGAGGTTCGCCGCGTCGAAGGCGATGGGCGGTAGGCCGTAATCGGCGCGCAGGCGGTGGAACCAGCCGGGCGCCTCGGAGAGCAGCGTGAGGCGGGCGCGCTCGGCACCTTCCCGGGTGGTGAGAATGCGGATTTCGGTGGGAATCCAGGGGTCGTCCGCGGCTACGGCCAGGGCATAGAGCGTCTCGGTGACGATCTGCGGCGACAGGCCGGTGACGGCGAGAAGGATGCGGCGGTCGAAGGTGTCCATGGCGATCAGTGTGCCGGCACGCGGCAGGTTTCAGTTCTCCGGCAAGCTTGTCGCGGCGATGTTGTAGCGACCCAGGCCCATGCTGGTGCCGTGGCCGGCGTGGATGAACTGGCCGAGCCAAAGGTGCGGCCAGAGCTCCGGCGCGTCGCCGATGGCGACACTGACCTGGCCGACCAGGCCGCCCATCTGCATGTCGGTGTTCTGGCGGCTGGAATGGCGCGTCCAGTCCTGCCAGGCCAGCCGGGTATCGGCGGTCCGCACGCCTTGGGCCCGGGCCTTGAGGGCGGCGAAATCCGAATCCAGCCCCGACGGGCCGTGGAACAGGCAGAGCATGGAATGGCGGCGCAACTGGTTCATCGCCAGGTCGGCGAAGCGGAAGGCGTCGGGGGTGACGAGGCGCCCCTCGCGCTTCAGGCGCAAGGGGGTGGCGATATCCAGGGTGACCACGGCCGGAACCGGCGGGCAGGGTGGTACGGCTGCGGGCAGGGGGGCAGGGGGTTGGTCGGGTTTGAAGATCGCGCGCCAGTCGCCTCCGCCGGGGACCGCCTCCTGCTCCACCGCTTCGAGGACCAGGGGCGCTCGGCTCCGGGTGAGGCCGCTTCGCCCGGCTTCGCCCAGGGCGTGGAGAACATAAGGCAGTTGTCCGGCGGCCCGGCCGACAAGGGTAAGGCCGAGGCCGAGGCTGTCACCCGCCGCGATGTCCTGCGCGGCCTCCGCGGGGGCCAGGACGAATGGGTGCGGCGCGGCGTTGTACTTGCGCATCGCCGTCGCGCCTGGAGGGGGCGGGCTCTCGAAGATGGTGGCATAGGCGCAGGCGCTCCGCAGCGTGCAGCCGGCGCATCGGGGCATGCGCGTGACGCAGACGGCGCGCTTCAGGGCGTGGCCGAAGGCGCCGCGCCAGGTCGACCCGGCATATTCGGGCAGGTGCAGCGGGGCGGCGGCAACGAAGGCGGCGCGGAAGCGCGCCAGGGGCAGTGGCACGGGTGCGGGAATCATGGGGTCCATTGTATGCCGGCCATGACGTTCGTGTTGTCACGGGCGAGGGGAGGCGTCGTGCCGATGGGGGCCAGTTCGATCAGGCCGGGGTCGGCGAGCGGCGCGCCGACGGAATCCACGTGGAGCAACGCCGGCAGGTGGTAGAGACGGACGTCGTCCTCGCTTTGCCTGATCCGGGCTTCCAGTCCGGCCACCAGGCGCTTCAATTCGCTGTCGCCGAGCAGGCCGAGATACAGGGAGTACTGGACCGGCATGGCAAATTCGCGTACCCAGCGGCCTACGCGGCCAAGCCGCCGGGGGTTGGAAATGTCGTAGGCGACCAGCCAGGCATCGTTGCCGACGCGGATCAGTGCCATGTGCGTTCGGGGTGTCTGCCGGCACCGAAACGGCGGCTGGCGTCGATGGCGAGACCCTGCAACAGGCCGACGAGATCGAGGGCGAAGCCTGCGAGGGTCTTCTGTTCGTGCTCGAAGCGCTCGGCCAAGGCACGGGGTCCGGCGGGGAGCGGCCCGCCGGCGACGGCAAGGCCGGCGAGCCAGCCCAAGGGCAGCCAGGCAAGCATTTCGCCCAGTTCGACGGCCAGGGGCGTTGCTTTGCCATTCCGGGGTCCCCCGCTGGCGGACAGGTGCGGGCCGATGCCGAGGCCCCGGCAGATTTCGACGGCGAGCAGGGCGGCGCTGCCGCGCCAGACCGCCAGGGCCCGACGACCTGAACTGCCGAAGGCCGTGGCGACCAGACCGTAGAGCCGCGCGCGGACGGGGTTGGGGCGCAGGTCGGCGACGCCCACGCGGGCCAGGCGCAAGGCGGCGAGGACGGCCCGCCGTTCGCCGGCGAGTTGCCAGTTGGCATGGGCTTCGGCCCAGCAGCGCAATTCGGCCAGTTCACCCAGCAGGGCGGAGAAAGGCGTCGATGGCACCCGTGTCGGCAGACACAGCCCGACCAGTTCGCCTTCGCCGTTGAGGATGGATACGGGGATCCCGGCGCCCAGGCAAAGGGCGAGGGAGCCGCTGCCCCAGGCGACGGATTCGCCGGCCATGACCCGCGACACCCGGCGCAATGGGTAACGGCCGGCGGCGCGGGTTGGGTCGTCCACGCGCAACGCGGGGCCGTCTACCGCGACGCCGAGCGGCGCCTCGGCGAGCAGGTACAGGGGGCGGCCGTCCGCCTCGGGCGGACTCAGAAGCTCTCGTCCGTCCATGTGTCCTCCTGGCTGTCCGGGATCGTCAGGCGCCTGGCTAATGTTCGCGCCATTCGCCGCAACTGGCGTCGTGGCGGGCGAACGAAGGCCTCCCAGGCCGGAAAGAAGTGCTCGCGGCCGGCTTTGCCGAGCAGGCAGGCCTCGCCGTCGCGGGCGAAATGCTCCTCGCGCAGGCCGCGATCGCGAAAGAGTCCCCAGACGAGGCCATCCGCCTGTGCCCGCAGGGGTTCGATCAGGTCCGCGGCCAGGGATTCGCGTCCGAAGGATATGCCGTGCAGGTAGCCCACCTGCGGGTCCAGGCCGGCCGCATGGGCGGCGGCGACCGCTTCGTGGTGGAGCATCGTATACGCGAGGGAGAGTACGGCGTTGACGGGGTCCCGCGGCGGTCGCCGGTTGCGGCCGGAAAAACCGAGCGCCGGAGGAAACACCGCCGCCAGGGCAGCGAAATGGGCGCGCGCCGCGGCGCCTTCGACCCCGCGCACGCTGTCTAGACTGGCGGCCGTCGGCAGCCTGTCCAGGGCGCCCGCAACGGATTCGAGCCCATCGAAGAGCGGCTTGCGCGCGTCGGGCCGGGCGGCGAGGAGTTGGCGCAGCAGGCGCCGCTGCGCCTTGAGCTTGGCGCGCACGAAGGCACGGGCTACGGCCAGGGCGACGAGGGGATCCTGCGCCGCCGCCCATTGGCCGAACCGGATGCGCGCATCGTTGTGGCGGGGACCGACCAGGCTGGCGATGCGCCGCGTATGGCGGCGGGAGAGCAGGACCACGGCGGTGCCCGCCTCGGCGACCATGGCCAGGACTCGGGTGGACAGGGCTACGTCGCCGACGATTACCAGGCGGTCAATCAGGCGCAACGGCAAGGCACGCACGCGGCTGCCGTTTTCGTAGAGTGCGAGCGCCTTTCCATCCGGTTTCAGGGCCAGGCCCGCGCGGTCGAGGATCAGGGTGGTCACGCCGATCATCCGTGGAGGAAAAAGGGCGGATCGGCGGGGGCCACCGCCCGGCCCAGGACGATGACCCGGGCTCGTGGGTCGAGGCGCAGCAGATGGAAGGAGTCCTCGGAGGAGTCGAGGACGGCGCCCATGTCGAGCAGGAGTTCCCGCTGTTCGCCGGCGGAGAGGAAGCACTCGTAGGCCGATTTCTGGCCGCCGGTGGCGAATCCCTTGACCAGATCCAGGGCGCGCTTCAGGCGACGGGGATCGCCTATGTCGTAAGCGGCGAGGAAGAGGTCCCTGTCGGCCATGGTCTCAATCGTCCCCGGTCCCACCGTAATCGTCGTCGTCGCGCAGTTTGGTGCCGACGACGGCCCCGGCCAAGGCGGCCAGGGCGCCGGGAATGACCCCCCACAGCACGTTGGAGGTGTCCTGGTCGGGCGTCGGAAGGCGGTCGAGGAAGTCATCGAAGAAGTTCATTGCAGCTCTCTGGTCTGGTTCGATGGAGTGGATTCTGCGCGGCATCCGGACAGGGGGTGCGCGCGGCAAGCTTGTCGTTGGCGCCGGTGCGGAGTCGCGGGGGAGTCCGTCCAGGCGAGGCGCACGGCGAAAGCGATGGCCGGTCGGAACGGAGTTTCGCCGTCGCCGGAGGGCGCAGCTTACGGTTGCCTCTGCCGAGCCTCGCACTTGCCGCCGCCTCGGGACAGGACACCCGTGTTACGATGTCTTACACCTGCTTCTGGAGAAGGCTATGGCGACGATGACCATACGTTTGGACGAGGAACTCGATGCGCGCCTCTCGGCGGTGGCCGCAAGGGAAGGCAAGACGCGCAGCGAGCTGGCGCGGGAACTTCTGCGACGGCACCTGCTGGTGCGGGATCTGGACGCCTTGCGGGATCGCCTGCGACCCTATGCCGAGGCGGCGGGCAGCCTCACCGACGAGGACTTCTTCCGCGAGGCCTCGTGAGGCTCTTCCTCGACACCAATGTGCTGCTCAGTGCGCTGATGGGGCACGGACTGTGCCGGGATCTCCTCGACCGGGCCATCCTGGAGGCGGACGTGTTGATCGGGGCGCCGGTGCTGCGGGAAGTCGATGAGAAGCTGCGCCTGAAGTTCCGCGTGCCGGCTGCACTGCGGAAGGAACTCCGGCAACGGCTCGGGCGATTGGAGCAGGCACCCGCGGCGCCTCGGGATGCCGGACTGGAATGTCCCGATCCCGACGACCTGCCCATCCTGGCGTGTGCGCTGGCCTGCGGCGCCGATCTCTTCGTCACCGGCGACAAGGCCTTGCTGGCGATGGTGAAGGTACGGGGCCTGCCTGTCGTCGGCCCCCGGGAGGCCTGGATGCTCCTGAATCGCCCGCCTTTCTCCCGCTGAAGGTCGCGGATCAGGGGGAACCGCCGAGGCAAAGACGCGGCACGGCGGATTTCCGCGTTCATCGGAGTCTGCCGGCGCAGACGTGCCCAATGGGCGTTGGCAAGCCGCGAGTGCGCCTTCTTGCCATCCTCCGCGCTTCCGTACCGCTCCGGTAAGAGTCCCGGCTTACCTTCCCCCGGCGATCCCGCCCCCCGCCGCCAGCAGCAATCCCCGCAGCGCCTCGAAGCTCTGGTCGAAGAGGGCCTGCAGGGCGGCGCCGAAGTAGGGGAGGAAGAGGCCCAGCATGACGAAACCGGCGACGATGGTGACCGGGAAGCCGACGGAGAAGAGGTTGAGCTGGGGAGCCACCCGGGCCAGCACGCCGAGGGCGATGTTGGCGATCAGCAGCGCACCCACCACGGGCAGGGAGAGCAGCAGGCCCATGGAGAACAGGGCGGCGGACCAGGCGAGCAGGGCCCAGAGGCCCTGGGCGGCGGGCGGGGCGACGCCCACCGGCAGCAGGCGGAAGCTCTCGGCCAGCGCCCCCAGGGTCAGCAGGTGGCCGTTGATCGCCAGGAAGATCAGCGAGGCCAGCAGGCCCAGGAACTCGGTCACCACGGGCGTCTGGCCCGAGCTGCCGGGGTCGTAGAAGACGGCGAAGGACAGGCTCATCTGGAGGCCTATCAGTTCGCCGGCCAGGTCGATGGCGGCGAAGGCGATGCGCAGGGTGAATCCCATCAGGATGCCGATCAGCACCTGCTGGGCGAGGACCATGAGCCCCAGCCAGGAGCCTGCCGGAATGGCGGGCATGGGCGGCAGGGCAGGTGCCAGGGCGATGGCGATGGCCAGCCCGGCGATCAGGCGCACCCGGGCCGGCAGGGCGGCGTTGTTGAAGATGGGCGCCGTCGCCATCAGGCCCAGGATGCGGGCCAGGGGAAAGAAGAAGGCGACCAGCCAGGCGTCGAGCTGGGCCGAGGTGACGGAGATCATTGCAAGGGCGAAAGGCGCTTCAACACAGAGGACACAGAGGACACAGAGGACCCAGAGGAAATGCAGAGTCCGGAAGCAGGCCATGGGCGTCGACGATGACGTCCGGGCAAATGGTCTCCGGGCGCGACAAACCGCAACTCCTCAAGCTCTTCCTCCGTGCCCTCTGCGTCCTCTGCGGTGAATGAACGGCGGTCGAAGGCGGCGCTAGCCGATCATCCCCGGGATGCCCTCGAACAGCCGGCGCATGTAGTCCGTCATCAGGGTGATCATCCAGGGCCCGGCGACGAGCAGGGTGAGGAACATGACGATCAGCTTGGGCACGAAGGAGAGCGTCGCCTCGTTGATCTGGGTGGCGGCCTGGAAGATGCTGATGATCAGGCCCGTGGCCAGGGCGGCGATGAACAGCGGCGCCGAGACGAGCAGGGTGATCTCGATGGCATGGCGGCCGATCTCGATGACGGTGGAGGGGGTCATGGCGCGACTCCTATCCGAAGCTGGCGACGAGGGACCCGATCAGCAGGTTCCAGCCGTCCACCAGCACGAAGAGCATGATCTTGAAGGGCAGGGCGACGATGACGGGCGACATCATCATCATGCCCATGGACATGAGGACCGAGGCCACCACCATGTCGATGATCAGGAAGGGGATGAAGACGATGAAGCCGATCTGGAAGGCCGTCTTCAGCTCGGAGGTGACGAAGGCCGGGATCAGCACCCGCATGGGTACCTTGTCCGCGGACTCGGGCTTGGGCTCCCGGGCGATGCGGGTGAAGAGTTGCAGGTCGGCGTCCCGGGTCTGCTTGAGCATGAAGGCGCGCAGCGGCACGGCGCCGCGCTCGAGGGCCTGGGGGAAACTGATGCGGTTCTCGGCCAGCGGCAGGTAGGCGTCGGCATAGATCCGTTCGCCCACCGGCGCCATGATGAAGAAGGTGAGGAAGAGGCCCAGGCCCACCAGCACCTGGTTGGGCGGCGAGGTCTGGGTGCCCAGCGCGTGGCGCAGCAGGGAGAGGACGATGATGATGCGCGTGAAGCTGGTCATCATCAGCATCATGGCCGGCAGGAAGGTGAGGCCCGTCAGCAGCAGCAGGGTCTGGATGGACAGCGACCACTGGGTGCCGCCCCCCGGCGCCGGCGTGCTGGTGACGGCCGGAAGGGCCTGGGCCAGGGCCAGGCCCGGCAGGGCCAGCAGCAGGGCGCCGCTGGCGAACTTCAGCAGGCGGGCGCCGGTTGCGCGCGTTGCCCGCGCCGGCCGCTCACTGCCCATGGCGGCGCTCCAGCACCTTCTTCAGCCAGTCCGGGAAGTCGCCGCCGGCCGCCGGCGCGGCGACGCCGGCAATGCGGGGCAGCTCGTGCAGGGTGCTTACCCGTCCCGGCGCCACGCCGAGGACCAGCCAGGTGTCGCCCAGTTCGACGATCACGACCCGCTCCCGCGGGCCTACGGCGGTGGCCGAGACCACCTTGAGCAGGTCGCCGGCCGGGCCCCGCGGCGCCGAGAGCCGCTTCAACAGCCACAGGCTGGCGAAGAGCAGGACGATCACCACCGCCAGCCCGGCCAGCATCTGCATCAGGCTGCCGCCCAGGTCGGCGGAAGGCGACTGGGCCAGGCCCGGCGCCGCGAAAACGGCCGCGGCGAGGCCCGGCAGGGCGCGCAGGAGGGGACGGAAAGGCAGGCGTGGGGCCATGGAATGCACCGGGGGCAGACTGCCGGGAGGATAGGAGGGCGACGGGAGGATCGTTGGCGCGATCAGAGCCCGAAACGCCGGGCAAATCCGCGGGCGGGGGCGCGGCGGTTCGAAAGGCATCGCGGCGTGACCGCCGCTCCTACGAAAACCCTACGGTACGATTCCTGTAGGAGCGCCGCATGCGGCGCGATGGAGGCGGCTCCGAAAGGCATCGCGGCGTGGCCGCCGCTCCTACGAAAACCGAACGGTACGATTCCTGTGGGAGCGCCGCATGCGGCGCGATGGCAAGGGGGCGGGGCGGGGGCCAACTGTCCCGGCAGCGGCAAGCCGCTACCGGTGCAGTTTCTTCATCCGTTCGGCCGGCGTGATGATGTCGGTGAGGCGGATGCCGAACTTGTCGTTCACCACCACGACCTCGCCCTGGGCGATCAGGGTGCCGTTCACCAGCACGTCCATGGGCTCGCCCGCCAGGCCGTCGAGTTCGACGACGGAGCCATGGGCAAGCTGCAGCAGGTTGCGGATGGAAATCTTGGTGCGGCCCAGCTCGACGGTGATCTGCACCGGGATGTCCAGGATCATGTCGAAGTCCTGGAGCGCGGAAGCCCGCGACGGCGAGGCGCCGAACTGCTCGAAGATGTCGGCCGGCTGCGCGGCGGGGGCGGCCGCCGCGGGCTCGGCCTCGGCGACGGCCTGCTCGTTCATCGCCGCGGCCCAGTCGTCTTCCGAGACCTGGTTGTCGTCGACCTGTTCGTTCTCGCTCATCACAAGCTCCTAGTTTTCTGCCTGCTTTTCGGCCAGGAAGCGCTCGACGCGCAGGGCCACCTGGCCGTTCTGTTTTCCGTAGCGGCATTCCATGACCGGCACGCCGTCCACCGCTGCCGTCACCTTGTCGTCCAGGCCGATGGGCAGTACGTCACCCACCTTCATGTCGAGGATCTGGCGCAGGGTCACCGTGGTCTGGCCCAGGGGGGCCACCAGTTCCACCTCCGCCGTTTGCAACTGCCGCGTCAGCATCGTGGTCCAGCGCCGGTCCGAGGACATCTGCTCGCTGTGCATGGTGCTGTAGAGCACGTCCCGGATGGGTTCCACCATGGAGTAGGGCAGGCAGATGTGCATCTCGGCCGAGGAGCCGGCGAACTCCACCGTGAAGGTCACGGCGACGACGATCTCGGAGGGCGTGGCGATGTTGGCGAACTGGGTGTTCATCTCCGAGCGCACGTACTCGAAGCTGATCGGGAAGACCGGTTGCCAGGACTTCTCGTATTCGGAGAAGACGACACCGAGCAGGCCCTGGATGATGCGCTGCTCGTTGGGCGTGAAGTAGCGGACCTCGAAGCGTGTGTGGAAGCGCCCGTCGGCACCGAAGATGTTTTCAACCACCATGAAGACCAGGTTCGGGTCCAGCACCACCAGGCCCGTGCCGCGCAGGGGCTTCACCAGGACGAGGTTCAGGTTGGTGGGCACCACCAGGTTGCGGATGAACTCGCTGTACTTCTGCACCCGGATCGTGCCGACGGAGATCTCCGTGTTCCGGTGCATGTAGTTGAACAGGCCGATGCGCAGGTTGCGCGCGAAGCGCTCGTTGATGAGCTCCATCGTCGGCATGCGGCCGCGGACGATGCGCTCCTGCCGCCCCAGGTCGTAGGCCTTGACGGCGCCGCTGTCCTCCTCCTGCGGTGCCTCGTCGGCCTCGCCGGTGACGCCCTTGAGCAGGGCGTCGACCTCTTCCTGGGAAAGAAAGTCCTGGCTCACGCTACTGGATGATGAAGCTGCTGAAGTGCACGCTCATGACCGGTTCCTCGGGCGCCTCCGCCTTGCCGCCCTTGGCCTTCTTGGGCGGCGGGTTGACGATCAGGTTCACCGATTCGCGGATCTCCTGGGCCAGGGCATCCTTGCCCTCCAGGGGCGAAAGCTGCGAGGGTTTCTTGCTCGAGAGCAGGCGCAGGATGCGGTCGCGGATTTCCGGGTTGTACTGCTTGATGACCTCGGCCTCCTGGGGCTCCGCCACCTTCAGCTCGACGATGACCTGGATGTACTGGGCCGCCGCCTGGTCGGGGCTCTCCGGCATCAGGTTGGTGGTGAAGGTCTCGAGCTTCAGGTAGGTGGGTGGCTTGGCCGCCTCGCCCTTCTTGTGCTTGACCTCCTTCTTGGGCGGCTCCTCGCCGTCCTCGCCTTCCTCGGCCGGCTTCTTCTTGAGCAGCAGGACTGCGGCACCGCCGCCCAGCACGAGCACCAGCACGCCGATGATGATGAACAGCAGCATCTTCTTCTTCTTGGGCGGTGCCGCCGGCGCTTCCGCGGCGGCGTCCGCTTTCTTGGCCTCGGCCATTACTCAGTCCTCCCGTTTCCGTCCCGCCCTCGCCCCTCAGGCGAAGGTGTCCACCAGGCCGCGGCCCTGTCGAATCCACATGGCATCGCGGGTGCCCGCGGCGGCGTCCGTCATCATGGACGCACCCAGGCCGCCTGCCTGGCTGCGCGAATTATCGCCCTTTTCGCGGCCCTCCGCCGGCGACTGGGGCGACTCGGAACCCACCTGCGCCTGGCCCAGCGTGACGCCGGCATCGGCGAGGATTTCCCGCAGCCGCGGCATCGAGGCTTCCAGGGTCTCGCGGACGGCGGCGTTGGCCGAGACGAAGAGGGCGGTCGCCTGGTCGCCGTTGACGGTCAGTGAAATCTCGACCCGTCCCAGTTGGGGCGGATTCAACACCAGGTCGGCGCGGCTCTGCTGGCTGCCCACCATCCAGGTCAGGCGTTCGCCGAGGGCCTCGCCGAAGGCGCGGGAGCCGACCGGGGCATCGATGCGCTGCGCCGGACGGGCCGCCTGGGCGGCGCCATCGGCGGCCCGCGCCGCCTGGGCGGCGGCCTGCATGGCGGCGGCATCGGCGCGCTGGCCGTCGACGGACAGGGACGCCAGTCCCCCGTCGGCCTCCAGGGCGGCGGCAAAGGATTCCGGCATGGCGGC
This sequence comes from Pseudomonadota bacterium, assembly GCA_052035955.1. Lineage (GTDB taxonomy): Bacteria > Pseudomonadota > Gammaproteobacteria > Burkholderiales > Rhodocyclaceae > JAEUNJ01. The sequence continues at coordinate 26,100 of JBPOHD010000056.1, forward strand.
GGCGGCAAGATTTGCCGCGGCGTCGGTGCGCCTTGCCGGCGGGTCGGAAACCGGTGCCGCATCGCCGGCGGCCGCCGTGCGCTCCAGGACGGCCGGGGTCACGGGGACGGCCGGCGGGGCGAAAACGTCGGTGAGGACCGGGACGTCGTTGCCCGCATCCTCGCTGGCGTCCCTGGATCCGGTTGGTTCCCCCTCGCCTTTCAGGCCCAGGCCCAGGGCGGCCAGGAACCGGGGCAGCAGGGCGGCGATGCCATCGTCCGAAGATCCGCTCTGGGCGGGCGTTTCCGCGGCGCCTAACAGGATCGCGGTGGCGTCGATGGTGCCGCCGGCCAGTTGTTTCTGCAGCAGGGCGGCGAAGGCCTCGGCGCCCAAGGGACCGGAGGCGGCACCGGCAGTGCCGGCCTCGGCGGACGCGGACGCCGCGGCGACGGCGCCATTGAGGCTGGCAGCGGCGGGATTCGGGGCGATGGCGATGTCGGGCATGGCGTTTTCCTGGCGGAGGTTTGGCCCATAGATGCAAGGGGTATGCCATGGGAAGTGGAGCGTGGAAAGCCACGGCGTAACCCCCAAGGCACCAAGGACACCAAGGAGCACGAAGGAAGCTCAAGCGCCGCGACCTCGGCATGGGGCGTCGTCGTCCCCGCCTGAAACCCCGGTGGTCCGCGACTCTTCCGCTCGGGGTCGCGGGGCCCGGCCGGCAGTGCAATGCCGGCCGTGGGCGGGGCGAGGGGAGGGGCCTACTCCTCGGCCGGACCGCGCCGGGCCGCGTGCTCGTCCTGGATCTTCTGCTCGCGCCGGTTCTCGGCCTGCTGCAGGCGGGCGTCGTGGCGCTGGGCGAGGGTGTCGAAGGCCTGGACCTTGCCGCGCCGGTCCAGCCATTCCTTCTGGCCGGCGGCGGTTCGCTGCCGGGAGGCTGCGACCTGTTGTTCTGCCTGGGTCACCGCCGTGTCGAGCTTGGCCAGGAAGGCCTGGAAATTGCCCCAGGCCTCGCGCCCCAGACCCTCCCTGGCGGCGGCGACGAAGCGGGCCTGGTATTCGGCCCGGTAGCCGACCAGCAGCTCCAGGCGCTTCGAGGCCTGCTGCTCGCCGGCCACCAGCTCGCCCAGCCGGCGCGCTGCCTCGTCCAGGCGCATCTGGGAGAGGTCGAGCAGGGACTGGAGGGGAAAGCGCGAGGACATGGTCATGCGGGGCCGGAAGGCGGGTCTGTGCCCGGGGGACCGCGAACGGCGGTCGAAAGGGATTCTACGCTCCGAACAACTGACCCAAGTTGAAGAGGCTGCCCGCATAGTCGGCGCGTTCCTGCATGCCCTGCTGCAGGAAGGCCTCGAAGCGCGGATAGAGGGCGATGGCCTGGTCGAGCACCGGGTCGGAGCCGGGCTGGTAGGCGCCCACGGACAGCAGGTCGCGGGCCCGCTGGTATCGGGAATAGAGCTGCTTGAAACGGCGCACCCGCTCCAGGTGTTCGGGACTGATCAGGTTGGCCATGGCCCGGGAGACGGACTGCTCGATGTCGATGGCCGGATAGTGGCCGGCATCGGCCAGATTGCGCGAGAGCACGATGTGGCCGTCGAGGATGGCCCGGGCGGCATCGGCGATGGGATCCTGCTGGTCGTCACCCTCGGCCAGCACGGTGTAGAAGGCGGTGATGGAGCCGCCGCCCTCGGGGCCGTTGCCGGCCCGCTCCACGAGCTGCGGCAGGCGGGCGAAGACCGAGGGCGGGTAGCCGCGGGTCACCGGCGGTTCGCCGACGGCCAGGGCGATCTCCCGCTGGGCCATGGCGAAGCGGGTCAGGGAATCCATGATCAGGAGAACGTGCCGGCCCTGGTCGCGGAAATGTTCGGCGATGGCGGTGGCCGTGGCGGCGCCCTGCAGGCGCATCAGCGGGCTGACGTCGGCGGGGGCGGCGACGACGACCGAGCGGGCCAGGCCCTCGGCCCCCAGGTTCTGCTCGATGAATTCCTTCACCTCCCGGCCCCGTTCGCCGATCAGCCCGACGACGATGACCTCGGCGGCGGTGAAGCGGGCCATCATGGCGAGCAGCACGCTCTTGCCGACGCCGGAGCCGGCGAACAGCCCCAGGCGCTGGCCGCGGCCGACGGTGAGCAGGGCGTTGATGGCGCGTATGCCGACGTCGAGGCTGGTGGCGATCGGCGCCCGCGCCAGGGGGTTGAAGGGCCGGCTGGCCAGGGAACGGGTGCGCTTGGCGTCCAGGGGGCCGAGATTGTCCAGGGGCTTGCCGTTGCCGTCGAGCACCCGGCCGAGCAGGTGGTCGCCGACGACGATGTGTTTTGCCCGGTCGGTGGCGCGGCGGCGCGGCGCCGCCAGCTCGCCGATGCGCGGCACGGGCGGCAGGCTCTCCAGCGGCGTCACGCGGGCGCCGGGGGCGAGGCCGTAGACGTCCTCGGTGGGCATCATGAACAGGCGCTCGCCGGAAAAGCCCACCACCTCCGCCTCCACCGAGCCGCCGCCCGGCACCTCGATGCGGCAGCCGGAGCCCAGGGGCAGCTTGAGGCCGGCGGCCTCCATGACCAAGCCGTTGATGCGGGTGAGGCGGCCGGCGACCTGGAAGGGCGCCGCGCCCTCCACCCGCTGCCGGCAGGCCTTCAGGTAATCGCTCCAGGCGCCGTGGCCGGACTCGGCGGCGGCCGGGTCGGCGATCAGGGTTCCGTCTTCGACGACCATGCCGATTGGATGCCGAGGGTTTCCACGACGCGCCGCCAGCGCGCCTCCAGCCCGGCGTCCACCTGGCTGCCGCCGGCCTCCACCAGGCATTCGCCGGGCGACAGGCGGGGATCCTCGAAGATGCGGTGCCCGGCATGGGCGAGCTGGTCGCCGACGTGGGCGCGGACCAGGGATGCATCCGCCGGGTTCAGGTGGATCGCGGCATGCTGGTGGGGGAGCTGGACGAGGGCCTCGCGCACCACGTCCACCAGGGACTCGGGTTGCGTCGCCAGTTCGTGGCGCACCACCTGGCGGGCCAGGGCGAGGGCCAGGGCCGTCACTTCCTCGCCCACCTCCTGCTCGAGGCCGGCCAGCCGGGCCTCCAGCGTGCGCGCGACGGCAGCCAGGCGGGCCGCCTCCCTGCGCACTTCCTCCTCGCCCGCCGCGCGGCCTTCGGCGTGCCCCTGCTGCAGGCCCTCCCGGTAGCCTTCCTCGCGGGCCTGGCGCTGGATCTCCTCCACCTCGGCGGCGGTGGGCAGGCGCACGGACGGTTCGGGAGGCGGTTCGGCGGCGGCCGGGGTCGCGGGCGTCGCCCTCGCCGGGGAGCCGTCGATGCTGCCCATCTCCCAGCGTTCCCAGGCGGTCAGGCCGGTGCCGGTCATGGATGCCTGCCGGTCGCGGCGGGGACGCCGCTCCTGCGGGAGGGCAGGGCGGAGGCTCGTTGCGGGAGCCTCGTCCCGGCGCGATGGCGGCGGCCGGAAAAACCCATCGCGGCGAGGATGTCGCTCCCATGGATGGACATGGGGCCGGCCGCAGCGGGAACCGCGGCCCTGCATGACAGGTTCATCGACGGGTCGGCTCGACGCGGCATCAGACCATCTGGTCGTCGCCGCCCTTGCCGCCGAGGACGATCTGTCCCTCGTCGGCCAGGCGGCGGGCGATCTTCAGGATCTCCTTCTGCTCGGTCTCGACTTCCGAGAGACGCACCGGGCCGCGGGCCTCCAGGTCTTCCTTGAGCATCTCGGCGGCGCGCTGGGACATGTTCTTGAACACCTTGTCGCGCAGTTCGGGCGAGGAACCCTTGAGGGCGAGGATGAGGGAATCGGACTGGATCTCGCGCAGCAGCAGCTGGATGCCGCGGTCATCGACGTCGAGCAGGTTCTCGAAGACGAACATCTCGTCGAGGATCTTCTGGGCCAGGTCGGGATCGTATTCGCGGACGTTGTCGAGGATGGAGGTCTCGGCGGCCTGGCCGACGAAGTTGAGGATCTCGGCGGCGTGGCGGATGCCGCCCATGGCGGTCTTCTTGATGTTCGAGGCCCCGGAGAGCAGGCGGGTCAGGGCGTCGTTGAGTTCCTTCAGCGCCGCCGGCTGGACGCCGTCCAGGGTGGCGATGCGCAGCAGCACGTCGTTGCGCAGGCGCTCGGTGAAGTGCTTGAGGATCTCGCCGGCATGGTCGAACTCCAGGTGCACCATGATGGTGGCGATGATCTGGGGGTGCTCGTTCTTGATCAGCTCGGCGACGGTGGCCGAATCCATGTACTTGAGGCTCTCGATGCCGGCCGTGTCGCCGCCCTGGAGGATGCGCGAGATCAGGTTGGCGGCCCGGTCGTCGCCCAGGGCCTTGGTCAGCATGGAGCGGATCATGCCTTCGTCCACGGCGACCGGGGAGCCCTTGGCGCCCACCGCCTCCAGTTCCTCGAGGACGGGCTCGACGCGCTCCCGGGGCACCGCCTTCAGGGCGGCCATGGCGGTGCCGAGCTTCTGCACCTCCCGCGGGCCCAGGTGCTTGAGGATCTCGGCCGCCTCGTCCTCGCCGAGGGAAAGGAGCAGCATGGCTCCCTTCTCGATGCCGTCTTCAGCGTTGTTCGCCGCCACCGATCCACTCCCGGATCAGGTTCGCCACCAGCTTCGGATCCTTGCGGGCGATTTCCCGCGCCGCGGCGAGCTTCTCGTCGAAGCCGCGTTCGCCGGGAACGTGGTGGCCGTCGCCGGCCATGGCCAGCCCGGGCTCCGCCTGCCCGGCCTCCCGCGCCTCGGCGGCGGCGGCGACGAGCCGGTCGAAGAGGGGCTTGAAGACCCGCGTCCAGAGCAGGAAGGCCAGTACCGCGAAGGCCAGCCACTTGAGGGCCTCCTTGCCGCTGGCCTGCATTTCCGGATCCTTCCACACCGGGGTGGAAGGGGCCGCCGCATCGCTCGCCGTGAAGGGGGCGTTGACGACGTTGAGGGTGTCGCCCCGGTCCTTGTTGAAGCCCATGGCCTCGCGGACCAGGTCGTTGGCCTGCTTGAGTTCCGGCTCGCTGAGGCCGACGCTCTTGCCGGCCGCCTTCTTGTGGTTGAGGACGACGGCGACCGACAGCCGGCGTATGACGCCCGGCTGGCCGCGGGTGTGGCGCACGGTCTTGTCCAGTTCGTAGTTGGTGGTGGCGTTGCGCGTGTAGTTGAGGGGCTGGACGGTGGTCCCGCCGGGCCCGGTGGCCGGGGTCCCGGGCGCAGGCGGGGCGGTCACGGGGGCGGTGGCCGGCACCGGCGGCTGGTTGGAGAGGGCGCCGGGCACCCCGGCCGCATTCGGCTGGGTGGTGCCGGACTCGGCCGTCTGCTGGCTGCGGATGGCCGTGTCCGGGGTCGGGTTGGGCTTGTAGGTCTCCGCCACCTGGTCCACCAGCGAGAAGTCCACGTCGGCGGTCACCTGGGCCCTGACGTTGCCCTCGCCGACCAGGGGGGCGAGGATGGCCTCGATGCGGCGGACCGTGTTCTCCTCGATCTCCCGGGTGAACTTCGACTGGTTGGGGTCGAGGCCGGTGTCCTTGGCGGAATCCTTCTTCGAGATCAGGTTGCCGTTCTGGTCCACCACGCTGACCGCCGTCGGCGACAACTGCGGGACGCTGGACGAGACGAGGTGGACGATGCCGGCCACCTGGGCGGCCTCCAGGGAACGGCCGGGCTGCAGGTTGAGCAGCACGGAGGCCGAGGGCTTCATCTCGTCGCGCAGGAAGGCGGTCTGCTTGGGGATGGCCAGGTGTACCCGGGCGCCCTGGACGGCCGAGATGGTGGCGATGGTGCGGGAAAGCTCCCCTTCCAGGGCCCGCTGGTAGTTCACCTGCTCGACGAACTGGCTGGCGCCGAGCTTCTGCGTCTCCATGACCTCGAAACCGACGAAGCCGCCCTTGGGCAGGCCCTGGGAGGCCAGGCGCAGGCGGATGTCGTGCACCTGGGTGGCGGGCACGAGGATGGCGCCGCCGCCCTCGGAGAACTTGTAGGGGATGTTCTGCTGCTGCAGGGCGGTGACGATCTGGCCGCCGTCCCGTTCGGACAGGTTGGAGAAGAGCACGCCGTAGCTGGGCGTCCGGGCCCACAGCCAGGCGGCGGCGAGGAGCGCGACGCCCAGGGCGACCGCCACCATGGCCCCTACCTTCTGCCTCGTGGACAGGCGGTTGAGCGCCTCGAAGGAGAAGGGAAATGCCTGGGCCGCCGCTTCCGCCATCGCTTTAATTGCCTCCTCTTTCCGCTTGATTTATCGGGAATTCCGCCTGCGCCGCATTGTGCACGGCGCTAGCAAGGGGGGTGCCCGGGAGAAGCGGCAATTTTTGCCGCCATTTCGGGGGCCGCCGACGGGGCGGTTTCCTTGTTTCGCGGGGGGGATTCTGCCATCATCGACCGCATGGTCTCCCACGAACACCCGGCGCCGCCGGCCGCTGCCGCGGGTCCCTCCGCCGGCGAGTCGGAGCGGCTCGCCGAAGCCTTCCGCATCTTCAACCAGGCCTCCGAGGAACTTGCCACCGCCTACACCCAGCTCCAGGGGCAGGTGGCGGCCCTGACCGAGGAACTGGCCGCCGCCAACGGCGCCCTGCGCCAGCAATACCAGGAGAAGGCCGCCCTGACGGAACGCCTGACCCTGCTCCTCGACGCCCTGCCGGCGGGCGTGGCCGTCCTCGACGGGGCCGACCGGGTGGTGCAGGCCAATCCGGCGGCCCGGGCCCTGCTCGGCGCCGATCCGGTGGGCGGCGACTGGCCTGCCCTGGCTGCCGCCCTGGCGCCCGCCGACAGCCCCGACGAGTACGCGACGGGGGCCGGGCGGCGCCTGGCCATGACGGTCAGCGCCCTGGACTCGGCGGGCGGCCGCATCGTCCTCTTCCACGACATCACCGATGCCCACCGGCTGAAGGCCCAGGTCGAGCGCAACGAACGCCTGGCGGCCATGGGCGAGATGGCCGCCCAACTGGCCCACCAGTTGCGCACGCCCCTGGCGGCGGCCCTGCTCTATGCCGGCAACCTGGAGAACCCCGACCTGCCGGTGGCCTCCCGCACCGCCATCGCCGGCAAGACGGTGGACCGCCTGAAGCACCTGGAACGGCTGATCCGCGACATGCTGCTCTTCGCCCGCGGCGAGGCCCTGGGCCGCGAGCCCATCGCCGCGGCGGATCTGTTGCGGGAACTGGGACACACCCTGGAGCCGCTCTGCCGCCAGCGCGGCGTCGCCTTTAGCGCCGAGGCCGGCGAGTCGGAGCTGGCCTTCAGCGGCAACCGCAAGGCCCTGTCCGGCGCCCTGACCAACCTGCTGGAGAACGCGCTGCAGGCGGTGGAGGCGGGCGGGACCATCGCGCTGTCGGTCCGGTCAGCCCCGGGCTGCGTGGAGTTCGTGGTCGCCGACAGCGGCCGCGGCCTGGACCCGGCGGCGGCGGCCCGGCTGTTCGAACCTTTCTTCACGACCCGGGCCGAAGGGACGGGCCTCGGCCTGGCCATCGCCCGCGGCGTCGCCCGCGCCCACGGCGGCGACATCCAGGTGGAATCGGCGCCGGGACAGGGCACCCGCTTCACCCTCAGCATTGCCCGCGGCGAGGAGGTCCGCGCCGCATGACGAACGAGAAACGCAGCATCCTGGTCGTGGAGGACGACGATGCCCTCCGCGACGCCCTGCTGATCACGCTGGAGGCGGCCGGCCACCGGCCGACCGGGGCGCCCGGCGGCCCGCAGGCCCTGGAGCTCCTCAACCGGCAGGAATTCCAGATGGTGATCTCGGACCTGCGCATGGCGCCCATGGACGGCCTGGAACTGCTGGCCGCCATCCGGGCCCGCCGGCCCGGCCTGCCGGTGCTGCTGATGACGGCCTTCGGCGATGTGGACAAGGCGGTGGCGGCGATGCGCGGCGGCGCCTGCGACTTCATGCTGAAGCCCTTCGAGCCCAAGGACCTGCTGGCCCAGATCGAGCGCTACGCGGTGGCGCCGGCCGGCGAGGGCCTGGTGGCCGAGGATGCCCGCACGCGGGAGATATTGCTGCTGGCGGCGCGGGTGGCCAAGACCGACGCGACGGTGCTGCTGACCGGCGAATCGGGCACCGGCAAGGAGGTCTTCGCCCGCTACATCCACCAGCAGTCGCCGCGGGCGCGGGCGCCCTTCGTGGCCATCAATTGCGCGGCCATCCCGGAGAACCTGCTGGAGGCGACCCTCTTCGGCCACGAGCGCGGCGCCTTCACCGGCGCCCAGGCCGCCCAGGCCGGCAAGTTCGAGCAGGCCGACGGCGGCACCCTGCTGCTCGACGAGATCTCGGAAATGCCCCTCGGCCTGCAGGCCAAGCTCCTGCGCGTACTGCAGGAGCGGGAGGTGGAGCGCGTCGGCGGCAAGCGGCCGACGCCGGTGGATATCCGCGTCATCGCCACCTCGAACCGGGACATGGCCGGCGAGGTGGCCCGGGGCCGCTTCCGAGAGGACCTCTTCTACCGGCTCAACGTCTTCCCCCTGCGCATTCCCGCCTTGCAGGAGCGGCCCGGCGACCTGCTGCCCCTGGCCCGGCATTTCCTCGCCCAGCAGGGCGCAAAGCAGCAGCGGCGCCTGGCACTGAGCCCCACGGCCGAGGCAAAAATTGCCGCCTACCGCTGGCCGGGCAATGTACGGGAGATGGAGAACGCCATCCAGCGGGCCCTGATCCTGGCCCCGGGCGAGCGGGTGGAGGCGGAGCACCTGCTGCTCGAGGGCAGCCTGTCGGCCGCCATGCCCATGCCGGCACCGGTGGCGGCCGGACCAGCTGCCGGCGGGCCCGCGGCCGCCCCGGCCGGCAATGCCAGCCCGCCCAACATGAAGGACCTGGAGCGCCAGCACATCCTGGACACCCTGGCCCGGGTGGGCGGTTCGCGCAAGAAGGCGGTGGAGATGCTGGGCATCTCGGAACGGGCCCTGCGCTACAAGCTCAAGCAGTACAAGGAGGAGGGCTTCCTGGAGCCGGACGCCTGAAGGGCCGCCATCCCTTGTGATGGCATGCCGATTGCTAATACAATCGCCAGGCCATCCACCCGGCAAAGCTTGCAGCCACCATGTCCATCGACACGCGTAACCTCGACCTGATGCTCTCCCAGTTGCGGGCGGCGTCCTCCGTCGCCCAGGGCAAGCCGGCGGCCGATGCCGGCGGCGCGGCCGGCGGCGCCGACTTCGCCCAGGTGCTGCAGAACACCATCGAGCAGGTGAGCCAGGCCCAGCAGGACGCCCAGAAGATGGCCGAGGACTTCGCCAGCGGCAAGGAAAACGTCAACCTGCAGGACGTGATGATCAACCTGCAGAAGGCCAACCTCTCCTTCCAGCAGATGGTCCAGGTGCGCAACAAGCTCGTTTCCGCCTACCACGACATCATCAACATGCAGGTCTGACGCCCGGGCGTCGATCGTCGCCGCACCGAGGTCACCGTCTTGCCCGTTTCCCTCCCTTCGTTGCAGATCGCAGCCCGTCGCCTGGCGCTGGCCCTGTTCCTGGCCGTTCCGGCGCTTGCCGCCTTCGCCCAGGGCGTCGACGTGGGCAAGCCCTCGGCCGTGCGCGGCCTGGTGCCGGCGGGGCAGTTGGAGAAGCGGGCGGAGATCGAGTACGAGCAGTTGAAGCGGCAGGCCGCCGACCAGCGGGCCCTGGCGCCGGGGGATCATCCCCAGGTGCGGCGCCTGCAGGGCATCGCCAGGCGCATCCTGCCCTTCGCCGAGCGCTGGAATCCGCGTGCCCGCCAGTGGCGGTGGGAAGTGATCCTGGTCGGTTCCCGGCAGATCAATGCCTTTTGCATGCCGGGGGGCAAGATCGCCTTCTACACCGGCATCCTCGATACCCTGCAGCTGACGGACGACGAGGTGGCCATGGTCATGGGCCACGAAATCGCCCACGCGTTGCGCGAGCACGCCCGGGAGCGGGTCGCCAAGAACGAGCTGACCCACCTGGGCGCCAGCCTGCTCGGCCAGTACATCGGCGGAGGCAAGTACGCCGACCTGTTCTCGGTCGGCAGCGGGCTGCTCACCCTCAAGTTCTCCCGCGACGACGAGACGGAGGCCGACGTGGTGGGCATGGACCTGGCCGCCCGCGCGGGCTTCGACCCGCGCGCCGGCATCAGCCTGTGGCAGAAGATGTCCGCCGCCAACAAGGGTGCGCCGCCCCAATGGTTCTCGACCCATCCCTCCGGCAACAACCGCATCCAGGAAATCGAGAAGCACCTGCCCGAGGTCATGCCGCTGTACGAGGCGGCCCGGGCCGGCAAGCCGCGCGGCTGAGCGCGGTGCCCGGCGGCGATGGGGCCGCCGGTGTCTTCCTGCCTCGCGGCGTCCGCGCGTGGACCTGACCACGGCGGGGGCCACCGTCCGCCGTCCCCCGTCCCCATCGCCGGTTCTTTGTATCGCTGTGTATCGGCGCCCGTCCTGGAAACCTGGCGTTGCCATTCGGCTGCGCCCCATACATATCCCGCTTACAAGTTCCCGCTCAAATACGGTCATCCGACGCGGTCGGAGCGGCGGGCGGAAAACCCGCCGACCACATCGAACAAGGAGTGTGCAATGAACCGGAAACTGAAGATCGCCCTGGCGGGCCTGGGACTGGTGGCGGCGACCGGCATCGGCGCCAGCGTCGTGATGGCCGACGGCGAAGGCCCCTGCGGCCACCGCCCCCACATGATGCGCGGCGCCTTCGGCGGCGGCGACTTCAAGGCCATGGCCGACAAGCGGCTGGAGAAGCTCCACGCCGACCTCAAGCTGCGGGCCGACCAGGAGGCTGGCTGGACCGATTTCCGCGGCGCCGTGACGGACCAGGCTGCCCGCATGGGCGACAAGGCCAAGGCCTGGCGCGAGGGCGCCGCCAAGGCGACGGCCGTCGAGCGCCTGGAGCGCATGCAGCAGGGCATGGACGAGGGCAAGGCGGCCCTGGAGAAGCTCACCGCGGCCACCAAGAGCTTCTACGCCACGCTGGACAAGGAGCAGCAGGGCCGCTTCGACGAGCTGACCCGGCGCTTCCCGCCCGGCGGCCCCGGCGGGCCCGGGCGCGGGCCCTGGGGTCCCGGCCCGGACGCCGGCCGGCCCGGCGCCTGACGGTTGAGGGGGCATCGCCATGCGCTTCCGACTGCTGCCGGCCTTCCTGATCGCGCTGGGTCTCACGCTGCTGCTGGGCAACCTGGGCATCGTGCCGAAGGAGGATATCCGGATGTTCTTCCACACCTGGTGGCCCGCACTGCTGGTCGGGCTCGGCGCCGCGATGCTGCTGCTGCCCCGGGGCCGCTGCGGGCATCGCCGGCGTTGCGGCGGCCGCGAACCACGCGAGGCGGACCTGCCCCCGGAGGCGGCCGGCAGCCGCTGAAAACCCGAGGCCACAAATACAGCGGGGCCGCCCCAGGGCGGCCCCGCTTGCGTTCGTGGATCGGGATTCAGTTCAGGGCGATGTTGCCCCCGCCCACCAGCGGAATCCGGATGGTCACGCTGCCGGCCGCGAGGTTGCCGCCATCGCCGGCCGGTCGGGCCGGCGGGGCGGACTGGTGTCCGGAAGCCGATGCGTTGCCAGGGCCCGGAGCGGGTGCCGGAGCGGCGCCCATGGTGACCGCCGGTGCTGGCGGAAGCGCCGACCCCAAGTTGGTCGCCGCGAGGGTCGCGCCGGGGGAAACGACCAAGCTGCCACCCGCGGGCGGCACAAACGGTGGGGGACGGAACCCGGTACCGATCGAGAGGCTTCCGCCCGGATTCGAGGTCACGCCCGGGAGGGTACCGCCGGACAGGACCGGCGGGGGCCTCGGGATATCGACTCTGCTCGGTATCGTGACCGGGCCACCGCTTCCGAACGTGAACACGCCACCGCCCCCGAACGAAATGGAACCCCTGTCCGCTACCGAACCCTGGATGTTCACGGTTCCGGCTTCCAGCGACATCGTGGGGGCCGTGAGGCTTCCACCTGCCTCGACGTTGATGCCGCTGCCTGCCGGCGCCGTCTCGTAGCGCAGGTTGCCGGCCATGAAGTCGCCGTCGGCGATGTTCGCCGTGGACAGGGTGAGGCCGGCGGCATCGATGCGTCCGCCGGCACCGACCGTGATGCCATTCGGGTTGACCAGGAAGACCTGGCCGTTGGCCGTGAGCAGGCCGGAAATCAGCGAGGCCTCGCCGCCGGTGACCCGATTGAGGGCGGCCGAAGCTGCGGACGGCTGCACGAACTGGACGGTGCCGCCGGCGCCGATGCTGAACGCCGTCCAGTTGATGATGGCGCGGTCGGTGGTCTGGACGATGTCCACCCGGCTCCCGGCGGGCGTGACCGTCGCGCTGCCGGCCACCACCGCGGGGCCGGTGGGCAGCGTCGGGCCGGCCCAGGCCAGGGTGGTCAGGCTGCCGAGGAAAAGGCCGGTGAGGGTGCTTCGCATCTGGATGTCTCCATGCTCGGCGGCGCCTGTTTCGGCACCACGCGGATGGCGGAATGATCGCCCATTTCCATGCTAATGTCAAAAACTCCGGCTGATGGCCAGCCACAGGCGCCAGCGCGCCGTCCGGGCATCGGAATCCGTGCCGTCGGAGTTGCGGCCGGCATTGCCGCCGACCTGCCGGGCCAGGTCGGTGTCGAGGCGGAAACGGTCGGGCAACTGCCAGGTGGCGCCGACGCCCAGTCCGGAAAGGGGGTAGCGATTGCGCTGGGCGACCCAGGGTTTGGCATTGACGCGGACGCTGCCCGTGTCGGCGAAGACGCGCCCTTCCAGGCCATCGCCCAGGGGCCGCCGCCATTCGATGCCGCCCAGCCAGCCGGCATCGCCGGTCGCCTCCGTCTGGGGATAGGCGCGCACCCGGTAGGCGCCACCGAGGAAGAATTTCTGGGTGGCGTCCAGGTTGCGGTCGGCCCACTGCCCCCGCGCCCGTAAAACCAGGCTGCCGGGCCCGACCGCCTGCAGGTACTCGACGAGCCAGGACAGGCGCAGGAAGCGGCCGTGCGCGCGGCTGGTGGCGGTGTCGGCGGCCAGGTCGCCGGCGTTCCCCGAGAGGTCGGCCCGGCCGGTCTTGGCCCGCAGGTCGAAGCCCAGGCGGCCGGCGGCCAGGTTGGTCGCCCCGTCCACGCCCAGTTGCAGCGCGTCCAGCCGGCGGCGGCGCAATTCGCCGAAAAGGGAGTCGTCCCGGTAGGCGATGCGCTCCGCGCCGACGCGTCCCTCCATCGCCGCGCCGCTGGCACGCAGCAACGGCGATGAGACGAAGAAGCGCAACTCCTGCTGGTCCCCTTCGAGGCCGAGCGGCAACCCCGCTCGCCGGGCCTGGTAGCGGAAGGCGAGGGCTTCGACGCCGATGCGCGTCCCCGTACCGCCCAGGGCCAGGCTGAAGGAGGGCAGAAGGATTTCGCTGCCCGCCGACCTTTCGACGCGCAGGCTGCTGCGGTCGGCCATTCCGAAGGCGTTATCGGCCTGCATGGCGAGGCGCAGCCGTTCCTGGCCCAGTTCCCGGACGCCGTGGTTGTCGAGGGCGAGCCGGCCGGACCAGAGGGGGCGGTCGCGCAGGTGCAGCACCAGGTCCACCTCGCCGTCCGAGGCACCGGGGTCCAGGGCCACCGCCGCCTCGACGCCGGGCTGGGCGTCGAGCAGGGCCACGCCGGCCTGGATGCGCGCCAGGGGCAGGGGCGCTCCCGGCGCCAGTCGCGCCGTCAGGAAGGGGCCGGCGATGGCCGGATCCAGCCGTGCGCCTTCCGCGACTTCGATGCGCACCTTGCCCAGGCGGAGTTCATGGACCTCGAGGTGGGCGAGGCCCTCGGCGACGGAGACGGAACGTACCGCGATGCGGGCCAGGTAACCCCGCTGCAGGTAGAGGGCGGCCACCGCCCGGGCGGCCTGCTGCAGTTCCGCCGCCCCCAGGGCCGGTCCGGCGTGGGGCGCCAGCGTTGCGAGAATGTCCTCCTCCGCCACCAGGCGGGCGCCGCTGACCCGGAAACCGGCGACACGGACCCGCGGCGCGGTGCCGACGGGGACCGTCAGGGCGGCGGGATCGGCCAGGGGCGAGGCCGTTTCGGGCCTGGATATCGCCGGCCGATCCGGCTCGCGAATCTCCTGCAAGGCAGCCGGCGCCTGGGCCAGGGCCGGGACCGGGAGGGCGGCGGCCAGCAGGGTCGATGCGGCGGCGATGCCGCGGGCGGCGGCCTTGGGAATTCTGGTCGGGGATGGGGCAGGCATGGAGTTCGAGGTGACGGGCAACGCGGCGGTCATGGCGCCGGATTTCGCATGCGTCATGGGCGAGGCATCATACCCGACGCACCGGTGGGGCGGAGGGGGCCGGGGGCCCGCGGACATCGCAGCGCAAATGCGGCGCGGCGGAGGTAGTGTGCTGACTTGTGTGCAAAAGCGTCCGCGGTAGGAAGCGGGCGGGTGGTCATGGTAAGAGGTTGATTATCGAGATCGACCTTGAACCCCTTGGGAGGGCAAACCATGACCACGAGGAAGC
>JBPOHD010000049.1:0-50130 GCA_052035955.1 Pseudomonadota bacterium
GCGGCTTGGTGATGTAATCCACCGCCCCGAAGGCCAGGCCCCGCTGCTCGTCCTCCATGGCGTCCATGGCGGTGACGAAGATCACCGGAATGTCCCGCGTCGCCGCATCGCCCCGCAGCCGTTCGAACACCTGGTAGCCGTCCATCCCGGGCATCATCACGTCGAGCAGGATCAGGTCCGGCTGCGGCGCCGAGCCGGCAATCTGCAGCGCCCTCGCCCCCGAGTTCGCCACCCGCACCCGGTAATCCCCCTGCAGCAACTCCCCCAGCACCGCCAGGTTCTCGGGAGTGTCGTCGACGACGAGGACCGTGAATTGGCTTCGAAAGGCGGCGTTGTTTTCCATTGCGGTGATCCGGTTCGGACGGACGGCTGCGGACGGCCCACGGTCCTGCCACCCCTGGACGGAGGGCGGAATCGAGGAGTCCCGCGCGCTGCCGGACGCCTAGCAGTATAGGCCGGATTGTGCCCCCGGCATGGCGCGCTTCACCGCCGCCCATAGCCGATCGGCATCGACGGGCGGACCGAAGTAGTTGCCCTGCACGAATTCGATGCCGAGGGCGGCGACATGGTCGCACTGCGGTAGCGTCTCCACGCCCTCCGCAACCACGGCGAGGCCGAGGCTGCGGGCCAGGGCCGCGGTGGCCGCGCTGATGGCGGCGCTGTCCGGATCGTCGACGACATGGGCAACGATGGTCCTGTCGAGCTTCAACCGGTGGATGGGCAGGCGCCGCAGGTAGGGAAGGCTGGAATATCCGGTGCCGAAGTCGTCGACGGACAAGGTGGTGCCCAGGTCCCGCAGGCGGGTGAGCACGTCGATCACGGATTCCGGGTCCGCCATGGCCACCGACTCGGGAATTTCCAGTTCCAGGCTCGACGGCGGAAGAGCGTATTCCCGTAGGGCCTCGGCAACCTCGGCGACCAGCGTCGCCGACCGGAGCTGACGGGCCGAAAGGTTGACCGCCATGACCAGATCCACGAGTCCGCCGTCGCGCAGGATGCGCAATTCGCGGCACGCTGTCCTGAGCACCCACAGGCCGAGCGGTTCCATCAGGCCCGTTTCCTCCGCCACCGTCAGGAAGTCTGCAGGTTGGACGAGGCCCCGCTCGGGATCGGCCCAGCGCAACAAGGCCTCGACGCCCACGACGCAGCGGTCGACGAGGGCTATCCGGGGCTGGAAGTGAAGGACGAAGCGCCCCTCCTCGAGGGCCCGCCGAAGGCCGTGCTCCAGATGCATGCGCTGACCGGCGGCCAGATTCATCGCAGTGTCGAAGAACTGGAAGCGGTTTCGTCCCTCCGCCTTGGCGTGGTACATCGCCGTATCGGCGTTGCGCATCAAGGCGTCGACATCGCCTCCGTCCGCCGGGAACAGGCTGATGCCGATGGACGGCGTCGTGGTCAATTCCTCGTCGGCGACGTCGTAGGGACGGCCGAGGCGGCTCACGATCTTGTCGGCCATGGTCGAGACCGTCTGCATGGGATCGCCGACGACGCCCGTCATCACCACCACGAATTCGTCGCCGCCGAGACGGGCGATCACGTCGCTGTCGCGGACGCAGGCCCGCAGGCGGTTGGCCACCTGAACCAGCAGCGCATCGCCGGCCTTGTGGCCGAGGCGGTCGTTGATCGCCTTGAAGCGGTCGAGGTCGATGAACATGACCGCGAGGGTACGGCCATCGCGGCGCGCCGCAGCGACCGCCTGCGCGAGGCGGCCATCGAGGTCGTAGCGGTTCGGCAACCCGGTCAGGGAGTCGTGGTGGGCCAGGTGCCGGATCCGTTCCTCGGCCGCCTTGCGTTCGGAGATGTCGGTGAAGCTGCCGATGTGGTGGGTGATGCGGCCCTCTGCGTCGCGCAACACACTGATCGTCAGCCATTTGGGATAACAGCTGCCGTCCTTCCGGCGGTCCCATATCTCGCCCGCCCAGTAGCCCCGATCGCGGATCGCCTGCCACATGGACCGGTAATCCTCCGTCGGCAGGCGACCGGCAGCCAGCATTCGCGGGTTCTGGCCGAGAACCTCGGCCTCCCCGTAGCCGGTCAGGCGAGTGAAGGCCTCGTTGACCGCGATGATCCGGTTGGCCTCGTCGGTGACCAGGATGGCTTCGCCGCTATGGGCGAAGACCTGGGCCAGAAGGCGCAATTGGGTTTCCGCGGCCTTGGTTTCCGTCAGGTCGGCGACGATGCCGGCGACGGCCACCGCCTGGCCGCCCGAGTCGCGAACGGGAAACAGGTGCTGGAGGGCGGGGATGGTCCGGCCGTCGCGGGCGAGCAGGGGGAGTTCCCCGGTCCACTTGCCTTCTCCGGCCATCACGTCGCTGATTTCCCGGCGCAGTCGAACACGATCCGCCGGGGTGAAGAAGTCGCGGATGCGCATATCGCGGATGATTTCCCCGTCGCCGACCATCGCCATCCGTCGCATCGCCGGGTTCAGGTACTCGAGGTGTCCGTCTAGGTTCGCTATGGCGATTCCCTGGCCCGAATGTTCGATCACGCTGTGGAAGATCTTCAGTCTGTCCGAGGCCCGCGCAGCGGCATCCACCGTCGGGGGTCCTCCCATGCCGTCGGGCGCCCTGCCGCCGCCGGGGGCGGCACCCTCCCTGGCCAGGAGGGCCAGGAGAAATGCACTCGGCACGAGGACGGCGGCGCCCGCCAGCAATGCAGTCAGGTGCATCGGGTTGGCGAACTCCACCTGGGCCGCCGTGGCGATTCCGGGTCCGAGCAGGATGGCCAACAGGATGACGGCGCCGGCCGCGACGGCGGTCAGGAGCAGGGTCCTGCGGGCGACGGGTTGGTCGGGCTTCTGGTCTTGTCTCTCGTCCTGCGGGGTCATGGCTGACGGAAAGGAATGGACCGCAAGCCATTGTCCATGGTCGGGGCCGGATGTGCAACGCAACGGAAAATTGCCTCGTTCTTTCCTGCCCGGCGTCAAGGGATCGCCGCTGCGGGCTCGGTATCGTTCCCGGGTTTCCCACCGCTGCGGGACGACAAGGAGCGGCCATGCAGTTTCCCGAGTTTTTCGATCGCGTTCCCCGCCTGCGGGTCCGGGACCCTCTGGCCGCCTTCCTGGGGGCAGCCGAGGGCGGAGTCATGGAATATGGCTACGCCGACGCCGTCCGCCTGGCCGGACACTCCTGTCCGACCGTTGCCTCAGCCTATCGGATCACGGGGCTGGCCATGGAGAGGCTGTATCGGGCCACCATCCCGGAGCGCGGAGGGATCCGCATCGAGTTCCGGCAGGCCCGGGAGGAAGGGGTGACCGGCGTCGTTGCGGCCGTCGCGACGCTGCTCACGGGCGCCTCTGGCGAGGAAGGATTCCACGGGCTGGGGGGACGATTCGGTCGTCGCGGCCTGCTCTCGTTCGGACGGCCGGTTCCGATGGACTTCCGTTTCGTGCGCCAGGACAACGGCGCCTGGGTCGATTGTGCCGTGGACCTGCGGCATGTGCCGGCCGACCCTGCCCTGCCGCTCCTGATTCAGAAGTGCCTGCGCGGGGAGGCGGAGGCCGACGACCACCGCCTGTTTGGGGAACTGTGGCAGGACCGGGTGCGCAGGTTGCTCCTGGACCATTGGGACGACGGGCGCGTCTTCGTCGTCGCCTGAGTCTGGAACTTTCGCAGGGAGTCCACCGGGTCTCGCCGCCCGCGGAGGGGAGCGGCCGATCCACCGCGGCAATTCCTTCCGTCCCCTTCGCGATCCTGCGGCACTCCGCCGCCGAGCCGCTCGGCGCCTGTCCGGCGGGCCAGTAGAGGGCGTCTCCGGCACGGCTGCTTCAGCCATTCGGCGGCCTGGGGGGCCAGGCTGGCGACCAGGGTCTTGCTCAGATCTGGTGGGGTTCCGCAGACGCGCAGGGGGGCGCAGGCGACGCACAGGGTGAGCCCCGGGTATCCCGGTTGACTTTTTCCACGGGCGGAAATAAATTACTGACCAGTCAGTCATTAGAGAGGCTTCCGTGTCCGCCCTGCTTACCCCGACCGCCCAGACACCCCCGCCCGACCATCCCGTCCGTCAGCGACGCAAGGAAGCTCGGCCTGGGGAAATCGCCGCCGCCGCCATCGAGGTCTTCATCGAGAAGGGTTTCGCGGCGACCCGGCTCGACGACATCGCCGCTCGTGCCGGCGTCTCGAAGGGAACCGTCTACCTCTACTTCGACGGCAAGGAAGCCCTGTTCAAGGCCGCCGTCGAGGCCGGAATCATTCCGGCCCTGCAGGAGGGAGAAGCGCTCCTGGCCGAGAACGGCTACCGGGCGGACGCCCTGCTGCGGGA
This sequence comes from Pseudomonadota bacterium, assembly GCA_052035955.1. Lineage (GTDB taxonomy): Bacteria > Pseudomonadota > Gammaproteobacteria > Burkholderiales > Rhodocyclaceae > JAEUNJ01. Next base: position 4,261 of record JBPOHD010000049.1, read on the forward strand.
GTTCATGCGCCGCTGGTGGAACCTGATCGGTGAAACGCCGCTCGGGGGCCTCCCCAAGCTCATGCTGGCGGAGGTGCACAACTTCCCCGACATCGCGGCCTGGTATCACGAGAGGGTGATACTGAGGGCGATGCGCCTGATGGGCGCCATCATCGAACGCGGGATTGCCCAGGGTGTCTTCCGGCCGGTCCCGATCGAGAGCGCGATCCATGTGGTCTTCGCGCCGATGCTGATGCTGCTGCTATGGCGCCATGGTTTCGCCTGTTGCGGCGCGGTACCGATGCCGGCTCCCCTGCAGCATCTCGACAACGCCCTGGACATCCTCATCCACGGACTGGCGGTTCCGACCGCCCCGGGAGCCCAAGCATGAGCGCCACCCTTGCCTCCAAGCTCTTCGTGGCCGGCACGGCCCTGATCGTCCTCGCCGGCTGCGGCCGAGAGGCCGCGCCGCCGCAGCCGCCCAAGGTGGTGCGCATACTGGTCGCGGGCGAGACGGCGACGACCGATGAGCGAACCTACAGCGGCGAGGTCCGGGCCCGCCACGAGACGACCCTGGCCTTTCGCACGGGGGGAAAGATCGTCGCCCGCCTTGCCGACGTCGGCGCGACGGTGCGAGCCGGCCAGCCCCTGGCCCGCCTCGACCCGACCGACGCGGCCCTGCAGTCGGTCCAGGCGGAAGCCCAGCGGACCTTGGCCGCAGCCGACCTCAAGCGCTTCCAGGACCTGCGGGCGCGCAATTTCGTCAGCCAGTCCGCCCTCGATGCCAAGGAGACGGCAGCCAAGGCCGCCGAAGCCCAGGCGGCCCTGGCGCGCAACCAGGCGGCCTACGCGACGCTGGCGGCAGACCATGACGGCGTGGTCGCGGCGGTGCTTGCCGAGCCGGGGCAGGTGGTGGCGGCCGGACAGGGAGTTTTCCGGCTGGCCCGGGACGGCGAAAGGGAAATCGCCATCGCGATCCCGGAATCGCGCCTGTCCGGCCTGAAGATAGGCGCTCCGGCCCAGGTGACGCTGTGGGCGGCCGGCGGCAAGAGCTACCGGGGCGAACTGAGGGAGCTTTCCCCCGCCGCCGACCCGCTCACGCGAACCTATGCGGCCAGGGTGCGACTGGCGGATGCCGATCCCACCTTCGCCCTGGGCATGACGGCGAGCGTCCGCTTCGTCGGGCCGGCCCAGGACGCCGTGACCATACCGCTGACCGCCCTCTACCAGCAGGGCGGGAACGACAAGGGCGCGGCGGTATGGATCGTCGGACCCGAACAGACGGTGAGCCTGCGCCCGGTCCGGGTCGCCGGCTACACCGACGCGGGAGTGGTCCTTGCGGATGGCCTCGCCCGTGGAGAACGCATCGTCGCGGCCGGCGTGCACAAGCTGACCGCGGGCGAGAAGGTGCGCATCGCCGCGCCCGGTCGCTGAGGGTGGCGCCGTGAGACGGATCAACCTCTCCGAGTGGGCCCTGGAACACCCTTCCATGGTGCTCTACCTGATGGTCGTGCTGCTGGTCGGCGGCGTGCTCTCCTATTTCAACCTCGGGCGGTCCGAGGATCCGGACTTCACCTTCAAGGTCATGGTGGTGCGCACCCTCTGGCCCGGAGCGACGGCGGAACAGGTGGAGGAGCAACTCACCGAGCGCATCGAGAAGAAGCTCGTGGAGACTCCCTGGGTGGACGTGCTGCGGTCCGCCTCCAAGCCCGGCGAATCCCTGGTGTTCGTGCTGCTGAAGGACTACACGCCGAAGACCGAGGTCCCCGAGGCCTGGCGGCAGGTCCGCAAGAAGCTGGACGACATCCGCCATACCTTGCCAAACGGCGTCCAGGGGCCCTTTCCCAACGACGAGTTCGGCGACGTGATGGTGACGCTGTTCGCCCTCACCGGGGAGGGCCACGATCTTGCCGCATTGCGCCGGGAGGCGGACCGCATCGCCCGGGAACTGCGTCGAGTCCCCGACGTCAAGAAGGTGGAACTGGTCGGCGTCCAGGACGAGAAGATCTATGTCGAGGTGACCCCGGCGCGGCTCGCCGCCCTGGGGCTGCAGCCGGCCCAGCTCTTCGACGCCCTGCAGCGCCAGAACGCCGTGGCGCCTGCCGGCTTCGTGGAGACGGAGTCGAACCGGCTTCGCCTGCGGGTCACCGGTGCCTTCGACACGGTCGAGCGCATCCGCGAGGCCGACCTGGCGATCGGCGGTCGGCACTTCCGCCTCGGCGACATCGCCGAAGTGAGAAGGGGCTTCGCCGAGCCACCCTCGCCCCGCATGCGTTTCGGGGGGCGGGACGGGATCGGGATTGGCGTCGTCATGGCCCGCGGCGGCGATGTCATCCGCCTGGGGGACAACGTGGACCGGGAGATGGCCCGCCTCGGCGCCGATCTGCCGGCCGGCATCGAGACCCATGTGGTCGCCGACCAGCCGAAGGTGGTCAAGACCTCCCTGCGCCTGTTCGTCCAGTCCCTCGGCGAGGCAATCGTCATCGTCCTCGCCGTCTCCTTCCTGTCGCTGGGCTGGCGGACCGGCACGGTGGTCGCCCTCTCGATCCCCCTGGTCCTGGCGATCACCTTCCTGCTCATGAAGGCCTTCGGCATCGACCTGCAGCGAATCTCCCTGGGCGCCCTGGTGATCTCCCTGGGCCTGCTGGTCGACGACGCCATCATCGCCGTGGAAATGATGGTGGTGAAGATGGAACAGGGCTGGGACCGCTTCAAGGCCGCCACCTTCGCCTACACCTCGACGGCCTTTCCGATGCTGACCGGCACCCTGATCACCGCCGCCGGCTTCACCCCGGTGGGTTTCGCCAAGTCCGGCGCCGGCGAATACACCTTCTCGATCTTCGCAGTGGTCACCATCGCGCTGCTCACCTCCTGGATCGTCGCCGTCGTCTTCACCCCCTACATCGGCTTCCGGCTGCTGGATGCGGCGAAGCTGCAGGAAAAGGCTCGCCGCCACGGCACCGACATCTACGACACGCCTTTCTACACGCGCTTCCGGAAGCTGGTCGTCTGGTGCCTGCGCCACCGCTGGCTGGTGATCGGGGGGACGGTCCTGGCCTTCGTCGCCGCCATGGCCGCCTTCAACGCCGGCGTCCAGAAGCAGTTCTTCCCGGCTTCCAACCGTCCCGAACTGCTGGTGGACCTCTGGCTTCCCCAGGGCGCCTCGCTGCGCGCCACCGGTGCCGAGGTCGAGCGGGTGGAAGGCCTCCTCAAGGGTGACGACGGGGTGGTGAACCACACCGCCTACGTCGGCAACGGCGCGCCGCGCTTCTACCTGCCCCTGGACCAGCAGCTCTTCGCCGACAATTTCGGGGAACTGGTGGTCCTGACCCGGGACATCGAGGCCAGGGAGGCCCTGAAGCGCCGCCTGGAAGCAGCCTTCGACGATCCCTCCGGCGGTTTCAGCCACCTGCGGGCGCGGGTCCTGCGGCTGGAAAACGGTCCTCCGGTGGGCTTCCCCGTCCAGTTCCGGGTGATGGGGGAGGAGCTTTCCACCCTGCGCGAGATCGCCGGCGAGGTGGCAGCGGTCATGCGTCAGGATCCGAACCTGCAGGATGTGAACCTCGACTGGAACGAGCAGGTGAAGAGCCTTCGCGTCGAGCTGGACCAGGATCGGGCGCGGCTCCTCGGCGTCTCCAGCCAGGACCTGGCCCAGGCCCTGCAGGCCTGGCAGGTGGGCATCACCGTCACACAATTCCGGGAGGCCGACCAGGCCATCGACGTCGTGTGGCGGGCCGGCGCCCCGGACCGGGGCAGCCTGGACCGCATCCCCGACCTCGCCGTTCCGACCGCCTCGGGCCGCTACGTACCGCTGGCCCAGGTGGCACGGCTGAAACCCGTCCTCGAGGAAGGCATCATCTGGCGCCGCGACCGGCTGCCGACCATCACCGTCAGGGCCGACATCAGCGGCGCGGTGCAGGCACCCACGCTCTCCATGCGCATCGACCCGCAACTGAACGACATCCGGGGCAGGCTTCCCCCCGGCTACCGCATCGAGATGGGGGGCGCGATCGAGGAGTCGGGCAAGGGCGAGAAGTCCATCATGGCCGTGATGCCCCTGATGATCGTCGGCGTCGTCACCCTGCTGATGATCCAGCTGCAGAGCATGGGACGGACGGTGATGGTCCTGCTGACCGCCCCCCTGGGCATGATCGGCGTCGCCCTCGCCCTGCTGGTCTTCCGGGCCCCCTTCGGCTTCGTCGCCAACCTGGGCGTGATCGCCCTGATGGGCATGATCCTGCGCAATTCGGTGATCCTGGTGGACCAGATCGAGCAGGACGAAGCGGCCGGCAAGAGCGAATGGGAGGCCATCGTCGGCTCGACGGTGCGCCGATTCCGCCCCATCATGCTGACGGCCGCCGCGGCCATCCTGGCCATGGTGCCGCTCACCCGGCAGATCTTCTGGGGGCCCATGGCCGTCGCGATCATGGGCGGCCTGATCGTGGCCACCGTTCTGACCTGCCTGTTCCTGCCGGCGCTTTACGCCGCCTGGTTCCGGGTCAAGGAAGAGTAAAATGGAGCGCTTTTCCCCGGCAATTCGACCCTATATTAGGGTGTGCTAATATTACGTTTGGACCTGGACACCATGAACCTCGAAAAAGCCCGCTTCAACATGGTCGAGCAGCAGATCCGTCCCTGGGAGGTACTGGATACGGACGTGCTCGATCTCCTCTTCGTCGTCAAGCGCGAGGAGTTCGTGCCCGTGGCTTTGCGCGGTCTCGCCTTCAGTGACTGCGAGATTCCCCTCGGCCACGGCGCCACCATGCTGGCACCGAAGATCGAAGCCCACGCCCTTCAGGCCGTGCAGGCGAAAAAGCATGAGAAGGTCCTGGAAATCGGCACCGGCAGCGGCTACATGGCCGCCCTGCTGGCGGCCCACGCCGACCGGGTATGGACCATCGAACTGCGGCCGGAACTGGCCGAGATGGCGAGGGGCAACCTGAAGCGCCAGGGCATCGAGAACGTGGTCGTGGAAACCGGCAACGGCGCCGGCGGCTGGCCGGCCCACGCGCCCTACGACATCATCGTCGTTTCGGCCAGCGTCCCCGGCATCCCGCAGGAACTGCTCGCCCAACTGAAGGTCGGCGGCCGCCTGTTCGCCATCGTCGGCACGGGCCCGGCGATGACCGCGCGGCTCGTGACCCGTACCGGGGAGGAGGCCTACGGCGACGTGGGGCTCTTCGAAACCGCGACCGCCCCCCTGGCCGAGATGCCCGCCCGGCCCCGGTTCGTGTTCTGAAGATCGACGGCCCATGCAGCAGATTTCGGCGCCGCAGTTGAAAGCCTGGCTCGACGATCCGGCGCGCCAGGCGCCGACGATGGTCGACGTGCGCGAGCCCTGGGAATTCGACGTCTGCCGCATCCAGGGGGCCAAACCCATGCCCATGCGCAGCCTCCCCGCCCGGTTCCCGGAACTCGACAGGGATGCCGAGACCGTCGTCATCTGCCACCATGGAGCGCGCAGCTTCCAGGTCTGCATGTTCCTGGAGCAGCAGGGATTCAAGAAAGTCTTCAACCTTTATGGCGGCGTCGCCGCCTGGGCCCAGCAGGTCGACCCTGCGATGCCCACCTACTGAACACCACGGAGCCGCCATGAAGAAAGCACTGCTTCCCGCCCTGATCGCCCTGGCTTGCGCCGGCGCCGCCCAGGGTGCCGATCTGCTGGCGGTTTACCGCGACGCGGTCGCGAACGACCAGGTATTCGCCGCCGCCCAGGCCAGCCAGATCGCCGGACAGGAAAAGCTGCCCCAGGCCCGGGCCGGACTGCTGCCGACCTTGGGCGCTTCCGCCAGCACGACCTGGAACGACAACGACTACCAGCGGCGCCAGGCCGGTGCCGCCAAGGCCGTCGGCGAGTACAACAGCCACGCATGGTCCGTGCAGCTCTCCCAGCCCCTGTTCCGCTGGCAGAACTGGGTCCAGTACAAGCAGGGCGAATTGCAGGTCGCCCAGGCCGACCTGCAATTCGGTCTCGCCAGGCAGGACCTGATCGTCCGCGTTGCCCAGGCCTACTTCGACGTCCTGCTGTCCCAGGAAACCCTCGCCACCGCGAAATCCCAGAAGGTGGCAATCGCCGAACAGCTCGAATCGGCGAAGCGCAATTTCGAAGTCGGCACGGCGACCATCACCGACACCCACGAGGCCCAGTCGCGCTACGACCTGGCGGTGGCAGCGGAACTCGCCGCCGACAACGACCTGACCGTCAAGCGCCAGGTCCTGCGCAGCGTGATCGGCAAGGAGCCGGACGCCCTGAAGGGCCTCAAGCCCGGCGTCCAGTTGGGCCGGCCGCAACCGGACAACATGAACCACTGGGTCCAGGCCGCCGAGGAGGGTGCCCTGAACGTGCAACTGGGACAATTGGCCCTGGAGAACGCCGATCGGGAAATCGAGAAGCAGCGGGCCGGCCATTATCCGACCCTGGACCTGGTGGCTAGCCGTGGGCGGAGTTCGCAGACCGGGGCTCTCAACACCCTCGGCATTGCCGGTGGCGCAGTCGGCAGCGACACGAATACCCGCACCATCGGCCTCCAACTAGCCATCCCGATCTATGCCGGCGGCGCCGTCGTTTCCCGGGACAGGGAAGCCGTCGCCCTGCGCGAGAAATCCGTCGCCGACCTGGAGAACGCCCGTCGCCAGGCGACCCTGTTGGCGCGCCAGGCCTATCTCGGCGTCACCTCGGGTCTGGCCCAGGTGAAGGCCTACGAGGCGGCCGTGACCTCCTCCCAGTCCGCCCTGGAATCGAACAAGCTGGGTTATGAAGTCGGCGTCCGCATCAACATCGACGTGCTGAACGCCCAGAGCCAGCTCTTCGACACCCGCCAGAAGCTGGTCAAGGCCCGCCTGGACACCCTGGCCGCCCTGCTCAAGCTGAAGGCTGCCGCCGGTACCCTTTCCGAGGACGACGTGGCGGCCGTCAATACGCTGCTCGAATAGTCTCCTCGATCAGGGCCAGGGTCCGCTCCGTCGCGCCCCGGTGGCGGACGGAGAATTCGCGTCCCGCCTCCCCCATGCGCCGGCGCACGTCGCCGTCGCCCAGCAGTTGCCCGGCCAGCCGAGCCATTTCTTCCGCGTCGGCGACCGGCCGGGCGGCGCCTGCCGCCAGGGCCTCCCGCGCCGCCTCGGCGAAGTTGAAGGTCGAAGGCCCCAGCAACACCGGCACACCGACGGAGCACGGCTCGATGAGGTTCTGGCTGCCGTAGTCGAGCAGGCTGCCGCCGACGAAGGCCAGGTCCGCCGCTCCGTAGTAGGCAAACATCTCGCCCATGCTGTCGCCCAGCCAGACCTCGGTATCGGGTCCGACCGGCGCCTCGTCCGAGCGTCGCTGGCAACGGTAGCCGGCATCGGCGACCAGGGCCGCCACCGCCTCGAAGCGCTGGGGATGGCGGGGCACCAGCATCAGCAATGCCCCCGTCGGGCGCCACCGCCGCCAGGCAGCGAGGATGGGCGCCTCCTCCCCCTCCCGGGTGCTGGCGCAGAGGAAGGTCGTCCGGCGCCCGAGACGGCGGCGGAATCCGTCTGCCACGGCCGCCTGACCCTCGGGCGGCGCGATGTCGAACTTGAGGTTTCCGGTGATTCGAAGCTCGCGCGCCCCCAGGGCGGCCAGCCGGGCTGCATCCGCCTCCGCCTGGACCCCGATGCCCGCCAGGCCGGCCAGGGCCTGCCGCGTCAGGGCGGGAAACAGGCCGTAGCGGCGCGCCGATCGTTCGGACAGCCTGCCATTGACCAGCATCAGGGGCAAGTGGCGGCGGCGGCAGGCGGCCACCAGGTTGGGCCACAGTTCCGTTTCCATGATCAGGCCGAAGCTGGGCCGGAAATGGTCCAGGAAGCGGGCCACCGCCCAGGGCGTGTCGTAGGGCAGGTAAGCCCGCAGGACGCTCTCGCCGAATAGCTCGATCCCCGTCTGGCGCCCGGTGGGGGTCATGTGGGTGAACAGGAGGGCGTGGCCGGGATAGCGCCGGCGCAAGGCCGCCACCAGGGGCTGGGCGGCGCGCGTCTCGCCCACCGAGACGGCATGGATCCAGATCAGCGGGCCCGGGGGCCGCGACAGGCCCGCGAACCGGCCGAAACGCTCGTCCCAGTGGCGCCGGTATTCGGGCTGGCGCCGCGCCCGCAGCAGCAGGTGCAGCAGGGCCCAGGGCAGCAGGGCCACCAGGCAGAGGGTGTACAGTGCCCGCGCCATCTCAGACGCCGACCACGCCGACCACGGTTTCGAAGACCTCCCGCGGCACCGGCGGCCGACCCGGGGCGCCCAGATTGACCGCCGCGGGACCGGCATGGACCCCCGTCAGCGCGGGATCGGAAGCCCTGAACAGCGCCACGGTCGGACGGTCCAGGGCGGCGGCCAGATGCACCAGACCGGTGTCGACCCCGATCACGGCACAGGCTCCGGCCATCAGGCCGGCCAGGGCGGCGATGTCGAGGGAGGGGGCGGCGATACCCGCCGGCGAGGACGCCGCGAGGCGTGCGGCACACGCCCGCTCGGCGGCGCTGCCGGCGGGCAGCACGGCCCGCCAACCGAGTCCGTCGAGCAGCCCCATCAATTCCCGCCAGTGCTCCTCCGGCCATTCCTTCGCCGCGCGGCTGGTGGCCGTCAGGAGTACCGCGTAGGGCCGGCCGCCGGTCGCCGTATCGAGCCAACCGGCGCGCAACGGAACGGCCTGGATGCCGTAATCGCAGGGCTCATCCAGCGCATACCCGAGCGCCGCGGCGGCCAGCCGCCGGTTTCGCTCCACGGCATGGAGCGACCGCGGGATGTCGTATCCACGATGGTAGAGATGGGCCGCGAGGCCCTCGCGGGCCACCGCGCGGCCATAGCCGTAGCGGCGCCCGTCCCGTGCCAGCCTGGCCTGGCGAGCGACCACGGCGCTCTTCAGCAGGCCCTGGGTATCGATCACCGCATCGTAGGCCTCGGCCCGCAGGTGGCGCCGGAACTCGCCCATTTCCGACCACACGGCGCGCCGCCCGAGGGAGCCGCGCCAGCGCCGCACGGCCACCGGGATGACCCGGCGAACCCCTGCGTGCAGGCGCGCGATGCCAGCGAACGGTTCCTCGACGATCCAGTCGACCACGGCGCCGGGCAGGTGGCGGACGATGTCGGTCACCACGGGCAAATTGTGGACGACGTCGCCGAGGGAGGAGGTTTTGACGAGGAGGACGCGCATGGGTCCGGACGGCGGCACCCATTACAATGGCGCCCGAGCCCGCGATTATAGACCTCCCATGCCCGCCTCCCGGCAGCCCCCCCGGCAGCCCCTCTCGGCTGTCCTGATCGTCCGCGATGCCGCCGGCCAGATCGCCGAATGTCTTTCCAGCCTGTCCTTCTGCGACGAGATCGTCGTCGTGGACAGCGGCAGCACGGACGGCACGGCGGGACTCGCGGAGAGCCTGGGCGCCCGGGTGATACGCACCCATTGGCGGGGCTTCGGTCCCCAGAAACAGTTCGCCGTCGAGCAGGCGAGCCACGACTGGGTCCTCTGCCTGGACGCGGACGAACGGGTCAGTCCCCGATTGCGGGACGCCCTCGAGGCAGCCCTGCTAGACCCCTCGGCGGTCGGCTATCGATTCGCCCGCTGCAACCGGTTCATGGGCCGTTACCTTCGGCACGGGGAAGGCTATCCGGACTGGAGCCTGAGGCTGTTCGACCGCCGGCAGGCCCGCTGGTCGGAGGACGAAGTCCATGAGAAGGTGATCGCCGAGGGTCCCGTCGGAACCCTCGCCGGCGACCTCCTGCACGACTCCGCCGAGACGCTGGAGGCCTACCTGGCAAAGCAGAACCGCTACACCACCCTGGCCGCCGAGGCGGCGATCGCCCGGGGGGAGCGGGTCGGAGTCGGCCGGATGCTGATCAGCCCCCTGCTGCGTTTCATCAAGTTCTATATCGTCCGGCGGGGCTTCATGGATGGGCTCCCGGGGCTCGTGCACATCGCCATCGGGTGCCAGAACAGCTTCCTCAAGTACGCCAAGATCATCGCCTCGACTGCCCCGGGGAGGCCGCCGTGAGCATGGCCAGCGAAGCGCGGGACGGTCGCCCCGGGATACTGATCACGGGTGGCACGGGCCTGCTCGGCATCGGCTGGGCGTGTGCCCTGCGCGGAAATTCCCGAGTCGTCTGCGCCACCCACCGCCATTCGCTGCGCCTGGCCGGGGTCGAATCCATTCCGCTCGACCTGGAATCCGTCGACGGCCTGCGCCGCACCCTGGGGGCACTCGGGTCTGTTCACAATCAGCAACATCCGGACATGCCATATGGAAGGGCGGCCGGATAAATCGTTTACGGTCAATGACATGGCAAGGGGCTGTTCACAACAACTTGAATGTGGTCATATCCTGACTTTTCTGCGGAGTCAGGATGAACCGGAAGATGCTGCGAGATGACCAGTGGGCGCGCATTGAACATCTGTTGCAGGGTAAGGCCAGCGATCCAGGCTGTACGGCGAGGGACAATCGGCTCTTCGTCGAAGCGGTCCTCTGGATTCTGCGTACCGGCAGCCCATGGCGCGACCTGCCGCAGACATTTGGCAAGTGGCACAGCACATACATGCGTTTTGCCCGCTGGCGTGACAGCGGCGTCTGGGAACGTGTGGCTGACGTGTTGGGTGGCGATGCCGACATGGAACAACTGTTCATCGACTCCACCATCGTTCGTGCCCACCAACATTCCGCAGGCGCCCAAAAAAAGCGGGCGATCAAGAAATCGGCCGCTCGCGCGGCAGACTGACGACCAAACTTCACGTTGCCGTCGATGCGCTGGGCAATCCGCTGCGCGTCATCCTCTCGGCTGGACAGATTGCCGACATCGACTGTGCCTTGGCGCTGATCGAGAATTTGCCCGGCCAAGCCGTGGTGGCCGACAAGGGCTACGACGCCGACCATTTCGTGGCCACAATCGAAGCGAGTGGCGCCGAAGCAGTGATTCCACCGCGGTCCAATCGGCTCGCCCCGCGCGATTTCGATCACCATCTCTACCGCGCTCGCAATTCGATCGAGCGATTCTTTGCACGGATCAAGCACTTCAGACGCATCGCCACGCGTTACGACAAACTCGCCAAGTCGTTCCTGTCGTTCATTCATCTCGCGTGCGCGTTCGTCTGGCTGGCTTGATTGTGAACAGACCCTAATTGCACTGTGTTAATAAATCCCGAAAATTGCCGATACCAAGAGGAATCCATCTTGGGAGGCAAGCGGAATGGAACTGGAGAAGTTCGATGAGTACCTGGACTACCTGTGCGGCGCACTGGGGCATGCGGATCGGAACGGTGGGCTGATGGACTACTGCCGGGGGCTGATGTTGCCGATTGAACGCAAGAGCGTGGAGCCGCTGGCGGCACATACCGATCCGCTGCATGTGCGCTCGAAGCACCAATCGCTGCACCACTTTGTGGCCGACTCGAAGTGGTCGGATGAAGCCGTGCTGGCACGGGTGCGCGACTGGGTCGTGCCGACGCTGGGGTTGGCGCAGGGGTGTTACTGGATTGCCGATGACTCCGGGCATCCCAAGTACGGCAAGCACTCGGTGGGTGTCGGCCACCAGTATTGCGGGAATCTGGGCAAGACCGCCAACTGCCAAGTGGCGGTGAGCCTCTCGGTGGCATCGGTACGCGGAAGCCTGCCGATCGATTACCGGTTGTACCTGCCCAAGGAATGGGCCGAAGACACGGCGCGGCGCACCAAGGCCCGCGTTCCTGAAACGATTGCCTTCGCCACCAAGAATGCCATCTCGTTGGCGCAGATACGGGCCGCGAAAGCCGCAGGCATCCTGCCTGGGACGGTACTGGACCACGCGGCCTATGGCGATGACACGGCTTGGCGGGAGGGCATCACCGAGCTGGGTCTACCCTACATGGTCGGCATTCGCCCGGCCACGAGTGTGTGGGCGCCCGGTGTCGCGCCGTTGCCGCCGAAGGAATGGTCGGGCCATGGGGTTAAACCCAAACGGCTGCGGCGAGCGCGCGGCCACGAACCGGCGGACGCCAAGTCGCTGGCGCTGGCGCTGCCCGAAAATGCCTGGCACGTCGTCACCTGGCGAGAAGGTACGAATGCGCCGCTGTCCTCGCGCTTTGCCTGTGTGCGCGTCCGACCGGCACATCAGAGTCACCTGGCTACGGCTATGCGTCCCGAGGAGTGGCTGCTGATCGAGTGGCCCGACGGGGACAGCGAACCTTTGAAATACTGGCTCTCCACCGGCCCGACCGACGCGACGCTGGAGCAATTGGTGTTCGTCGCCAAGATGTGCTGGCGCATCGAGCGCGACTATCGGGAACTCAAGCAGGAATTCGGTCTGTCGCACTACGAGGGCCGCAACTGGCGGGGATTCCACCATCACGCCACCCTGTGTATCGCCGCTTATGGCTTCCTGACCGCCCGCCGTCTTACTCACGTGCCCTCCCAAAAAAAAGCCGCCGAACCAGAAATGCCTGCCTTACCCAGCGGTTACGTCCCTCGCGGACGACCAGCGAGCCCAGCGCCACGTGCACGACTCGATCAAGACACTCCGTCTGGCCATCGCCCGACGCATCGCCCAACAACTGCCCCGCTGTCCCTGCTGCGGGACTCATGACATCAAATAGCGTATTTAATGACACAGTCCAACTAGCGCCATGTCTCACAGCCAACCGGTCACAAAACTCATTGGCCAATTGTGGTTGTACGTCGAGCCCAGACGACGAGTCCAATTCGCATTGGTACTCGTGCTGTTGGTCGTCGCCTCGCTGTTCGAGGCCATCAGTATCGGCTCCGTTCTGCCTTTCCTGACCGCCCTGACCGCTCCGGCCCACCTGATTGAACAACCTGCACTTCGGCCGTTCATGCACGCCCTGGGAATCACTTCCCCCGATCAACTCCTGCTGCCGCTGACAGTCACATTCGCCCTCACTGCGCTGGCGGCCGGGATGCTGCGGCTCTTGCTGCTTTGGGCGAGCACCCGGCTGTCCTTTTCCACTGGTGCCGACCTCGGAATCAGCATTTACCGGCGAACCCTCTTCCAGCCTTATTCGGTGCATGTTCGTCGGAATAGCAGCGAAATCATCGACGGCATCACCACCAAGGCGAGCGCAGTAATTTACGGAGTCATCTGGCCAGGACTGACCCTCATCAGTTCTGCCACCATGCTCGTGGCGATACTGGCCTTGCTCCTAGCCATCGAACCCGTCATTTCGCTGGTGGTTTGCTGCGGCTTCTCCCTGATCTATGGGTTCATCATCTGGAACACCCGCGAAAAGAAAATCCTCAACGGCAGGAGGATTGCGCGGGAATCCACCAAGGTCATCAAGTCCTTGCAGGAGGGGTTGGGCGGAATCCGTGACGTCCTTATCGACGGCAGTCAGGAAATCTACTGCCAATCCTACCGAAAATCGGATGTGCCCTTGCGCACGGCCCAGGGGAACAATCAGTTCCTGTCGCAGAGTCCGCGCTATAGCCTGGAGGCCCTCGGGTTGGTGCTGATCGCGGCGCTGGCCTATACTCTCGCGCTGCAGCCGGACGGGCTTTCGAAAGCCATCCCGATTCTTGGCACTCTGGCGCTCGCCGCTCAACGACTGTTGCCCGTGATGCAGCAGGTCTATGCCGCATGGTCTTCGATCCAGAGCAACCAAGCATCACTTGAAGATACTCTCATGCTGCTGAGTCAGCCTTTACCCGAGCATGCCGGCCAACCCCCGGCAATTCCGCAACCCTTTCACACGCACATTCGTCTGCGCAGCTTGTCCTTCCGGTATCTCGACGACGGCCCGTGGATACTTCGTGATCTCGATCTTTCGATCGAAAGGGGTAGCCGGGTCGGGCTGATAGGTACCACGGGAAGTGGGAAGAGCACTTTGCTGGACATTCTCATGGGTTTGTTGGAGCCAACCGACGGAATGCTCGAAATCGATGGGGAGCCCATTACGCACCTCAACCGCCGTGCCTGGCAGTCGCACATCGCCCATGTGCCGCAAGCCATATTTCTTTCCGACAGCAGCGTGGAAGAGAACATCGCATTTGGACAGCCGCGCGACAGAATCGACCACGAACGGGTCCGCATGGTCGCGCGCCAAGCGCAAATTGCCGATACGATCGAAAGCTGGCCGGAACAATACAAGACGCCGGTTGGCGAGCGTGGTGTCCGCCTGTCCGGAGGCCAGCGCCAGCGGCTCGGCATTGCCCGGGCACTTTACAAGGCGGCCGACGTCATCGTGTTCGATGAAGCCACCAGTGCCTTGGACAACGAAACCGAAAATGCCGTCATGGGGGCGATTGACTCCCTGGGCGACGATCTGACGATCATCATGGTTGCGCACCGTCTTTCCACCCTCGCGAATTGCACGCAAGTCGTCGAGTTGGAGGAAGGGAGTGTTCGCCGCATTGGCACCTACAGCGAGATCGTGCTGGGTTCGAATTGAACCCCAGTCGATATTGAGAGGGACAATTTTCGTATGCTCAAGAACTCCAGAATCCTGATCACGGGTGGAACCGGGTCATTCGGCGGCACGTTCGTACCAATGACACTGGCCAAATTCGATCCGGAGAGACTGGTCATCTTTTCCCGCGACGAGATGAAACAGTGGGACATGGCCCTGAAGTACGCTGGAGACAAGCGGGTAAGCTTCATCATCGGGGATGTCCGGGACAAGGATCGCCTCGCACGCGCTCTCGATGGAATCGACCATGTCGTTCATGCTGCTGCGACCAAGATCGTCCCGACCGCCGAATACAACCCGTTCGAGTGTGTAAAAACCAATATCAACGGCGCGATGAATCTGATCGATGCATGCATCGATCGCGGAATCAATAAGGTGGTTGCGCTTTCCACCGACAAGGCCAGTAACCCGATCAACCTCTACGGTGCAACCAAACTTGCATCCGACAAGCTGTTCGTTGCGGCGAATGCATATGCCGGGACGCACAAGACGAGATTCGCTGTCGTCCGCTATGGAAACGTGATGGGTTCCCGGGGATCGGTGATCCCTTTTTTCCTGTCCCTGGCGCAAACCGGCGTGCTACCGATCACCGATACGCGAATGACGCGCTTCATGATTACGCTGGAGCAGGGCGTGGAGCTCGTTTGGCATGCGTTCGAGGACATGCAGGGTGGCGAGATCTATGTGAAGAAGATTCCATCCATGAATATCCTGGACATCGCGGCCGCTGTGGCTCCTGGCGCGAGGCACAACATCATCGGTATCCGGCCTGGCGAAAAGATTCACGAGCAGATGATCGGGATCGAGGACGGCCCGAATACCTACGCATACGACGATCACTTCAAGATCCTGCCGATGATTCACAACTGGTCTTCCGATCCGGCCCGGATCAACAATGGCGTCATGGTGCCGCCGGGCTTCGTTTACTCCTCGGAAAACAATACGGAATGGATGTCGGCCGAGGCGTTGGGAAAATGGATCGAGGTCAATCGCGCCAAGATAGGCACGATCTGATCGATCCCATGGAGAAACGTATTCTTTTTACCGGCGGCGCCAGCCTGCTTGCCGTCAATTGGGCGCTTGCGATCCGGAATCGTTGGCGGGTCGTCACGGGTCTCCACAACAGGGCAGTTTCGCTTGCCGACGTGGACACGAAGAGGATCGACATCGAATCCCCCGATGCCTTTGCCCGCATCCTCGATGCGGGCCCGTTTGACGTCGTCGTCCATGCCGCGGGCCTTACGAGCATCGAGGCCTGCGACGCGGACCCGGAGCGGGCGTGGCACGACAATGTGACGCTGGCTGCCAACGTCGCGGCGGCGTGTGCCGCAACCGGCACCCCTCTGGTACATGTTTCCACCGACCATTTGTTTTCTGGGGAGGAGCCGCGAGTCGGCGAAGACTGTCCGCCCGCACCAAGGAATACCTACGGAAAGACCAAGGCCGAAGCCGAAAGGCAGGTCCTGAAATTGAACGCTGGGGCCCTAGTGGTACGAACGAATTTCTACGGCTGGGGCCCGAGCTACCGTCGGTCGTTTAGCGACGGGATCCTTGACGCGCTTCGTTCAGGTTCGGAAGTCACCCTTTTCCAGGACGTCTTCTTCACCCCGATCTTGATAGAGGCTCTCGCCGACACCGTCCATGAGCTTGTCGCCCGCGGTGCAGCAGGGATATTTCACGTGGTGGGCGACGACAGGATGTCGAAGTACGAATTCGGGCTCAGGATTGCCAGGGCATTCGATCTGAGCGATGCCCCGATCAGGGCTGGTCTGTTGGCCAATCAACCGTCTCTCTCAATACGGCCATTCGACATGAGTTTGTCGAACGATAAGGTCAGCCAGCTCCTCGGGAGAAGGATCGGTGGTGCGGACGCGCATTTTGCGAGACTCCGCCAGCAGGAAATCGATGGGTTCGCCCAAGAATTGCGCCAGCTATGATTCCGTACAGTCGCCAAGATATCGATGAAGCCGACATCCAAGCGGTAACGGACGTTCTGCGTTCGAGCTTTCTCACCCAGGGCCCCGTGGTTCCGGCATTTGAAGAGGCGGTATCGGCCTACTGCGGCGTGGGGCACGCGGTCGCCGTCAATAGCGCCACCAGTGCACTGCACATTGCCTGCCTGGCACTCGGAATAGGCGAAGGAGATCTGGTCTGGACGACGCCTATCACCTTCGTGGCCACCGCAAACTGTGCCCTCTATTGTGGCGCAGAAGTGGATTTCGTCGATATCGATCCGAAGACCTACAATCTGAGCGTCGACAGGTTGGCGGAAAAACTGGCCATGGCCGCGAAGACCGGTCGGCTCCCCAAGCTGGTCATTCCGGTCCACCTCTGTGGTCAGGCTTGCGACATGGCCGGCATCCATGCGCTTTCCAGGCAATACGGATTCAGGATCATCGAGGACGCATCGCACGCCATCAGTGGGCGTTTCCAAGGCGAACGGATCGGAAACTGCCGTTTCAGCGACATCACCGTTTTCAGCTTCCATCCGGTGAAGATCATCACCTCCGGAGAGGGCGGAATGGCGCTGACACAGGACCCGCTTCTGGCAAAGCGGCTGCGTTTGTTGCGTAGCCATGGAATCACGAGCGACGCGGCGGATATGCAGCCCAGGCCTGCCGGCGAGATATGGAACTACCAGCAGATCGCGCTTGGCT
Source organism: Pseudomonadota bacterium (assembly GCA_052035955.1). GTDB lineage: Bacteria > Pseudomonadota > Gammaproteobacteria > Burkholderiales > Rhodocyclaceae > JAEUNJ01. The sequence continues at coordinate 21,290 of JBPOHD010000049.1, forward strand.
TCAACTACCGGATGACTGACATCCATGCTGCCTTGGGTGTGAGCCAGATGAAGCGGATAGATGATTTCGCGACGCGACGTCATGTCATCGCTGCAACATATGATCGCGACCTGGCCGGGCTCCCGGTCGTCACGCCCTGGCAGCATCCTGACTGCTACTCAAGCTACCACCTCTACGTCGTCCGGTTGAAGCTCGAGGAAATCGCATGTACTCGTCGCGAGGCGTACGAGCGGCTTCGAAGTGCCGGAATCCTCGTGAACCTGCACTACATTCCCGTTTATCGCCAACCCCACTTCGAAAGGATGGGTTTCGTCGCTGGATACTGTCCGGAGGCGGAGCGCTTCTTTTCGGAGGTCATCAGCATTCCGATGTATCCGGGGCTGTCGCAGGAGGATCAGGATACGGTCATCAGGGTCCTGCAAGAAGCAGTGTGCCAATGAAACCACCCTGCCGGCTTGGTTTGGGCACCGTGCAATGGGGTCTGGCGTACGGACTGGCCAATCGCGACGGCGTGACGCCGTTGCGGGAGGTAAAGGCGATCCTTGCCGAAGCCGAGAGCAATGGGGTCCGGGTTCTGGACACGGCCTCTTTGTACGGGAACGCGGAAGCGGTATTGGGTGCCAATCCTCTTCAGGCCTTCAAGGTCATTACCAAGACGCCCGCGTTCGGAACTCCGGCCATATCCGACGGCCAGGTTCGCCAGCTTGTAGACACCTTTGGGGAATCCCTGGCGAAGCTTTCATCGGGAAAGCTGTATGGCCTGCTGCTCCACAGTGCGAATGATCTTCTGGCGGCCGACGGCGAGAAACTGGCGGACGCGATGAGAGATCTGAAGGATGCCGGGTCCGTCGAAAAGATTGGCGTTTCGATCTATGACGCGGATCAGTTGGCGGCAGCGCTGAAGGTCTTCAAACCGGATATCGTCCAATTGCCGGTCAGTGTTCTGGATCAGAGATTGCTGCGGGACGGCAGCTTGCAGCGCCTGAAGGACTCCGGGATCGAAGTGCACGCAAGATCTGTATTCCTGCAGGGCTTGCTGTTGATGCCCATGGCGAAGGTGCCCGCATACTTCAACCCGATACGTGATCTGCTGGAGCGTTGGCGAGCTGCAGCTGAAATGCAAGGCCTCTCCCCAGGCAGGGCGGCGCTGAGTTTTGTGCGGGACATTCCGTTCCTGGATGCCGTGCTCGTTGGAGTTGAAAACCTGGACCAGTATCGCCAATGCTTCGTCGACTTCTCCGCGGGCGACACCTTCGACGCGTCGGATCTCGCGTGTGGCGATCGTGACTTCGTGAATCCGTCCCGATGGAAAATCGCATGAGCGTTCTCAGTCTGGGCGTGATTGGGATGTCCGAGGGCAACGGCCACCCATATTCATGGTCGGCGATATTCAACGGCTATGACCGGGAACGGATGGAGGATTGCGGCTTTCCAGTCATACCCCGATACCTGGAAAAGCAGCATTCTCCGGAAAGCCGCCTGGTGGAGGCGAAGGTCACCCACTGCTGGACGCAAGACCCGGAGGTTACCGTGCGCCTGTCCGCCGCGTCCCTCATCCCGAATGTCGTAGATCGGTATACCGACATGTTGGGTCAGGTGGACGGACTTCTCCTGGCCCGGGACGACGCCGAACATCATTTCGAGTTTGCAGGCCCGTTCCTGATGGCTGGAATTCCGGTCTTCATCGACAAGCCCCTTGCCCTTTCCACTGCTGCAGCCAAACGGCTGCTGGATTTGCAGCTTTACCCAGGACAAGTCTTTTCCTGCTCTGCGCTCCGCTATGCGAGGGAACTGCAGCTGACACCCGAAGATCGGCAACACGTCGGCCCACTGCGCAAGATCCACGCGACGGTACCGAAAAGCTGGAACAAATACGCGGTCCATGCATTGGAGCCCGCGCTCCTGTTGGCGGGGGAGCACGGCCCGGTAGCGCGGACTCAATCGTGGAAGTACGATGACGGAACGACGTTGGCCGTGGGCTACAGCGATGGATTTCAGTTGCTCGTCAGTTCGACCGGAATGGCGTCGGCGCCCATTGCGCTGCGGGTGATGGGTGAATCCGGCTGGAAGGATCTGATTTTCACCGACTCGTACTCGGCGTTCAGAAGTGCGTTGGCCGACTTCATTGGCGGCATCAAGCACAAGGATGTGAGAATCCAGCCCGAGTTCATGTTGAACGTCGTTGAACTCGTTGAAGCAGGTACAGGAATGTGAAACCCAGAACGATAGTCATCACAGGGGGCAGCGGGAAACTGGGGCGGGCCATCGTCGAGCACTTTCTGTCGCGTGGCGATTGCGTCATCACCACCTGCCGGACGGATGCCTCCCGGGACAGGTTGACGGCGGAGCTCGGACACCATGGCAAGCGCTTTGCGGTAATCAGATGCGACCTTACCGAGCCCCAGGCAGCAGGCGCGCTGACGGAAGAAATGGCATTGCGCGGTGAGCGTCCCCACTGCCTGATCAACAATGCGCGAAGCCTTGATTTTCTGGCCATGGGAGCGGATGGAGTGGTCAGCCGCGACCACTTTGCGAGCGAGTTCCTGTTGGATGTGATCGCGCCCTATGAATTGACGATGGCCCTGGCATTGCATGAAGAAAGTGCCCTAAGAAAGGTGATCAATGTCGGGTCGGTCTATGGTGTCGTGGCGGCGACCCCTTCGTTGTACGAGGACCCGAACACCCAGTCTCCGGTGCATTACAGCGTTGCAAAGGCGGCCCTGATCCATTTAACGAAGGAGTTGGCCGTTCGGCTCAGCGGTCGGCACATTCAGGTCAACTGCGTGGCTTTCAGCGGCGTGGAAGGACGTGTGGACGAGACCTTCAAGGCCCGATACGCGAGACTCTGTCCCATGGGCCGCATGCTCACCACGCAAGAGGTCGTCGGACCCATCGACATGCTGGCGTCGGAACAAAGTTCCGGTGTCACAGGTCATACCTTCGTTGTCGATGGCGGATGGAGCATCTGGTGATGAAGCACATAGCCATCATTCTGGCCAGGGGAGGCTCGAAGCGGCTGCCCCGAAAGAACATCCTGGACTTCCATGGCAAGCCGTTGCTCGCCTGGAGTGTCGAAGCGGCACTCGGATCGGGGCAATATGACCGCGTGTTGCTGTCCACCGATGACCCGGAAATTGCGGAGGTAGGGCAGGCGTTCGGCGCGGCCGTACCTTTTCTCCGGGGTACGGCCGCAGACGACATTACGCCTTCCAGCGAGGCCACTCTTGCCGCTCTCGAGCAGGCAGAACGCCATTGGGACGAGCAATTCGATTGCGTATCCCAACTGATGGGGAACTGCCCGCTCCGTGACGCCGAAGACATCCGCCAGGCGGTTCATGGGTTCCTGGCGCGCGGTGTGGATTCGCAGCTGAGTTGTTTCCGGTTTGGCTGGATGAATCCCTGGTGGGCATTTCAACTCGATCCGCAGGACAAGCCGAAATACCTGTTTCCGGAAGCGCGCAGTGCCCGTTCTCAGGACCTGCCAGGGCTTTTTTGTCCGAGCGGCGCCCTCTGGATCGCGCGTGTCCCTGCGTTGAAAAAGGCAAGGAGCTTTTACATGCCGGACCATGCCTTTCACGAGATGAGCTGGATCTCGGCGATGGATATTGATGATCTGGAGGACATGGAAATGGCCAAGGCCTGCTATTCCGTCAGGAAACGGGCAACGCGCCAGGGAGAATGATCTGAGGCGCATTGTCTTCAGGGTTGATGCGTCCACCCAAATTGGAACGGGCCATGTCATGCGTTGCCTGGCGTTGGCGGAATCCCTGCGCAAGGATGACGCGCAGTGCGAGTTCGTTTGCCGGACCCATCCGGGAAACCTGGGCGAGTTGATTCAGGGCCAGGGGTTCAAGGTGCACGCCCTTCAGCCGCTGGTCGACGCGGAGGATCGCGAATGCCATGGCAGGTCTGTCCCCTCCCACGCCCACTGGCTGGGAGCGGATTCGAAGTCTGACGCAGAGCAGACCGGGGCTTGCATCGGCAACCAAGGTGTCGACTGGTTGATCGTGGATCATTATGCGATCGATTCCAGCTGGGAGGGGCGCCTCCGCTCCCACTGTGGCCGGCTCATGGTGATCGACGACCTGGCGGACAGAACCCACGAATGCGATCTCCTGATCGACCAGAACCTCAATCGTGCGGCAAAAGACTACGATGCGCTGGTGCCCGCGGGGTGCCGTGTGCTTGCCGGTCCGAGATATGCCTTGATTCGTCCAGAATTTGCCGCAATGCGCGAATACAGCCTCTTGCGACGGGAGCAGTCACCCATCAGGCGGATTCTCGTCAGCATGGGCGGCGTCGACGCGAACAATGCCACCCGTGCTGTGCTGGATGCACTCGATCGCAGCCCCCTGGACAAGGCCTGTCAGATTGCCGTCGTGCTTGGGCCTCGCGCTGCCTGGATCGATTCGGTCAGGACTCGCGCTGGGCACATGAAGTGGCGCACGGAAGTTCTGGTGGACGTAAAGAATATGGCGGAAGTGATGGCCGGAAGCGATGTCGCGGTCGGTGCGGCCGGCACGTCGGCATGGGAGCGCTGTTGCATGGGCCTGCCAACCCTGACCATGGTCCTCGCCGACAACCAGATCGAAGGCGCGAAGGCACTGGCGAGGGCGGGAGCCTCGATTATGCTGCAGAGTCGGAATGGTCTCCCAGGCGAAATCGCGGAGGCGATTGAATTCCTGTCGTCAGCCGGCCAACTGCAAGCCATGCAGCGCGCCAGCGCCTGCGTAACGGACGGACTCGGACTGGACCGGGCAAGAACACTGATATTGGCGCCAAATGAAAGTACATCCTGAAGTACGGCAGCTCGCATCTGTTGACCTGGAGCCCTTGTTGGCCTGGCGGAATTTGCCCCATGTGCGCCGGCATATGCTGACTCAGCACGAGATCTCGTGGCGCGAGCATTGTGATTGGTTTGAGCGCAACGCCTCGGACCCGACGCGCCGGCTTCTGATCATCGAAGAGAGGCATGAGGCCCTTGGATTCGTGCAGTTGAAGGGCGTCGGTGCCGGCGCAATTTCCGAATGGGGATTCCTCGCTGCTCCGGACAAGCCAAAGGGCACCGGGAGGAAGTTCGGAAAGGCCGCAATAGACTATGCATTTCGATCCTTGCAAATACACAAACTGTGCGGTCAGGTTTTGGGCACCAACGAATCATCCATTCGTTTTCATTTGAGCTTGGGGTTCCGGAAGGAGGGCGTTTTGCGCCAACACCACCGCATCGAGGCCAGGTATCACGACCTCATTTGCTTCGGCCTCCTTTGTGAGGAGTGGCTCATTGCCTCGGACGACGAACGCCATGCGTGACGCCGAACATATCCACATCGCCGGCCGTCGGGTCGGTCCTGACGAGCCGCCTATGGTGATCGCCGAAATGTCAGCGAACCACGACGGCAGCCTGGCGCAGGCGCTCAGGATCATTGAAGCGTCGAAAGCAGCGGGAGCGGATGCCGTCAAGATTCAGACCTATACGGCCGACACCATTACCTTGAAATGCGACAGCGCGGACTTTCGAATATCCGGCGGCTTGTGGGACGGGCGAACGCTCCATGACCTGTACGAGGAGGCGCATACGCCCTGGGAGTGGCACGCGCCCATGTTCGACCACGCACGCAAGCTCGGGATAACGCTGTTCAGCACCCCGTTCGATACCACAGCGGTCGACCTTCTGGAAGATCTCAATTGCCCCGCCTACAAGATTGCATCCTTTGAAGCGATCGATCTGCCGCTGATCTCGTATGTCGCCAGGACGGGCAAGCCGATGATAATGTCCATGGGCATGGCCAATCTCTCGGAGGTGGCGGAGGCCATAGGCGCGGCGCGGGCGGGAGGATGCAAGCAACTGGCGATCCTGCATTGCGTCAGCGGCTATCCCGCGCCCGCCTCCGACTACAACCTGCGAACGATCCCGGACATGATCGAGCGGTTTCGCGTCGTCACGGGTCTGTCCGACCATACCCTGAACAATACGACGGCCATCGCGGGTGTCGCACTGGGGGCGGCCATCATCGAAAAGCACTTCACCCTCGACCGCAGCCGTGGCGGACCGGATGACAGCTTCTCAATCGAGGCGACCGAATTGGCGGCTCTTTGTCGAGATGCCAAGACCGCATGGGAAGCGAAGGGTAGAGTGAACTATGACCCCAAACAAAGCGAACTGGCAAACAGGAAGTTTCGCCGGTCCCTCTACATCGTGAAAGACATGAAGGCCGGAGACACCATTACTCCGGACGTGGTCAGGAGCATCAGACCCGGCTATGGGCTGCCGCCGAAATGCATCGAACAGGTACTGGGCAAGACCGTCAAACAGGACTTGCCGCGAGGAACGCCCCTGAGTTGGGACGTGTTGCTTTGAGGTCCCGATGTACAAGGCTCTGATATTGGGATGCGGAAACATCGGTGCAATGTACGATATCGACACCGGAGCGATCGAAACGTACGCGAAGGCGTTCGACGCGGATCCGGACATTGCGTTCGAGGTGTACGACATTGACAAGTCGATAGCACTGAGGATTGCGGAACGCTATGGCGTCCGGTCTGTGGGCGACCTTGCCGACGTGAGCATCCCGGATTACGACCTTGTTGTCGTGAGCACCCCCACGCAAACGCACTACGGCTATCTGGCGGAGCTTCTCAAACGAGGGCCGCCGCTCGTCATTTGCGAAAAGCCGGTCGATACGGATCCCGCGAGGCTGGATCATCTTCTCGAGATGTACGGTGCCAGCCACACGAAAGTCCTGGTCAATTTCTTCCGCCGCTTCCAGCCCTCGATGGTCCGCCTGAAGCAGACAATCGACTCGATCCTTGGGGACGAGGAATGCACGAACATCGTCATCACCTATCAGCGTGGATTTCACAACAACTGCAGCCACGCCTTCGATCTGCTCGAGTTCCTTTTCGGACGGCCGATTGACCTGTCGGACGCGCGGACGAGCTGCAAGTCCTACGATGAATTCGAAGCCGATCCCACCCTGAGCGTTTCCTTCGATTGGCACGGGACCAACGTCCAATGCATCGGTCTGAAGGCCGTGCAATTTTCACACTTCGAGATTTCGGTATTCTTCGTGAAGAGCGCCGTGCTGTTGAAGAACGGCGGCAACGAAATCGAAATGCTATCGACGCCTGCCCGAACGGGACGTTTCTATCCCAAGTTGCGCGTGCAGAGTCGGGAAACCGGTGTTCTCGAAGATTACATGGTCAATGTCGTTGCTGCGGCAAAGCGCATCCTGCGGCGGCAGGACCTGTTCGACAATTTCGAGCAAAGCGTGAACGTATCGAAACGCATCCTGAAAATTCTGAGCCAATAAGATCATGAGCACACTTGCAATATTGGGCGGCAATCCCGTCAGGACAAAAGCCTTCCCCAACCGGGTCTCGATGGGGAAAGAGGAAAAGGCGGCCGCAATCCGGGTACTCGATTCGGACGTGCTTTCCGGATTCGTTGGTGCGGCCGGAAAATTCTTCGATGGCGGGAGGGAGGTCTTGGAATTCGAGAGGCTGTGGGCGGATTCCTATGGCTTCCGGAACGTCATCAGCGTCAATTCCCTGACAACCGGATTGCAGGTGGCGGTCGGAGCCATCGGCATCGAGCCTGGGGACGAAGTGATTTGTTCGCCATACAGCATGTCCGCCAGTGCCACGACCGTATTGTTCTATGGGGGTATCCCGATTTTTGCCGATATCGACCCCAATCGATATACCCTGGATCCGGCATCGATCGAAAGCCGAATTTCCAGCAGAACGAAGGCCATCCTGGTGGTGCACCTGTTCGGATATCCAGCCGACATGGACGCGATCATGGCCATTGCGGACAGGCACGGGCTCAAAGTCATCGAGGATGCTGCGCAGGCGCCCGGAGTGTTCTACAAGGGTCGGCCCGTCGGAACCATCGGTGACGTCGGCGGCTTCAGTCTGAATTTCCACAAGCACATCCATACGGGCGAGGGCGGTGTGCTGGCGACGGACGATGAAGGAATCGCGCTTCGATGCAGGCTGATCCGGAATCATGGGGAGAATGCCGCCGCCGCGTACGGATTGGAAGACATTTCGAACACGATCGGCAGCAATTACCGATTCACGGAGTTGCAAGCCGCAATCGGTGCTGAACAGTTCAAGAAGCTCGCGGGAATCCTGGCCCATCGGGAAGTGTTGGCCAAGTACCTGGATGACAGGTTGCGCCCGATCGGCGGGCTGCGCATTCAGGAAGTCGAGAAGGGATCCACGCACTCCTACTACATGTATCCGGTGCGGCTCGATGAAGATGTGCTGGGAATATCGAGAAACCTGTTCCTCCGCGCGGTGGCTGCGGAGCTCCCGAAAGCGAAGTATTGGGACACGACACCCTTCGCCGAAGGCTATGTTGCACCGCTCTACTGGAACCCGGTCTACCAACGGCAGATCGCGATCGGAAAGAAGGGGTTCCCTTTCACCTGCAACCCAGGTGTGAGGTATGCGTATCCGAGAGGCCTGTGCCCGGTGACGGAAAGGCTCTACGAAAAGGAGCTGCTGCTTTCGCCCCTGGTCCGGGAAGGGATGGAAATCTCGGATATCAAGGACTTTGCCGACGCCGTCGAGAAGGTAGCGGGCAATGTCCGGGACCTGGCCGGCGCCACCGTGGGTGCGGACAGCCACGGGCTCTATGATGCGGTCCGGGCGATCGATGAGAACGTAGGATGATCCTCCATATCCCAGCAATCCGCTTTGGCATCGAACCGGTAACGGCAGTTGTGGAATCGTGCTGTCGTCGTGGAGCCATGGTTCGCCAATGACCGGGGCACCCATAGCACTGGTGGCCCACGATGCCGGCGGAGCTGAACTTCTGGCGAGTTTCGCCTACCGGACCAAGCTGCAATGCAAGCTTGTCCTGGAAGGGCCGGCGGTAAGGGTATTCACGAGCAAGTTCGGGCCGGTCGAGACCTGTAGCCTGCGTGACGCGATATCGACCACGGATTCCCTCCTATGCGGAACCAGTTGGCAATCAGACCTGGAATGGGAAGCGATTGAACTGGCGCGGCAGGCGGGGAGGCGCTCGGCGGCTTTTTTGGATCACTGGGTCAACTATCTGGAAAGATTTGTTCGGAATGGCGTGAAGCATCTTCCGGACGAGATTTGGGTGCCGGACGAATACGCGAGAACCATGGCGGCAGACGTGTTCCCCGACATCCCGATTTCACTGGTCGCCAATCCCTACTTGCTGGAGGTGCAGCGTTACCTGGCGGAGCGTCCCGGGCCGGGCAGGCCCTTCAACGAGGCGTCTCCCATCGTGTTGTTCGTTTGCGAGAACATCTCGGGGCATGCCCGCCTCCGGCATGGCGCCGAACGCCACTGGGGTTATACGGAATTCGATGCGATCGAATACTTTCTCCGGCACAGGCACATCGTTCATCCGGGCATCTCGAAGGTGGTGATTCGCCCCCATCCTTCGGAACTTGCGGACAAGTACCAAGGCGTTCTACACGCCCACGGCGACCTCGTCGAACTCAGTGACGGACGGGGCCTGCTGGAAGACATCTCCCGAACGGACATTGTCGTCGGCTGCAACAGCATGGCGATGGTCGTTGCCCTGGCGGCCGGCAAGAAGGTGGTAAGTTGCATTCCGCCAGGCGGTGCGCGGTGTTGTCTGCCACAGAAGGAAATAGTCCATTTGCGCGAAGCCACGGGGTAGCGCCAGGATGGAACCGCATCCGCGATGTGGCGCAGGATTCAAGGGCGCGGTCTGATCCGGGATCGCAGGTGATGAGTACCCGCTGATCGCGCCCGCTATGACCCCGTTAGCGTTGGAGGGAAATGATTTGGTCGAGCGAAAAGTAAAGCCAGGGCATCGAATGGAGATCCGTACCGACGGGGCGCAGCCCATCAACCTCGACGATTTGCCGCTTCACACGCCCTGGGTCGCCAGGCTCCTCGCAAGTGGCGAAAGCAAGAAGGCGAAGACCGAAGAGCAGATATTGCGAGAGTACAGCGTCGATAAGTGGGGGGCATTGCTCAATCGCTGGAAGGACAACCCGTGCGACCTCGATGTCGTCAGGGAATGGGAATGCTCCCCCGATTTGATGTGTGCCTGTTCGGTTCATCAGGACTTGGTTCTCATGCGGAAAAAGGGCGCCCATGAAACTCACGTGGCCCTGATCGAGCGGGTGCTTGCCGACAGTCCATCGCGGCATCTGGTGGAGATCGGATGCGGGTACGGCTCGGTTCTACTCGAGATAGCCCGAAGAGGCCATGTCCAGTACGATTCCATCTCCGGAATCGAATACACGGCCGAGGGAGCGGTTCTGGCAGCGGGGCTCGCCAAACGGCATGGACTGACGGTCAATATCGGGAAAGGTGATTTTGCGTCGCCGGGCATTTCGGACCTGGCGATTCCGCCGGATGCCGATATTTTCACGTCGTTTTCATTTGCCTACGTCAGCGATTCGAGAAATGCGCTCAGGAACTTGATTGCCGTCGCGCCGAGACGGGTCCTGCATTTCGAACCGATTTTCCAGCATTGCCCGGAGACGACGACCCTGGGCCTGCTGCAAAGGCGGTATATGGACCTCAATGACTACAATTCCACGTTGCTTCCCGAGTTGAAGCAGTTGGAAGTCGATGGAGAAGTGGAATTGCTCCATGAGGAACCGGTTGTCTTCGGCGGCAATTGTCTCCTGCCGGCGTCCGTGGTTGCCTGGCGCCCCGCGAGGAAGCGATAGACGTCGCAGAGCGCCGGTGCGCCACGGCAGACGGGGAGTCGAAAGGATAAAGGACGCGATCGCGGACCCGTGTCCCGGCCGTACGGGCCGACGAGGAGCCTGCTCCCGGCTTCATCGAATCGTTCCTCAGCCGGCCGCGGCAACATACCGGGCGCTGTCGAAGTACCGTCCGCATGGGGCAAAGACCGGAATGCCCGGAAGTCCGCGGCGCAGATCGATCGGCCTGGAAGCTGAAAACAGAGGGAAGCTCACAACACCCCTCTCGGAATCGATTAACCTTGCAACCGGACGCCGTGCCCCATGCGGGGTACGTGGGGGGGCTGGTTGGCATCGCAGCCAAAGCCGCCGGCATGCCGGCGCCAGCACCTCTATGGGTGCTTGGCCATTGGCCTTGCCCGGCGCCAGCCCCATCGGCTTTCACCGTCAACGTCTTTTGACCTTGTCGACCAGGCAGGCATTGCGGAAGAGATCAAGTTGGACAGCAACGACGCTAACCATGACTTCGAAAAAGAAGTCGAACGTATCCTCGCGTGGCTCAAACCGCGCACAACCGGTGCTTTGGGTTACCCGGCAGAGGAATTGCTTCATCGGGTGATGCAGGCAATCGTAGGGGTGGCCTTGCCGAGCTACGCTTCCTTGATCCACCGGCGGTGTGCCGACGGAAGAGAGAAGGACACCGCATCGGGGGAGAAACTGCTCACAGGCAGGGCGACGATAGGACTGGGGATCGGGGAGGTTAGGATTCGACCCAGGCAAGCGCTGTTGAACATTGGCGAATTCCTGATCCATTGGGCGCTCAGCCTTGCATCTCTGATGCATTGGTGGGGAAAGTCGGCCTCCAGCGATTCCGTTGTCCTGGTGTATGGCGTGGGCATCGAAAGCCTCTCCGAGAACAACAGCGACCACCGCTTCGTTCAATATTGTCGGACGGGACCGATACGCCCTCTTTCGGATGGAAAACGCCTCATTGTCCAACTGGCCAAGGGACAGCAAGGCTCGTCAAGCCCAGCCTTCACGTACGCGAGGCATCCCTTGCTGCAGTTGTTCAACGAGACGCCGCTGCGTCCCCTGCGGCGGATCCAATTGACGGTCAGGCACCTGGGCGTCCTGATTCAGTACCTTCTGCTCCCATTGAAGGCTCCCCATTTGCTGTTGCTCGGCAGGGATTTCGCCGAGGCGGTTATCGCACAGGAGTTGGACGATCGCCACCTCATCGACGCCGTTGTCCTGAGTGCCGCGAACTATCCCAGGCAACCCATGTGGTTGCGGCAGCTCCGGAATGCGACGACCCACATGGTCTGGTATTCCCAGTCAGCCAAACCGATCGTGTACGTTGACGGCGGCTTGGCCTCGGACATGCCAAGTTTTCGATGGATTCGGGTGGATCGGCACTGGGTGTGGACAAGGGCATTCGCGAAATACCTTGAATCAATCCTTCCCGGTGCCAAAATCGAGGCCGTGGGTCCGATCGTGTGGTATCTGCCTGAGCCCGGGGAGACCCCGGAAGACGTCCTGTCGATCTCTATCATCGACGTCCCTCCTTGCAGCGACGCGGTCAGTCTCTCCAATGGCGTGTTCCCGAATTACCATCAACCTGAAAAGATGCGCGCGTTCGTAACGGACACCCTCGCGCTCAGGGGAGAATTGGAAACCGAATTCGGCAGGCCGGTCGTATTTCGCCTGAAGACCAAGCGTGGCTACAGGTCCGGTTACGACCGGGACTACTTCGTCTTTCTTGACGAGTTGGCTGACTCGGGAGCGCTGTGCCTGGAGAACCATTCCAACAATCTGTTTTCCATGATTGCGGGCAGCCATCTTGTCGTCGTCTTCCCCTTTTCATCACCGGCGTACATCGCGGACTTTGTCGGGACACCCTGTGTGTACTACGATCCAACAAGTACGGTCGTCAGGAGTGATTTTCGGGACGATCCTTCGCGGATCGACTTCGCCGCCACGCCGGACGAATTGCGCAAACTTGCAATTCGGGCGATTCGCGACCGTCTCGCACGGATCGATGGACCTTAGATAAGACCATGATTGCCACGACCAGCCACGCATGTGCCCTGTCTTCCCTCGGGGCTCGGAACCCGAACGGGATGGCGGGCGAAAAGGAATCGGATATGAAATGTCGTGACAGCTCCCACGTCCGGCAATCGTAGAGCCGTCCGACGCAAACACATGCAAACGCGAGCATTTCCAGGCAAGTTTCTGCTGGATGAGATCCGCGACTGGTGGGGCGCCCTGCTGGCCGCCATCCCCGGCCGCACGGGCCGCCTGCTGCGCCGCCTGTACTACCGGGCGGTCCTCGCCGCGGCCGGCCCCGTGCTGTCCATCGGTCGCCACGTTGAGGTCGCCTGTCCCGGCAACATCAGACTGGGCAACGAGATTTACCTGGTAGACGGCGTCGTGCTACGTGCCTGCGGCGGCGCTAGCCTGAGGATGGGCGATCGCGTTTCCATCAACGGCAATGCCCGCCTGATTGCCGATTTCGGTTCCATCACCATAGGCAGCGGCATCATGATCGGCCCCAACGTCGTCATCCGGGCCAGCAACCACGGGACGGCGAGGACGGACCTGCCGATGTGGGAACAAGGCCAGACCGGCGGAACGATCAGCATCGGCGATGACGTCTGGTTGGGCGCCAACGCCGTCGTCGTGGCCGGCGTCACCATCGGATCCCATGTCGTGGTGGGGGCCGGCGCCGTCGTGACGCGGGACGTTCCCGATTTCGCGATCGTCGGCGGCGTTCCGGCCCGCGTCATCGGCGACCGGCGCCGGGGACGCGCACCGGGGGTGGCGGCGCCGGAACGGCCGGCATGAGCCGGGGGTTCATCGGGCCCCTGGAATCGCTGCGCGGCGTGGCGGCCTGCATGGTCGCCGTCTATCACTCTTTCGCCGTATTCCAGATCGACGGGGCGACGCGCTTGTGGGCCCTGCCATTGCAGGACGTCGACAGCCCGGAACAGTGGATTGCCAGGCTTGCCACGGCGATCGGCAACGGGGGCGTCGCTGTGACGATCTTCTTCGTCCTGAGCGGCGTCGTGCTCGGCTTGTCACTCGACCAGGCGCGGGGGCATTGGTTGAAGCAATACGGTGCCTTCCTGGTCAAACGGGGCTTCCGGATCTATCCGGCGCACATCCTCACGACCCTGGTCGTCATCGCCGCGCTTTCGCTCGGCGTCCAGTTCCAGGAAGTGCAGGCGACGACGCCCTGGTTCCGCAAGTGGTACGAGCAACCGGTGGATTTGCGCCTGGTGGCGACGAACATCCTGCTGGTCAATACCTACCTGAACCCCGTCACCTGGACCTTGATGGTGGAACTGGTCGTCGCCCTCTTCTTTCCCGCGATGTACCTCGTGTCGCGCCGGTCGGGGCCGTGGCTCAACGGGCTCGCGCTGGGCGCGTTGTTCATCCTGCCGATCCTCAAGCCGGGCGGGGTGATCCTTCCCCAACTGTGCAAGTTCTACGTCGGCCTGCTCATCCCGCTGTATGGCGGAGCGCTCCTGTCGCGACTGGAGGGCAGGCCCGCGCAGACCGCCTATTGGCTGGCCGCCGTCCTCCTGATGCCCGCCGAGCGGGCCTTCGGGATTTCCGCCACGGCGGGTTTGATGGAGGTGACGGGCGCCGCGATGGTCATCGGCGGACTCCTCTTCGTGCGCTCTTCCCACCTCTGGGAGCACCATTGGCTGCGCACAATGGGCCGGCAGAGCTACAGCTTCTATCTGTGGCACTTTCCCGCGATGTACCTGATGGCCCGCCTGTGGGCCACCGCCGTCCCGGACCGCACGACCAGCGACCACGCGCTGCTGGTGTCGGCGCTGCTCTGCCTGTGTTCCGTCGTGGTCGCCAACCTGCTGGCCTGGCTCACCTTCCGCACCCTGGAGGCGCCGTTCGTCCGCCACGGCAAGCAGGTGGCCGCCTTCCTGTTCCCCGGCGACGCCCATCGGTGAGAGGGCGACGCCGGGCGCGAGGACCCGGCGGAAGGCTAGGCGGAGTAGCGTGCCATCAGGTCGTCGCCGCGCATCAATTCGACGACGCATTCCAGGTCGGCCGCCGTATCGACGCTGGCCGTCCTGGCCTGCGTCATCACCATGCGCACCTTCTCGCCGTGCTCCAGGATGCGCATCATGTCCACCGACTCGATCACCTCCAGGGGCGTCGGCGGCAGGGAATTGAAACGCAGCAGGTAGTCGCGGCGGAAGGGAATGATGCAGACCTGCTTGAGCATGGGCACCGTGGTCACGCCTTTCCTTCGCGACGGTACCGGCTCGCGGGAAAAATAGAGCGCATCTCCCTTCAGGTCCACCACCACCTTGACCTCGTTGGGGTCCTCGAAATCCTCGATGGTCTCGATGTCGGCCATCAGGTTCACCACGTTGATGGCCGGGTCGGCCAGCATGGGGGCCATGGCCTGGTCGATCATCTCCGGCCGCGTCATGGGCTCGTCGCCCTGGATCATGACCAGGATGTCGGTGCGCCGGCCGCTGGCCGCCTCGATCTTCAGCATGGCCTCGGCGCAGCGGTCGGTGGCCCGCTCGTGGGTGTCGGCGGTCATGATGCAGGGCGCCCCGATGCTCTCCGCGTAGGCCCGCACCTCCTCGTCGCAGGTGGCGATGTAGACCTCGGCCAGGGTGCGGCTCATCTTGCAGCGATGCCAGCAATGTCCCACCATCGGGATGCCGTGGATCTTCGCCAGGGGCTTGCCGGGATAGCGGCTGGAGGCCATGCGGGCCGGGATGATGCCGATTGCGTGCATAGGGGTCGTCCTGGATTCCGGGAGTTCAGGGAAGGGCGCGGCGGCACTCGGCCAGGCCGCTGCGGCAGGCCACGTCGAGCATGCGGGTGTCTAGGCTGTAGGCGAGGAAGCGGAAGCCGTCGGCGACGAAGGCCGCCACCTTCTCCGGCGTCGGTTCCACCACGTGCATGCCGCCCGACTTGCCCATGGCGGCGGAAACGCTGCGGATGCGGGTGATGGCCGCCACCACGTCGGGATGGTCGAACTGGCCGGGGATGCCCATGGAAGCAGACAGGTCGTAGGGACCGATGATGAAACCGTCCACCCCCGGCGTGGCGAGGATGGCCTCCAGGTCGCGTACGGCGTCGATGTGCTCGATCTGCACGATGACCACGGCCTCCTCTGCCAGCCAGCGGCGGTAGTCTTCGAAGGATGTGCCGTAGCCCTGGGCGCGGGCCAGGCCGACACCCCGGTTGCCGCGCGGCGGGTACTGGACGGCGGCAACGGCCCGCTCGGCATCGGCGCGGGAATTGACCATGGGAACGATGACGCCGTGGGCGCCGGCATCCATCACCCGCTTGATCAGGTTGGCGTCGTTGCTGGTCAGCCGCACAAGGGGTGCGGCCCCGCACAGGCCGATGACGCGGATCAGTTCCTCGGCCTCGCGGATGGTAATGACGCTGTGCTCCAGGTCCACGACGAGGAAGTCGAAGCCGGCCCGCGCCATGATTTCGGAGATGGCCGGATGGGCGAGGGTGATCCAGGAACCGAGTGCCAGTTCCAGGTCGGCCAGTTTGCGTTTCAGGGCGGGGATGGCCACGTTCGCTCGGGAGAATGCGTGAAGAAGCCCGGGATTGTAGGCCAAAGGGGGGGCCCGGAAACGGGGGCGGCGGGTAAAATGCCCGTTTCGCCGAGCACGGACGCGAGCCCTTGCCCTCTCCCCGCTGGCATTCCTGCACCACCGTCGCGGAGCTGCGCCGGCAGGCCGTGGAGCGCATCCGCGCCGCCGCCGCGGCGGCCATCGGCGGTCGGGGCGCCTTTCACGTGGTGCTGGCCGGCGGCGAGACGCCGCGGGCGGTATACGAGGCGCTGGCCGAACAGGGGAGCGAATGGGGGAAATGGTGGGTCTGGTTCGGCGACGAACGCTGCCTGCCGGCGGACGACCCGGCGCGCAACAGCGAGATGGCGCGGGCCAGCCTGCTCGGCCGGGTGGGCATCCCGCCGGCCCAGGTGAGGGTGATTCCCGGCGAACTGGGGCCGCGCGCCGCCGCCGCCGGCTATGGTCGCCAGCTGGACGGGGCGCCGGAGTTCGACCTGGTGCTGCTGGGCCTGGGCGAGGATGCCCATACGGCGAGCCTGTTTCCGGGTGCCGACTGGGGCGAATCGCCGGCGGCCCCGGCGGCCCTCGCCGTCGAGGCGGCGCCGAAGCCGCCGGCCGGCCGGGTCAGCCTGGCGGCCTGGCGCCTGAGCCGCACGCGGGCCGCGCTCTTCCTGGTGGCCGGCGCCGGCAAGCGGGCGGCGCTGCGGGCCTGGCGGAACGGCGAACGCGTGCCGGCAGCGGCGATCCGGCCGCCGGCGGGAGCCGACGTGCTGGTCGAACAATGCTGTCTTGAACGAATGGGGCAACCTTGAAGAAGATCCTGATCACCACCTCCTCCTTCGACCGCGCCGGCCAGCCCGGCCTGGCCGCCCTGGCGGCCGCCGGTTATTCCATAGTGATGAATCCCCACGGCCGCAAGCTCAGCGAAGACGAGGCGGCCGGCCTGCTCGACGGTGATGTCGTCGGCATGGTGGCCGGCACCGAGCCCCTGACGCGTCGGGTGCTGGCCGGTGCCACGGGCCTGAAGGTGGTTTCCCGCTGCGGCATCGGCCTGGACAGCGTGGACCTGGCCGCCGCCGGCGACCTGGGCATCCGCGTGCTGAACACCCCGGATGCCCCCAGCCTGGCCGTGGCGGAACTGGCCCTCGGCATGATCCTCAACGCCCTGCGCCGCATCGGCGAGGCCGACCGGCGCCTGCGGCGCGGCGAATGGAAGGCCCTGATGGGCGGCCTGCTGGCCTGCCGCACGGTCGGCATCGTCGGTTACGGTCGCATCGGCCGCCGCGTGGCACGGCTGGCCCAGGCTTTCGGCGCCCGTATCCTGGCCCACGACGCGCAGCCCTTCGCGCCCGACGGCGTTGCCGAGGCGCGCGACATCGACAGCCTGCTGGCGGAGGCCGACGTGGTTTCCCTGCACCTGCCGAGCGTGGCCGGCGGCCCCTTCATGGACGCGGCCCGCATCGCCGCCATGAAGCCCGGCGCCATCCTGGTGAACACGGCCCGCGGCGGCCTCATCGACGAGGCGGCCCTGGCCGCCGCCCTGCAGGACGGGCGCCTGGCCGGTGCCGCCCTCGACACCTATGCGAAGGAGCCCTATGCCGGTCCCCTGGCCGGCATGGAGACGGCGGTCCTCACCGCCCACATGGGTTCCTATGCCAGCGAGGCGCGCAGCATCATGGAACGGGAGGCGGTAGAGAACCTGCTCAAGGGCATGGCCGAGGCGGGGCTGCCGACATGACGGCGCAGCGCGGCACCGCCGTCGTCTATGGCGGCAGCGGCTTCCTCGGCAGCCACGTGGCCGACGCCCTGACGGATGCCGGCTACGGCGTGCGCATCTTCGACCGCATGCCTTCGCCCTACCTGCGCGACAGCCAGCAGATGGTGGTCGGCGACCTGCTGGACGCCGACGCGGTGGCCGCCGCTGCCGCCGACTGCGACTTCGTCTACAACTTTGCCGGCATCGCAGACATCGACGAGGCCAAGGACCGGCCCCTGGACACGGCCAATGTGAACGTGGTCGGAAATCTGAACGCCCTCGAGGCGGCGCGCCTGGCCGGCGCCCGGCGCTTCGTCTTCGCCAGTACCGTCTATGTCTATTCCGAGGCGGGTTCCTTCTACCGCGCCAGCAAGCAGTCGGCCGAGCGCTTCGTGGAGGCCTACTACGAGCGCTACGGCCTGGCCTTCTCCATCCTGCGCTACGGCTCCCTCTACGGCCGGCGGGCCGACGAGCGCAACGGCATCTACCGGCTGCTGCGGCAGGCCCTGGAAAAACGGCAGATCACCTACGCCGGCAGCCCCGACGCGATGCGCGAGTACATCCACGTCGGCGATGCGGCCCGCCTCAGCGTGCGCATCCTCGACGAGGCGTTCACCAACCGGCACCTGATCCTGACCGGGCCGGAGCGCATGCCGGTCGGCAACCTGATGCGCATGGTCTCCGAGATGATCCCCGGCGGCGTCGCCCTGTCCTTCGGCAACAAGCAGGACGAGGGCCATTACGTGATGACGCCCTATGCCTTCCATCCCAAGGTCGGCCACAAGCTGGTCTCCAACGACCATGTGGACCTGGGCCAGGGACTGCTGGACTGCCTGGCGGAGATGCACGAGCGGGGCAACCGGGATGCCCATGCCCACGCCGAGGGCGACTGGCTGGTCGCCGACGAGGCGTCGAAGCTCTGAGCATGGCGGCCTGGGACCTGCTCGTCTTCGACTTCGACGGCGTCCTCGTCGATTCCGTGGACGTCAAGACTCAGGCCTTCGCCGCCCTTTACCGCGAGTACGGCCCGGCCGTCGTCGACCGGGTGGTCGCCTGGCACCTGGCCCACGGGGGGGTCTCGCGGTACGAGAAGTTCCGCCACTTCCACCGGGAGTTCCTCGGCCGCCCGCTGGGCGAAGAGGAGGCGTCGCAGCTGGCCGACCGGTTTTCCGACCTGGTCGAGGAGGCGGTCATCGCCGCCCCATGGCTGCCGGGCGCCCGGGAATTCCTCGAAGGGCATGGCGGGCGATTCCCCTTGGGCGTGGCCTCGGGGACGCCGGAGGAGGAGCTCCTGCGGATCATGGACCGGCGGGGCATGAGGGCCTATTTCTCCCGTGTCGGCGGCGCCCCGCGCCAGAAGGGCGAAATCATTTCGTCCTTCCTCGCCGCGTTCTCCGCCGACCCCTCACGCACCCTGATGATCGGCGACGCGGGCACCGATCTCGAGGGCGCCCGCCAGGCCGGCGTCCGTTTCCTCGGCATCGCGCCCCTCGATGCGAACCCCTTCCCCGCCGGCGTGCCCGTGCTGCCGGACCTGAGCGGACTGGCCGGGCTGCTCGCCGGCGAAGCGCTGCTCGTGCCCTCGACGCGATAGGACGCCCATGCCGTTGCCCGACCGTTGTCCCCTTTGTGCCGCGGATGCCCCCGCGCTGTCCGTGGTGACGCCCCACGTCTACGGCGACCCCGGAGGGCGCAGTTTCTTCCGCTGCGCCGCCTGCGACGCGATCTTCCTGTTCCCCGGCCTCTCGCCCGAGGAGGAGCGCCATTTCTACGCCGCCGAGTTCGAGTCCTTCATGGGCGGGCGCTCGGGCGAATCCGGCGGCTGGTCCCAACCCGAACGGCACGTCGCCGCCAACGGGACGACCGTGGACCGGCGAATGCGCTACCTGGACGAACTCCTGCCACCGCCCGGGCGCCTGCTCGAGATCGGCTGCTCCTCCGGATTCATGCTCTATCCCCTGCGCGAGCGCGGCTGGCACTGCGTCGGCGTCGAGCCGTCGGGTGTGTTCCGCGACTACCTGCAGAGCCGCGGCATCGCCTGCGGCGAATCGATGGCGGCACTGGCCGGCGAGGCGTCGCCCGGCTTCGATGCGGTGATGCATTTCTTCGTCCTCGAGCATGTCGCGGCCCCCCTCGATTTCCTGCGCGCCCAGCTGGACCTGTTGCGACCGGGCGGCGTGCTCGTGTTCGAGGTGCCCAACGCCGGCGACGCGCTGGTCACCCTTTACGACATTCCGGCCTTCGAGCGCTTCTACTGGTCGGTCGCCCACCACTGGTACTTCACCGAGCGTTCCCTGACCCACCTGCTCGGCCAGCTCGGCCAGCCCTGGGAATTGCGGCGCGACCAACGCTACGACCTGTCCAACCACCTGGTCTGGGCGCGGGACGGACGTCCCGGCGGGATGGGACGGTTCTCGGCCGCGCTGGGCCTCGACACGGAGGACGCCTACCGCCAGGCCCTCATCCGTTCCGGCCATTGCGACACCCTGGTGGCGGCGATCCGGAAGGAGGCATGAGATGCGGGTATTGGTGACGGGCGTCGGCGGTTTCATCGCCTCCCATGTGGCCAGGCGCTTCCTGGCGGCCGGCCACGAGGTGATCGGGGTCGACGACTTCTCGGGCGGATACCGGGAAAACGTGCCGCCGGGCGTCCAACTCGTGGTCGGCGATCTTGCCCGCGCGGAAACCATCGAGATGCTGCCGCCGGGCTGCGACCTGATCCTGCACCTGGCGGGACAGTCCTCCGGCGAGATCAGCTTCGACGATCCGGTCAGCGACCTGGCGAAGAACACCGTCTCGACGCTCAACCTGATCCGCCATGGCATCGCCAACGGCAGCACGCGCTTGGTCTATGCGAGCTCCATGTCGGTATACGGGAGCGTCCCCGACGCGCCGGTGTCGGAGGAGAGCGGGTGCGGACCGCTTTCCTGCTACGGCGTCGGCAAACTGGCGGCGGAAGGCTACCTGCGGGTGTACGCCAGGCGGCTGCCCTACGTGGCCCTGCGCATGTTCAATGTCTATGGCCCGGGGCAGGACATGAGCAATCTCCGCCAGGGCATGGTCAGCATCTTCCTCGCCCAGGCGGTCACGGGCGGGCACGTGCAGGTAAAGGGCAGTCTCGAGCGCTTCCGGGATTTCATCCACATCGACGATGTGGTCGAGGCCTGGTGGCAGGCATCCTTCCGGCCGGAGGCGGCGAACCGCGCCATCAACGTCGGTACCGGCCGCCGGACCACCGTCGGCCACCTTCTCGAGGCGATGAAGGCTTCCATGCCCGGGATGAGCTGGCACGTCGAAGGGTCCACCCCGGGAGACCAGAACGGCATCTTTGCCGACACGCGGCGGCTCGGGGAAACCCTGGGAATGCAGGAATTCGTGGCCCTCGAGGAGGGCATGCCGCGCTTCGCCGACTGGGCCCGCGAGGCCATGCGGAACCGTCGCACGACATGACCCGCCGGAGAGTCCGATGAGGCTGGACCTCACCGGCACGGAACGCCTGGCGCCGGAGGACGCTGCCGAACTGGACGGGATCGCCGAGGAAATGCGACGGCCCTTCGTCGATTTCATCGAATCGCTGGGGAGCCCGTACGGAGCGGATGTCGACTGGTGGGTCACCGGCCTCGGCAGCCGGAACACCTACGCCTGCCCGCTCTTCCTGCGCCTGTGCCAGCTGGAACTGGTACGCCGCCGGGCCGCCGACGGCCACCTGGCCGAGGTCGCCGTGGATTCCCATGCCTTGGGCGAAGTGCTGCGCGGCTGCCTCCCCGGATCCGTCAGTATCGTTGCGCCGGGGCGCCTGGCAAGCCTGGCCGGGGACCTGTACGGCATGCTCCGCCGCATCTCGGCCAGCCTCGTCCGCGGCGCCTCGCGATACTTCTCCTCCCGCCTCCATCCGCGCCGTTCACCGCTTCCGCAATCCCCGGTCGTCCTCGTGGACACCTTCATCTACGCGGATACGCTGGGTGGCGACGGCATCTCCGACCGACACTATCCGGGCCTGCTGGAATGCCTGTCGCCGCAGGAAAGGGCCGCCGTGCGCCTGCTGCCGACCCTCTACAAACCGCGATCCCTCGGCGCCCTTTTCCGGCGCCTGCGCCTTGCCGAGGATGTGATCCTGGTGCCCGAGGACTTTCTCCGCCCCGCCGATTACGCCTTCGCCATCGGGCACGCCTTCCGCAGCTTCCGGATGGGAACCGCCGGCCAATTCCGGGGTGTCGACGTCGGGCCCCTGCTGGGCGAGGCGCGCCGGGCCGGCTTCGCCGGTTCGGGCTCCATCGAGGGCCTCCTGCGCTACCGTTTCGCCCGGCGGGCCGCCGCCGCCGGACTCCGGGTGTCGCGGGTGATCGAATGGTTCGAGAACCAGGAGATCGACCATGGCGCCATCGCCGGCTGGCGGCGCTATTTCCCCGGCACGCGGGTCGTCGGCTACCAGGGATTCTTCGCCGCCCGCAGCTATCTGTGCATGTTCCCGACCGTGGGCGAACGGCAGGCGGGCATGCTGCCGGACGAACTGGCCGTCATGGGACCCGCGCTGGTGGAGCCGGCCCGCGAATTCCTGCCGGATGGCGTCGTCGGCATCGCACCGGCATTCCGTTTCGCACCGCTCCTGCGGGCGGCCAGCCGGATGGAACGCGCCAAGGCCAGGATGCTGCTGATCGCCCTGCCGATCATGCGACGGGATGCCGAGGACCTGATCGACATGGTGCACGGCGCCCTGGGCAGCCTGTCCGGAAACGAACCGTGGCGCATCGGCGTCAAGGCGCATCCCGGGGATCCCGGATTCGCCTCCCATGCCTGCGCCACCCTGGCGATCGCCGGGGAATGCGCCGTCGTCACGGGTGTGTTCCTGGACCTGCTGTCCGGCGCGGCGGCTTTCGTCGGCGCCGCCAGCAGCACCTGTGTGGAGGCCGTCGCCCTCGGTGTTCCGACGGCCCTCGTCGGCGCCCGCGGTCGTCCGACGCAGAATCCCATCCCGGCCGGATTGCCGGGTGGTGAGTGGCGGATATGCCATTCGCCCGAACAGTTGGCGGAATTCCTGGCGACCGCGGCGCTGGCCCCGGTTCCGGCGGCGGGCGACCAGGCCGAACGCCTGGCGCCCTGGCTGGCCCAGGTTTCGCCCAAGGCGGTGAGGTCCTTCCTGGGCCTGGACACGCAACGGGAGATCGCTCCGGAATGTTGATGACGGCCGTCATTCCCACCCGCGACCGGACCGATGACCTCTGTGCCGCCGTGCGTTCCATCCTTTCCCAGACCCGCAGGCCGGACGAACTGGTGGTGGTGGACCAGACCGTCGGCGATGTTCCCCGCCGGCAGGTGGAGTCGCTGTTCGCCGGACATCCGGGACCGGCGCCTCGCCTGGTCTATATCCACGATCCCCGGGTCCGCGGCCTGGTGGATGCGAAGCGCGTCGCCGCCGGAGCCAGCACCGGCGACGTGGTCTGCTTCCTGGAGGACGACGTGGTGCTGGAGGCCGAGTACCTGGAGGAGATCGAACGCAGCTTCCTGGAGCGGCCCGATATGCTCGGTTGTTGCGGCGTGGTCACCAACCTGCCCCCCCTGCCTCCGTATTACTGCGGCCTGTTCCATTTCTTCCACCGCGGCATCTTCCTGGATCCGCGGGTGGGCGTCCACGGCCATACCGAGGGCCGTGGCCACCCGCTGATCCCCAGCCGGGCCCTTTCCGGAGGGCTTTCCGCCTGGAAGCGGGAGGTCTTCGCGGCGATCCCGTTCGACGTCGAGAACGAGTTCCACATGCTCGAGGACCTGGATTTCTCGACCCGGGCGGAAGAACGTTTCGGCGCCCGCTTCTTCATCAATCCGAACGCCCGCCTGGCCCACAACATGTCGCCGGTCAACCGGGATCGCCTCGGGGCGCGCCAACGTCGAAAGATCCGGGAATTCCTGACCTTCTTCAAGAAGCGCCGGCACCTGCCCTGGGCCCTGGCATCCCTGGGCTGGCTGCTGCCGGGACTGCTGGCGGAGGCCGCCTTCCAGTCGCTCGCGGCGCGTACCGCAACACCGCTGGCCGGTTTTCTGGCCGGTCTCGCCGACGGCGTGCGGCGGCCCCTGCGGGAACCGCCGCGATGACGATCGCCGTCTGGGGCGCCACTGGCTTCATCGGCCGCCAGGTGGTGGAGTGCCTGCGGGCGCAAGGCCATCGGGTGCGTGCCCTCTGCCGGGACATGGGCAACCTGCCGGCAAGCTGGTCGGGCAAGGTCGACGCGCGCTCGCTGCCCCTCGATGCCGACGCGGCAAGCTTCCGCGACGCCCTGGCCGGTGTCGATTGCGTGATCCATTGCGCCGGCACGCCGAGCCAGGCGGATACCGATCTCAGGGACTACGAGACGGGAACCCTCGCCCTGGTCTCCGCCGCCGCAGAGGCTTGCATCGAACGGATGATCGTCCTCTCCACGGTCGCGGTCTACGGCGGCGGGCGACGGCACGGCAGGATAGGCATCGACACCGTGCCGGCCCCCGATTCGCCCTACGGGGAGAGCCGGCTGCGGACGGAGCAGGCCGCCCGCGGTCGGCTTTCCGGGCCGGCGACGCGGCTGTGCATCGTGCGCGTTCCCGCAGTCGTCGGGCCGGACATGACGGCGACCGTGCTGCAACGCTTCTTCCGCGGCCTGCGCGGCGGATGGTTCCTGCATCCGGGCAATCGGGATGCCAGCTTTGCGTGCATCGGCGTCCAGCGCCTGGCTGAGCGCCTTGCGGGACTTGCGACGGGGCCCCTGCCGGCCCTGCCCGAACTCTGCCAGTTCGCGGACAACATCCGGTGGACCGACTTGGTCGCCAAGTACGAAGCGGCCGCCGGCCGGCACGTGGCCCGCCTTCCGGTGCCGGCGGCGCCGGTGCGGGGACTGGTCCGCCTGCTGGGCACCCGGTCCCTGGACGGGCCCCTCCAGGCCCTGGGGAACCGGGCCCGGTTCGCTGACGATGGAGACCCGGCCGGGATGGCACCGGCCACGACGCCGACGGCCGCCGACGTGGATGCGGTCCTGGCGCAGATCGTGGGCCGGAACCCGGGCGCCGTTTCCGAGCCGCCCCGCGACGATTGTCCGCGCCGCCTGTTCTTCCTGCTCTGGGTCGCCTTCTTCGCCTACACGACCAGCGCCGCCCTGCTGTTCCAGAAGCTGATGTTGCCGGCCCTGCCCGGCCTCCATGGGGGCAGTGGCCTGCTCAATACCGACTCCCTCTACTTCCACAAGATCGCCATCGACGTGGCCCGCGGCATCGCCGAGGTCGGCTGGGATTCCTGGTCGCCCTGGCCGACCAAAAGCGCCTCGGGAAATGCGGCAGTCCTCGGTGCGCTCTATTACTGGTTCGGTCCCGAGCCGGCGCTGGTGGTGCCCCTCAATGCCGTGTTGCACGCCACGGCGGCCCTGCTCCTGGTGTACCTGGCGAGGGCCTGGGTACCGGGGCGGGCCGGCCTGATCGGCGGCATTTCCGCCGCCACCTTGTTCATACTGTTCCCCTCCGGCCTCAACTGGTACGCCCAGCCCCACAAGGATGGCTACGCGATCCTCGGTTTCCTGCTCTACCTGCTCGGCCTCGTCACCATGCTGCGGGGGGCGATCCTGCGCAGCCTCGTTCTGGCCGCCGCGGGTCTCGCGCTGACTGCCTTCGTCAGGCCTAACAACCTGGTCCTGCTGGCCGTCGCCGCGCTGCCCCTGCCCTTGCTCTGCGCCGGCGCCGGCGGCCGCCGGCGGGTCATTGCCGCGGTGTCGATGATCGCGCTGACGGTCGCCGCCGTCTATCTGTCGGGCACCCGCGTGGCGGCCGGCGAAACGCTCAACCTGCGCCAGTACGAAAAGATCGCCGCGCCGGGCCTCGAGACACCTGCCGTCGCCCGCCAATGGAAATGGCAGCCCCTGGAAGGTCCCCTGCGCCCGTTGGATCGCCAACTCGAGAAGGCGACCAACGTCCGGGTGAATTTCATCGTCTTCGGTTCGGCCGTCGGCGCAGCTTCCATGCTCGACCCGGAGCGCATCCCCGGTTCCGCCGGCGAGGTACTGGCCTATTTCCCGCGCGCCCTGCAATTGGCCCTGTTCGCACCCTTCCCAAACCAGTGGCTGACCCAGTTGTCGCCGACCCGGCTGGTTGGAAACCTGGAAACCGCGATCTGGTACCTCATGCTGCCCGGCCTCCTGTTCGGGCTGTTGCGCTTCTCCGGACGGCAATCCATCCTCCTGCTGTGGGTCGCCCTCACACTGCTGACGGTGGAGAGCTACCTGATCCCCAACCTGGGCACCCTGCATCGCATCCGCTTTCCGTTCCTGTTCGTCCTGATCACCATGGGCGCCGCCGGCTGGATGGCCTGGATCATGGGCGGGGGTCGGAACCGGGCCCTCCCGCCCAGGGTGGCTCCGCCCGTCGATGCGGATGTCCTGGGCAGCCCGGCGAAGGACCGTCGGCGCCTCGTCCTCCTCAGCCTCGGGGTGGCCGCGTTCACCACCCTGGGCTTCCTGGGCTTCTTCCTGCGCGACCTGCTCATGGCGCGCCGATTCGGGCTCGGCACCGAACTCGACGTCTTCCAGCTGGCCATGCTGCTGCCGCTGTTCCTCGTGAACCTGCTGGCGGTGCCCGTCAATGCCGCCGTGGTGCCGGTCTTCCTGCGCATCCGCGAGGAATCCGTCGACGCCGGAAGATCCTGGATCCGCGCGATGGCCTATCGGTTGCTGGTTTCCTTCAGCGCGCTGGCCGCCGCCGGCGGAGTCGGAGGTTTTCTCGTCGCCCACCTGAGTACCCCCGGCTCCCATGCCTGGCTGGCCTGGGAGATGGGACTCTGGTTCCTGCCGGTAGTGGCCCTGAGCGGCATCACCGTATTCGGCAACGCCCTGCTCAATGCCCTGGGCCGGGCCATGTATGCCGCGGCGGTGCAGGTGGTCGTCCCGGTTTCCGCGGTCTGCGGCCTCCTGCTGTTCGCCGACCGGTACGGCGCCGCCTCGGTGGCGGCCGCAATGGCCGTCGGACAGGTCCTGAACCTGCTGCTGCTCGCCGACGCCCTGAAGCGGGCCGGCTACTCGCTGGCGCCGCGGCCGGCGCTGCCCGGCGTGCGCGGCGGCCTGTCGAATCTTTATCCGATCCTCATCGTCGCCTCCTTCCTGTCCAGCGCGGCGCTCCCGGTCGGACTGCTGCTCGCCGCCCGGCTGCCGACCGGCGAAGTGGCCTCGCTTGCCCTGGGCAGCAAGGTGATCCAGTTCGCGACGGGCATGGGAACCTCCGTCCTGGTGGCCGCCGTGCTGCCGTATTTCGCCCGCCTGGTGGTGGGCGACAGGCAAGGAGAAGCGAGGCGGGAACTGGCCTTCCTGCTCAAGCTGTCGACCTTTGTCTCGGTGCCGATCGCCCTCGCCGTCGCCCAATTCGCCCAGGAGATCGCCTCCCTCCTGTTCGCCGGCGGCCGGATGGGCGGCAGCGAGGTCGGCCAGGTGGCCGCGGTCCTCCGCTACGGCATCCTGCAACTGCCCTTCTTCGCGGTGACCACGGTCCTGGTGAAATTCTCCATCGCCAGCCGGCGCGTGGCCTGGATTCTCGCCGCCGCCCTCCTCGGCCAGTGCGTGAACGCGGCGGCTTCCATCCTCCTCATGGGCCGCTTCGGCGCCCCCGGCATCGCCCTGGGAATGCTCGCCGGCACCGCCGCCTCGGCGGCCATCATGCTCGGCTGGTTCTGCTTCCGCCGTGACATCGCCCTGATCGCTGCGGCCATGCTGGCGACCGGGTGGCTGCTCTTCCTGTCCATGGCGGTGAGCATCTTCACCGGCAGCACGGTCGGCATCCTGATCGGTGCGGTGGCCTTCGCGCTGCTCATGGCCAGCGAGCCCGGCGTCCTGCCACGGCGTGCCCAAGGGGCCTCCGCATGACCGCCGATCCGACCCAGGCGCAGGCCGTTCGCAAGGGGGCAAGCCTGTGCTTCGTGGTCTCGAGCCCCATGACGGTGACCGCGTTCCTGAAGCCGCACATCATCGCCGCGACCGAAGCCGGATACCGGGTGTCCGTGGTCATGAACACCGATGACCCGGGCGCGCTCGCCGCCCTCGGGATACCGGCCAGGCTGCACCCGGTGGCCATCGCGCGGCCGATTTCGCCCTGGCGTGACCTGGCGGCCCTCTTCCGCCTCCACGCCCTGTTCCGCCGCGAACGCTTCGACCTGGTGCATTCGATCTCGCCGAAGGCGGGGCTGCTGGGCATGCTGGCGGCGCGCCTGGCCGGGGTGCCGCAGCGGATACACACCTTCACCGGGCAGGTCTGGGCGACGCGGACCGGCGCCGCCCGGCGGATCCTGAAATCGGCCGACCGGCTGCTGGCCTGGCTGACCACCACGGCCCTGGTGGACAGCCGGTCGCAGAGGGATTTCCTGGTAGCCGAAGGCGTCGTCGCGGCGGCCAAGGCCCAGGTGATCGGCATCGGCTCCATTTGCGGCGTCGACACGGACCGCTTCGCACCCTCCCCGGCACACCGGGAATCGGTGCGTCGCGAGCTCGGCCTGGCGCCGACGGCGACGATCGCCCTGTTCCTCGGGCGCCTCAACCGGGACAAGGGCATCCTCGAACTGGCGCAGGCTTATGCCGGCCTGGCCGGGGAGCTTCCGGCGCTCCACCTGGTGCTGGTCGGCCCGGACGAGGAGGGTCTGCTGCCCCGGGTGCGCGCCCTCGCCGGCGACGCCGCAGCGAGAGTCCATCACGTGCCCTGGACCGGGGCGCCGGAGCGCTACATGGCGGCGGCGGACATCTTCTGCCTGCCCAGCCATCGGGAGGGCTTCGGCCTGGTGGCCATCGAGGCGGCGGCGGTCGGCCTGCCGGTCCTGGCGTCGCGCATTTACGGCGTCACGGACGCCGT
>JBPOHD010000075.1:0-3632 GCA_052035955.1 Pseudomonadota bacterium
CCTATGGAGGTGAGCGGCCACCGAACTGGTGGCTCCAGCAATGCGGGGCCGCGTTAGCGACCCCGACCAGCCGCTTTGAGCGGCTCACAATCGAATGCCCCCGGCTCTGCCGGGGGATTGTTACCCCTCCTTTGCGCCCCTCTGCGCCTTTGCGTCTTTGCGGTGAGGTTTTGGACCTTCCGCGGTCCGATGCCATCGTGATGGTCAAGAAAGGCATCGCGGCGTGACCGCCGCTCCTACGAAAGCCGGTCGCCCGCTCCCCTTGTAGGAGCGCCGCATGCGGCGCGATGGGGTGGTTCCGAAAGGCATCGCGGCGTCACCGCCGCTCCTACAAAAGCCCATCCGCGCGGTGTTGTAGGAGCGCCGCATGCGGCGCGATGGTGCCGCCCCGAAACCCATCGCGGCCTCACCGCCGCTCCTGCAAGACCATGCCTCCCGCCTCGGCCCCGGTTCATTCGGACGCCGATCCTGCCTAAAATGGGCCGGCACTGCAACGGAACCCCGCACCTCCCATGAACCTCGAGGATTTCAAGCGCCTGTTCGAGGCCAGCCCGATCGCCATCGCCGTCTCCCGGCTGGCCGACGGCGTCTTCGTCGCCGCCAACGACGCCTTCCTGGCCCTGCACGGCTACCGGCGCGACGAAGTCATCGGCCATACCAGCGGCGAGCTGGGCCTCTGGGCCCGGCCCGGCCGTCGCGCCGAAGTGATGGCGAAGCTCGCCGCCCCCGGCGACACCTGCCGCTTCCGCCACGAATACCGCCGCAAGTCGGGGGAGACGGGCCGGGCGATGGTCGTCGCCACCCGGCTCGAACTGCGGGGGCAGGCCCAGGTTGCCGGCTTCCTCTACGATCTGGCCCCCCTCGAACGCTCCGAAGCGGCGGTCGAACATCTCGGGGAGCGCCTGCAACTCCTGGAGCGCGCCATCGGCGCCGGCGTATTCGAATGGGATTCTCGTGCCGGGCGCATCGCCTGGTCCCCCGGCCAGGAGGCCCTCTACGGCCTGCCGCCGGGGGGCTTCGGGGGCACGTTCGAGGCCTTCCTGGGCCTCGTGCCGCCCGAGGACGCGCCCGGGGTCGAGGCGGAATGGCGGCGCCTGCTGGCCGACGGCGGCAGCTTCGACATCGAGCACCGCATCCGCCGGGCCGACGGCGCCCTGCGCTGGGTCATGGCCCGCGGCACCGTCCTGCGCGATGCCGCCGGGGACTTGCAGGGGGCGATCGGCATCAATGCCGACATCACCCGGCGCAAGGAGGCGGAACTGGCCCTGCGCGACCGGGAGCAGCGCCTGGCGGCGGCCACGGCCGTGAGCCGCCTCACCTTCTTCGCCCAGGATGCGGACCTGCGCTACGAGTGGCTCTCCAGCCCGGCCCTCGGGCTCACCGAGGCGGAGGTCCTGGGCCGCACCGACGCGGAGGCCTTCGGCGAGGCCATCGCGGCGCCCCTCGTGGCGCTGAAGCGCCGGATGCTGGCGACGGGGGAGGGGGCGCGGCGGGAATTGCGCGTCGAATGGAAGGGGCGGACGGGCTGGTTCGACATGATCGTGGCGCCTCGCCGGAACACGTGCGGCGAGGTGGAAGGCATCCTCGGCGCCGCCGCCGACATCACCGCCCGCAAGGAAGCCGAAATTGCCTTGCGGGCCAGCGAGACCCGCCTCGCCACCGCCCTCAAGATCAGCCAGCTCGTCGTGTTCAGCCAGGACCGGGACCTGCGCTACACCTGGATCGCTAATCCCGGTTTCGGAGTGTCCGAGGCCGACGTCGTCGGGCGCCTCGACGCCGAGATCATGGATGCCCGGGACGCGGCCCACCTGGGGACCATCAAGCGCCGCGTGCTCGCCACCGGGCGCGGCGAGCGCCACGAGGTGCGGGTGCGGCGGGGCGGCGAGGCCGGCTGGTACGACCTCATCGTCGAAGCCCGCCGCGACGGTGCCGGGGACATCGTCGGCATCGTCTGTGCCGCCGCCGACATCACCGCCCGCAAGGCGGCCGAGGAGGACGCCGCCGAGGTCCACCGGCAACTGGCCCGCCTCGCCGCCCGCCGGCAGGATGCCCTGGAAGCCGAGCGGGCCGCCCTGGCCCGGGACGTGCACGACCAGGTGGGCGCGGCGCTCACCGGCCTGCGCCTGCGCCTGGAAGCCCTGGCCGACGGCCTGCCCTGCGGCGACGACGCCTGCCGCGAGGACCTGCGGCGCCTGGCGCGGGAGGCCGAGGCCGTCCAGAAATCGACCCGGGAGATCTGCGCCCGGCTGCGGCCGCCCAGCCTCGACGACCTGGGCCTGGCCGAGACCTGCCGCTGGTACCTGCGGGACTGGGCTGCGACCACCGGCCTGCGCGCCGCCGGCCGCTTCCCGCCGCTGCCCGCCGAGCCGCCGGCGGAACTGGCCATCGACCTCTTCCGCGTGCTGCAGGAACTGCTCACCAACGTGGCGCGCCATGCCGGCGCCTCCCGGGTGAGCGCCAGCCTCTCCGCCGGCCGCCGCGGCCTGCGCCTGCGCGTCGCCGACGACGGCCACGGTTTTCCCGCCGGCGGTGGCGAGGTGGGCGGCGGACTGGGCCTGGCCGGCATCCGCGAGCGGGCCGCCCGCCACGGCGGGCGGGTGCGCGTCGAGAGCGGTCCGGCGGGCACCGCCGTCACCGTCGCCTTCGGGCCGGGGGCCGCGCCATGAAGCACCGCCTGATCGTCGCCGACGACCACGAGGTGGTGCGCCAGGGCCTGCGCGACGCCTTCTCCCGCACCGGCGATCTCGAGGTGGTGGCCGAGGCGGCCGACGGCGGCGAGGCCGAGCGCCTGGCCCGCACCGTCGCCGCGGACCTGCTGCTGCTCGACATCTCCCTGCCCGGCCGGCGCGGCGTGCAGGTGCTGGAGGCCCTGCGCGCCGATGGCATCGGCATTCCCGTGCTGCTCTTCTCCATGTACCCGGCCAGCCAGTACGTGGACTACGCCCGCCGGGCCGGCGCCCAGGGCTTCGTCGGCAAGGATGCCGACACGGAAACCCTGGTCCGTGCCGTGCGCCGGATCCTGGCCGGCGGCACCGCCTTTCCCGGCCGGCGGCGGGCGAACCATGGGGCGGCGGTGGCCGCGGACCCCTTCGCCGTCCTCTCGCGGCGGGAATCCGAGGTGATGCGCGGCCTGCTGCGAGGCGCGCCGCTGGTCGAGATCGCGCAGCGGCTGGGCATCGGGGCGAAGAGCGTCACCACCTACCGCCGCCGCATCCTGGAAAAGCTCGGCCTCAGGAGCAACGCCGAACTGGCCGCCCTGGCCGCCCGACACGGCGAGATCTGAGCCCCGCCGCCGCCGGTCCGGGCCTTCATCGCGGCGTCACCGCCGCTCCTACGAGAGCCCATCCCCGCGGTTTTTTAGGAGCGCCGCACGCGGCGCGATGGGGCGGCTCCGAAAGGCATCGCGGCGTCACCGCCGCTCCTACGAGAGCCCGTCCCCACGGTTTTGTAGGAGCGCCGCACGCGGCGCGATGGGGCCGCCCCGAAAGGCCTCGCGCCGTCACCGCCGCTCCTACGAGAACCCATCCCCACGGTTTTGTAGGAGCGCCGCAAGCGGCGCGATAGGGCGCCACCGCAAGGCATCGCGGCCACACCGCCGCACCTACCAGAGCCCAACCCCTCGGCATCGTGGG
>JBPOHD010000091.1:0-6080 GCA_052035955.1 Pseudomonadota bacterium
AGCTTCCAACACCCCTTCCGGAATGCCTTCCCGCCCAGAAGGCCCCTTCGATCTCAGGACCCCCCTCAACCTAACTTCAGCTCACCAAACACCCACACCTATCGGCTGTTCAGTTGTTAAAGAACGTTGCCAACCGAAGAATCTCGATCAGCAGAGAAACGAGATTCTAGGGCCTTTTTCCTCGTGTGTAAACACCCCCCGCAGATTTCGCGTTTTGTTGGGGCCCATCCCCGCGGGCCCGGATCCGGATTCGGCCTGCCCGCCGTCAAGGCGCCTTCCCGATGTTTGCTGTTAGGCTTGGTCATGGGTCCGAAAAACAAACCGATCGCTGAAAACGCGTGGCAGGTTGGCGGGAGCGGCTTCAGCGCGGCGGAGGATGCCGCAGCCTACCTGGTTGCATCCGGCGGCGAGGCGATCCTCGTGGACGCCGGTTGCGGAGGCGCCACCGACCTCTTGTTGGCCAACGTGGAGTCCACCGGGGTTGCCTTGGACCGGGTCCACACGCTCCTCCTCACCCACTGCCATTTCGACCATACGGGAGGTGCCGCCGAAATCCGCCGCCGCCTGGGCTGCAGCACCGCAGCCCATCACCTCGATGCGTCCGCGATCGAGGCCGGTGACCACCAGGTCACCGCGGCGGACTGGTACGACGCCACCATGAACCCCTGCCCCATAGATGTCCGATTGTCGGGAGACGAACTCCTGCCGCTGGGAAGCACCAGCCTCCAAGTGATCTGGATCCCCGGGCACTCACCGGGATCCCTCGCATTCCTGATGGACTCCGGGGGCAAGCGAGTTCTCTTCGCCCAGGACGTCCATGGCCCGCTTCACCCCGCACTGCATTCGAACCGGGACGATTACCAGGCGTCGTTGCGACGACTGCTCGATCTGCGGGCCGACATCCTGTGCGAGGGGCACTACGGGGTTTTCAATGGCGCCGACGCCGTTGCGCGGTTCATCCGCGGCTTCCTGTCTGAATGAACAAGGCTCGGGAAATCTGCCCCTGCGGTTCCGGCCGCGGCTACGACCAGTGTTGCGGACAATGGCATCGCGGCAGGCCGGCGCCGGATCCGGAATCCCTCATGCGGTCCCGCTATACGGCCTACGCCATAGGCCTGGAGCGCTACATCCTCGACACGTGGCACCCTAGTACGCGCCCCGGTTCCCTGGAATCCGAAACCCAGCCTCGACCGCAATGGATAGGCCTGCAGGTACTGTCGGCACATCAGGCGGGTGAGGCGGGCAGCGTCGAGTTCGTCGCCCGCTTCCGCGTCAATGGCAGAGCCCATAAACTCCACGAGTCGAGCCGCTTCCGACGGGAGGACGGACGATGGTATTACCTGGACGGGGAGCATCCGTGAGCCCCGATTTCCTGTTTATGGTGCCGCCCCAGCGATACGCGCGGGCGAAAAGGAGATACGCCGATGATTGAGTTGCGCCAACGCTTGGGGCTGGCGATCGACGCCCTGGCGGACGGCCTGATCGAGCGAACCCTCGCCATCAGGCTCGGACTCCTGGCGGCCCTGGCCGGGGAACACCTGCTGCTCGTCGGCCCGCCGGGCACCGCGAAAAGCGAACTGGCGCGCCGCCTGCACAAGGCCTTCCCGGACGCCGGGTATTTCGAACGCCTGCTGACGCGCTTCTCCGTCCCGGAGGAATTGTTCGGCCCCCTGTCCATCGCCGCGCTCGAAGGCGACCGCTACGAAAGGCAGACCGAAGGATATCTGCCGTCGGCCTCCATTGCCTTCATCGACGAGGTCTTCAAGGCCAACAGCGCCATTCTCAATGCCCTCCTGACCCTGCTCAACGAGCGCGAGTTCGACAACGGCAACCGGCGCATGAACTGTCCGCTGATCAGCGTCGTCGGCGCAAGCAACGAGGTGCCCGACGACGACCTGCTGGCCGCCTTCTACGACCGATTCCTGCTGCGGATCCAGATCGAGCCGGTGGCGCGGGAGTCCTTCGCCGGCCTGATACGCGGTATCGACCGCAAACCGGTCGCCTTGCCTGAGGGCATACGGCTTCACCGGCGCGAACTCGCCGAAATCGCCGAGCGGTCCCAGGCCGTTCTCCTGCCCGAGGAGGTCATGACCCTGCTCGCGGGCATGCGGGACTTCCTCGACGCGGAAGGGATATACGTCTCCGATCGGCGCTGGCGGAAGATTGCCGGCCTGCTTCGGGTCGCCGCCCTGACCGACGGCCGCGACGAGGTCAGTGTCTGGGACTGCTGGCTGCTGCGCTTCTGCGCCATCGAGCATCCGAATCAGCAGCAGAGGATCAGCGAATGGTACGAACGGCGCCTGGGCGTCTTCGAAGCCCTCGACCCGGAGCGATTCCGCCGCGTGGTGGACGGCTTCGAAGCCCAACTGGAACTGGAGGCAAACGCCTCCGAACTCAATTACGACGCCGACGGCCGACTGGCCATGATGTCCGACCTCAAGGACAACAAGCAGGGTGAAGCCGCCCTGCGGCTGCCCACCTTCGCCAAGCGGCGCCGCTACGGCCCCCGTCACATCGAGGCCCGGGTCAGGCAGATCCGAGGACTGGTGGAGGAGACCGACCGCTACCTGGCCCGACTGGACGCGCGGGTCCGGCAACTCCGATCCGTCGTCGATGGACATCTGTGGATAGAACCCGGTTTCGCCGACCGGGCCGCCACCACCCTTGCCGCGACACGTACCGCCGTGGAAGCCCTGGCACGTCGGCTGGGCGCCGTCGAAGACGGTTTCCGGGCCCTCCCGCGCCTGGAGGGTCCAAAGCCCGACAGCGACCGGGAACCCGTTCCCATGGCCGCCGAATGATGACACGGGCGACCTGCCCCGATCCCGCCGGGTTCGATCCGACCGCGATCGAGCAATCCCTGGCTCCCCTGGACCGCCTGCCGAGGGCGCTCTGGTTGCAGGCCCTGATCAATTCACGGAGCGACGTCCTGCCGCGCCTGGGCGACCTGGTTCGCCTGCGCGAGGAAATCCTCGCCGGTTGCCCTCCTTCGGGTACCCCGGGCCAGTGGCCGCTGCCTCCGGCCACCGCCCCGTTCCTGCGGGAACTGGACCGCCTCCGCCTGCCGGAAATGGCGCGCCACAACGAGGACGTCGCCGACCAGGTCGTGCAGATCTGGCTGTGGCATGCCGATCGCATCGTCGACTACCTGGAGCGCGAAGAGGAGCCGGCAGCCTGCGAGCGCGCGGCTACCCTGTTCGCGGCCGAATGGCAGGAGATGGCCGCCGACATCGAGGCCCTGATGGCCGTCTTCGAAACCCTCGGCGACTGCCTCAAATCGACCCAGTGCGCGATGACCCGGGGCTTGTTGCGCAGCGAGGGTTGGCAGGAACTGGTCCGGATCAGTGTCCTCATGCATCGCCTGCCGGAACTGCGGTCGGTCATCCGCCACCTGGGCCGCGCCGTGGAAACCGACGAGATCGACGAAACCCGCCCGCCGGAACTCAGCGTCATGGAGAGGACCCGCACCCGCAGTCTCGCCTGGCGGGAGGTACACGTCCCGTCCCTGGTCGCCGAGACCCGCGGCGTCATACGGGGCGGCAACATTGCCCGCATGCTCCCAAGCGAGTCGGTGCTCATGCGCCAGCCCAGCCTGCGGTTGACCTGGTTCGCCCGCATGATCGAGCAGTCCTTGCTCGTCTACGAGGACGAGGACCGACTCCGCGAACCCGTCTGGATCGAAACCGAGTCCTGGCAGCCGAGCCCGAACCCCAAACCCCGGCGCAAGCTCGAAGCCGGTCCGATGATCCTGTGCGTCGATACCTCGGGTTCCATGCAGGGCGGCGCCGAGAACGTGGCCAAGGCCGTCGTTCTGGAGGCCATGAGAACCGCGTCCGCCCAGAAGCGGCGCTGCTACCTGTTCGCCTTCGGAGGCCCCGAGGAAGTGCTGGAAAGGGAATTGCCCGTGGATGCCCGGGGAATCGAAGCCATGGTCGGTTTCCTTGCCCAGGGCTTCCGGGCCGGTACCGACATCGAACAACCCCTGGACCGCGCCCTGGCAAGATTGCACGAAGCGGAGTGGCGCTTCGCCGACCTCCTGGTTGCCAGCGACGGCGAGTTCGGAGCGACTCCCGCCATGGCAGGCCGGGTCAGGGAGGCCAAGGCCGATCTCGGGCTCCGGGTCCAGGGAGTGCTGATCGGCGATCGTGAGACCATCGGCATGCGGGAGATCTGCGACCACGTGTTCTGGGTCCGCGACTGGCGCAAGTTCGGCGGTGTCGCGACGGAATCCCCCCTCCAGACCAGCGGCCTGACGGCCCAGTTCTTCCCGGGTGCCCTGAGAAACTAGGCGGGGCGAATACTCGGCCGAAGATCCGCCGGTTGCCCCGATCGCCGTCCGGCGCGTTAAGATTAATGGCAATGACACGCGTGCGGCCACTCCAGGATCCAGAGTCGGCAATTTCAGAAAGGCGCATCCCGGCATGACGGGACCCTCCCACAACGGAAACACCTCCAATCCCGGCGACGTTGCAAAGAAGACGCTGACTCGTCTGGCCAGGGAGCGGCTCGCGCCGAACGGGCAGAACTACTGCACCACCTATCGCACGCTACGTACGGACAAGGAGGCCTGGAACGCCTACTGCCGTTACGTGGCCCAGATGGTCCAGGCACTGGAGTTTCTCCTGACGCCCTGGACAGCCAGGGAGATCCAGGTCGATGCGGAGACCGGACGACTTGCCCGGGAACTCCAGCAACTGGTCGCCGAGGCCGCCGCGGATGCCGATCTGGCCCAGATTCGTGCAAGGGCCGAATCCCTGGGCGAGAGGATCAAGGAGCATCTCGAGAACAATTCCGACCTGCAGGTCGAATTGGTCGCCGTCGTCAAGATGCTCATGGAAAACATCGGCGCGCTGGCCGATGGCGACGGATGGCTGAAGAGCCAGTTGCACCTGCTGGAGGAACTGTTCGCCGGTCCCGTCACGGCGCCGGAACTGAACCGGAGCCGCAAGGTGCTGCGGGCCGTCGGGGCCCGCCAGGCCGAGATTCGCGACACCCTGACCGATGCCCAGCGCGAATTGAAAGACATGCTCGGGGAACTGATCCGGCAGGCGGGGATCCTGGTGAAGAACACCAGCGGTTTCGAGGAACGGGTCAGCGAACTGCAACAACACGCCTCCACCGCGAACGACCTGGCCTCCATCCGCACGGTGGTGTCCGACCTGGGCCGTTTCGTCAATCAGATGGGCAGTTCGATCCGCGAGTCCCACGCGGAGATGACGACGGCCCACCAGCGCCTGACCCAGGCCGAGGAACAGATCGACGGCCTTCGCCGCAGCCTGGCCGAGACCTGCGAAAAGGCGCGGCGGGACCGCCTGACGGGCACCCTGAACCGTTCGGGCCTGGAGGAGATCTGGCTACGGGAGGTGGAAGCCGCGAAAGTGAGCGGAACGCCGCTGAGCATCGGTATCCTCGACGTAGACAATTTCAAGAACCTGAACGACACCCATGGCCACCAGGTCGGCGACGAAGCGCTGATCCACCTGGCGAGCATCATCCGCAATGCCCTGCATGGCACCGACACCCTCGCCCGCTACGGCGGCGAGGAGTTCGTCGTCCTGCTCCCGGACACCGATGAGACCGGCGCCGGGGCCGTGATGACGCGCCTGCAGCGCGAACTGACCAAGCACTTCTTCCTGCACGACAACGAGCGCCTGCTCATCACCTTCAGCGCCGGCGTCACCCTCGTCAGACTGGATCGGGATACCCTCATTTCCGCGGTCGAGCGCGCGGACAAGGCCCTCTATCGGGCCAAGCACTCGGGCAAGAACCGCGTCTCGGTGGGTTGAGGCCCCGGGCATCCGGAGCCCCCATCGGGGATTCCGTCGCAACCGTAGCTGCCTCCCGTTCCTGCCGGTCGTCGGCCTGCGGCGGGCCCTCGAAGGTCCCCGCTCAGCCCTTCGGTTTCGCCAGCACCTGTTCTGCGAAGGCCTCGTCGAAGAGGGCACCCTGGGCAACCAGCTGGCGGTACCTGATGAAGTCGATGACGTCCTTGCCGGTGGTCTTCTTGGCGTCGAAGGCGTTGAAGCCCAGCCAGGCCTCGTGGTTCATGTTGGCCGCCAGCCAGTGCCGGTTGGCCGTCT
>JBPOHD010000002.1:0-13027 GCA_052035955.1 Pseudomonadota bacterium
GACATGGTGGGCAACCTGCTGCTGGGCGATGTCGCGCGCGACCGCTTCCTCGCGGCGGCGTTGCCGGCGCCGATTGCCGGGGCGCAGAAGGCGGAGCGCTATGCGGCGCTGGCGCGCGCGGCGGCCAGCGGCGAACAGCCGGGCTCTTCGGCGGGCGGCGAGCAGCCGAAGTTCGTCGCTTACGCCGAGACGCCAGACGGCCCGCGCCATGTGCTGGTGAAGTTCAGCGAGCCGGATGCCGGGCCGGTGGGCGAACGCTGGCGCGACCTGCTCCTGGCCGAGCATCTGGCGCTGGAGACCTTGCGCGAGGCGGGGGTTCCTGCCGCCACGACACGGCTGATCGACACCACCGACCAACGCTTTTTAGAAGTGGAGCGCTTCGACCGCGTGGGTGCGCTGGGCCGACGCGCGGTGTTTTCGCTTTCGGCGCTGGATGCGGAATTCGTCGGCGCCGGCTCAAGCAACTGGCCGGCCATCGCCCGCCGGCTGGCGGCGGAGAAAGTGATCGTGCCGCAGGCGGCGGAGTCGGCCGCGCTCTTGTGGGCTTTCGGCACGCTGATCGGCAACACCGACATGCACGGCGGCAACCTCTCTTTCCTTTCCGAACAGGGGCCGCCCTGCGAAATCGCGCCGGCCTACGACATGTCGCCGATGGGCCTCGCGCCGCGCAGCGGCGGCGGCCTGCCTGATTCGCTGGGCGAGGCGAGCATCGTTTCCGATGTGGCCAACGAAACCTGGCGGCGGGTCGAGGCGCTGGCGCGTGCTTACCTTGCGCGGGTGGTGGAGAACGGAGGGTTCAGCCGCCGTTTCGGGCCATGCATCGCGGCGCTGGCGCGGCGCATCGAGACGGCGGGCGCAAGGATCGCGCGGCTGGGGTAGATCGCGGGACAAGACCGCCCCGGGCGTCGAAGTGGGCGTGAATGGGTGGGCCATGGGGCGGACAATCGGGCCCGCCGCCCGGTTGATGGTGACCCGATCGGATAGCCGAGGGATGCCCTGCCGGAAACCCGTTATCCTTCGCGTTCTTTTCACCCACCGAAGCACCATGGCAGCCAAAGTCATCGTTCGGAAAAGCCGCCTCCACGGCCGGGGCCTCTTCGCCGCCCGCGACCTGGGGGCGGGGGTGAAGCTGATCGAGTACAAGGGCGTCCGCTACGGCGAGGGCGAGATGCCGGAACTGGCCGACGACGGCGTCACGCGCTTCCTGCGCCTTTCCGACGGCACGGGCATCGACGGCACGGGCTGGGCGGCGCTGGCCAACCATGCCTGCGAGCCCAACTGCGAACTGGCGGAGGAGGAAGGCAGCCGGCCCCTGCGGGCCTGGCTCCACACCCTGCGACCGGTGAGGAAGGGCGAGGAACTGGTCTGGGACTACCGGCTGCAGGTGCGCTGCCGGAAGGAAGCCTACGCGGCCTGGGCCTGCGCCTGCGGCGGGGACGCCTGCCGCGGCACCATGGCCGACCCGGAACTGTTCGAGGACGCCGCCACCCCCGCCGGGTAGCGCGGCGCCGCGGGCAGTGACCGGCCGGGCGCCCCGGGCGGGCCGTTCAGCGCTTCAGCGCACCGATCGCCAGGGCCAGCCAGCCGAGGATGAAGGCGCCGCCGCCGAAGGGCGTCACGGCGTGCAGGGCGTGGACGTCGGCCAGGGCCCGCAGGTAGAGGTTGCCGCTGAAGAGCAAGGTGCCGACCAGCATCAGGGCGCCCGCGGCGAGCACCCAGCGGTTGCCGGCCCGCTCGGCGACCAGGCCGACGAGGACGAGGCCCAGGGCGTGGAACTGCTGGTATTGCAGGGCCGTGCGGAACCAGTTGGCGGTCACTTCGGGCAGTCCGGCCAGCGCATGGGCGCCGGCGGCGCCCAGGGCCACCGAGGCGGCACCCGAAAGGGCGCCGAGGGCGACGAAGATCCTGGCGGTCGGGGAATTCACGGCTTGGTGCCTCCGGGGCCGGTGGGTGGGGCCGGCAGCACCGGGCGTTCCGGCCGGTAGCCGTCGTTCAGGGTCAGCAGGAAGGCGACGATGTCGTCCACCTCGGATTCCGTGAGGCCCAGGCGGCCCATCTCCTCGCGATTGACGTTGCGCGACACCTCGGGTGCCGGCCAGCAGCCGCGGCGCAGGGCCTCCGCCTCGGCCACTCGGCCCCGACAGCGCGGGAGCACGTCCCGGTCGTTGTAGAAGGCGACCACGCCGCGCAGCGTCGCGAAGTAGCCGTTGTGCATGTAGGGCGCGGTCAGGGCGACATTGCGCAGCGTGGGCACCTTGAACTTGCCGTCCTCCGCGCGCCGCTCGACGACCGCCCCCAGCCCCCGGTCCACGAAACCTTGGCCGCGCGGGTTGTGGATGCGGGGCAGGCCGTAGAAGGGATTGTCCGGGTTGGCCGGCACGCCCAGGTTGTCGTAGGTGAAGTCGGTGAAAAGGGGCAGGCCGCCGTCGGGCCGCCGCTGGCTGGGATGGCAGGCGGCGCAGTTACCCTTGCGCGGATCGTTGAACAGGCGCAGGCCGCGCAGCTCCCGCTCGCTCAGGGCGGCCCGCCCCTGCAGCCAGGCATCGTGCTTCGAGGTGAAGGGCGCCAGCTCGGCCGTGCGCTCGTAGGCGGCGATGGCGGCGGCGATCCGCGCCATGGCGCGGTCCGGGTCGTCCAGGGCCCCGGGGCCGTGCAGGGCCTCGAACTCGCCGGCATAGGCGGCCCGCCGCAGCTTGGCGACGACGGCGGCCGGGTCCGGGTTGGCCATCTCCAGTGGGTCCAGGAAAGGCAGCTTGGCCTGCGCCTCCAGCGTCGCGGCGCGGCCGTCCCAGAACTGGCCCCCCACGTAATGGCCCTCGGCGCGGTCGAAGTGGAAGGCCGGCGAGAAGGCCGCGTACATCGCGCTCGGCGAATTGCGACGCCCGAAGCGATCCCGGTGGACACCCTTGGAGGTGGGGCGGCTGGCGTCCGGATCGGCGAAGGCCGCGGCCGGGTCGTGGCAGCTGGCGCAGGCCTGGCCGGCCGGCTGCGAGAG
This sequence comes from Pseudomonadota bacterium, assembly GCA_052035955.1. Lineage (GTDB taxonomy): Bacteria > Pseudomonadota > Gammaproteobacteria > Burkholderiales > Rhodocyclaceae > JAEUNJ01. The sequence goes on from JBPOHD010000002.1 coordinate 2,996, forward strand.
GTTAGGATCGAAGAACAGCAGCCGGCCCAGGGCCGCCTCCCGCGCGCGGCGGTCCTCGTCGGCGGTGGCCGACGTGGCGAAGGCGGCGATGGCGGCCACGGCCACATGCCGCGCCAGGAACGCGAGGCCGCGGCGGGTCAATCGGTTCCGGAACCCCCAAAGTCCCTTGAACCCCGAAGACCTTGCCGCAGAGGCGCGGGGGCGCAAGGGAAGTCGAAGCATCGGGATCTCGGGGATGTCGGGCGCCCCGTCCGTCGGGCGAGTGCGCAGGAGTTCCGCCGGCGTCGATACTCCGTCGGGATTGCCCTTGGTGGGCAGCCCCACCGCTGTTCTCACGACCATGTCTTTCTTGGTGCCCCTTGGTGTCCTTGGTGCCTTGGTGGTGATGCCCTTGCTTTTCCACGCGCCCATCAGTCCCGGGACCGTAGTCGCAGGACCATCGCCGAGCCGGCTGCCATGGCCACCAGCACCGTCGCCTGGAGCCAGGGCCGGCCGGCCAGCTGCCAGACCGAGAAGCCGCCGGTGACGATCATCGCGGCCAGGGCGAAGCGCTTGACGCGGCGGGGAATGCTGCGGTGCTGCTCCCATTCCCGCAGCAGGGGCCCGAACAGCCGGCTGCGCAGCAGCCAGGCATGGCTGCGCGGCGAGGCCCGCACGAAGCAGGCCCCGGCCAGCAGCACGAAGGGCGTCGTCGGCAGTCCGGGCAGCACGACGCCGATCAGGCCGAGGACCAGGGCCAGGGCGCCGGCGATCCACAGGACCAGGCGGACGGCCCGGGATCCATGGAGCCGGTCGGCTGGCGGCGGGGCCGGGGCATCGGAGGCGGGCGGGACCATGGCACCGATGTTACCGGAGCCGCCCCCGCCCGCGCCGCCCGCCGCATCAGGCGGTCACGGGGGCGGCGGATGTCGCCCCGACTGCCCCGGCCGCCGGGGCCGGCACCGGGCTGCGGATCAGGTGGTCGAAGGCGCCGAGGGCGGCCTTGGCGCCCTCGCCCATGGCGATGACGATCTGCTTGTAGGGCACGGTCGTCGCGTCACCGGCGGCGAAGACGCCGGGCAGCGAGGTCTGGCCGCGGGCATCCACCTCGATCTCACCCCGGGGCGACAGGCCCAGGGTGCCCTTCAGCCAGTCGGTGTTGGGCAGCAGGCCGATCTGCACGAAGACGCCCTCCAGTTCGACGCGGTGCGTCTCGCCGCTGTTCCTGTCCTTGTAGGCGAGGCCGTCGAGCCTGGTGCCGTCGCCCGTCACCTCGGTGGTCTGGGCGCTGGTGACCACCGTCACGTTGGGCAGGCTGGAGAGCCTGGCCTGCAGCACGGCGTCGGCGCGCAGCTTCGGGTCGAATTCGAGCAGGGTCACGTGGGCGACGATGCCGGCCAGGTCGATGGCCGCCTCGACGCCGGAGTTGCCGCCGCCGATCACCGCCACCCGCTTGCCCTTGAACAGGGGGCCGTCGCAGTGGGGGCAGTAGGCGACGCCGCGGCCCCGGTACTCCCGCTCGCCGGGGACGTTCATCTCGCGCCAGCGGGCGCCGGTGGCCAGGATCACGCTCCTCGCCCTGAGGGTCGCGCCGGAGGCCAGCCGCACGCGGGCGTAGCCGTCGTCGCCGGCCGGCTCCAGGGCCTCGGCCCGTTGCAGGTTCATGATCTCCACTTCGTAGTCGCGCACGTGGCTCTCCAGGGCGGCGGCCAGCTTCGGGCCCTCGGTGTGGGGCACGGAGACCAGGTTCTCGATGGCCAGGGTGTCGAGCACCTGGCCGCCGAAGCGCTCGGCCACGACGCCGGTGCGGATGCCCTTGCGGGCGCCGTAGATGGCCGCCGCCGCGCCGGCCGGGCCGCCGCCCACCACCAGCATGTCGAAGGGCTCCTGGTCGGCGAGTTTCGCCGCGGCGCGGGCGGAGGCGCCGGTATCCACCTTCGCCAGGATCTCCTCCAGGGACATGCGCCCCTGGCCGAAGGGCTGGCCGTTGAGGAAGACGGCGGGCACGGCCATGATCTGCCGCGCCTCCACCTCCTGCTGGAAGATGCCGCCGTCGATCATCACGCTCTCGATGGCCGGGTTCTGCTGGGCCATCAGGTTCAGCGCCTGCACCACGTCCGGGCAGTTGTGGCAGGACAGGGAGATGAAGGCCTCGAAGCGCAGCGGGCCGGCGAGGCCACGGATCTGCGCCAGGGTCGCCGCCTCCACCTTGGGCGGATGGCCGCCCACCTGCAGCAGCGCCAGCACCAGGGAGGTGAATTCGTGGCCCATGGGGATGCCGGCGAAGCGCACCCGGCCCGGCTCGCCGGGCAGGCCGATGGCGAAGGAGGGGCGGCGGACGTCGCTGCCGTCCTCGCGCAGGGCGATCTTCGGCGACAGGGCGGCGACCTCCCGCAGCAGGTCCGCCATCTCGGCGGACTTGGCGCCGCCGTCCAGGGAGGCGACGAGTTCGATGGGCCGCTGCAGCCGTTCGAGGTAGGCGGCGAGCTGGTTCTTCAGGGTGGCGTCGAGCATGGCGGTTTCCTTGATGCGGAAGTCATTCGAAAAAGATCATTCACCACAGAGGACACGGAGGACGCAGAGGAGAACCAGGGAAGGCCCTTCCTTCTCTCTCGCATTGGTTTTCTCTGGGCTCTCTGCGTCCTCCGCGGTGAAAAGGTCTTGCCTCAGATTTTCCCGACCAGGTCGAGGGACGGCGCCAGGGTGGCATCGCCTTCCTTCCACTTGGCGGGGCAGACCTCGCCCGGGTGGGAGGCGACGTACTGGGCGGCCTTCACCTTGCGCAACAGCTCCGAGGCGTCGCGGCCGATGCCGCCGGCATTGATCTCGACGATCTGGATGCGGCCCTGGGGGTCGATCACGAAGGTGCCGCGCTCGGCCAGACCGGCTTCCTCGATCATCACGCCGAAGTTGCGGGTGATGGCACCGGTCGGGTCGCCGACCATAGGGAAGCGGATCTTGCCGATGGTCTCCGACGTGTCGTGCCAGGCCTTGTGGGTGAAGTGGGTGTCGGTGGAGACGGCGTAGATCTCGACGCCCAGGTCGCGGAAGACCGCGTAGTTGTCGGCCAGGTCGCCCAATTCGGTCGGGCAGACGAAGGTGAAGTCGGCCGGGTAGAAGAAGACCACGGACCACTTGCCCTTCAGGTCGGCGTCGGACACGGCGACGAACTTGCCGTGGTGGAAGGCGGTGGCCTTGAAGGGCTTCACTTCGGTGTTGATGATGGACGTGCTCATGTTCGATCTCCTTGGCGGGTTGAATGTCGATGCGACGAAACGAATGGTAGGGACCGCCGGTCGATTACTCCAATGAATTGTCGCCATGCGATCGATAGGGCACCGCTATCGCAGGGCGGGCTTCGGGAAGGCGGGCCTCCGGCCCGCGGCCAGCGGGAGCTTCAGGCGGCCTTGACGGCCTGGGTGCCGGGCAGCCGGCAGTCGAGCAGCGCCTGGCGCACCACGTCCACGGCCTGGTGGCGGGGGTAGCTGACGCGCCAGACGAGGCCGACGCGGCGGCTGGGCTGGGGATCGATGAAGGACCTGGTGCGCAGCAGGGCGTCGTTCTTCGGGATGTCGTCCACGGCGGCGGCCGGCATCACGGTGACGCCGACGCCCGAGGCCACCATGTGGCGGATGGTCTCCAGGGAACTGCCTTCCATCAGCAGGGGATTGCCCTGGCCGAGGTTGGCGCAGAGGTCCAGCACCTGGTCGCGGAAGCAGTTGCCGCTGCCCAGCATCAGCAGCGGTTCCTTGAGCAGCAGGCGGGGATCGATGGCCTTGTGCTTCGCCCAGGGGTGGGCGGCCGGCACCAGGGTGCGGAACATTTCGTCATACACGGGCTGCGCCACCAGGCCCGGCTCCGCCAGGGGCAGGGCGATGACGATCACGTCCAGCTCGGCGGCCTTCAGCTTCTCCACCAGGCGGTGGGTGAAGTTCTCCTCGATCAGCAGCGGCATGGCCGGCGCCCGCTCCTTGAGCAGGGGCACCAGGCGCGGCAGCAGCCACGGCCCGATGGTGTAGATGACGCCCAGGCGCAGCGTTCCCTTGAGGGGATCCTTGCCGGCCGCCGCGATCTCCTGCACCAGGGCCGATTCGGCCAGCACCCGCTCGGCCTGGGCGACCACCCGCTGGCCGATCTCCGTGACGCGCACCTCCTGGGGCGAGCGCTCGAAGAGGACCACGCCGAGCTCGTCCTCCAGCTTCTTCACGGAGACCGAGAGGGTGGGCTGGGAGACGAAGCACTTCTCCGCCGCCCGGCCGAAATGGCGTTCGCGGGCCAGGGCGACGATGTAGCGCAGGTCGGTCAGGGTCATGGCCGGATTATCGCCCAAGCCGGCGGCCCGGCGTTTCGGCTAGGATCAACGGCAAGGATCTCACCGCAGAGGACGCAGAGGACGCAGAGGACAGGGAGGGCAATCGTTTATCGCCGGGATTGCGGGTGCACGCCAAGTGCGCCCTCGGTGCCCGGGTCCCCGGCATTGAACCCAAAGACCGCGCCACGAAGGTACGGAGACGCAGAGAAGGGCGGGGAAACCTGGAAGCCGTTGATCGCCCGTAACCCGCCGACGCGTGGATATGCACTCAAAGCCAACGCCTTGGTTTTCCTCTGCGCTCTCTGTGCCTCTGTGGTGAAAAGGTTTTCGTCGAATTGAACGCGGCATTCGGAATCGGACCATGGCCCACGACCACGGACACCACCAACACCACGGACATCATCACCACGGCCCCGCCGGCGGGCACGACTACGGCCGCGCCTTCCTGATCGGCATCGTGCTGAACCTCGGCTTCGTGGGCGTGGAATGGACCGCCGGCTTCCTCGCCCACTCCCTGGCCCTGATGGCCGACGCCACCCACAACCTTGGGGACGTGCTGGGCCTGGTGCTGGCCTGGGGCGCCAGCGTGCTGGCCCGCCGCCGCCCCAGCGAACGCTATACCTACGGCCTGCGCGGCACCTCCATCCTGGCCGCCCTGGCCAATGCCGTCATCCTGCTGCTGATCACCGGCGGCCTGGCCTGGGAGGCCCTGCAGCGCTTCGATGCGCCGCGCCCCGTGGCGGGCGGGCTGATGATGGCGGTCGCCGCCATCGGCGTCGTGATCAACGGTGTCACCGCCTGGTTGTTCATGGCTGGCGCCAAGGGCGACCTGAACCTGCGCGGCGCCTACCTGCACATGGCGGCGGACGCCGCCGTCTCCCTGGGCGTCGTGGTCGCCGGAGGACTGGTCATGGCCACCGGCTGGGCCTGGCTCGATCCCCTGATGACCCTGGTGGTGGTCGCCGTCATCGCCCTGGGTACCTGGAGCCTGCTGCGGGAATCCGTCGCCCTCGCCCTGCAGGCCGTGCCCGGCGGCATCGAGGCGGCCGAGGTACGGGCCTGGCTGGCCGCCCTGCCCGGCGTCGCCGAGGTCCATGACCTGCACATCTGGGGCATGAGCACCACCGAGACGGCGCTCACCGTCCATCTCGTGTTCCCGGACGGCCATCCGGGCGATGCCTTCATCGGTGGCGTCGCCCATGACATCGGCCACCGCTTCCGGATCCACCACGTCACCATCCAGGTGGAACTCGCCGACGGCAGCCCCTGCGCACTGGCGCCGGATCATGTGGTGTGAGGCCGGCGGTCGTCGCAGGCCAAAGCCCGACCACCAAGACACCAAGACACCAAGACACCAAGGGCACCAACGGGCACCGAGGAGCGCCAGGAAGGGCATGCCCATGGGAAACCCCTTGCCGCAGCGAAGGCGCAAACGGCCGCAGAGAACGGCAGTGCCTGGGAATCCGACCGGGTCTTCGTGGAAGCGGCGTCCTCGCCGCGATGCAGCCGGAATCGACGGGTTCGCGCCGGGGTCGGCACTTCCGCAAGGCTCTGCCGCGGCTTTCGAGCAGGCGCGACGCCCTCCCGCGGGGCTCCCCGACCGGCTTTCCCGATGCCTTGGTGGTGACGGCCTTTGCCCCTACAATTTCCCTTCCCCCATGATCCCGGATAGGCGAACACCATGAGCGGTCCCTGTGCGGCCACCTTCGGTCTCGAGGCCGGCCTGCTGATCGCCGCCGCCGAAGCGATCCGCGCCGCCGAGGCCATCGCCCGCGGCTACGCCGAGGAAGAGGCGCGGCAGGCCGGGGAGCGGGCCCGGCGGGCAGAGGAAAGGCGGAACCTGCGGGAGGCCGCCGCCGCCGGACGGCAGGCCCAGGCCCGGGAGTCGGAGCGCCGCGAATCCCGCCTGCGCCAGCTGGCCGCTGCCTGGGAGAGCCTGGGGAAGGCCCGCGCCGCCGGCGCGAAGCTGGACACTTCCATTCCCCCGCCGCCGTCCGGCCCCGAGGGAGTCGCCCGCCACCTGGCCCTGCTGCAGGAGCGCGGCGAGGCCATCGCCGAGGCCCTGGCCGGCCTCGCGGACGAGCTGTCCGGGGACGCCCGCGCCGATCTGTCGACACTGCTCGCCGGCGGCGTTTCCGCTGCGGCGCAAATCGAGGCCCATGCGGCGCGCATGCGCCTGGCCGGGGCCGGGGCCGACGCGGTCGCCGAGCGCCGGCGAACCGTCGAGCGGGTCCTGGCCCGCCTTGCGCTGGCCGGGGACGAACCGCTGCCGCCGGCCCTGGAGGCGATCGCCGCCGAGATACTGGCCGCTCCCGGGGTCGAGCGGGCCGAGGCCCTGGCCCTGGAACTGCGCCTGCGGGTCCAGGCGCACAACGAGGCCGCGGCGGCCCGGCAGCAGGATCGGGAGACCGCCGGCAGGCTCGCGGGCCAGTTGCCGGCCGACGAGGTGGCAGACCCCCTGCGGGACGCCCTGGACGACGTGGCGGCGGGACGGGCGCCGCTGACCGCGGACCTGGCGGAACGGGCCCGGGCCGCCATCGCGGCCGCGGAGCAGGCCAGGCTCGACGCCGCCGCCGCGCTGGTGCTGGAACAGTCCCTGAAGGACCTGGGCTACGAGGTGGAGGAGATCGCCGGGACCCTCTTCGTCGAGGGCGGCGTCGCCCATTTCCGCAAGGCGGGCTGGGGCGACTACCACGTCCGCCTGCGGGTCGACGCGCAGCGCGGGGCCATGAACTTCAACGTCGTGCGCGCCGGCACGGCCGAGGATGATCGGCGCATCGAGGACATGATGGCCGAGGAGCGATGGTGCGCCGAGTTCCCGAAGCTCTTCGCCACCCTGGCCGCCCGCGGGCTGAAGATCGACGTGACCCGCCTGCTGCAGGCCGGCGAGGTGCCGGTGCAGGTGGTGGACGCGGCGTCCCTGCCCGGCCGCACCGACGCCGACCAAGCCAGGCCGGCGGGACCGCTGAAGAAGGAAATCCGATGAAGCGAAGATCGTTCACCACAGAGGACGCAGAGGGCGCGGAGAAAAGCATGAGAAATGCCAATGGCAACATTCGGCCGAGGCATCGTTTTTGGAAGGATTTGTCTTTGCTTTCCTTGGTGTCCCTTGGTGCTCTTGGTGTCTTGGTGGTTGGCCCTGGATTTCCCGCTTGGCCTTCCTCCGCGACCTCTGCGTCCTCTGCGGTGAATGACAGCCTTCCCAATCCATCATGACCGACGACCTCACCCCCCGCTGGCTCAAGGACCTGGAGCGGCTGCTGCCGATCCGCTCCCAGTTCGTCGTCTCGGGCAACATCCGCGACAGCCTGCTGCTGCCGCTGCCCGGCATGGCGCCGACCCTGGTGCCGCTGCTGCGCGGCCTGTGGGAGCGGCTCAGGGCGGCGGGCTACCGCTACCTGCTGGTCTTCGATCCGGCCGACGGCCTGCGCGTCTATCCGGCCGAGCCGGCGGTGGCCGACCTGGCGGTGCGCATCCACGACCTCAAGCTCCAGGACGGCATCATGCCCATGGGCCTGGAATCACTGGCCGCCCTGATGAAGCGCCTGGCCGCCTCGCGGGAGGTCCGGGGCGCCCTGATCGTCGATTTCGCCTCCCGCCTGGCCCGCGCCGCCGACCACCTGGACGCCAACGAGCACCGCTTCTTCGTCGCCGCCGAGAAACTCTCCCTGGCCGCCAACCCCGTCGTGCCCAAGCCGGAGGCGGCGCCCGGCGGTCCGTCGGCCGCGGCCCCGGCGGCCGCGTCGGCTCCCGCGGCCCCAGCCGCCCAGGCGGCCCCCGCCGGCCCGCCCCTGTTCAACCCGGTGGTCTGGCTGGTGAACCGCCCCCAGGACCTGCCCTCCTGGTTCGCCATGGATTCCGAGCGCATCGCCAGCCTCACCGTCGGCCGGCCGGACTTCGAGACCCGCCAGGCTGCCGCCCGGCAGCTGGCGCCGCTGTTTCCCGGCCACGCCGAAGCCGGCGAGGCCGAGCGCGAGGAATTCGCCCGCCGCTTCGCCAACACCACCGACGGCCTCACCCTGGTGGCGCTGGCCGACGTGGCCCAGCTTGCCCTGCGCCAGGACATCGGCCTGAAACGCGTCGAGGATGCCGTGCGCTGCTACAAAGTCGGGGCGCTCGACAACCCCTGGCGCAAGGACTACCTGAAGGAAAAGATCCGCGGCGCCCGGGTGGCCATCGAGGACCGGGTGAAGGGCCAGCACCAGGCCACCGTCAAGACCATCGATATCCTGATGCGCTCGGTGATGGGCCTCACCGGTGCCCAGGCCCGGTCAGGCGGCAGCCGGCCGCGCGGCGTGCTCTTCTTCGCCGGGCCCACCGGCGTCGGCAAGACCGAGCTGGCGAAGACGCTGACCCAGCTGATCTTCGGCGACGAGCGGGCCTACATCCGCTTCGACATGAGCGAGTTCGCCGAGGAGCATGCCGGCGCCCGCCTGCTCGGCGCGCCCCCCGGCTACATCGGCTACGACGCCGGTGGAGAGCTCACCGACGCCGTCCGCGAGAAGCCCTTCTCGGTGGTCCTCTTCGACGAGATCGAGAAGGCCCACCCGCGCATCCTGGACAAGTTCCTGCAGATCCTCGAGGACGGCCGCCTGACCGACGGCCGGGGCGACACGGCCTACTTCTCCGAGGCCGTCATCGTCTTCACCTCCAACCTGGGCATCTACGTCGCCGACGAGCAGGGCCGCCGCGTGCAGAACGTGCGTCCCGGCGACCCCTACGACGTCGTCGAGGGCCGGGTGCGCAACGCCATCGCCGACCACTTCAAGTACCGCCTGGCGCGGCCGGAGATCCTCAACCGCATCGGCGACAACATCGTCGTCTTCAACTTCATCTCCGCCGACATCGCCGCCCGCATCTTCGCCGGCATGCTGGCCAACGTGGTCGCCCGGGTGCGCGACGAGCACAAGGTGGAACTGGTCCTGCCCGACCCGGTGCGCGAGCGCCTGCTGGGCATCTGCACCCGGGACCTCTCCAACGGCGGCCGCGGCATCGGCAACGCCCTGGAATCCGCCTTCATCAACCCCCTGTCCCGGGCCCTGTTCGACCTGGACCTGGAGGGGCGCGGGCAGGTCACGGTGGCGGACGTGGTCGAGGAGGACCGGGTGTTCTCGGTGACGGTGGCGTGAGGAATCTCCCCCGCTAGCGGATGCCGCGGGTGGCCGCCATATCCAGGCGCGTGGCGGCCTTCAGGAGGCCGGCATCCAGGGTGAGGACCTTTTCCGCGCGCCGGTTGCTGGCAATGGCCAGATGCAGGGCGTCACCCCCGCGCAGGCTGGATTCGTACCTTGCCAGCAGGGTGCGCGCCAGTTCGTAGTTGGCCGCCACGGGGAGCCAGACCTGAAAGGATTCCCGCACGATGGCCTCGAATTCGGCGATGACCGCGTCGGCGGTCCGGCGGCTGAAATGCTTCATGCGCACCTCGCGCGCCACCAGGCTGCAGAACTCCACCCGGGTCCAGTGGCTGACCGCCAGGTTTCCCGCTCCTTGCCTGGCCAGGTAGGCCTCGACCCGGGGCCTCGCCTCCTCGGTCAGGACGAGGGGAACGACGAAACTGGTGTCCAGATAGAGCATCTCAGCACTCGTCCTCCCTCAGCTTCCGGACGAGCGTTGCCGAGGCCTCGTCCAGGCGCGGCAACCCGGCGCGAAACCCGGCGCGCGAGGCGAGCGGCGCTTTCGTCTTCTCGACCCCGCTGAGACGCGCGACCGGTTGCCCGTGCCGGGTGATGACCACGTCCTCC
>JBPOHD010000093.1:0-3143 GCA_052035955.1 Pseudomonadota bacterium
GGTAGCGCGGGTAGCGCAGGTAGCGCGGGTGCCGCGGGCGGCGGGGAGGGCGAAGCCGGGGAAACCACCGTCGCCCCCGCCGCCGACGCCGCCATCGACGCCGCGGCCGTCCCCGACCTGGTCCGCGCCGTCGCCCCCGCCATGCCGGCGGAATTCGCCGCCGCCGGCCCCGGGCCCGGCCCCGCCGTTCACCAGGAGCCGGGCGAGGAGGAGGCAGGCCCCTCCCTGGACGCCGACGTGGGCACCCTGGTCCACGCCTACCTGGAGCGCATCGCCCGGGACGGCCCGGCCGCCTGGCCCGCCGTGCGGGTGCGCGCCCTGGCCCCGGCCATGGCCCTCTGGCTGGCCCGCCAGGGCCACGGAGATGGGGAAGGATCGGCGGTGGAGGAGGGCGTCGCCCGGGCCCAGGCGGCCCTGGCCGCCACCCTGGGCAGCGAGGCCGGCCGCTGGGTGCTCGACCCGCGCCCCGGGGCCGCCGTCGAGCTGGCCCTCTCCAAGGCCGAGGCGAAGGGCGTCAGCCACCACATCGTGGACCGCTGCTTCGTCGAGGCGGGCGTGCGCTGGATCGTCGACTACAAGACGGCCCGGGTCGCCGGCGGCGACGCCGAATGGCAGGCCCACGCCGAGGGCTACCGGGAACAGCTGGAACGCTACGCCGGCCTCTTCGCCGGCGAGGGCCTGCCGGTGCGCGCCGCCATCCTCTACACGGCCGAGGGGCGGCTGGTGGAGGTGCGGGACCTCCAGGCGCCGCCGCCGGGCGGCCCGATTAACCGGTAGCCCGCGGGCCCCCCGCGGCCCGTTCCCCGCGCCCTCAGGCGCGCAGTTCCGGCAGCGCCTCCCGGCGCGGCACGAAGCGCAGGGCGACGCCGTTGTTGCAGTAGCGCAGCCCGGTCGGCTTCGGGCCGTCCTCGAACACATGCCCGTGGTGGCCGCCGCAGCGGCTGCAGTGGTACTCGGTGCGCGGCAGGATGGCGCGGTAGTCCGTCTTCGTCGCCACCGCCCCCGGCAGCGGCTGCCAGAAGCTCGGCCAGCCGGTGCCGCTCTCGAACTTGGCCGTGCTGTCGAACAGGGGCTGGAAGCAGGCGGCGCAGAGGAAGCTGCCCTCCCGCTTCTCGCCGTTCAGGGGGCTGCTGCCCGGGCGCTCGGTGCCCTCCTCGAACAGCACCTCGTAGGCCGCCGGCGGCAGCAGCCGCGCCCATTCCGCCTTGCTCTTCCGCAGGGCCGGCTTGCCCGGCTCCGCGGCGGCACGCCGGAGGGGCAGCAGCGAAAGTCCGAACAGCGACAACAGCGATCGACGTCGATCCATGGTCTTCTCCTTGGGTGGGGCGGGCCTCGCGGCCCGTCTAACTTTCATGATGCGGGAAACGTCACCCCGCATCATGAAAGTCAGCCCTTTTCGAACACCCGCCCCCCTTCGCCCCCCTCGCGGGGGGTTCCTGATTTGCTCGTTGCGCTCGATGAATTCACCCGATGCTATACGAGTGATTTTCACGTTAATGGGCTGCCGTGAGGCAGCCCTGCAATGAAACGGCCTGCAGCACCTCGCCCGTGCGTGAATCTTCGACAAAGGCGGCCAGGCCGAGTTTCGCGGCATCCCAGCCTTCCCCCAGTGCAATCGGCTGCCGGAGGGTGCGCGTGCCCGCCTCCGCCTTCAGCGGCAACGGCGGCGACCAGGTGCGGACCACCCGGTCGTGGGCCAGGGTGGCGCCCCGGTTCTCGCCGGCCCGGACGCGGGAGACCCGCCCGTCCTCGAACAGCACCAGCACGCCCTGCAGCTCCGCGCCCGCCGGCGTGCCCGCCGGCAGGCTGAAGCGGGCCTCCGCCTCCAGGCTGCGCCCCGCCCCGGGCCGCATGGCCAGGGCGATGTGGGCCCGGGCCGGCTGGCGGTTGATCTCCTCCAGCCGCCGCCCGAAAGCCGCCCCGTCGTGCCAGCCCCGCAGCTCGCGCATGCCGGCGAAGACGCCCGGCGTATAGACCGTGCGGCTGCCGGAAAGCCCGGCCAGGCGCCGCTGCCGCTCGCCGAACCGGGGCTGGGCGTAGGGATCCCGCCAGCCCAGGTGGTCCCAGTAATCCACGTGCAGCGAGAGCGGCACCAGCCTCTCCGGCCCGAAGCGCCCGGCCAGGCCGCCCAGCCAGCGGTCCGCCGGCGGGCAGCTGCTGCACCCCTCCGAGGTGTAGAGCTCCACCAGGGCCACCGTATGGGGCGGGCTGCCGCGCTCGCAACCTTCGGCCGGCGCCCCGTGGCCCGGCAGGGAAAGCAGCAGCGGCAGGATCAGGGGCAGGCGCCGGAACATGGCAGGCTCCACGGGCACGATACCCATTGGTCGGCGGCGGGGGTCAAACCTTACCGGTGGCGGGCTCGGCGGGAAGACATGGCGGGCGCGGAGGGCGGGAAGTCGCGGGAAGGGTGGACGGGAATGGTGGGCGGGAAGGGGAGGCACGGAAGGCTTGCGGCCGGCATCGCCCGGCGGTAAGCTGCCCGCATAGCCATCCGTCACGCCCCGGCCGCGGGGCCGTCGCCCCCGCCATGCATTTCCGCAAACCCCTTCCAGTCCTGCCGGACTTCCGCCGCCCGGCGCGCCAGGCCTGCCCGGCCACGGACACCCGGGTGACCAAGAAGCTCGGCCCCGGGGCCGCGGGAACCCGAAGCCTGGCCGAGCGCTATGGCGACACCCTGGTCTGCGTCCGATACCGCGAGCACGAGGACGGGCGCCGCTTCACCGCCGTGGAACTGGTGGCGGACGAACGCCGGCGCGAACCCGCCACGGCCCTGGTGCGCATCGCCTGCGGCGAAGCCGGCCTGCGCCGCCAGGCCCGCGAGGCCGGCGGCGAATGGCTCCCCGACCGCAAGCTCTGGCGCCTGCCGATGGCCACCATCCGGGCCCTGGGCCTGAAGGAAAGGGTGGTGCCGGAAAATGCCTAGATATGGACAACAGCCCTGGCCAGATATGGATCGCGATACCCACCCATGGCCAGGTATTTCCGCATATGGCAATTTTGCCGTGCGGTCCACTTCACGTTGAACTAAACCGCTGACGCGGTGGTGGCAGGAGTCACCACTGCGTTTGCATTTCCGGCATCGCTTTGTCCGATCCTCGTCATTGGGAATGTTCCCGACTTGACGAGGAGAACGACATGACCGA
>JBPOHD010000024.1:0-3248 GCA_052035955.1 Pseudomonadota bacterium
GGGGCGACGGCGCGGACCAGGTCGGGGACGGCCGCGGCGTCGATGGCGGCGTCGATGGCGGTGTCGGTGGCGGCGTCGGCGGCGGGGGCGACGGTGGTTTCCCCGGCTTCGCCCTCCTGGCCGCCCGCGGCACCCGCGCTACCCGGGCCGCCGGCCCCGGCCGCCATGAACTGCCCGCCGACGACGGGCCAGAGCAGGTGCAGGAAGCTGCCGGCCACGGGCTTCATGTCGCCTTTCGCATTGCGCCGGGCGACGCCGGCCAGGTGCAGGCGCTCCCGGGCCCGGGTGGCGGCGACGTAGAAGAGGCGCGCCGCCTCCCGGGCCTGCCGCTCCTGCTCGAAGCCCTGCAGCCAGGCATGCAGCGTGGGTGGCTCGCCCTTGGCGGCGCGGCGCCAGGGGGCGGCGAGCAGCAGGTCGTCCATGCCCCCGGCGGGCACCTCCTCCCAGAGCAGCAGTTCGGGGTCGCCGCGGCGGCCGGTGCGGTGCAGGCCGGGAAGGATGACGGTGTCGAATTCCAGGCCCTTGGCCTTGTGGATGGTCATGAACTGGAGCCGCCCGTCGGCCTCCGGGTCGGCGGCGGCGTGGAGGTCTTCGAGGGCGGCGTCCAGGGCCTCGGGGCTGAAGCCGGGGCCGGCCTCCAGGGCCTCCAGCAGGTCCAGAAAGGCCTGGGCGTCGTCGGCCTCGGCGGCGTCGCGCAGCAGGGCCGCGCCGCCCAGGGCCCGCCAGGTGCCCTCGACCCGCCGGCGCAGGCCCTGCCGGCCCCGGTGGGCCAGGGCCTCGCCGAGGACGGCGCGCAGGTGGGCCAGGCGGTGGCGGCCGTCCTCCGTCAGGCGGGCGAGGCGCGCCTCGTCGTTCATCAGGCGCCAGAGGCTGCTCCGGTGGTCGTCGCCGGCCAGGGCGTGCAGGTCGGCCAGGGTCAGGCCGCACCAGGGGGCGCGCAGGATGGCCAGCCAGTGCAGCCGGTCGCCCCGGTGGTGCAGGGCGCGGGCCAGCGAGGCCAGGTCCTGGACCACCTGCCGCCCGGCCAGGGGCTCGATCTCGACGGCGGTGAAGCGCAGGTCCGGCCGGCGGGCGCGGATCTCGGCGGCCAGGGGCGCCAGGTGCTTGCGGAAGCGCACCAGCACGGCGATGCCGGCTTCCGGCCGGGCGGCGCGCTCGGCCTCGATGGCGGCCAGCACGGCCCGGGCCTCGGCCGCGGCGCCGTCGTCCGCGTCCGCGACGATGGCATGGAGGGTGACGCCGGCCGCCTTGCCGCCGGCCTCGCGGGTGGCGGCGAAGGGCCGGTAGGCGACGGCGGCCCGCAGGGCGTCGTCGCGGCGGGGGAAGATGCCGGGGAAGGCGGCGTTCACCCAGTCCACCACCTCGGGCCGGGAGCGGTTGTTGCGGTGCAGGCGCAGGCGCTCCAGGGTCAGGGGGGGCAGGCCCCGCTCGGCCACGGCAAGGAAGAGGCCCACCTCGGCCTGGCGGAAGCGGTAGACCGATTGCATGGGGTCGCCGACCAGGAAGAGGCTGCGGCCGTCGCCAGGCTCCCAGCCGGCGGTGAGCTGCTCCAGCAGCGCCACCTGCACGGGGCTGGTGTCCTGGAACTCGTCCACCAGCAGGTGGCGGATGCGGTAGTCGAGCTGCAGGGCCAGGTCGGTGGGCGCACCGCCGCCGTCGCCATCGCGCCCGTCGCCATCGTCCACCAGGGCGGCGAGGGCCCGGCGGGCCACCTCGATGAAATCCACCTCGCCGGCCTCCTGGAAGACGGCCAGCAACTGCCCGGCGGCCAGGGCCAGCAGGCGGGCCAGAGCCTCGACGACGGGGGCATCGGCCGCCGCGGCCCCGGGCTCCGGCAGGGCGCGCACCCGGGCCAGGGCGGCCGCCATGTCCTCGTCCAGGGCGGCGATGGCGCCGGCGACGACCTCCTTGTCGTCCTTGGCGGCGGGGGGCAGGCCCTGGTTCTTGTTCAGGGCCTTGCGCGGCTCGCCCTTCTCGGTGAGCAGCAGCTCGCAGAGGCCGCGCCAGAGGGGCACCTCCTCCGGCTCGCCGGCCAGGGGCGTCGCCCAACCGGCCAGGGCGGCGACGGGGTGGCCAGGCTCGACGCGGCCGCCGGCGCGGCGGGCGGCGTCCATCAGGGCGGCCTGGAAGCCGGGGCCGAGGGCGGCGGCCAGGGCCTGCAGGTCGCGGCCCAGCAGCGCGGCCAGGGCTTCCTCCATGAGTTCGGCGAGATCCTCGCCGGCGACGGTGCGCAGGGCCGCCGACAGCCACTGGTCGCGGCGCGACAGCATCAGGGCCAGCAGGCCGGCCAGGCGCGGGGCATCGTTGTCCAGGTGGCGCAGGGCGGCGGCGACGGCCTCGCCGGCGGCGCCCTCCTCCTCCAGCAGGGCCAGGGTGCGGCGGGCCGCCTCGGCGTAGTGGGGCGCGGGCCGCTCGGCCAGGCGCGGCTGGGCGCCGAAGCGGGAGAGCACGGGCATCTGCCGCGCCAGGCTCATGCAGAAGGCATCGATGGTCATCAGCCGCAGGCGGCCCGGCTGCTCCGGCAGCCCCCAGCCGCGGGCGGCGGAGGCGGCCAGGGCGGCCCGGGCCAGATCGAAGGTGATGCGCTTGTGGGCCGCCTCGGGCACCCGCCCGGCGGCGGCCGCCTCCAGGCTCTCCAGGATGCGGTTGCGCATCTCGCCGGCAGCCTTCAGGGTGAAGGTGATGGCGACGATCTCCTCCGGCTCCTCCACGAGGGCCAGCAGTCGCAGCACGCGCTGGGTCAGCAGCTCGGTCTTGCCGGCCCCGGCCGGGGCCTCGACCAGGAAGGAGCCCGGCTCCAGCGCCCGGGCGCGGGCGGCGGCGTCGGCGGCAAGGAGGTCGTGGGGCGTGGGCATAGGCATGGGGGATGGGGAGGGCCTCAGCGCAGCGGCAAGGCGGCGCAGTGGAAGAGATCGGGTTTTGTGTAGGAGCGGCGGTGACGCCGCGATGGGGCTGCGACCGCCGTTATCGCGCCGCATGCGGCGCTCCTACTGGGGCGGTGGGTGGGTTCTTGTAGGAGCGGCGGTAACGCCGCGATGGTTTTCGGGGCGGCCGCTATCGCGCCGCATGCGGCGCTCCTACAGGGGCGGGACGTCCGGTTCCTGTAGGAGCGGCGGTAACGCCGCGATGGGGACGGGACCACCCCGATCGCGGCGCCGGCGGCGCGCCTACAGGAGGTACGGGGCGTCCCGGTGTTTTTGGAGCGGCGGTGAAGCCCCGCGGGGGCTGGGGCCACCCGGATAGCGCCG
>JBPOHD010000107.1:0-21032 GCA_052035955.1 Pseudomonadota bacterium
ATCCGGCCACCCCGACGTTGCCCGCTCCGGCACCGCTCTTCGCTTCGGCACCAAAGTCGTTCTTCTCGCCCACCGGCACGGTGGCGCTCACCGTCACGCCATTGCCCGTGACGACCGCGCCGTCCGCGATGAACGCGCTGTTCGTGCTCACGCCAACGTTCAACGCCACGGCGGCTCCGACGCCGACCGTCCCGGACGTGTTGCTGCCGTCGGCAACGGATCGGGAACTGTTGGCGGCCTTGCTGCTCAGGACGATGGCCCCGCCGGCACTCACGGCGCGGGTCGAGGCGACGTAGGCCCGGGTAAGGTCGGTCATCTCGCTGACCGCGATGGCGCCGGCGATGTCGACGGCACCTTCCGCGGTGCTGGCGGTGTCCTTGTACTTGGTGAGCGTCTGGCTGCCCTTGCTGGTTCCGCTCGCATCCTTCTGGGCACCCTTGGCCGACGATACGGCGGAGACCTGGGCCTTGTTGCCCGACTTGGCGCTGAGGTTGAGGGCGCCACCGGCGGTGATGCTCGCCGAACCGTCCACGTAGGCGGCCGTGCTGCTATTGACGGCACTGACGGCGACGGCCGCACCGGCGGCGGTGCTGCCGCCAAGGGACGCATCGGCAGTCGACGTCGTGGTCACCGCATTGCTCGCCGCGAGGCCCAGGCTGCCGCCGATGTTCGCGACCGCCGTGTCGCCCAGGTGGACCTTGGCCGAACTGGTGACCGTGGAAATCGCCACCGAGGCATCGCCGGCCAGCCTGACCAGGGCCGATGTCGGCTTGGCCTCGGTCGACACCGTCGAGGTGGCGGCCAGGTTGGCATCGCCCGTCGTGGTGGTGAGATTCGAACTGCCGCGCACATCCACCGTCGCTTCGGAGACGACCGTCTGCAGGGCGGCGGAGATCGGAATTGCGCCGGTCTTGGAATTCGTCGCGGCGGAGGCGCTCAGGTTGAGGGCCCCGCCCTGGGCGAGGATCCGGCTCGAGTCCACGTCGATGGTCGCGCTGACCGCCTTGGTGACTACCGGCGACACCGTGCTGGCGTGGGTCGATGTCGCGGACAGGCTGACGTTGCGGCCCTTGATGGTGGCGCCGGAGAGGCCGATCCGGGACGCGGTACCGGAAAGGACGTCGATTTCGCCGCCGGTCCGCGTCGCCGTCAATGTGACGTCGCCGCCGGAGAAGCCGGGCGTCGCATGGGCCAGCAGCCGGCTCCCGGTTTGCATGGCGATGGAGGACGCACTGAGCGTCAGGTTGCCCGAATCGCCGACCGATGTCGCCGTGTCCTGGTCGGCACCGGCACCGCCGCCGACGTTTCGGGTGGAGATGGTGACCCCCGCATTGACCGTGATGCTGTCGTCGGCAAGGATGCTGTAATTGGCCCCGCCGGCGTAGAAGTCGGAACTGACGACCACGGTGGCGGGGTCCACGAGGACCGAGCCGCGCTTTCCTTTCGCAGCCTCGGCGCGAAATTCGCCGCCGGCCAGGTCGATTCGATCGCTGGCGCTGAATTCGATCGCACCGCCGTCGCCCGTGGTGCCGCCGGAGACATCCACCAGCGCTCCGCTGTGGGTGATCGCCGCACGACCGGCCCGGATGTTCACCGTCCCGCCATCGGATCCGCTGCCGAGCCCGCGGGCGACTATGTTCGCGCCGGCGGCCAGGTCCACGTCGCCACCGGCCGCGATGACGATGTCGCCGCCCCGGACGTCGCGGCCGCCGGGCGCGGCCACCGTGCCGCCGACGGTGACGTCGGTATCGGCCACGATCTCGATGCGGCCTTCGCGGACGACGACGCTGGTTGCCGCCGTCAGGCCATTGACATTCACCACGTCCGTGAAATCCGGTGCGCTGCCCGCAAATCGCGCCCCGCTGTAGAGGACGCCGCCGACGTTGATCAGGCCGCCGTCGAGCCGGATGGCGCCTTCGGCATTGACCCGGCCCTCGATGGAAATGCGGCCGCCGGGATTGCGCGGTGCCCGACCGCCCAGCAACTGTGCCACGCTGGCATCGTCGGGAACGCCGGGGGCGAGGAAGAATTCATCGACGAAGCGCTGTGTCGGCGTCACGACGTTCAGGCTGCCGACGTTGACGACCCCCGTCTTGCCGACGAGCATGCCATGGGGATCGACGAACCACACGTTGCCGCCGACCCGGCCGTTCTTGATGGCATTGACGATCCCGTCGATCTCGACCGGCAGATCGCGGACGATATTGATCAGGTTGATCGCCGACGACGGCGAGAGAAGATTGACCGTGTCGCCGGCGCCGACCGAGAAGCTGTAGAAGGAGTTGAAGGCATTGCCGCCGGCCATGGTCCCGGTGGTGACCCGGTGAACCTTGCCTGAAGTACCGACCACGGTCGCCGTTCGGCCATCGGGCCGGATGTCGGTCCTCGCCCCCCCCGCTGCTGCCGCCGCCGGATACAACACCTGCAAGGCGGCCAATACCGCGGCGACGGAACGACGCCAGGCAGGCAGTCTCGGGGGTGGAAGGGGGCGTTGGGTCATGGACTCTGGGATCCCCCCACCGATCGACCGGCCGTCCGCCGATCGGGGAGCGACTGGATCCGGCGCGAAGGCTCGGGGCCGCGGGTGGGCATCTGTTCGGATCGTGCCGGCGGCATCCGTCCCGACCGCAGCGGCGGGAGGGGATGCACCGTGCCGCAAATCCTTCGTGCGCTAATGAACCTGCCTCGGATGATGGGTTCCTGCGAACCTACCCCTTTCGCCAAAACCCGTCAATGGAAATACTCGACTCCGAAATACTCGGCGCCGATGCCTGGAAGATTCCGGGGCCGGCAGATCCGGTCGCCCAATTGCGGACGATTTCCATTTCGCGCGGCGAGGGGCAGCGCGGTGGCCCCGGCACCCCCGGAACGCCGGGGGGCCTGCGACGAACGGCAGGGAGCATTTCCGCCGCCACGCACGGCGGCCAGGGGAGCGCCTAGGGGCGGGTGATCCGGTACACCGCCAGGCTGCCGAGGAAGTTGGCCTCCTCGGTGACCAGTTCGCCGGCCTCGTCCAAGGCCCGGGCCTCGCGGATGGCGATGCCGATCCGGCCGCACAGGTCCTCGAAATCGGCGATGGTGAAGAAGCGCACGTTGGGGGTGTCGAACCATTCGTAGGGCAGGTCCTCGGACACCGGCATGCGTCCGTTGAGGACGGCCAGGCGGTTCTTCCAGTAGGCGAAGTTGGGGAAGGAGACGACGGCCTCGCGGCCGACGCGCAGCATCTCGCGCAGGATGCCTTCCGTATGGCGCACGGTCTGCAGGGTACGCGAGAGGACCACGTGGTCAAAGGCGCCGTCCTCGAAGCCGGCCAACCCGCCCTCGAGGTCGCTCTGGATGACATTCACGCCGTTGCCGATGGCGGCCAGCACGCCGGCCGGATCGATCTCGATGCCCCAGCCGCGCACGCCGCGGGTCTCGGCGAGGAGTTTCAGCAGGGCGCCGTCGCCGCAGCCCAGGTCGAGGATGCGCTCGCCGGGCTGGACCCAGCCGGCGATGACGTCGTAATCGCCGCGTCCGAGGGTATGGGTCATGGCAGCACCCGCTTCATGTAGGCGCGGACCACCCCGTGGTAATAGGGATCCTCCATCAGGAAGGAGTCGTGCCCGTGCTGGCTCTCGATCTCGGCATAGGTCACGGCCTGGCCGTTCCTGACCAGGGCATTGACGATTTCCCGCGAACGGGCGGGGCTGAAGCGCCAGTCGCTGGAGAAGGCGGCGACGAGGAATTCCGCCCTGGCCGCGGCCAGGGCGGCGGCCAGGTCGCCGCCGGCAGTTCGGGCCGGGTCGAAGTAGTCGAGGGCCCGCGTCATCAGCAAATAGGTGTTGGCGTCGAACCAGCCGGCGAACTTGTCGCCCTGGTGATGCAGGTAGGACTCCACCTCGTACTCCACGTCGAAGCCGAAGGAACCGGCATTGGCGCGCCGCCTGCGGCCGAACTTCTCGGCCATCTGTTCCTCGCCGAGGTAGGTGATGTGGCCGAGCATGCGGGCCAGGCGCAGGCCGCGCCAGGGATGGACGCCGTGCTCGTAATAATGGCCGCCGTGGAAATCGGGGTCGGTGAGGATGGCCTGCCGGGCGACGTCGTTGAAGGCGATGTTCTCGGCCGTCAGGCTGGGCGCGGCGGCGATGACCAGGGCGTGGCGCACCCGCTCCGGATAGGTGATGGTCCAGCGCAGGGCCTGCATGCCGCCCAGGCTGCCACCCATGACGACGGCCCATTGGCCGATCCCGAGGTGGTCTGCCAGGCGAGCCTGGGCATGGACCCAGTCGACGACGGCGACCAGGGGGAAATCGGCGCCCCAGGGCTTGCCGGTCGCCGGGTTGCTTGCCTTGGGTCCCGTCGAGCCGTGGCATCCCCCCAGGTTGTTCACGCCGACGACGAAGAAGCGGTCGGTGTCGATGGGCTTGCCGGGCCCGATCATGTTGTCCCACCAGCCCAGGGTCTTCTCGATCTTGCCGGCGTCCGTATACCCGGCGACGTGATGGTGGCCGGACAGGGCGTGGCAGACCAGGATGGCGTTGGAACGGTCGCCGTTCAGGCTGCCGTAGGTCTCGTAAACCAGGTCGAACCCCGGCAGCACGGCGCCGCTGCGCAGGGTCAGGGGCGCGTCGAAGCGGGCGGATTGCGCCTCGACGAGTCCCACGCTGCCTGCCTGTTGCGACACGATGCCCCCTCCAGAAAACGAAAACCCGGCCGACTGGAAAGCTCGGACCGGGTTCGCCTTGGTCCCCGCTTTAGCCGCATTTATCAAGCGCCCGCAAGCTGAGTTCAAATCGGCGCTGGAAAAGAAAGATACGGCCGCCCGCCCGGCTTGTCAAATGCCCCCCGTCGAATCGGGTGCCGCGGAATGGCCGGTGGATCGGCGATGGGGGGCGGCAGGAAGAGGCCGGCCCGGCCGAGGCCTCAGAGCTTCTCGATCAGTTCGCGCATGCGTTCCGGCTCCTCGGACTTGAGGAGCCTGCCGACGCGGGCCGTCAGGGTGGCGGCGTCGGCCGTCACCACCTGCTGCTTCACCTCCAGGATCTGCGAGGGATGCATGGAGAACTGGCGCAGCCCCATGCCGATCAGGAGCTTGGTCAGGCGCGCGTCGCCGGCCATCTCGCCGCAGACGGCGACGGGAATGCCTGCCCGGGCCCCCGCCTGGATGGTGCCGTAGATCAGTTTCAGGACCGCCGGGTGCAACGGGTCGTAGAGATGGGCGACGGCCTCGTCGGTGCGATCGATGGCGAGCGTGTATTGGATGAGGTCGTTGGTGCCGATGGAAAGGAAGTTCAGCCGGCGCAGGAAGGTGTTCAGGGAAAGGGCGGCGGCCGGGATTTCGATCATGCCCCCCACCTCGACGTTTTCGTCGAACTTGTGCCGGGTCTCCCGCAACTGGGCCTTCGCCTGCTCCACCATGGCCAGTGCCTGTTCCACCTCGAGGGCGTGGGCCAGCATGGGAATCAGGATGCGTACCTTGCCATAGTGGGCCGCCCGCAGGATGGCGCGCAGCTGCTGCAGAAAAAGCTGTGGCTCGGCCAGGCAATAGCGGATGGCCCGGAGCCCGAGGGCCGGATTGGGCGGTTGCCGCTCGGCGCCCCCCAGGCTGCGCAGGGCACGCGCGTTCTTGTCGGCGCCGATGTCCAGGGTACGGATGGTCACCGACTTGCCGCCCATGGCCTTGGCGACGGCCTTGTAGGCCTCGTACTGCTCGTTCTCGTCGGGCACCTCGTCGCGATTCATGAACAGGAACTCGGTGCGAAACAGCCCGATGCCCTCCGCATCGACGGCCTTCACCTGCTCGATGTCCTGGGGCAGCTCGATATTGGCCTGCAGGGAGATGCGCTCGCCGTCCAGGGTGGCCGCCTTGGCGGTCTTGAGCCGCTTCAGCTTGGAGCGCTCGAGTTCCAGTTCCTCCTTGCGCAGGCGGTACTCGTCGAGGATGCGCGGATCCGGGTCGACGATCAGCACGCCGCGGGTACCGTCCACGACGAGGAGGTCGTCCTCGCGCACCAGGGGCCGGGCGTGGTGCATGCCGACCACGGCGGGGATGGCCAGGCTGCGGGCGACGATGGCGGTGTGGGAGGTGGCGCCGCCGAGATCGGTGACGAAGCCGCCGATCTTCAGGTTCTTGAACTGGATGGTGTCGGCCGGCGACAGGTCGTGGGCAACGATGATCAGGTCCTCGTCGCGGCCGCGCTTGCCCAGCTTGCGGGCCTTGCCCATCAGGGCCTTGAGCACCCGTTCGACCACCTGGACGACGTCCTGCTTGCGTTCCCGCAGGTAGGCGTCCTCCATCTCGTCGAACTGGGCGACCATGGCCTCCATCTGCTGGGTCAGGGCCCATTCGGCGTTGCAGCGACGCTCCCGGATCAGGACCTTGGGTTCCTCGGAAATCATTGGGTCGGCGAGGAGCATGGCATGCACCTCGACGAATGCGGCCAGCTCGCTGGGCGCTCCCGGCGCCGACGCCTCCGCGTGCAGGGTCATCAGTTCCGCCGCCACCGTGGTGCGGGCGGTCTCGAAGCGGGCGATCTCGTTCGCCACGTCCTTCTCGCGCACGGTGTAATGGGCCACCTCGAGGATCGCATGGGAAACCAGTTGTGCCCGGCCGATGGCGATGCCCGGCGAGACGGCGAGGCCATGCAGCGAGAAGCTCATTCGCCCTCCCCGAACTTGTCGGCGATGAGTTGCCCGATCGCGGCCAGGGCCTCCTCTGCCCGCTCGCCCTCGCAATCGATGACCACCGTGGCGCCCTTGCCGGCAGCCAGCATCATGACCCCCATGATGCTCTTGGCGTTGATGCGGCGCTTGTTTCGCTCCATCCAGACCTCGCAGGGAAAACTGCCCGCGAGCTGGGTCAGCTTGGCGGAGGCGCGGGCATGAAGGCCCAGCTTGTTGACGATCTCGACTTCCTTCTTCGGCACGGCGGTATCCTGCGGTACGGTGGCGGGCGGTGGGCGGTTCCGGTTCAGTGGTCCAGCATGTTGATGACGCCGTCGCGGCCGCCGGCGATGGCCCGGGTCAGCAGCAGGCCCATGCCTTTCTCCCGGTAGGTGAGGGCACGCAGCAGCATCGGCAGGTTGACGCCGGAGACCCCCTCGATGCGCCCCGGGTCGAGCAGCTTGAGGGCGATGTTGGACGGCGTCGCACCATAGATGTCCGTCATGATCAGGATTCCTTCCCCCGTATCGACGAAACGCATCATCTCCTCGGCCAGGGGCAGCAGGTCCAGGGGATCGTCCTGGGCGGCAACGCCGAGCTGGACGATCTGCGGCGGCCGCCGGTTCAGGACATGGCAGGCACACTGGATCAGCGATTCGCCGTAGGTCGTATGGGTGATCAGGAACAGGCCGATCATGGTTGCCGAACCTCGTCTTGGGCCGGGCCGGCGCGGCAGCGGGCCGGGACCCCGGGAACGCCGATTCTACCGGAGGGCTGCGGCCAGCAGGACCAGGACGGCGAGGGCGGCCAGGCCGGCGAAGGCCCAGGACAGCCGAGACGCCCATCGGCCCTCGGCCCGCCGGCGGGCCTCGTCCGCCGCCACCATGGTCCGCAGGCGGCGCAGGGTGGCGATGCCGACCAGGCGGCGCACGGCCTGGCGCTGCTCTTCGTCATTCATGGCAGGACCTCCGCCCTGAGGTCGGGCGGGTCGAACTTCAGCCGTGCCGCGAAGCCCGCGGTCACCTGGATGCGGCCGTCCGCCGCGACCCGGAGGACGTCGGACACCCCGGTCACCCTGGCCAGCCTGGGCCAGTCGTCGCCGGCGATGAACAGGGGCTTGCTGGCCACGTCGGAACGCATTCCGGCGGCGGGACCCGGCGGAATCAGGACGCTGACGGCCTGGGTGCCGGTGGCCGGGACGCCGCTGCGGGGGTCGATCAGGTGGCAGTAGCGCCGGCCGTCGATTTCGAAGTAGCGCTGGTAATCGCCGGAGGTGCCGATCGCCTCGCCGTCGCGCAGTTCCAGGGTGGCCATCGGTGACGGCGACCGCGGGTGCTGGATGCCGACCCGCCATGGCGTTCCTCCCTTGCTGCCGAGGGCCATCACGTTGCCGCCGATATTGACCAGGGCATTGGCGTGGCCGGCCCGGCGCAGGATCGCCGCCGCCCGGTCCAGGGCGACGCCCTTGAGGTAGCCTCCGAAGTCGAGGGCGACGGCGCGGCTGCCGGCCGAAACGGTCCTCCCCTCGATCCGCAGGCGGGCGATGCCCGGTCCGGCCCGCCGCAGCTCGGCCAGGCGGGCCGGGTCGGGGAGAACGGGCTTGAATTCCTCGTCATGGAAACCCCAGAGCTGGACCAGCCGGCCGATGCCGGGATCGAACAGATGTTCGGACCGGGCGGCGAGGGCCTGGGCCTCGCGCAGGAAGCCGGCCATTTCCTCGCCGACCTCCAGGCTGCGTCCCTCCGCCAGGGCCTCGTTGAGGGTGGTCAGCTCGGACGGCTGCCAGGCATGGTAGGTCCGGTGGAGGTAGTCGAAATCTCGCAGCACCTCGGCCACCGCCCGACGGGCCGCCGCCGGATCGGCACCCCAGACGAGCACCTCGACCCGGGTGCCGAAGACGTAGGACTCCTGGCCGTAGGGCGCCTCCCGGCCGCAGCCGGCGAGCAGCAGGGCGGCGGCGACCAGGCCCAGCAGCCCGCGAATCCCGCGGGCCGACCGGCCCGCCCCCCTCGCCCCCATCAGCTGCAAGCCGCCTCCAGGGCATCCACGAAGCGGCCGGCCACGTCGAACCCCGACTGCTGGCTGATCTCGACGAAGCAGGTGGGGCTGGTGACGTTGATCTCCGTCAGCCGGTCGCCGATCACGTCCAGCCCGACCAGCAGCAGCCCGCGCGCCCAGAGGACTGGGCCGCGGGACTCGGCGATCGCCCGGTCGGCGGCGGTCAGCGGCCGGGCGACGCCGGTGCCGCCGGCGGCCAGGTTGCCGCGGCTCTCGCCGGCCTTGGGAATGCGGGCCAGGCACCAGGGCACCGGCTCACCGGCGATGAGCAGGATGCGCTTGTCGCCGTCGGCGATGGCGGGCAGGTACTGCTGGGCCATGATGGTCCGGCTGCCGTGGCGGGTGAGGGTCTCGACGATGACGTTGCGGTTGGGATCCCCGGACCCCACCCGGAACACGGAGGCGCCGCCCATGCCGTCCAGGGGCTTCAGCACCGCATCGCCCATCTCGTCGATGAAGGCATGCAGCCTGGCCTCGTCGCGGGCGATCAGGGTGGGCGCCGTGAATTGCGTGAACTCGGCGATGGCGACCTTCTCGGAATGGTCGCGGATCGCCCGCGGGCGGTTGAAAATCCGTGCCCCCTCGGCCTCGGCCCGCTCCAGCAGCCAGGTGGCGGTGACGTATTCCATGTCGAAAGGCGGGTCCTGGCGCATCAGCACGGCGTCGAACTCGCGCAGGGCGAAGTCCCGGGACTCGGGCGCCGCGAACCAGGGCTCGTCGTCCGCGGCCGGTTCCACCCGGACCGCCTCGGCGGTCACCGATCCACCGCGCCAGGCGAGGCGCTCCCGTTGCACGGTCCAGACCTCGTGGCCCCGCCGGGCGGCCTCCCGCATCATGGCGACGCTGGAATCCTTGTAGGCCTTCAGGCCCTCCAGCGGATCGAGGATGAAGGCGAACCTCACGTCCCTGCGCTCCTTTCCAGTTCCAGGGAGGCTGCGGCGAGCGCCAGTCGGGCGACGACCCCATAGGCGTAGAAGCGGTTGGGCGGCGCGTCCGGAGCCTGGCCGGCATCCGGCAGCGAGCAGGTGCCCTCGAAGTCCAGGGCCTTGAAGTGCATCCCGGGGGCGTTGAGGTTCTCGTCGATGCCGCGGCCGGTGTTGACCCGGTAGAAGCCGCCGACCACGTAGCGGTCGATCATGTAGACCACCGGCTCGGCGGTCCCCTCGTCGACGGTCTCGAAGGTGGGCACGCCCTCCTGGATGATCACCTCGGTGACCGGCATGCCCTCCTTGACCACGGCCATCTTGTTGCGCTGGCGGCGGTTGAGGCCCTTGACCTCGGAGGCGTCACGCACGGTCATGATGCCCATGCCATAGGTGCCGGCATCGGCCTTGACGATCACGAAGGGCGGGCTGTCGATGCCGTACTCCTTGTACTTGGCGCGGATGCGGTAAAGCAGGGTATCGACATTGGCCGCCAGGCATTCCTCGCCGGAACGCTCCTGGAAATTGACCTGCCCGCAGTACTCGTACTCGGGGTTGATCAGCCAGGGATCGATCTCCATCGCCTCGGCGAAGCCATGGGCAACCTCCTGGTAGGCGGCGAAGTGCCGGGTCTTGCGGCGCATATGCCATCCGGCATGGATGGGAGGGATCACGAACTGCTCGTTCAGGTCGCGCAGCAGTTCCGGGACACCGGCCGAAAGATCGTTGTTGAGCAGGACGGCGCAGGGGTCGAAGCCTTCCAGGCCCAGCCGCCCGCCCTCCGCTCCCAGGCGCCTGAGGGGCTCCAGGACGAGCTTCTGGCCGTCGGGAAGGTCCAGGGTGGTGGGCGCCGTGATCTCCGGCAGCAGGGAGCCGATGCGGACGTTGAGGCCCGTGTGGTGCAGGATGGCGGCGAGTCGCGCCACGTTCATCAGGTAGAACTGGTTCCGTGTGTGGTTCTCCGGCACCAGCAGCAGGTTCCTGGCCTCGGGACAGATCTTCTCGATGGCCGACATGGCTGCCTGCACGCAGAGGGGCAGGAACACGGGGTTCAGATTGTTGAAGCCCCCGGGAAAGAGGTTGGTGTCCACCGGCGCCAGCTTGAAGCCGGCGTTGCGCAGGTCGACCGAGCAGTAGAAGGGCGGCGTGTGCTCGAGCCAGTGGGCGCGCATCCACTGCTCGATGCGCGTGTCGTTGGCCAGGAAGCGGCGCTCCAGGTCGAGCAATGGCCCGGTGAGGGCCGTGGTCAGGTGAGGTACCATCGTCTTTGTCATGAAGCCGGGGCTGTTCCCCGGCCGATGTTACACCAGCCCGATCACCCCACCGAGTAGGCGGCGAACTCCTCCGGCAGCAGCACCTTCTCCAGGCTGCGCTGCGAGAACAGGAAGCGGCCGTCGCAGACGAAGCCCAGTTCGGACCAATCCACGTCGTTGAGCAATCCCGCCAGTCGTTCCATCTCGGCCGGCGTGATGTCTCGCCGGTGGGGGAAGAGGGCCAGCACCGAGCCGTCGTAGTCTCGGCAGGCGTGGATGAAAAAGGGGCGCGGCTGGCGGGTCTTCTGGTTCACGTAGATCCGGGGTGCCTCGGAGACATGATGGCGGCGACCCCATTTCCACCAGTTGTATTCGTCGAAGCGCGCCACCCGGCGGGCCAGGAGCCGATCCTTGAACTGCTCCAGGTAGGCAATGGGCAGGGCATCGTCGAGATGGATCATGCGCCGCAGTTCGCCCGTGGTGGCCGTCCGCGAACAGACGAAATCCGCATTGCCCAGTTCGGGGTTGGAAAAGACGGCGTCGGCGCCCGACACGGCCCCCACCCTGACCGAAAACACGGCGTCCAGGGGCACGCTGTAGATGCCACGGGTGAACATGAGCTGGCCGCCGGCCAGCACCATGCGCCGGCCGTCGCGCAGGCGGTGTCCCATCTCCCCCTTCTCGTAGCGCCAGATGGCGCAGTTCGGCACCACGTCGTCGAACACCCGGGCATCCCCGAGATCCTCGAAGTCGGTGATGGTGCCTTGCTCGAACAGCCAGGTATTGAGCCGGGCGGCGCCAGTGGCCTTGAGGAAATCCCGGGGCGTGATGAACACCAGTTCGCCGCCGGCCTTCAGGTGGCGCACGGACTTCTCGATGAAGTGCAGGTAAAGGTTGGCATGCCCGTCCAGAAGCTGCGACGAGAGCCGCAGCCGGGTCTGCGGCGGAATGTCGCGGGCCTTCACGTAGGGCGGATTGCCGATCACCGTGTCGAAGCGCTCGGCCGCCGGATAAGCGAAGAAATCCTCGTTCAGGGCACCCGGCGGACAGTGGGTCGCGTCCAGTTCGACGGCCACCACGTCGCGGAACCTTTCCCGAAGGCGGGAAAGGAAGGCACCGTCGCCGCAGGCCGGTTCGAGTACCCGCCCACGGCCACGGACCAGCGCAAGCAGGCGCTCGACCACCGGGGCAGGCGTGAAGACCTGTCCCAGTCCTTCGATGTCGCGGCGGGGGACGTTCATGGCGTGGGCGTCTGCAACGGGCTCGGGGCGCCGAACTATGGCCGTCGCCGTCGGCGCCGTCAAGGGGCCAACCGCTAAAGGAGAGGGCCCGCGGTGCCGTTGAAGCATGGTTCCGAAGCCTGGCACAGGGATGGGCCGTCTATTACCAAAGGAGAATGCTCCGGCGACATAAAGCGCTTGAATCGGGCAACTTACCCCGGTATCTTGCTGACGTCCGGCGCCACCATGACCCTTACGCCCCCCCAACGAAAGCTCGCCGCCGCCGTCGTCCTGGCCGTCGGCGCGGCATTGTTGTTGGCATTTCTGGCCGGCGGCCCGCGGCCGATGCCCGAGCGGGACGGCGGCGGCCGGGCCGCGGCTCCCGCGGCCGCGACCACCCCGGGCCCCGTGGCCATCCTCCTCCGCCCGGCCGGACTGGATCCGGCGAAGGTGTTCCTGGGCCGCCGCCTGTTCCATGACAAGAGGCTTTCCGGCGACGATACGGTGTCCTGCGCCAGTTGTCACGACCTCGCCAGGGGAGGCATGGACGGCCGTCCCCAGGCCGTGGGCGTCCGGGGCCTGAGGGGGGACATGAACACCCCCACCGTGCTCAACAGCGGCTTCAGCTTCCGGCAGTTCTGGGACGGACGGGCCGCCGACCTCGAGGAACAGGCGGCCGGCCCCGTACACAACCCGATCGAGATGGATTCGAACTGGCGCCAGGTCCTGGGCAAGCTCGCCGGGGACGCGGATTACAGGCACGCCTTCGACAAGATCTACGGCCGCATGGACGGCGCCGCCATCCAGGATGCCATCGCCACCTACGAACGCAGCCTGGTGACGGTGGATTCGCCCTTCGACCGCCACCTCGCCGGCGACGCCACCGCCCTGAGCCCGGAGGCGGCGGAGGGATGGCGGCTGTTCCGCGAGCTCGGCTGCATCTCCTGCCACCAGGGCGTGAATCTCGGCGGGAACATGTACGCCGGGTTGGGCGTGATGGGGGATTTCTTCCGCGAACGGGGGCGCCCGGTCGGCAAGGCGGACCTGGGGCGATTCAACGTCACGGGCCGGGAGGAAGACCGGCACGTCTTCAAGGTGCCCAGTCTGCGCAACGTGGCCCGGACCGCCCCCTACTTCCACGACGGTTCCGTCGCCACCCTGGACGAGGCGATCGAACTGATGGCCCGCTACCAGCTCGGCGTGGCCCTGGACCGGCGACGGCACGGACAGCTCCTGGCCTTCCTCAAGTCGCTCAGCGGCGACCTGCCCGCCGACGCCCTGGAGCAACGATGACGGACAACCGCCGGCGCACCTGGCTCCTGGTCGGCCTCGCGCTCGCCATCCTGGGGGTTGCCTTCGGCTGGTTCCAGACCCGCGATGAACAGGCGCGTCTGCTGCGGACCGGCACCCTGCTGCAGGAGACCGATGCCGCCGAATGGCGATTCAACGAGACCCTGCTCCGCCTGCGCTATGGCCTGCTGAACAACTACGATTCGGCGAACGAGATCCTGACCAACCTCCGGGCATCGCGGGCCAGGCTCCGCGACCACATTTCGGAGGAGGACTCCCGGTCCACCGAAGCCTGGCGCGCCTACGACCGGGCGTCGCGGCTGCGGGAGGAGGACTTCGAGCGCTTCAAGTTCGAGGCGGCGGTCATCCGGAACTCGGTCCAGTACTTCGCACACGATGACGACAACATTCTGATCCGCCTGCCGGAAACGCGTGACAATGCGGCCCTGCAAAACGAGATCACGGCCCTCTCGGACGCCGTGATGCGCATGGCGCTGGCGGTACAGCCGGGCCTCGACGAGGAGATCGGCCAGCGGATCGAGCGGATGACCGCCCTCCTGGACCGCCTGCCCCAGCCGGTGCGGGACGACCTGCGTCGCCTGCTCCGCCACGGCTCCGTGGTCCGCCATCGCCAGCCGCGGCTGGAGAACCTCACCCATACCCTGGTCCAGTCACCGGCCCGGGAGGACCTGGACAGGCTGATTGCGGCCAATCGCGACCACGCCCGCCTGGAAATCGCCGCCGAGGCACGGACCCGCGCCTTGCTGGTGGTTCTGGCCGGCATGCTCGCCCTCGCGCTGGTCGTTGCCTCGTTTTACTACCGCCAGGAGCGCGAGCGCGCGGAGGCCGGACGGCGCCTCGTGGCGAGCCTGACCGAGCAGGCAGGCATCGGGATGATCGCCTGCGACGCCTCGGGACGCATCGTGTTCGCGAACCCCTATGCCTGCACGCATACGGGCTGGAACGCCGACGAACTGACCGGCGGGACGCTCCACGAGCGCCTTCATGGCGGATCGGGCGACGAGGGCACCTGTCCGCTGGCCGGCGCGATCCGCACCGGCGGATCCTTTGCCGGGGAGACCGAGTTCCGCCGCCGGGACGGCAGCGAGTTCCCGGTGGAGGTGAGCGTGCGCCGCGCGGCCGGACCCGACCGGGTGGCGGCGGTACTGGTCTTCCAGGACATCAGCGAACGCCGCCTGCGGGAGCGGGAGCGGCGGCTGGCGGAAACGGTCTTCCGCAGCAGCCAGCAGGGCATCGTGATCACCAACGGCGAAGGCACCATCCTGAGGGCCAATCCGGCCTACTGCGCCTTCACCGGCTACGCCGAAAAGGAGCTTACGGGGGGCAATCCGCGCATGCTCAAGTCCGGGCAGCACGGACCGGAGTTCTACCACGCCCTGTGGCGGGACCTGCAGGAAAACGGCCGCTGGGAGGGGGAGATCCGCAACCGCCGCAAGAATGGCGACATCTACGTGCAGTGGGCGCGCATCCATGCGATCCGCAGCGACGACGGCCTCAACTACGTCGGCATCGTCACCGACATCACGGAGCACCTGCTGGCGCGGGAAAGCATGGAGCGGATGACCTACTACGATCCGCTGACCCGGCTGCCGAACCGGGTGCTGTTCCTGGACCGGCTCCGCCAGGCCATCCTCCAGGCCCGGCGCACCAACCGTTCCTTCGGCCTCGCCCTGATCGACCTGGACCACTTCAAGAACGTCAACGACACCCTGGGGCATACCCTCGGGGACAGCGTCCTGGCCCAGGTCGGCCAGCGGCTCGCCGCCATCGCCGGCGAGACCGACACGGCCGCGCGCCTGGGGGGCGACGAGTTCGCCCTGCTGCTGCCGGACCGGCGGGGTCCGGAAGACCTGGCCCGGGTGGCCGAAGCCACCGTCGCCGAACTCGGCCGCCCCGTCCCCGTGAATGGCGCCGAATTCCACGGAGGCGCCAGCATCGGCATCACCATCTTCCCCTTCGACGCCGACAGCGCCGAACAACTGCTGCGCAACGCCGAAGTGGCCATGTACCGGGCCAAGGAAAGGGGGCGGGGACGCTTCCAGTTCTTCGTCCCCGAGATGGCCGAGACGGTCGTCGCCTACATGCGCATCGAGGTCGGCCTGCGCCAGGCCCTGGACAAGGGCCAGTTGAGCCTGCACTTCCAGCCCGTCTTCCGCATGCCCGGCAAGGTGCTGGTGGGGGCGGAGGCCCTCGTCCGCTGGACATCGCCGGAACTGGGCTCCATCCCGCCGAGCCAGTTCATCCCGGTGGCGGAGAGCAGCGGCCTGATTGCCGACCTGGACACCTGGGTCCTGGAAGCCGCCTGCCGGCAGGCGGCAGCCTGGCAGAAGCTGCGGCCCGGATTCCGCATGGCGGTGAATTTCTCGGCGCCCCGGTTCAACCAGGAAGGCGTCTCCGGGGACGTGCGCCGCATCCTCGACAAGACCGGCCTCGACGGCGATTTCCTGGAACTGGAAATCACCGAGCGCGTGACCCTGGGCGGCGGCGAGCAGGCCCGGCTGGTGATGGAGGAACTGAAGGGCCTGGGTTGCCACCTGGCCATCGACGATTTCGGAACAGGCTACTCGAGCCTGAGTTACCTCCGGCGCCTGCCGGTGGATACCCTGAAGATCGACAAGTCCTTCGTGGACGGCCTGGGCGGCATCGACGACGAAGTCGAGGGCAACAACGACCAGGCCGTGGTCGGCGCCATCATCGGCCTGGCGCGCAACCTGGGGCTGGACATCATCGCCGAGGGCGTGGAGACCGAGGAACAACTGGCCGCGCTGAGCGAATTCGTCCCGCACGTGCATACCCTGGCGATCCAGGGTTACCTCCTCGGACGGCCGGTCCCGCCCCAGGAATTCGCGGCCCTTTACCTGGCCGGCGGCGCCGGCGGATCTTGACCTCCAGGACCCACCTGGATCCCCTGGCCATCGGCCTGATGGTCGTGCTGTGCTCGATCTGGGGCGTCCAGCAGGTGGCCATCAAGTTCGCCCTGCCCGGCGTCTCTCCGGTCACCCAGGCGGCCCTGCGCTCCCTGGGCGCCACCGCCCTCGTCTGGGCCTGGGCCGCCTGGCGCGGCGTTCCCCTGTTCGAGCGCGACGGCACCCTGGCCGCCGGCCTCGCCGCCGCCGCCCTTTTCGCGGGCGAATTCGCCTGCATCTACTGGGCCCTCGAATACACCACCGCCTCCCGCGGGGTGATCTTCCTCTACACCGCGCCGTTCATCGTGTCGGCGGGCGCCGTGCGCCTGATTCCCGGCGAGCATCTGCGAGCTTCGCAATGGGCCGGCCTCGCCTGCGCCTTCGCCGGCGTCCTGGTGCTGTTCGGGGAAAACCTGCTGCGTCCCGGGGGCAAGGCCTGGCTGGGCGACCTGATGATGCTCGCCGCGGCCGCCCTCTGGGCGGCGACGACCCTGGTGATCAAGGCCACGGTCCTGGCCAAGGCGGCCCCGGAGAAGACCCTGCTCTACCAACTGGCCGGGTCGGCCCTGGCGCTGCCCCCGGTGGCCCTGGCGCTCGGCGAACCCGGGGTCACGGGCCTGACCCCCGGCATCGTCGCCAGCCTGGCCTTCCAGACCTGCGTCGTCGCCTCGGCCAGCTATCTGGGGTGGTTCTGGCTGGTCAAGCACTACCCGGCCACCCGCCTCTCCGCCTTCTCCTTCATGACGCCGGTGTTCGGTGTCCTGGCCGGCGTGCTGCTGCTCGACGACCCGATGACCTGGACCATCGTCGCCGCCCTGGCACTCGTGGCGGCCGGCATCGCCGCCGTCAATCGGACCCCCTCCCCCGGCAACCTGCCGAAACGCCCCCATTAGTCCATTCGGACTATAGGCAAGGCTCGGGTTTTCAGGCATTTAACATGCTTGGAGTATGGTGCCTGCAAGCGGCATGATTTAGTATTCAAGTTTGTCCGTCCTCCCCACGGAGATCGATTTGCCCATTGGCCGAAGCCCCGCCAGTCTTGCCAAGCTCTGCCTCGCCGGCCTGCTGCTGCCGGCCGGCGGCGCCGCCTTCGGCCCGTCGCCGGCCCTGGCCGCGGACGCGGGACCCCGCTTCCAGGTCCGGGAATACCGCGTCGAGGGGGCGACCCTGGTGCCCGAGGCGCGAATCGGCGATGCCTTGCGGGGCTATGCCGGCGAGCAGGAAAGCTTCGACACCCTGAGGCGGGCCGTCGAGGCCGTCGAGGCGCTCTATCAGGACGCCGGCTTCCCGGCCGTCCGCGTGCAACTGCCGGAACAGGAGATCGAGGCTGGCGTGGTGCGGTTGCGCATCATCGAGGCCCGCCTCGGCCAGGTCATCGTCGAGGGTCACCGGCATTACTCCGAAGAGAACATCCGGGCCAGCCTTCCGGACCTCGTCGCCGGCCAGCCGCCGCCCATGGATCGGGTCGGCGCCAGCCTGGCCCTGGCCAACGAGAGCTTCGCCAAGCGGACTCGGATCACCCTGGCCAAGGGCGACACGGAAGCCGAAGTGGATGCCCGCGTGCAGGTGGCCGACGAAAAACCCTGGCGCCTCATCGGCCTGGCCGACAACTCCGGCACCGAGGCGACGGGCCGGCATCGGCTGGGCCTCATGGCCCAGCACGCCAACCTGTTCGACCGGGACCACGCGGCCTCCTTCACCTACCTCACTTCCCCCCAGAAGCCGAGCGACGTCAACATCTACCACCTCGGCTACCGGATTCCCCTCTATGCCCTGGGTGACAGCCTGGAGTTGTCCTTCAGCCGCTCGGACGTGGATTCGGGCACGGTCGGCGGCCAGGGCATGCCGACCCTGGCCATTGCCGGCCGGGGCGCCACCGAAGGCGTGCGCTACCACCTGGGCCTGCCGCGCGTCGAGGGCCACGAGCAGCGCTTCTCGCTGGCCCTGGACCGGAAGCTCTTCGAAGCCCGCGTGGTTCCGGCCGGGGGCGGGACCAGCCTCGTGCCCGACCTGAGCACGTTCCCGCTCACCCTGACCTACAGCCTGTCAAGCCCCGAAGGCCAGGCCGGATCCTGGAAGCTGTCGCTGGCCAGTGCCCGCAACCTGCCCCGGGGTGACAAGGGGGACACCGCCGCCTTCAACCAGCCGGGCGCCCGGCCCGGCGCGGACGCGCGCTTCCAGGCCTGGCGGTGGGAAGTTTCCGCCTCGGCGGCGCTGGCGGACTGGACCCTCAAGGGCGAACTGCAGGGACAGGAGACCCGCGACCTCCTCATCCCCGGCGAACAGTTCGGCATAGGCGGCGCCAATTCGGTACGCGGCTTCAACGAGCGGGAAGTGGCCAACGACCGGGGCCACCGGGGCGGCATCGAATTGACCACGCCGGCCTGGTCCTCCGGCGACGGCTGGCGGGCGAACCTGGCCGGCTTCTACGACTTCGGCCGGGTCCGGCGCAACGGTGCCCTGCCCGGGGAACAGGTGCGGGAAGGCATCGCCAGCCTGGGCCTGGGCCTGCGCCTGGCGGTGGGCCGCAACGCCTACTTCAAGGCCGACCTGGCCCGGGTGCTGGACGGCGGCGGCACCAAGCTGGCCGGCGACCTGACGGCCCACATGCTGCTGGTCCTGGTCTACTGACGACGTGAAGCGACGGCCCCGCAGCTTCCGTCTCCGCCCCCTGGCCCTGGCCGTGCTGGGCGTCCTGGGCGTCGGCGTGGCGCCGGCCGGCGCCAACCCCCTGAACCCGACGGTCGTCGGCGGCAGCGCCGCCTTTGCCACCAGCGGCAAGGTCCTCACGGTCACCAACTCCAACGGCGCCATCATCAACTGGCGGGCCTTCTCCATCGGCGCCGGCGAAACGACGCGCTTCGTCCAGTCCGGACCGGCAAGCCAGGTGCTCAACCGGGTCACCGGCGGCGACCCGTCCGTCATCCTGGGGACCCTGCAGTCGAACGGTCGGGTCTTCCTCGTCAATCCCAACGGAATCGTCTTCGGCAAGGGCTCGCGGGTCGACGTGGCGGGCCTCGTGGCCTCCACCCTCAACCTGTCCGACGCCGACTTCCGGGCCGGCAGGATGAACTTCGAGGGTGGCGGCAAGGGCGTACTCCACAACGAGGGGGAACTGCGGGCGGCACCGCGCGGGCGCATCCTGCTCATCGCGCCGCAGGTCGAGAACAGCGGCCTCATCGAGGCGCCGGACGGCGAGATCCTGCTGGCCGCGGGCAGGCGCGTCTCGCTGGTGGACATCAACCACCCGGACATCGAGTTCGACGTTGCCGCCCCCGCCAACCAGGTGGTGAACCTGGGCCAGGTGCTGGCGAAGAAGATCGGCGTCTATGCGGGAGTCATCGACGCCGGCGGCACCCTGGACGCCAGCGCCGCGGTGGTCGGCGAGGGCGGGCGCATCGTCCTGAAGGCGGCGGATGTCACGCGGGTGGCGGGCACCCTCAAGGCCACCGGCAACCGGGGCGGCGAGATCCAGGTCCTGGGCCATGACGTGCGCCTGGGCGAGGCCGCCCGGCTCGACGCCTCCGGCACCGCCGGCGGCGGCGCCATCCTGGTCGGCGGCGATACCCGCGGCGCCAACCCGGACGTGGCCAATGCCGAATTCGCCACGGTGGCCGCCGGGGCCACGCTGTCCGCCGACGCCGGGGCGAACGGCAAGGGCGGCAAGGTGGTGGTCTGGGCCGACGACACCACCCTCATGGCGGGGCAGATCTCCGCCCGCGGCGGCGCCCGGGGTGGCGACGGTGGTTTCGCCGAGGTGTCCGGCAAGCGCCGGGTGCAGATGGACGGCCATGCCGACCTGCGGGCGCCGGCCGGGCGCAGCGGCCTGCTGCTGCTCGACCCGGGCGCCATCACCGTCGGCACCGGCGGCAACGACGCCGCCGCGGGGATCGTCAACAACGGCTGGCTGGGCACCCAGCTCAACTCGTCCGACGTCAACCTGGACACCTCCAGCGGGACCTATTCGACAACGGGCGGCACCCAGAACATCGCCATCAACGCGGCGGTAAGCTGGTCCTCGGCGAACACCCTCACCCTGACCGCCGGCAACAACATCAATGTCGCCGCCGCCGTCACCAGCACCGGCGGCGGCGGCCTCAGCCTCGCCGCCACGGGCACGCGGACCATCTCGTCCACGGTGGACCTGGGCGGCGGCACCCTGACCCTCAACGGCGCCACCAGCCTCGCCAGCGGCAGCAGCCTCAGGAACATGGCCTCGGTGACCGGCGGCAGCCTCTCCTCCAGCAGCGGCACGGTCACCCTCGACAACGTGACCCTGGGGACGGACCTCGCCATCACCGGCGGCACGGCGATGCTGCGCAACACGGTGTCCCTCACCGCCGGCCACGCCATCACCCTGGGCGCTACCACTGACTACGGCACCCTGCTCTACGACGGCAACGCCACCCTGGGCGGCACCGGCAACCTTGTCTTCGCCAGCAATGGCGGCTACTACGGCGTCCTCCAGAACCAGTCCGCCGGCGACACCCTTACCGTCGGCCCCGGCATCACCGTCTCCGGCTCCGGCACCGGCACCGCCTACCTCGGCAACTCCAGCAGCGACCTGATCACCTTCCAGGGCACCCTCAATGCCGGCGTCGGCAGCAAGAACTGGTACGTCTCCGGCGGCCCCTTCGTCTTCGACACCGGCGCCCAGCTCAATCTCTCCAATGGCACCGTCCATCTGGGACACGCCTCCGGCTCCACCTGGGACAA
>JBPOHD010000145.1:0-10408 GCA_052035955.1 Pseudomonadota bacterium
TCGATGAACACGGCCTCCCGATCGAAGACATCCACGGCCGGATCGGTCACCTCGCCATGGACCAGGAGCGGGATGCCAAGGGCCTCCATGCGGGCCAGGGTGCCCCGGCAGCGGGCCAGGTCGGTGACCCCGGCGTCCGAATTGGTGGTGGCGCCGGCCGGGTAAAGCTTGACGGCGTGGACGAAACCGCTGGCGCGGGCGGCATCGATCTCCGCCGGCGGCAGATTGTCCGTCAGGTAGAGGGTCATCAGGGGCTCGAAATCCGATCCGGCGGGCCGCGCCGCCAGGATGCGCTGGCGGTAGGCGGCGGCCATCCCAACGGTGGTCACCGGCGGGCGCAGATTCGGCATGACGATGGCGCGGGCAAAGCGGCGCGTGGTGTCCGGCAGCACCGCCGCCATGGCGGCCCCATCGCGCAGGTGAAGGTGCCAGTCGTCGGGACGGGTGATGGTCAGGGTCTGCATGGGGGAATTATCGCCGAAAGCCCCGGGCGACGGCATCGGCCGAATCTCAATCGGCCCGCTTGTAGGCCAAGGCCTGGGCGTAGAGGGCATTCTTCGGCCGGCCAGTGATCTCGGCCGCCAGTTTCGCCGCCTGCTTGAGCGGCAGTTCGGCCAGCAGGACCTTCAGGATCCGTTCCGTCTCGGCGTCCAGTCCCTCGGTTGCCGGCGGCGCCGAGACCAGCAGGACGAACTCGCCCCGCCGCCGGTTGGCATCGGCGGCCAGCCAGGCCGGACCTTCGGCCAACGGCATGACCGCCACCTGCTCGAAGACCTTGGTCAGTTCCCGGGCGACGACGAGGGTGCGCCGAGGCTCCAGCAGGGCGGCCAGGTCGTGGATGCATTCCTCGATCCGGTGCGGCGCCTCGTAGAAGGCCAGGACGGCGGGAATCGGCTTCATTCGTTCGATCGCCGCCCGCCGTGCGCCGGGCTTGGGCGGCAGAAAACCGGCGAACAGCAGGGGGCCGTCGGGCAATCCGGCGACCGACCAGGCGGCGGCCAGGGCACTCGGCCCCGGAACGGGAACCACGGCGAAGCCCGCCTCCCGCACGGCGGCGACGGCCCGCCCGCCCGGGTCCGATAGCCCCGGCGTCCCGGCGTCGGACACGAGGCCGACCGGCCTGCCGTCGGCCAGCAGGGCGATCAGGCGTTCCACGGCCTGGCGCTCGTTGTGTTCGTGCAGGGCGATCAGCGGCGCCTCGACCCCGAGGTGGTCCAGGAAAGGCCGGGAGTGCCGGGTATCCTCGCAGGCGACCGCCGCCACCGACCTCAGCACGGCGGCCGCCCGCAGGGTGATGTCCTCCCGATTCCCGATCGGGGTGGCGACCACATACAATGCAGGTGTCAATCTCGTCGCGTCGGTATCCATGGCACCCCATTCTTGCAGCCCTCCCCCGCCGGGGCAAGCGTCGCGGCAGGCGACCGGCGCCGCCGCCGAGGCCGAGGCGGCGCGCTACCTCGAGAGCCGGGGCCTGCGGGTTGCCGAGCGCAACTTCCGGGTGCGGGGGGGCGAGATCGACCTGATCTGCCGGGACCGCGACGCCGTCGTCTTCGTCGAGGTGCGCCAGCGCGCCCGGTCCGATTTCGGGGGTGCCGCCGCCAGCATCACGGCGGCCAAGCAGTCCCGGGTGATCGTCGCCGCACGCCACTGGCTGGCCCGCCACCCGCAGGAGGCCGCCCGGCCCTGCCGTTTCGACTGCGTGCTGGTCGAAGCCGGCCGCCTGGAGTGGATAAAGGATGCGTTTCCGGGCGATTGAAGCAGCGGCTGCCCTGCTGCTGGCGGCCTGGACGCCCCTGGCAGCCGCCCAGGCCATACGCATCCTGGTGCAAAGCTCGCCCCTGGCCGGATTCCAGTACTACGCGGGTCTGGTCCGCTGGAACGAGATCCGGGTCGGGGACGCGCTTTCCCTGGTCCGGGAACAGGACAATCCCCACGACAACAATGCGGTGCGCATCGACTGGCGAGGGGAGAAACTGGGCTACCTGCCACGGGCCGAGAACGCCGCCGTGGCCGCCGAGATGGACCGGGGGGGCCGCGTCGAAGGACGCGTCGGCGCCCTGGTGGAGCACCGCAACCCCTGGCGCCGCGTCCGCATCGACGTCTGGGTAATCCTCTGATTCCAGGCGAGTTCCCCGGGAACAGGCGGCTTCCCGCCGGCCTGTTCCCGGCTTGGGGGACGCCAACCGGCTGGTAAAATCCGACGATGGAACTCATACAGCGAATCCGGGGCCAGTTCGACGACAGCGCCCAAACAAAGCTCAATGCCGCGGAAGCGATGGCGGCCCCGATCGAGGCGGCCATCCGCCTGATGGTCGAGGCCCTGCGTGGCGGCAACAAGATTCTTTCCTGCGGCAATGGCGGCTCCGCCGCCGACGCCCAGCATTTCGCCGCCGAACTGCTGAACCGCTTCGAGCGGGAGCGGCCGCCGCTCGCCGCGGTGGCCCTCACCACCGACTCCTCCACCCTCACCTCCATCGGCAACGACTACCGGTTCGAGGATGTGTTCTCGAAGCAGGTGCTCGGACTGGGCCGGCCCGGCGACGTATTGCTCGCCATCTCCACTTCCGGCAACTCGCCCAACGTCCAGGAGGCGATCCGGGCGGCCCACCAGCGGGGCATGCCCGTCGTGGCCCTGACCGGCAAGGGCGGCGGGGCCGTCGGCGGGCTCCTGAAGGAAGCGGACATCCATCTCTGCGTGCCGGCCAGCCGCACGGCCCGCATCCAGGAAGTTCACCTGCTCGTCCTCCATTGCCTCTGCGACGGCATCGACGCGCTACTGCTCGGAGAAAACCCATGACCCTCGACCGCCCGGCCCTGCGCCGCCTCGCCCCCTGGATCCTCGCCGCCGCCCTCCTGCCCTTCCTCCCCGCCTGCGTACCCGTGGCGGCGGTCGGCGTCGGCGCCGGCGCCCTGATGATCACCGACCGCCGCGCGTCGGAAACCTACATCACCGACGAAGGCATCGAGATTCGTGCCGCCAACCGCATCAACGAGAAACTGGGCGAGCGCGCCCATGTCAACGTAACCAGCTACAACCGCACGGTACTGCTCACCGGCGAGGTGCCGGATGCGGCCGCCCGCACGGAGGCGGAAAAGCTGGCCGCCACGACCCCCAATGTCAAGGCCATCCAGAACGAGTTGCAGGTGGCCGGCGTCAGCAGCCTGTCTGCGCGCAGCAACGATGCCTACATCACCTCCAAGGTGAAGGCCCGCTTCGTGGATGCGAACAAGTTCTCCGCCAACCACGTCAAGGTGGTCACCGAGGGGGGAGCCGTCTATCTGCTCGGCATGGTCACCAAGCGGGAAGCCGATGCGGCCGTCGACATCGCCCGCACGACGGGGGGCGTCCTCAAGGTGATCCGCGTATTCGAGATGATTTCCGAGGAACAGGCGCGGCAGGCGGACAACCGGGCCGACGCCGGCGCGGAAAAGAAGGCCGAGCCGGCAGCGAAGAAGTAACCATCGGTCCCTGCCGGGAAGGCGCATGTCCCTCCAGTACGGAAGCCCTGCGTTCGAGGCCAAGATCTGCCCGCCGGCGGAGCTTGCGGCGCGCCTGGCACATCTGGCGCGTCCCCTGGTATTCACCAACGGCTGCTTCGACATCCTGCACCGGGGCCACGTGACCTACCTGGCCCAGGCCCGCGCGCTCGGGGCCGCCATGCTGGTGGCCCTGAATTCCGACGACTCCGTGCGCCGCCAGGGCAAGGGGCCCGACCGTCCCCTGAACGGACTGGCCGACCGCCTGGCCGTGATGGCGGCCCTGGAGTGCGTGTCGCTGGTGACCTGGTTCGAGGAGGACACGCCCCTGGCGCGGATCCTCGAGGCCAGGCCCGACGTGCTCGTGAAGGGCGGCGACTGGCCGGTGGACCGGATCGTCGGCGCCGCTGAGGTGCTGGGCTGGGGCGGACGCGTCCATTCCGTGCCCTTCACCCACGCCAGGTCCACGACCGCCCTGGTGGACAAGATCCGCCGCCTCTGACCAGCCCGGCCCCGCCGGGCAGGAACGCCCCGCTCAGGCCGTCTTCTTCATCACCGCCTCGCGGACCATGCCGATGTGTCCGCGCAAGGTGTAGAGCATGTCGGAAAAGGCCAGGGGGGTCGGCAACCGGTTGGCATCGGCCTCGATGGCCGCGAGGCGCTTCAGCCACTCGTCCCGGGTGTGTTTCGCCGGTTCGACATCCAGTTCGGCCTCGAGGAATTTCAACTCCCCGTAGCGGCGGAAGATCCGCGACCTGACGCGCCAGGTGTAGAGGGCGGGCGCCAGCTTGAGCACGGGAATCAGCAAGGCCACGATCGGGATCAGCATGACGACCAAGCGATCCACAAGCGTCGCCGCCCAGAAGGGAAGGAAGCGCTGCAGGAAGGGCTTGCCCGACTTGTAGAAGCGCTCCGACTCCCTGGAGAGCGGGAAGTCCACGGCCTGGGCGCGGGGAAACTCGCCGGGCTTCTGGAAGATGCCGTGCCCCGAATGCACTTCCGAGGCGGCGATCATGAGGAGGTCCACCAGGGCCGGATGGGTTTCCTCCCGCACCACCAGCGTCGCTACCGACGCCACCATGTCCAGATCCTTCGGCGGAATGTCGGCGGTCAGGTCGACCGCCCCGCGCGGCAGCACCAGCTTCGACAGGTAGGGAAAGCGCCGGGCGTAGGCGTCGGCATCCGACAGGCTCATCAGGCGGACGCCGGGGGCGTAGAGGAGCGTCCACACGGTGGCCGACTGGGTCGGGCCGACGACGAGGGCGGCATCGATCTCGCCCTTGCGGAAGCTCTCCGCCAGCCCCACCCCGCCCTTCTCCAGGAAGGTCGAATTGCCGGCGTCGATGCCGTTGGCCTCCAGCAACTGCCTCGCCAGGTGATGGGTGCCGCTGCCGGCGCCACCGATGGCAATGCGCTTGCCGCGCAGGCGGATCAGCCGGTCCGGATCGCTGCCGCGCTGCCAGTCGGCGCGGACGAAGACCCACAGGGGCTCGTTGTAGAAGGCGCCGAGGGAGTACAGGGCGTCGTCCTCGGTGGCCGTGGCGACGCCGCCCTGCATGAAGGCGACGTCCACCTCGAAGGCAGGATCCCTCAGCCGGGCCAGGTTTTCGGTCGCGCCTCCCGACGGCTTTTCGACCATGCGAACGCCGTAGCGATCGAGCACGTCCCGGTAACTGGCCGCGAAACGCTGATAGGCCCCGCCCTCGCCCCCCGAGCTCAGAACGATGTAGTCGGGCGGCGCCGGTTTGATGAATCGCGACGCCAGCCAGAAACCGGCCGCGAGCAGGATCAGCAGCGGTATCG
The DNA here is from genome assembly GCA_052035955.1 of Pseudomonadota bacterium. Lineage (GTDB taxonomy): Bacteria > Pseudomonadota > Gammaproteobacteria > Burkholderiales > Rhodocyclaceae > JAEUNJ01. The sequence continues at coordinate 5,281 of JBPOHD010000145.1, forward strand.
CGACGGCCAGCAGATCCCGCGGCGAGTATTCCCGCAGGTTCCGCAACTTCAAGCGCCTGACCATCCTGCCCCCGGACCCTCGAAGGAAGCGCAGTCCACGCTTCCCTTAGAAGGGGATGTCGTCCTCGAAATCGTTGAAGTTGCCTCCGGGCTGGGATGCCGGTGCCGACGCGGGCTTCCGGGATTCCGGGCGCGGACCCGCGTCCCGGCTAGCGTCGCCCATCCCCTGTCGCGAGCCGAGCATTTGCATGCGGTCGCCCCGGATATCGGTCGCATAGCGCTCCTGACCATCCTTGTCCTGGTATTTGCGCGTACGGATGGAGCCCTCGACGTAGATCTGGCTGCCCTTCTTCAGGTACTGGCCGCATACCTCGGCCTGGCGACCGAAGAAGGAGACCCGGTGCCACTCCGTCGCTTCCTGCTTGTTGCCGTCCTTGTCCTTCCAGGTATCCGTCGTCGCCAGGCGCAGATTTGCCACCGCCTCTCCGCTCGGGAGATAACGGACCTCCGGATCCGCCCCCAGGTTGCCGATGAGTATGACCTTGTTGACCGATGCCATTACGCTTCTCCTCCCGTCAGTTGACGCGCCCGCCGCTCGTCCCAGCGCTCGATATTGACCCGCAAGTATGCCATGCCGCGCTCGGGAACGATGGTGGCCTCACGGACCCCCTCGAGGGCCGCCAGGCGCGCCCGCAATTCCTCCGTCGGCAGGCCGGAGCGGATGACGAACTCCCTCAGGGCGACGATCGGCGGCGGCTTCATGGTCATCGCCACGACCAGCCACAGGGCGGCCATGCCGGTGGCGCAGGCGAACACGGATTCCGGCCCGAAATTCCGCCCGAGGTAGCCCCCGAGGGCGCCGCCGAGGAAGAGGCCGAAGGCCTGCGTGGTGTTGTAGACGCCCAGGGCGGCGCCCTTGGCCCGGGGCGGCGCCACCCGCGAGATCATCGACGGCAGGCTGGCCTCCAGGACGTTGAAGGCAACGAAGAACAGGAGCAAGGCGGCGACCAGGGCGCCGAAGCTTCCGCGGCCAGCCCAGAACAGGGCTTCCGTCAGGACCAGCAGGCCGACGGCGGCGAGGAACACCGCCTTCATCTTGTGGCGGCGTTCGGCGACGACGATGGCCGGAACCATGAGGGCGAACGAGGCCAGGACGACGGGCAGGTACACCTTCCAGTGCGCCTGCACCGGCAGGTCGCCGCTCGCCACCAGCAGCCCGGGGACGACCACGAACATGGCCATCTGGACCATGTGCAGCGTGAAGATGCCGAAATTGAGCCGCAGGAGCTGACCGTCCAGGAGAACCACCCGGAACGGGACCGGAGGCCCCGGATGGGGCGGCGGCGGCGCCGGGACCACATGGGTGACCAGCCCGATGGCGGCCAGCGCCAGGCCGGCCGTCATCCAGAAGATGCCGGCCATGCCGATCGCTGCGTAAAGCACGGGCGCCGCCACCAGCGACAGGGCGAAGACGACGCCGATGCTCGAACCGATCATGGCCATGACCTTGGTCCGGTGCTGTTCGCGGGTCAGGTCGGCGGCCAGGGCCGTGACGGCGGCCGAGATGGCGCCGGCGCCCTGGACGATGCGCCCGGCGATGCTCCACCAGATGTCCGGGGCCCAGGCGGCCAGGGCGCTGCCGGCGGCGAACAGGAGGAGCCCGAATATGATCACGGGCTTGCGCCCGAAGGCGTCGGAGGCCATGCCGAAGGGGATCTGGAAAATGGCCTGGGTAAGGCCGTAGGCACCCAGCGCGATGCCGACCAGGGTCAGGTTGTCGCCGCCGGGTATGTGTTTGGCATGCTCCGCAAAGACCGGCAGGATCAGGAACAACCCCAGCATGCGCAGGGCGAAGATCGAAGCCAGGGAGGCGCCGGCGCGCTTCTCGTCGGCGCTCATGGCGTCGGCGGTCGGGGAATGCATGGTGGTAATGGCTTGCCGCTGGGTAAGGGCGTATATTATCAGGTCGCCCTCCCGCACCTCTTTCCCCCTGCATTTCCCTGCCCCATGGACGCGATCAAGATCCGCGGCGCCCGCACCCACAACCTGAAGAACCTCAACCTGGACCTGCCGCGCAACCGGCTGACGGTGGTCACCGGGCTGTCGGGATCGGGCAAGAGTTCCCTCGCCTTCGACACCCTCTACGCGGAGGGCCAGCGGCGCTACGTGGAGTCCCTGTCGGCCTATGCGCGCCAGTTCCTGCAACTGATGGAAAAGCCGGACGTGGACCTGATCGAGGGCCTCTCGCCGGCGATTTCCATCGAGCAGAAGGCGACCAGCCACAACCCGCGCTCGACGGTGGGGACGGTCACCGAGATTCACGACTACCTGCGCCTGCTCTATGCGCGGGCGGGCACGCCCCATTGCCCGGACCACGACCAGCCGCTGGAGGCCATGAGCGTCTCCCAGATGGTGGACCACGTCCTGGCGCTGCCCGAGGACACGAAGCTGATGATCCTGGCGCCGGTGGTGGCCAACCGCAAGGGCGAGCAGCTGGACCTGTTCGCGGAGCTGAAAGCCCAGGGTTTCGTGCGCCTGCGCGTGGACGGCAAGGTCCACGACATCGACGCACTGCCCAGACTGGCGAAAAACAGCAAGCATTCGATCGACGTGGTGGTGGACCGGTTGAAGGTGCGTCAGGACGTGCGCCAGCGGCTGGCGGAAAGTTTCGAGACGGCCCTGACCCACGCCGAGGGCCGCGCCCTCGCGGTCGAGATGGACAGCGGCGCCGAGCACCTGTTCTCCGCCCGTTTCGCCTGCCCGGTCTGCTCCTATGCCCTGCAGGAACTGGAGCCCCGGCTCTTCTCCTTCAACAACCCCATGGGCGCCTGCCCCAAGTGCGACGGCCTGGGCCAGATCCAGTTCTTCGACCCGTCGCGGGTCGTCGCCTACCCGCATTTGTCGCTGGCGGCCGGTGCCATCAAGGGCTGGGACAAGCGCAACCAGTTCTACTTCCAGATGCTCGACTCCCTGGCCGCCCATTACGGCTTCGACACCGAGAAGCCCTTCGAGGAACTCTCGGAGGAGGTCCGCCGTATCGTCCTCTACGGTTCGGGGCGGGAACAGATCAAGTTCCGCTACCTCAACGAGCGGGGAACCCGCTTCGATCGCAGCCATTCCTTCGAGGGCATCATCCCCAACCTGGAACGCCGTTACCGGGAAACGGACTCGGTCATGGTCCGGGAGGAACTGGCCAAGTACCTGAATGCCAAGCCCTGCCCGGAATGCGAGGGCACGCGCCTGCGCCGGGAAGCGCGGCACGTCTTCATCGGCAAGAGGACCCTGCCCGAGGTCAGCGGCCTGTCCCTGATCGCCTGCCGCGATTTCTTCAACCTGCTCCAGCTCACGGGGCACAAGGCCCAGGTGGCGGAGAAGATCGTCAAGGAAATCACCTCCCGCCTTTCCTTCCTGATCAACGTCGGCCTCGACTACCTGTCCCTGGACCGTTCGGCCGAAACCCTCTCCGGCGGCGAGGCCCAGCGCATCCGCCTGGCCAGCCAGATCGGCTCCGGGCTGACCGGGGTCATGTACGTCCTCGACGAACCGTCCATCGGCCTCCACCAGCGCGACAACACCCGCCTGTTGCAGACCCTGGCCAACCTGCGGGACCTCGGGAACACGGTCATCGTGGTCGAGCACGACCATGAGGCCATCGAATCGGCCGACTACGTGGTAGACATGGGCCCCGGGGCCGGCGAACACGGTGGCCGGGTCGTGGCCGAAGGCACGCCCGCCCAGGTGGCGGCCAATCCGGAATCCCTCACCGGCGCCTACCTGTCCGGGCGGCGGTCCATCGCCATACCGGGCAAGCGGACGACGCCGGACCCGCAGCGCCGGCTGCAGGTGCTGAACGCCTCCGGCAACAACCTGAAGCATGTGGACCTGGCCATACCGGTGGGCCTCTTCACCTGCATCACCGGGGTTTCCGGTTCCGGCAAGTCCACCCTGATCAACGACACCCTGTATGCCGCCGCGGCCCGCCATCTCTATGGATCGTCCCTGGAACCGGCGCCCTACCGCGAGATCGAAGGCCTCGAGTTCTTCGACAAGGTGATCAGCGTCGACCAGTCGCCGATCGGCCGCACCCCACGCTCCAATCCGGCCACCTACACCGGCGTCCTGACGCCGATCCGCGAACTGTACGCCGGCGTCCCCCAGGCCCGGGAACGGGGCTACGGGCCCGGACGCTTCTCCTTCAACGTCAAGGGCGGCCGCTGCGAGGCATGCCAGGGCGACGGCATGATCAAGGTGGAGATGCACTTCCTGCCCGACATCTTCGTTCCCTGCGACGTCTGCCACGGCAAGCGCTACAACCGCGAAACCCTGGAGATCCGCTACAAGGGCGCCACCATCCACGAGGTCCTGCAGATGACCGTGGAGCAGGCGCACGCCTTCTTCGAGCCCGTTCCGGTGGTCGCGAGGAAGCTGCAGACCCTGGTGGACGTGGGCTTGTCCTACGTCCAGCTCGGCCAGTCCGCCACGACGCTCTCCGGCGGCGAGGCCCAACGGGTCAAGCTGGCGCTGGAGCTTTCGAAGCGGGACACCGGCCGCACCCTGTACATCCTCGACGAACCGACGACCGGCCTGCACTTCCAGGACATCGAGATGCTGCTCTCAGTCCTTCACCGGCTGCGCGACCACGGGAATACGATCGTCGTCATCGAGCACAACCTGGACGTGATCAAGACCGCGGACTGGATCGTGGACCTCGGCCCGGAAGGCGGGGATGGCGGCGGCCGCATCCTGGCCGAGGGGACGCCGGAATCCGTGGCCACCGCGGGCAGCGGCCATACCGGACGTTACCTGGCGAAGATGCTGGCGACACCGCCACCGTCGCCGGCGCCGCCGACGCGGAAGCCCAGGGCGGGCCGGGGGAAAGGCTGATGGGCGGATTCGAGAACTACACGCGGGAGGCCGCCGAGCTGGAGCGGGAAATCACCCGTCTCGGCATCGCGCTGGGCATCGACTGGAGCGACGACGTCACCCTCGCCATGCTGGCACGGGAAGCCCTGGACTGCCGGCTTCCCGACGGGACCGCCGCGCACGACCAGTCGACCGCCCGCGGAAGGGCCAGGGTCGAGCTGTTCGGTCTTGCCCAACTGATGTTGACGGTCATGCAGGAAAGCGC
>JBPOHD010000134.1:0-25833 GCA_052035955.1 Pseudomonadota bacterium
GCACGCCCGCGGCATTGAGGCCCCACAGGTCCAGTTCGTAGGCGGCCGTGAAGCTGCCGCTGGAACTGTCGGCGGCACCCCAGTCTCCGCCGGGCGGGCGCGTCTCGCGGCGCGTCGTCCCGACGCCGACGCCGGCTTGCGGAAACAGGGAAGCACCGGCGATGCGGACCTGGGCCTCCGCCTGTGCCACCCGCTCGGTCGCCATGGCGATGTCCGGGTTGCCGCCCAGGGCGGCGGCGATCAGGTGCGACAGTTCGGCCGACCCGAACCGGCGCCACCATTCGCCGTCGGCCAGCGTCGCGCCCGGATCCGGCGCATTCTCGTCGATCCAGGCGGCGGGCATGGCGGCGGCGATTTCCGGCCGTGGCGGCGGCGCCCCGACCGTGGAGCAGGCACCGGCGACGCAGGCCGCCGCCAGCAGCGCGCCGATGGACAGGAACGGGGTATGACGGCGCGTCATGTGGCGAGGGCGACGATGGGGTCCACCCGCGCCGCCTTGCGAGCCGGCATGTAGCCGAAGACCAGCCCGGTGCCGAAGGCGCAGCCGAAAGCGAGGAACACCGGCCCGAACGCATACTTGACCGGCGTGCCGAAGTAGCCGACCAGGGCCGCGGCCCCGAGTCCGGCCGCCACGCCGAGGGCTCCGCCGAGCAGCGAGACGACCAGCGCCTCGGTGAGGAACTGCTGCAGGATGTTGCGCATGCGTGCGCCGGTCGCCATGCGGATGCCGATCTCCCGCGTGCGCTCGGTGACGCTGACGAGCATGATGTTCATCACGCCGATGCCGCCCACCAGCAGCGAGATGGCCGCCACCGAGCCGAGCAGCACGGTCAGCGTGTTCTGCGTTTCGGTGGCCGTGTCGAGGATGGAGGCCATGTTGCGGATCTGGAAGTCGGCGCTCTGGTGCCGCGACTGCAGCAAGGCGGTGACCGCGGCCTGGGTCTCGTCGATCAGGCTCACGTCGTCCACCGCCACGGTGATGGTGCGCAGGAAGCGCTGCCCGAACAGGCGCAGGCCGCCGGTGGTCAGGGGCACCAGCACGGCGTCGTCCTGGTCCTGGCCCTGGGGTGAGGCGCCGCGCACGGCCATGACGCCGATGACCTGGAACATCACGTTGTTGAGCACCACGTACTGGCCCACCGGGTCCACGTCGCCGGCGAACAGCCGGTCGGCCACGGTCTGCCCGAGCACCACCACCGTCGTGTAGCTCTTCACGTCGGCCGTGGAAAAGAAGACGCCGCGGCTCACGGGCCAGTTCCGCGCCACGGGAAAGGTCGCCGTCGTCCCGGTGGCCTGGGTCTGGTAGTCGGAATTGCCGACGCGCACGGTGACGCTGCCGCCCAGTTCCGGCACGGCGGCCAGCACATTGGGCAGGGCGGCGATGATGTCGGCATCCTCCGGCACCAGGGAGGCGACCGTGCCGCCGACGCCGCGCCGGGTCGGCGGTCCCGGACGCACCAGCAGCAGGTTCGTGCCCATGGCGCTGATGCGGTCGAGCACGATCTGCTTCGCCCCGTCGCCGATGGCCAGCATGGCGATGACCGAGCCGACGCCGATGACGATGCCGAGCAGGGTGAGCACCGTGCGGAACAGGTTGGCGCGCAGGGCCCGCACGGCCGTCTTGGCGGCCTCGATGGCGCCGCCGAGCAGGGAAGCCCCGCCTTCGTCGCCGGGCGGGGCGGCCTCGACCGCCACCAATTGCCCGGGCGCCGGCACAGGCGGGCCGGAATCGCTGACGATGCGCCCGTCGCTGATCTCGATGGTCCGCCTGGCCTGGGCGGCGATGTCGGCGGCATGGGTGATGAGGATGATGGTGTGGCCGCGGCGCGACAGGTCCTGCAGCAGGGCCATCACCTCGATGCCGCTCTTGCTGTCCAGGGCCCCGGTCGGCTCGTCGGCGAGCACGATACGGCCGCCGTTCATCAGGGCACGCGCGATCGAGACCCGCTGCTGCTGGCCGCCGGAGAGCTGGCTGGGCCGGTAGCCCAGGCGCTCGCCCAGGCCGAGGGACTCGAGCAGGGACCGGGCCCGCGCATTGCGGTCGCGCGGCGGCATTCCCGAATAGACGGCGGGAACCTCGACGTTCTCCATGGCCGACGCCGTGCCGATGAGGTTGTAGCTCTGGAAGATGTAGCCGAAGGCCTCGCGCCGCAGCCGCGCCAGTTCGTCGCGCCCGAAGCCCGAGACATCCTCGCCCATGAAGCGGTAGGTGCCGGTGCTCGGGCGATCCAGGCAGCCGAGGATGTTCATGAGGGTGGTCTTGCCCGAGCCGGAAGCGCCGATGACGGCCAGAAACTCGCCGGCATGGATCTTCAGGCTGACGCCGTGCAGGACTTCCACGTCGAGGTCGCCGCTCCGGTAGGTCTTGGTCACCGCCAGGAGTTCGATCAGGGGCGTGCCGCGCAGATCCGCCCCGGGCACGGAAGCCGGCGCCGCCGCGGACGCCCCGCCGGCCGCTTCCGGCCTCATGGCCGCCCGCCGGTCCTGGTCGCGGCCGGCACCAGGGAACTGCTACCCGCCGCCGACACCGCCACGGCCGGGGCCCGGGTCCCGATGACGACCTTCTCCCCCGCCTCCAGCCCGGCGAGTACCTCGACCGATACCCGGTTCATCACGCCGATCTTGACCTCCCGGTCCGTGGCCTTGCCGTCGCTGCCGACCACGCCGACGAGGGCACGCCCGTCGGCGTAGAGGCTGCGCGGATCGGCGCCGGCCGTCCGCTCGCCGCCGCCCTTGCGTCCTGCCCCCTTGCCCGCTGCCGTCGCCGTCGCCGAAGCCGCGGGCGGACGCAGGGCGGCCAGGGGAATCAACAGGGCGTCCCTGGCGCTGGCGGCGACGAAGAAGACCTGCGCGGTCATCTGGGTCATGAGCGTCCGGTTCGGGTTTTCCACGTCGAACAGGGCATCGTAGAGAACCACGTTGTTCACCACGGTGGGCGTCGGCGGGATCTGCCGCAACTTGCCGTAGTGGCGACGCGTGTCGCCGCCCAGGGTGGTGAAATACACGTCCATGCCCAGGTGGAGCTTGGCCACGTCGGCCTCGGAGACCTGGGCCTGGACCGTCATGGTCGCCAGGTCCGCGATGCGCATGACGATGGGCGCCTGCTGGTTGGCGTTGAGCGTCTGCCCCTTCTTGGCCGCCTGGGATACCACCGTCCCGGCGATCGGCGAATGGATCTTCGTGTAGCCGAGGTTCGCCTCGTCGCCGTGCAGGGTCGACTCGGTCTGCTTGATCTGGGCCCGCACCGCATCGGCCTGGGCGACGGCCGACTGCTCGGCAGCCCTGGCGCCTTGCAGCGCCTCCGTCGTCGTGGCGCCCTCCCGGTCGAGATTGCGCTGCCGGGCGAACTGCAGGCGGGCCAGTTCCAGTTGCGCGCTGCGGTCGCGCAGTTGCGCCTGCTGGTTGAGCAGCAGGGCCTGGTCGCCGTCCACCTTGGACTGATAGACGGAGGGATCGATTTCCGCGAGCAATTGGCCGGCCTTGACCGTGGCCCCCACTTCCACGAGCAGGCGCTTGAGCTGTCCGGAAACCTGGGTGCCCACGTCCACGTAGTCCTTGGGCTGCAGCGTGCCCGTCGCCGTGACCGTGTCCTCCAGATCGCCGCGCTGCACCGGGGCGCTGACGATGGCGACGGCCCCATCGTCCTGCCACGCACCCGACCACCAGGCGAAGGCGCCGGCACCGACGATCAGGACGGGAAGGGCCACGAACACAGCCCAGCGACCGGCCCGCCCCAGATGCCCCAGAACGCCGGTGGCGATGGCGGACGGTGCCGCTTCGCCTGCCGCATCCGGCGTCTTAGGCAAGGTGGCGCACTCCGATGCCGCCGAACGCAGAAGCGGCGCGCCCGTTGCCGGCCGCGCCGCCCCTGCCCGATCGGCGAGATGCCATCTGCTACTTGATCCGCATGTCGTTCTTGACGGACTTCACGCCGGCGACGCCGCGGGCCAGCTCGGCGGCCTTGGTCGCCGAAGCCTGGGAACTGACGAAACCGCTCAACTGCACGACGCCCTTGAAGGTCTCGACATTGACCTCGGCGACTTTCAGGACCGGGTCGTTGAAGATGGCCGCCTTGACCTTGGCCGTGATAGCACTGTCATCGATGTACTCCCCCGTCCCCTCCTGTTTCGATGTCGATGCACAGCCGACGACAGTCATGAAGGTGAAGGCCAGGAACAGTGCCGACAGAAATTTACCGATTTGTTTCATGATTGATTCTCCAGTTGCGTGAATGACGAACTTCCGGCTCCGGAAGCCCCATCGGAAATTCCGACCCTCGCCGGCTCATCCGCCTTTCGTCGTTGCGGCACCGCCGCGCGCGGACGTCATCGCCGGCCGCTGCTGCGCATCCCGCTCCGAAAACCACCCGTACTCGAACTCCATCCACTGCCGCGCCTCGGATTCCGCCAAGGCGCGGCCGATGCCATGCAGGAGCGCCAGCGTCAGCGCCGCGCCCACGATCGCCACCACCAGGCTGTGGAACCCGAATCCGACGAAGCCCGATACCCCGGCCGCATTGAGAAGCCAGCCGAACAGAAAGGCGCCGCCGCTGCCGAAGACCATGTCAAACGCCGAGAAATGGCGGACACCGCTGATCAGCTTGCTTGCCACCAGGCCGCCTACCAGTCCCAACAGCATCCACGCCAGTACCGACATCATCGACTCCCGGGTATTTCGTCCGCCACGCTCTGGCTCCTGTCGTCATGCCGAAGCCCAGGTGCCAGCATAGGATGGCCACGAAGCACAGGTCGGTTCGGTGGCGCACACTGTCCCGGGCGATCTCGCGCTCCGGCACGGTGACGGACGCGAGGGCGATGCCGGTGCGGCGAGAGCCCGGCACCCGCCCGGCATGCGAATCAGAGGAAAGGTCCCGCCACACCGGCGCGCAGCAGTCCCGCGAAATCGTCGGCGGACAAGGGGCGGTTGAACAGGAAGCCCTGCCCCGCCTCGCATCGGCGCGAACGCAGGAAGGCGAGCTGGCCGTCCGTCTCGACGCCTTCGGCAATCACGCGCTGTTTCAGGTTCTGGCCCATGCCGATGACGGCACTGACGATGGTTGCGTCGTCCGTGTCGGTGACGATGTCGCGCACGAAGGAGCGGTCGATCTTGAGCGTGCCGATCGGAAAGCGCTTCAGGTAGCTGAGGCTGGAATACCCTGTCCCGAAATCGTCGATGGCGATCCCCACGCCCATGGCCTTCAACGCCTCGAGGACGGCCACCGATGACTCCGCATCCTGCATGAGCACGCCCTCGGTCAGTTCCAGTTCGAGCAGGCCCGGGTCCAGTCCCGTCCGCGTCAGGATCTGGGCGACGCCGGCGACGAAATCCTTGTGCCTGAATTCGACGGCGGAGATATTCACCGCCACCGGCACGGCGACCAGCCCGGCCGCCAGCCAGGCCTGGACCTGCCGGCAGGCCTCGCCCAGCACCCAGCGGCCGATCGGCACGATCAAGCCACACTCCTCGGCAATGGCCACGAACTTCCCGGGCTGGACGAGCCCCTGCTTGGGGTCCAGCCAGCGGACCAGGGCCTCGCAGCCGGTCATCGAGCCGGAGGCGAGGTCGATCTGCGGCTGGTAATGGAGGAGGAATTCATCCGCCTTCAAGGCCCGGCGCAGGTTGATTTCGACGTCCAGCCGCTCCACCGCGAGGGTGTTCATGGACTTGCGGAAGAACTGGTAATTGTTGCGCCCGCACGCCTTGGCGTGATACATGGCGGTGTCCGAATTCTTCATCACCGTGTCCACGTCCCGCCCGTCGTCCGGGTAGATGCTGATGCCGATGCTCAGGGTCACATGGAGGTCATGGCCGTCGATGAAGTGCGGCTCCGCGAGCGCGGCGATCAGTTTCTCGGCGACGTGGGAGGCATCCTGGGGGCGCTCGATTTCCGCCAGCACGATGACGAATTCATCGCCGCCCTGACGACAGACGGTATCCGTCCCGCGCACGCAGGCCACCAGACGCGCGGCCACCGACTGCAGGAGCATGTCGCCCACCGCATGCCCGAGGGAGTCGTTGATGTGCTTGAAATAGTCCAGGTCGATGAACAGCAAGCCGGCCTGCTTGCGATGCCGGTTGGCCAGGCCGATCGCCTGGGAAAGCCGCTCGGTCAGCAAGGCGCGGTTGGCCAACCCGGTGAGGAAGTCGTGCTGGGCCTGGTGCGACATCTTCAGCGCCATGGCGCGCGAATCGCTGACGTCATGGAAGACGATCACGGCGCCCGAAACCATGCCGTCCCGGTCGTGGATCGGCGCTGCGGAATCCTCGATGGCCGCCTCGACGCCGCTGCGACTGATCAGCACGCTGTTGGCCGCCAGACCGACTGTCCGGTTCTCCGCGATGGCACGCCGGGCCGGATTTTCCGCCGTCAGGCGCGTCTTGTCTTCGATGATGTTGAACACCTCGGCAAGGGGTCGGCCGAGCGCATCCTGGCATTGCCAGCCGGTCATGGCTTCCGCCACCAGATTCAGATAGGTCACGTTGCACTGCAGGTCCGTGGTCACCACCGCATCGCCGATGGAGTTGAGGGTGACCTGCGCGCGTTCCTTTTCCTGGAAAAGGGCATCCTCGGCCGTGCGCAGCACCCACTCGACGGTCTTCCGGTCGGTGATGTCCTCGACGGTCTGAACATGGCCGCGCACGGCAGCTCCGTCCAGCATGGGCGCCGAGTTCATCCGCGTCCAGACCACGATGCCGTCCCTGCGCAGGAAGCGGGATTCGGAGCGGAAGGGCTCGCCGCCGCGGGCGGCGGCGACCCACTCCGTGGTCACCCGCTCCCGGTCTTCGGGGTGGATGGCCGACGTCCATTTCGTCCCCAGCGCCTGGTCGAATGTCAAACCGGTGATGCGGTGGTAGGCGGCATTCGTATAGACGCATTCACCGGCGCGATCCGAAACGAAGATGCCGAGCGGTGACGCGTCGCTGATGGCGCGAAATCGCGCCTCGCTGTCGCGCAGCGCTCCCTGCACGCGGCTGCGTTCGACGACGTGGCGCAGGACGAGAGGCAGCCAGTCGGCCTCGGAGCGGCCCTTGCCGAGAAACTCGCCGGCGCCCCGGGCGACCGCCATGCGCGCCATCTCCACGTCAGCGGCGTCGCTCAGGACGACCACGGGGGCGCCTGCGGCAGCCGGGAAGATCCGGTCGAACGTGTCGATGCCGCGCGCATCCGGCAGCATGAGGTCGAGGAGCACGACGTCCACTCCCGGACGGCGCAGCCTTTCCAGCGCCGGGGACAGCCGTTTCACCCATTCGACGCGGAATCCGCCCGTGTCCGCGCCGGCAAAGGCATCGAGAACGATCTGCGCCGTGTCGGGATCGGCTTCGACCAGCAACACCGTGACCGGCATGTCGTTCAAGGGAACCGCCTTTCCCGCTCGCCGCCACCGCCGCCATGGCCGAGAAGCGGCCACCAGGGCATGCCTTTCGGTTGCCCGAATTCATCCAGGCCCCGCGCCTTCGCTGCGCCGGGCCCTCCGAGGCCCTTCCACTTCCGGGGCGGAAGGCGCTGCGCTGTCCGAATCAGACCTGAAACCGGTTGGCCATCCGGTCGAGGGCTTCCTTGAATTCGCCGCCGGCGCTGTCCATGACCAACTTGACCCGCGCCCAGGCAGACTCCTCCACCTTCTTCAAATTCTCGAACTTGCCCCGGGCGTCCGCTTCCTTGAGCTTCACGTAGGCGAGGCTCGTTTCGTACTCGGCCCTCCCCTGTCCATCCATTTCGGCTGCGCACGCCTTCAAGCGGGCGGCCTCCCGCTGCCAGACGGCAAGTTCCCGTTCCATGCGGGCCTGGTAATCCTCTCTCGCGACCATGAGCGCTCTCCTCTCCAATAAACGTGGCCAAACTCCGATTCCGTTGCGCTCCGCGACCGCCTTTACCGACAGCCGATTGACGTCCATTCTCGACATTAGCGCCGGATGGCGCCCGCTTCCGTACGGTAACGCACACAGCATTGGCGCCCGGGCGGCGACTCACCGGCGCCTGAGCATGAAGCCGGCAACGAGGCCCCCCGCCAGCGCCGCAGCGAGGATCTTCCAGGGATTCTCCCGCACGTATCGATTCGTCGCATCCGCCGCAGACCTGGCGCCGTCGCTGACCGCCAGGCGCACCGCGTCCACCCGGTCGATCGCGTCCGACAAGCGGGCCTCGACCGTCGTCCGCGCCGCCAGCAGACCTTCCGACGCGGACGCGCCCAGCTTTCCGGCGAGTTTGCCGACGTCGCCGACCAGTCCCCTGGCATCCTGAACCAACAGGGCCGCGCCCACTTCGGTGCCCGGACGAATTTCGATCATCTCGTTTGTCATTCTCTTCTCCTGACGAATTTGAAAGGCGTGATTGCGATCCTTCACCATCAAATGCTGCGCCGTGCCACGCCGATGGTCTGTGTGTCAGCGCACGGAAGGGATGCCGCCACGCGTGCGCTGCCGTACAGACGTTCCCCGACGCCGGTGGCATCCTGCGCTACGACAGCCGGATTTCTCGTGACCGGAACCCTCGCCCCCACCGGCCGGCATCCACATCGCCGGCGTGCGACGAGGTCGTCGAAGCGAGCCGCCCGTTGACGGGTGGCGATCACATCAACGGGCCATGACAGCGAACATGCGGGCATGGGTCAAACATGAAGGAAATGACAATGGGCATCGGCACCATCCTCCTGATCGTAGTCGTCCTGATGCTGATCGGCGCCATTCCAGCCTGGCCCCACAGCCGGAGTTGGGGATACGGTCCGAGCGGCGGCATGGGTATCGCTCTGGTCTTTTTGGTCATCCTGTTGCTGATGGGCAAGATCTAGGAAGACCGGGCGACTACCCCCGCAAACCGGAAGCGACTGTCATTGGAGGCATCTCCATGCCATACGGACATCGGCAGATCGCCGGTCTCCTTTGCTCCCTCCGCCGGATTTCACTGCAGCAGACCCCTGTCGGCCGAAGGCTTCGACCGATTCCGAACCGAGTTTCGATGAGGTTCAAATTTCAAGAAAGGGAATCACCATGAAAGTACCAGCGAATTTCAAATTGATCGGCATCTCGGTGGCCGTCGCCGCCGTCCTCGCGGCATGCGGCAATCCCGGTCCGGCCGAAGTGGCCGGGAAGAAGATCGACCAGACCGCCGAGGCGGCAGGAAAGAAGGTCGGCGAAGCGGCCGACAAGATGGGCGCGATGGCCGACAGGATGGAAAGGAAAGTCGACGAGCAAAGCGCGAAGGCCGGCGTCGCCATGGAGGACACGGAGATCACCGCCAAGGTGAAGGCCGCCTTCCTGGCGGAACCGGGCCTCAAGTCCTTCGACATCATCGTCGACACCATCAAGGGCGTCGTCACGCTGACCGGGGCGGTCGATTCCGGACCGAACAGCGACAAGGCCAAGGCTTTGGCATTCAAGGTGGACGGCGTCAAGGAAGTGGACAACCGCCTGGTGCAGAAACCGCTCACCTGAGCCGGATGTCGAGCAACCCACAAGGAGCAGATCATGGCATTGCATGAAGCGTACAAGCAGAAAATGGCGGCGCAGTTGAAGGAATGGAGCGCCCAGATCAACCTGCTCGAAGCCCAGGTGGAAAGCGCCGGGGCCGACATGAAGGTGAAGCGTGCCGAGGAAATGGAAGGGCTCCGCGCCAAGCAACGCGCCGCATCCGACAAGATGAAGGAAATCGGCAAGGCCAGCGGCGAGGCCTGGGAACAGATGAAGGAGACCGCGGACAAGATCTGGGAAGACCTCAAGGTCGGCGTCAGCGACGCCCACGCCCGCTTCAAGTAGAACACGGCGGCCGAGTCCGGCCGCGCAGGACGGAAAGGAAAGGGGGCCGAAGCCCCCTTTTCCATGACTGCCCGCCCGTGATCAGGAAGGACGACGGCGACGGGCGATGGCGCCCATCAGGCCGAGGCCGGCCAGGAACATGGCATAGGTCTCGGGCTCCGGCACGGCGGGCGCGAAGCCTGCGGCATTGTCGCCGATGCCGTCGAGCAGGCCGAAATTGCCGGCCTCATAGAAACGCGCATTGGTGCGAACGATCTGGGTGAAGCTCGTGGTGCCCGGCAGGATCTTCGACAGGCCGTTCGGCACGAAGCTGATGCCGATGACGCCCAGGGAACTCCGGTCGGCGTAGTCGGCGGTCTCGGTGCCATTGACGAAGATGTCGAAGGCGGCCGAAGTCTGGAACACGTCGACGACGGCGGTCCCCAGCGAGCTGAAGTCGTACAGGCCGAAGCGCTCGATGCCGTTCACCGAGCTGGCGTTGTTGGTGAATTGGAAGTAGAAGTCGAGGCCGGAACCGGTGTCGTAGACTGCCGCCCGCGCCGTGCCGTTGTAGGCGCTGTTGCTGACCAGTGTGATGGCCGATTCGAGCAGCGTGCCGCCCATGAAGCCGCCCGTGGTGTCGACGTTGGACGTGAGGACGTTGGTGTTGAGCGGGGTGGCATTGGCCACGCCGAAGGCGCCGGCAATGACGAGTGCGACAACGGAATGCCTGGTGGAAAGTTTCAATTGATTCTCCTTGAGGATGTTGGTGCGTGGAAGCAACAAGAAACGCCGATACGCTTGCTGCCCGGGTGCATATTGGCCTGCGCTTGATTCCTGATCGGTTCGTCGGACCACATAGCGGAAGAAATATGCGGGTCCGTCCGCTCCTGTCCATCCGTGTTCGGCGGCGGAGGTCGGCCAGTCAGCCGGCGCAGATGAACAGCACATCTGCATAGGCGTCGGCGAACAGGCGCACACCTTGCGCCTGCAGGACTTCTCCGACATCGTCCCGATCGATGCCCAGGGCCGCCAGGGCGGCGAAATGGCCGCGGCCTTCCGCATCGGCGTCGGCGCGACCGGTTGCCGCGCGGCCGTGGTCACGGAAGGCGGTGAGCGTCGCATCCGGCAGGGTGGTGATGGTTTCCGGGCAGATCAGCGCCTCCACGTAGAGGAGGTCGCCATAGGCCGGGTTCTTGCTGCCGGTGCTCGCCCAGAGCGGCGTCTGGGGCCGCACGCCGGCACGGGCGAAAGCGTCGAAGGACGGACCGTGGAAGATCGCCCGATAGCGTTCGTAGCAGATCCTGGCCAGCGCCACGCCACTGCCGCCGCGCAAGGCGAGGGCGGCGTCGCTGCCGATCGCATTCAGGCGATGGTCGACAAGGGTGTCGACCCGGCTGAGGAAGACGCTGGCCACCGAGCGCAGTTGCTCCGCCTTTCCGCCATCGGCGAGCCAGCGCCCTGCCCCGCGCAGGTAGGCCTGGGCCACCGCCTCGTATTGGGCCAGGGAAAAGATCAGCGTCACGTTCACCCGGATGCCGGCCGCCGTCAGCCGCTCGAAGGCCTGCACACCCGCCGCGGTGGCCGGCAGCTTGATGAGCAGGTTGTCGCGCGCCACGGCATGGCGCAGCCGCCTTGCCGCCGCCTCCGAACCGGCGGCGTCGTGGGCCAGCGCCGGCGACACCTCGAGGCTGACATAGCCCGTCTCGCCGCCGCTGGCCGCGCAGGCCGGAAGCAGGAGGTCGCAGGCGGCCTGGATATCGGGCAGGACGAGCGCTTCGTAGCACGCTTCGGCGCCGAGACCCAAGGCACGCAGGCGTTCCAGATCCGCCCGATAGTCGGCCCCGCCGTCGATGGCCTGGCGGAATATGGCCGGGTTCGAGGTCACACCGTCTACGCCGTCTTCGGCCACCAGGCGCCGCAGGCTTCCATCCCGGATCAGCGCCCGGGAAAGGTTGTCGAGCCAGACATGCTGGCCGAGCGCCTTCAGGGCCAGGAGGGGATTCGCGTTCACTCCCCGGCGCCGCGACCGGGCCATGCCCAATCGCGGATTTCCGGCATGTCTTCGCCGTGCCGATGGATGTACTGGGTGTGGCGATTGAGCTGGTCGCGCATGCGCTGCTTGATGTACGCCGCCTGCGCCCGCAGCTTCGGCACCTGGTTGGCCACGTCGGTCACCAGGTGGTAGCGGTCGAGGCCGTTGAGCACCACCATGTCGAAGGGTGTCGTGGTCGTGCCCTCCTCCTTGTAGCCGCGCACGTGGAGGTTCGGGTGGTTGTTGCGCCGGTAGGTGAGCCGGTGGATCAGCCAGGGGTAGCCATGGTAGGCGAAGAGGATGGGCTTGTCGGTGGTGAACAGGGTGTCGAATTCCATGCCCGACAGCCCGTGGGGATGTTCTTCGCGGGGCGCCAGGGTCATCAGGTCCACCACGTTGACGAAGCGCATCTTCAGGTCGGGCGTCAGCTGCCGCAGGATGTCGATGGCGGCCAGCATCTCCAGGGTCGGCACGTCGCCCGCCGCCGCCAGCACGATATCCGGCTCGCCGGTGCCGTCGTTACAGGCCCACTCCCACATGCCGATGCCGGCGCGCGCATGGTCGGCGGCGGCCTCCATGTCCAGACACTGGAGTTCGGGCTGCTTGCAGGCGACGATTACGTTCACCAGGTCGCGGCTGCGCAGGCACTGGTCGGCGACCACCAGCAGGGTGTTGGCGTCGGGCGGCAGGTAGACGCGGATGATGTCGGCCTTCTTGTTGACCACGTGATCGATGAAACCCGGATCCTGGTGCGAGAAGCCGTTGTTGTCCTGGCGCCAGACATGGGAGCTGAGCAGGATGTTGAGCGAGGCGATGGGACGCCGCCAGGGAATCCCGCGACAGACCTTGAGCCATTTGGCATGTTGGTTGAACATCGAATCGACGATGTGGATGAAGGCCTCGTAGCTGGAGAACAGCCCGTGGCGGCCGCTGAGCAGATAGCCCTCGAGCCAGCCCTGGCAGGCGTGCTCCGAAAGGAACTCGACGACGCGGCCGTCGGGGGCCAGGTGATCGTCGATGTCCAGGCGCTCGGCCATCCAGTCCCTATCGGTCACCTCGAACAGGGCACCGAGCCGGTTCGAGGTCGTCTCGTCCGGACCGAAGACACGGAAGTTGTCCATGTTGTTGCGCATCACGTCGCGCAGGAAGACCCCCATCGCCCGCGTCGATTCGGCCACCGTGATGCCCGGCAGACCCACGTCGATGGCATAGTCGCGAAAGTTCGGCAGGCGCAGATTGCGCAGCAGCATGCCGCCGTTGGCGTGAGGATTGGCACCCATGCGACGCAGGCCCGCGGGTGCCAGGGCGGCCAGTTCGACCCTGAGCCCGCCGGCGGCATCGAACAATTCGTCCGGGCGGTAGGAGCGCATCCAGTCCTCGAGCAGGCGCACGTGCTCCGGCTTTTCCATTTCGGCGAACGGGACCTGGTGCGAACGCCAGTAGCCTTCGGTCTTCCTGCCATCCACTTCTTTCGGCCCTGTCCAGCCCTTGGGCGAACGCAGCACGATCATCGGCCAGGGGGGGCGACTGGATTCGCCGTCCTGGCGGGCACGCCGCTGGATTTCGCGAATCTCGGCGCAGGCCCTGTCCACGGCGGCGGCCATGGCCCGGTGCATGGCTTCCGGTTCGTCGCCCTCGACGAAGTGGGGCCGGTATCCGTAACCCGTCAGGAGGCTTTCCAGCTCGGCATGGCTGATGCGGGCGAGGACCGCCGGGCTGGCGATCTTGTAGCCGTTGAGATGCAGGATGGGCAGGACGGCCCCGTCTTTCTTCGGGTTCAGGAACTTGTTGGAATGCCAGGACGTGGCCAGCGGCCCGGTTTCCGCCTCGCCGTCGCCCACCACGCAGCAGGCGATCAGTTCCGGGTTGTCGAAGACGGCGCCGAAGGCGTGGAACAGGGCGTAGCCCAGCTCGCCACCCTCATGGATGGACCCGGGCGTCTCCGGTGCGGCGTGGCTGGGAATGCCGCCCGGGAAGGAAAACTGCCGGAACAGGCGGCGCATGCCCGCCTCGTCCCGGGAGACGTCCGCATACAGCTCGCTGTAGCTGCCCTCCAGCCAGGTGTTGGCCACCACCGCGGGCCCGCCGTGGCCGGGCCCGGCGATGAAGATCATGTCCAGGTCCAGGCGCCGGATCGCCCGGTTCATATGCGCATAGACGAAATTCAGACCCGGCGTCGTTCCCCAGTGCCCGAGCAGGCGCGGCTTGATATGCGCCCGCAACAGGGGTTCCTTGAGCAAGGGATTGTCGAGCAGGTAGATCTGGCCGACCGACAGGTAGTTGGCGGCCCGCCAATAGGCGTCGATGGCCGCCAGCTCCTCGTCGGTCAGGGACGAATCCATGGGCGGCATGGCCGTCTCCCCGGCTGCCCGGCGCGACCCCGCCGCCTCGGCAGTCCGGCCCGCGGCGTCAGCCATGACGCGGCAGGATCTGCCGGAGCGTGTTGTCGCGCTTCACGAAATGGTGGAAGAGCGCGGCGGCGCCATGCAGGCCGATGAGGAAGTAGCCGACGGTGCCGGCGGTTTCATGGATTTCCTTGATCAGTGCCGCCGTGCCCTTGTTTTCGGCGATCAGCCCCGGGAGTTGCAGGCCGAAGAAGGGCACCGGCTTCCCTTCGGCGCTCAGCATCAGCCAGCCGGCCAGCGGCATGCCTATCATCAACGCATAGAGCGAAGCGTGCATCAGCTGCCCGGAAAGCTTCTGCCAGCCGGGCGAAGCGGGCTCGACGGACGGCATCGGATCGCCATAGTGCAGGCGCAGCCGAATCCACACCAGCACGAAAACGAGCAGGCCGAGCATGAAATGCCAGGTCTTCAAGGCCTCGCGCAGGTCGCTTCCCTTGGGATAGGCTTCGCGCAGGTCGATGCAGGCATAGACGGCCACCATCAGGGCCAGCATCACCCAGTGCAGGGCGATCGGCAGTACGCCGTACCGCTCGGTGCTATTGCGCCATTGCATGGCCCGTCTCCGTCCTGGTTGCATCTGCGAGGCACTTGGATTCCATTGGCATGGTCTTTCCTCCATCGACACTGACGCGGACGAGCTTGCCGCAGGCGCGCACGCCGGTCGGTGCGCTGGCGCGCATACGGCCTTTGTCTGACAATCCGGGGACGCCGCGATGCCGGACCCCTCGGGGTCACTGGCCGGAAAGCACCCGCAGGCGGGCGCGCAGCGCGTCGAGTTCGTCGAGAAGCTCCAGCGCCAGTGCCACCCCGGGCGTGTTGATGCCGAGGTCGCGCTGCAAGCGCAGGGCCACGGAGGCGCGGCGCAGGTGGATACCGCTGAAACGCCAGCGATGGGGCTCGCGGCCGGCGGGCGTGAGGACGCCCTCGTCCACCAGTTCGACGATGAACTTCGCGTGCACGAAGCACGCCCGGCTGACCTCGGCCAGGCTCAGCTCCGTTTGCTCCTCCAGCACGATCACCGTGGTTTGCGGCAGCATGTTGCGGATCTCCATGATCAGGCCCCGAGTCCGGCGCGGGGATCGAAGCCGCCGAACTGCTTGGCCATGGCTTCGTAGAAGGCGCGCCCCGGTTCGTCGTCGGCCGGCGGCAGGACGACGGGCAGGACGACATAGAAGTCGCCCGGGGTGCTGCCCGGAATGCCGCGTCCCTTGAGCCGCAGCCGGCTTCCGGCCATGGATCCCGCCGGAATCTTGAGTTCGACCTTGCCTCCCGGGGTCGGTACCGTGACCGTGGCGCCAAGAGCCGCCTCCCAGGGGGCCAGCGGCAGGTCCAGATAGACGTCGCGGCGTTCGACGCGGAAGAGCGGATGGTCGTGGAAGCCCACTTCCAGATACAGGTCGCCGGGCTTTCCGCCGCCGAATCCCGGCGCGCCCTGGCCCGTCAGGCGGATGTGCTGGCCGGCATGGACACCGCGGGGAATCGCCACCTGCAACTTGTGGGCGCGATTCGTGGCATGTCCTCTGGCGTCGGTTCCGGGTGTATGGACCGTGATGGTGCGGGTCGCGCCGGCATAGGCGTCCTCGAGGTCGATCAGCACCTTGGCGTGACGGTCCTCGCCGCGCGCCTGGAATGAGGTACCGCCACGCGCATCGCGGGAAGCTCCGCGACCATAGAGGGATTCGAAGAACTCGCTGAAGGCGGTCGCCCCCGCATCGTCGGCGCCATTGCCTGAAAACGCGAAACCGCCGTTCCAGTCCGGCGGCGCGCGGAACTCCTGTCCGGCCTTCCAGTCGTGGCCCAGCTGGTCGTAGGCGGCGCGCTTTTCCAGGTCCTTGAGCACCGCATAGGCCTCGCCGAGCTCTTTGAACCTGTCCTCGGCGTCCGTCGCCTTGCTGACGTCCGGATGGTATTTCCGCGCCAGCTTCCGGTAGGCACGCTTGATCTCGTCCTGGGACGCGTCGCGCTCCACCTCCATGATCCTGTAATAGTCCTTGAATTCCATAGGGCCCGGCGCTCAATTTTGTAGGAGGCATCGTGACGCCTGGATCAGGTGTCCTGTCGGCCTCCATCGGCCCTGGTCGGCCGGATGCCGCAACATGCCTGCCAGCTGCGAAAAGCGTACCAGCATGGGCGCCGGGCATCCGTGCGCCAGCGCACACAGACACCGCCGGCACCGGCGGCCGGCATGCATCTCCTGCCTATGTAGCCGAACGCACAGCGGCCGGGCGCGACGTTCCGTATGCTGGAAACGATGCCCGGATCGACATTCGATCCGGCAGCGAGGAGTCCGACATCATGCTCACGATATTCAAATCCGACGCCAGCGGCGACGTCGTCATGTTCGAAAAGAACGGCAAGGCGATCCTGCGCCTGCTCGGCAAGAACCCTGAAGATCCCAGGGGTGTCGTCACGGTCGACCAGCTTCCCGGGGCGCTCGCGGCCATCAAAACCGCAATCGCCGCCGACAAGGAAATGCTGCGCCAGACCGCCGGCGCGAATGGGGCCACCCATGGCGCCGCCAGCGGAGAGATCACCCTGTCCCAGCGCGCCCTGCCATTCCAGGAACTGCTGGAGCGATCCATCAAGGGCAAGGCCAGCGTGACCTGGGGCGTCTGACCCCCGGCCGACGGCCGGGGGCGACCCGCGAGGTCCGCCGGCTCGCCTTGCGAGCTTACGACGCCAGGGGCCGGACTTCGGGTCGGACGGGCGTCCTTTCGGCGAAGAATGCAGGCGAGGCAGCCACCGAGGGCCTGGCCGGGTAGCCGGACGCTTCATCGAACTGGAGAAGGGATTCCAGGCTCACGGAACGCAGGTAGTCGCGCATCCTGTCGTACATGCGGCCCCAGACCATGTCCGAGATGCGCGATTCGCGTGCCGCGCATTGGGCATCATCCTCGCGCGACAGGTGCGTAAAAGAATTGCTGTCGACGGCTTCGACGATGTCGGCCACGCTTATCGTCGCCAGGCAGCCTGCCAGGCGATACCCGCCGCCGGGCCCGCGAAAGCTGAGCACGAAACCGCCGCGGCGCAGGTTCCGGAATATCTGTTCCAGGTAGGACAGGGAAACCTTCTGCCGCTTGGCGATATCGGGCAGGTTGACGGATTTCTTCGTTCCGTGGCTGGCGATGTCCAGAAGCGCGGCGATCGCCACGCGGCTCCTCGAGTTGACTTGCATGTCGACTCTCCTCCATAGGCTGTGTCCGTCCCATCCCCGCCGACGACGCGGCTGGGGCATCGCTGCAGGACCGAGGCCGCCGATGCGCCGGATTCCTTTCCGAATCCGGCGGCGCGGCGATGACTCCGGTCCCCTCCCGGCCAAACCCCGAGCCCCGGCACCCGGAAAGAGACCGCATCGACATGCTGGAAATTTGCGACCTTGGCGTCTGTGCGGAAGCACACACAACGACAAGGCCGCGCCGGACAAGGGAAACGCCGGCGCACTGCACAATTCCAGGAAACGCCATCCCGTCGATCCAGTGTGGCCTGTCGAACAGACCGCGGGCGAGCTGCCGCCCACACTGCATGCAACTCCCGGGAGCCTGGAGACGGCCGGTGGCCGACAGGCAGACAGCGCCAGTCTCGGTCGGGAGCGGGCCGAGCCCGGATGGCGTCACGACGCGCAATTGCGCGCAGCGACGCCGGCCCACACGCCGGGGCAACGAATGTCGAAAAGGTGAATTCCATGCTGTATACCGTTGCTGTCGTATTGCTCATCCTGTGGCTCCTCGGGCTCGTGACCTCCTACACCCTCGGCGGCTTCATCCACATCCTCCTGGTGGTGGCACTCGTCATGGTCCTGGTCAACGTGATCAGCGGACGCCGCGCCCTCTGAGGTCGCCCGGGATCCGCGCTTGCACCGGCGAATCCCGGCACAGGGCCGGCCCGTGTCCGGGCGGAGAAGGTTTCGCGTCCGTCCCAAGGCACGCTCAGAGGCACCCTGGAAATGCGCAGGGAAACACGGACCTGGCCAGGCAGCACGTACGGGCCTCGAGGAAACCAAATGGAACAACTCGCCGAAATTCTCTCCGACTACGGAAGGCAGGCCATGATCGTCTTGACCTTCCTGGCAGTCGTGGTCTGGATCTACCGCCCCGGAGCCGAAAAGCGTTACAAGGCCGACGGCAACATCCCCTTCTACGGCGACCGGAAGCAAGACCCGAAAGCCCGCCACAGGGGCTGAGGCAAGCCCTGCCGGCACCATTCGCGGCTATTTGTTCTTCGACAAGGCGGCAAAGGCGAACACGGCCACGCCCGCAGCCATGAGGCCCCAGCCGAGGGCGGCCGGCAACCAGACCGTGTGCGTCTGCTCGGCGGTCGCGGTGATCGGTCCGATCTTGAGAACCTCGTCCGTGGTCGTGTAGTTGTAGTGGTCGAAGCCGAGAACCGCCGCGCCGATGGCGATCAACGCAATTCCGGTGACAAGGGTCGTCTTGATCATGGTCGATTCCTTTCCTGGGTCGCCGCTGACCGGAAAGCGTCCTGCCGGCGGATTCTTCCCTTGTTACACGCGAAATCCTCCGCGCTCTGTGCGGCCGACCACGCAAGGCGGCGCGGACTCTCCGGATGCGTCGGTCAAAGCTTGGCCGGAAAGCGCAAGCCAGGAATCGGCAAAGGCAGGTCGGCCCCGGGCCTAAGCGGTGCCCTACGGCTATGTGCGCTGTCGTACAGACATAAGGCTTGCACGCCATTAGTCTTCCGCCGAAAAGGGCCATGGCCATCGGGCCCGACACACCCCGGTCGGTCCGTCGCACGACCGCGCGCTCCTGTGCAGGGAAGCCCATGTCCATGTACTCTTTCGCCCGGTACCACTGTGCGATACCCGACCATAGCCACTTTGAGGAGCATCCATGGAAAAGTCGAACTGGGTCGAAAGGCGGCACGTGCTGAGGCGAAAGGCCGAGGCGCTGACCGCCAAGGTGTCGCCGCCGGGCGTGGCGCCCGCACCTGGCGAGGTGCTGATGCACGAACTGCTGGTGCACAAGATCGAACTGGAAATGCAGATCGAGGAGTTGCGACGGGGCCAGGCCCTCCTGGAACAGGCCTCGATCGCCCATGCGCGTCTCCATGACGACGCGCCGAACGCCTGCATCACCGTCGATGGGCATGGCCTGATCAGCGAAGCCAACCAGCACGCGACGGCATTGCTGGGCCTCGAACGCGCCGCGCTGGTGAACACGCGCTTCTCGCGTTTCGTCTCGCCGGCGCACCGGCAACGCTGGGAAGTCCAGTTTCTCGCCATGACCGAAAACGCCGACGCCGGCCGGCGTGCGCTCGTCCTCGAAATGGCGCGCCTGAGTGCGCCCTCCTTCTACGCCTATCTCGAATGTCGCTGCCTGTGGCCGGCGGAAGGGCAGCCGATGGTCCAGTGCGCCCTGGTCGACATCGGCGCGATCCGGCAGGCCGAGGCCGAACTGGACGGCCACGGCGGGGCGACCGGCCGTTGATCCCATTCCCGAACCCCAACGGCGCCCCGGATCCACGCCAGAACCGCCTGCTCGCCGCCCTGCCGGAAGAAGACTACGCGCACCTGCTGCCGCACTTGGAGCGGATCCCCATGGCCCTGGGCGAATGCCTGTACGAGCCCGGCACGCGCATGCGCCACGTCTATTTTCCGACCACCGCCATCGTCTCCCTGCTGTATGTCATGGAGAACGGCGCCACGGCCGAGACCGCCGTCGTCGGCAATGACGGCCTGGTCGGCATTGCCCTGTTCATGGGCGGCGACACGACCTCCGGCCAGGCGACGGTGCAGGGCGGCGGCTTCGGCTACCGCGTCAAGGCGCCGGTGATCCGTGAGCATTTCGGGCAGTCCGCCCCGGTCCAGGGAATTCTGCTGCGCTACACCCAGGCCCTGCTGACGCAGATCGCCCAGACCGCCATGTGCAACGCCCACCACAGCCTGGACGAACAGCTTTGCCGCTGGCTGCTGCTGCGCCTGGACCTCCTGTCGGGCGATACCCTGAAGGTGACCCAGGAACTGATCGCCGGCATGCTCGGCGTACGCCGGGAATGTGTCACGCAGGCCGCCGGCAATCTCCAGCGTGCCGGCCTGATCGGCTACAGCCGCGGCCAGATCACCGTCCTCGACCGCCCCGGCCTGGAGCGCCGCAGCTGCGAGTGCTATGGCGTCGTCATGCGAGAATACGATCGCCTGCTCGGGCAGCCTCCGGTTCATTGACGTGCAAGCCGTCGCCCGCGAAAGGCGCCGCCGCCATTCCTGATCGGGAGGCGCGGCCACCGCAGCGTGCGCTGACGCACTGACGCCCCCGTCCGCAAGGGTCATATTCCGCTTGGCGGCATGTTCACGACGGCCTTGGATGGCTGCCTGACATGCCGGCGGTCAACTCGGAATCGCCGCTTCTTCCGGCATGCGGAAGGACTGGGCCGAGAGTCGGATTTCTTGCGTATCTACTTAGGGGATTTCAATATGAACAAACTACTGTCAGCACTGATCGCATCGGCATTCGCCGTCTCCATCAGCGTCAATGCCGTCGCGGCGGACTCCGCCAAGGCGGAAGCCAAGACGGAGAAGGCTGCCTCGACGGAAATGAAGAAGGAAGCCACGGCGGATACCAAGGAAGCGAAGAAGGCTGCCAGCGCCGACACCAAGGAGACGAAGAAGGCCGCTGCTGCCACGGAGATGAAGTCCGACGCCAAGGCCGACTTCAAGCTGGCCGAGACGAACGCCAAGGCGACCTACAAGACCGCCGCCGCCGATTGCAAAACCAAGCCGGCCCCCGACCAGAGCGCCTGCCTGAAGGACGCGAAGGCAGCCAAGACCAAGGCCATCGACGAGGCCAAGGCCGCCAGGGACAAGTCCGTCGCCGACGCCAAGGCGGCGAAGAAGGCCGCGGCAGTCGAAGCCAAGGCGAGCAAGGTGAAGGCCGCCAACGAAGCCACCGCCAGCAAGGACAAGGCCAAGGCCGAGGAAAAGGCCGCCACCAAGTAAGTCGCGCCCGTCGCGTATTCGGGGGGATTGGTCGTCTCGACCATGCCCCGCCTGCTTTCCAGGGGCGTGCGCACCACTCACCGGGGAACATCTGACGCGATCCCCGCCCGGTTCAGCCCGTCACCATCCCATCCACGACCTGTATGGTCTTGTCGCAGCGGCTCGCCAGGGCGGGATTGTGGGTCACGAACAGCACGGTGGTACCGTGTTCCCGGTTGAACCGGCGCAGCAGCGCGAAGACTTCGTCGGCACTCTTGGTATCCAGGTTGCCCGTCGGCTCGTCGGCGAGCACCAGGGCCGGGTCCATGGCCAGGGCGCGCGCCACGGCCACGCGTTGCTGCTGGCCGCCGCTGAGGTTCGCCGCCAGATTGTCCTGCCAAGGCGTCAGGCCGACATTCTCGATCAGTTCGGCGGCGCGCAGGCGCATCGCATCGCTGGCGAAGCCGGCCGCCCCGAGCATGGGCATCATGACGTTTTCCAGGGCGCTGAAGGCGGTGATCAGGTGGTGATACTGGAAGACGAAGCCGATGTTGTGGCCGCGCAGGCGGGTCAGTGCCCGGTCGTCGAGGCGCGTGGTCTCCTCGCCGAAGACGGTCAGCGTGCCGGCGGTGGGCCGGTCGAGGAGTCCGACGATGTTCAGCAAGGTGCTCTTGCCCGAGCCCGACGGCCCCATCACGGCACAGAACTCGCCCTTTTCCAGGGTCAGGTCGATGCCGTGCAACACCTCGGTCTCGATCGACGTGCCGACATTGAATGCCTTGCGCACGCCGCGCAGCTGCACCACGACTTCGCCGTCGGCCGCCGTCGCGGCCACGGGAACGGGCACCGGCTGGGCCTCAGCCACGGATCGCCACCACGGGGTCGAGGCGTGCCGCGCGCAGGGCCGGGGCGAAGGCGGCTGCCAGGCCGGTCAGGGTGGCCAGCAGCAGGGCCGACACGAACAGGGCCGGGTTGAACACCAGCGGGAACAGGGGCGTGCCGTCGGTATTCAAGGCGTAGTGCTGCCAGAGCAGCAAGGCCAGCGAACCGATGGCGCTGCCGACCAGGGAGCCGCCCAGGCCCAGGAGGCCGCCCTGGAGCAGAAATACGCGCAGGACCTGGCCCTGGGAAATGCCCATGGCGCGCAGGATGCCGATCTCCCGCGACTTCTGGACCACCACCACGACCAGCACGCTGGCGATGCCGAAGGCCACGGAAAGCCCGACGAAGAAACGGATGGCGGTATTGGCCGTCGTCTGGGCGCTGACGGCGGCGAAGAACTGGGCGCCGGTCTTGATCCAGCTGTCGGCCTCGACGCCGGTGGCGGCGGTGATGCGCTGCGCGATCACTTCCGCCGCATAGACGTCGCGCACCGTCACCTCCAGGCTGGTCACGCCGCCCACCAGGCCGAGCAGGCTCTGGGCCGTATGCAGGGCCACGAAGGTGGTGCGCTGGTTGGCCCCCTTGTTCCCCAGGTCGAATATGCCGATGACGACGAGGGTGTTGACCGCCCCGCCGGCCGTGGTCAGGCGCAGCTTGTCGCCGACCTCGACGCCCAGTTCGCTCGCCAAATCGGTGCCGATGAGGATGTCCGTGCCGGTCAGGCGCGCGTTGCCGCGCACGATCTTGCCCGGGATGTCGACGATGCGGTAATAGCCGTCCGGCTCGACGCCGCTGATCGAGACGGCGCGGCTGGCGCTGCCGCGCACGACCAGGGCCGAGCCGCCGGCCACCGGCGCCACCACCACCACGTTCGCCATGGCCTGGATCTGCCCGATCAGGGTCTGCCACTGGTCGATGGATTTCAGCCGCTGCAGCGGGGGCTGCACGATGGCGCCCTCCACCCCGGCGCCGCTGGGTCCGCCGCGCAGGGGCCGCGTCACCTCCTTCGCCGGCAGCAACTGGATGTGCGCCTGGGCCGACAGGACGCGGCGGATGAAGTTCGACTGCAGGCCGGCCATCAGCGCCGACATGAAGACGATCACGCCGACGCCGATGGCCACACCGGCGATGATGAATACGGTCTGCAGGCGGCCTTCGCGCAGGAAGCGGATGGCGACGATCCACTCGAAGGGAAGCCAGGTCTTGAACATCGGGCGCCGCTTCAGCGGGCGGGCGCCGCCGTGCGAACCCGCGCCCCTTCGGCCACGTTCGACGTCGCGGCAATGACCCGATCGCCCGCCTCCAACCCGGCGAGCAGTTCGGCGAAGCCGCCGCTGCGCAAACCCAGGCGAACCGGACGGCGCACGGCGTGGCCCGACTCCAGGCGCAGCACCCAGGGCGCCGCGGCATCGCCGTCATGTACCGCGGCGGCAGGCACCAGGAGGGCCTGCGGGCGCCGCGCGACCTCGATGTCCACGGACACGGTCATGTCCTGGCGCAGGACCGCCGGCGGCGCCGGCACGTCGAGCTTGACCTCCACCGCGCCGGTCTGGGCGTTGATGCCCGGGTTGATGAACACCAGTTGCGCGGCGAAGCGCTCCTGCGGGTAGGCGTCGGCGGACACCAGGGCCTTCTGGCCGACGGCGAGGAGGTGCAGGTTGCGCTCGTCGATCTCGACCACCAGTTGCATGCGACCCGTTGGCGACAGGGTCATCAATACCTTGCCCGCCTGCACCACGTCGCCCACCTCCACGTTGCGGCCGATGAGCGTGCCGTCCACCGGCGCCCGGATGGCCGAGTACAGGGCCCGGGCGCGCGCGACGTCCGCCCCGGCGCGGGCCTCGGACACGGACGCCATGGCGATCGCGTAGTCGCTGCCCGCCGGCTGTGCCGTCGTCAGTTGCCTTTGCGTGGCCCGCACCTGGGCGTCGGCGATCTCGACGGACTTGCGCGACTCGTCGAGGGCCGATTCGCTGATGAAGCCCCTGGCCACCAGCGATCGGCTGCGGTCCAGCGCCGAGCGGGAGTTGTCCAGGTTCGCCTGGGCCTGCCGCAGGCTCTGCTCGGCCACCGGCGCCTGCAGCTCGCGCATCTGCCGCAGGCGGGCCTGCGCCTGGGTCACGGCGATCTCGGCCTGGCGTGCCGAGGCGCGCAACTCCCCGGATTCGAGTTCGACCAGCGTATCGCCGGCCTTCACACCCTGGCCTTCGTTCACCGGCACGCGCACGACGGTGCCGGTAATCTGGGCGCCGATGTCGATGCGATGGGGCGTCTCCACGTGGCCGCTGGCGACCACGGACTGCACGAAGTCCTGCCTGACGACGACATCGGTGGCCACCGCCGGGCCGCGCCACCAGCGCATGCCCATGCCGGCAGCGGCCATCGCGACCATCACCACCAGGACGAGTTTCCAGCGGCCTCCGCGCCCCGGCGCGGCGCCGGTCTGCGCCGACGGCACGGGCTTTTCCGGCGCCGCCGGCGGCGGCGACGCGATGATGCCTTGCTGCGCCACCGCCTCTTCGGGGCCCGGCCCGGAAAGGACGGCCGGGGTCATCGCGGCGCCGCCGCGATGAATGCCGCCATCGTCATGCGTGGGCCACGGGCGCGCCGAACCTGCCGACCGCCGCCGCACGGCAGCCGACGTGGATCTTGCGGAAGATCCTCTGCATGTGGTTCTTGACGGTGAAGGCGCTGATATCGAGGATGGAGCCGATTTCCTGGTTCGTCTTGCCTTTCCTGACCCAATCCATGATTTCCACTTCGCGACTGGTCAGCCCTTCGCAAAACTCGATGCCGGCCGTGGTGACCGGTGCCTCCGTCACGTTCGCTGCCGTCGGGAAAGGCTCCATCTGACGCAGGGCGGTATCGACATAGGGCAGCAGCATGGCCATCGAATCGCGCACCGATTTCCCGGCGGAGGGACGGGAACTGAAGGTCACGTACAGGCAGTCGTGGCGTCCGCGCTCGTCGCGGATGCCATGGACCACCGATGACCGCATGCCCTCGACGGCGCCGCCGAGGGCATGGCGCAATTCGGTTTGTCGGGATGCCAACGGCGAAGTGCGCGGCACTTTGCCGCCCGCGACCCAAAGGTCGAACGACGTGCGCAGCAGTTCCATCAGGGGCGCCGGCGCCGTCGTTGCCGTCCTGATGCCGGGCAGGGCCGAGACGATGTCGAACTTGACCCGACCGAGGTGAAAGTCGCCCCAGGCGGCAATCATGACGTCATGGGGCAGGTAGTGCTGCACTTCTCCCTGTAGCCAGTGAAAGAGGTCGGCATGCCGCCGTACGGCAACGACTTCCTGGATGAGGGACGAATAGCGTCCCAGTTCGGCCGGGGGAAGCGAGGAAAGGAATTCCATGATCGACGAATGCTCCAGCTGTGGATCGGGGACCGAATGCGGCAGGGTCTCGGTATCGCCGACGCCCTGCCAGAAAAAGTAGGGGCCGAGCTCACTGCCCAGCCTCGACGCAGAATCACCCAGGACATTGCCCATGGTCGCGCCCGCGGCCAACGCGTTCGCGCCGCCGGGAATCACGTCTTCCTCGACCGGACGATGCAGCGGCCGTCGGGGAGCATCGACCCGTCCGCCACCGCTGGGTGGATGTCGTCGTTCATGGCGCGTTTCCCTTTCCTGGCCGCAACTCACCCGGCATCGCGGATGCGATCCCGTCTGTTTTCGCAGCAAAGCATGCCAGCAGGCGGCCTTCCAGGCTGTGCGCCACCGCACATTCCCGGCGCCTTCACGGCATGTGCGGTGGCGCACCCACGCCGCCCGGAAAGGCGCGCCGGCGCTGTTGGAACGTTGCCAGCCGCGGCAGGCCATATCCCGAAGTCCATCCGCGTTGTC
>JBPOHD010000136.1:0-5992 GCA_052035955.1 Pseudomonadota bacterium
CCCGCCGCGGCTCGGCCATCATCTCCGCCACCGCATCGCGCCAGGCCGCGTAGTGGGCGGTCTGCTTGTGGGCCGCGGCGTCCGCCGCGCTGGCATAGGCCTCGTAGAGGACGAAGCGGGTCGGGTCGCCCGGCGCCTGCAGGACGTCGAAGCGCCGGTTGCCGGGCTCCTTGGTCGAGGCTTCGTGGTTGGCCCGGGTGGCCTCCAGGAAGGCGGCCAGGGATTCGGGCTTGACGCGGACGTGGACGAAGGTGACGTGCATGGCGTTCTCGCGGGGGACGATCGGGTTCAGGCCGATGCGCCGACAGGCTTTCCGCCGCACCAGGCGTAGAGCGCATCGTAAACCACCATGCCCTGCCGGAGCATGGTGTGGTCGTCGGCGAAGTTCAGCGACAGCCCGCGGGAGATGGCCAGCAGGCCGGCCGCCTCGGGGGCGTCGGCCAGCCGGTCGCAGTCGGCGGCGCGGACGATGGCCGCGAGCTTCGCCAGCGCCGGATCATCGAGGGCGTAGCGGGCCAGGAAGGCGTCGAAGCTGCAGCGGTCGCCGTGGTGGCCGAGTTCGACGCCGGGCAGGTCGTAGGGAACGGCGCCCGTCGCAGCGGCGATGCCCAATACCTCGGCGGCCGGCACGTAGAGGAACTCGGCCTGCGCATCGATGAAGCGGACGACCAGCCAGGGGCAGGCGATGCGGTCGATCTTCGGGCGTTCGCGGGTGATCCATTTCATGGCAGTCCCCTTCAGCCCACGAGGCCGCGCAGCAGCCCCAATGCCGCGCAGGCGGCGATCACCGGGATGACATCCACCTTCCAGCGCCAGAGGGCCAGGAAGGCGGCCACGGCGATGGCCAGCGACGCCCCCTCGAAGCCGCCGGCGAAGGGTGCCGCCGCGGTGGCCCGGGGCCAGAGCACGTGCCAGGCGAAGAAGACGGCCAGGTTGAGGATGACACCCACCACGGCGGCGGTGATGCCGGTCAGCGGGGCGGTGAACTTCAGGTCGCCATGGGTGGCCTCGACCAGCGGTCCCCCGGCCAGGATGAAGAGGAAGGAGGGCAGGAAGGTGAAGAAGGTGGCCACCGTGGCGCCGGCCAGTCCGGCCATGAACAGGGCGTCGGGCCCGAAGACCTGCTTGGTCCAGCCGCCGACGAAGCCGACGTAGGTGACGACCATGATCAGGGGGCCGGGCGTCGTCTCGCCCAGGGCCAGGCCGTCGATCATCTGCGGCCCGGTCAGCCAGCCGTAGTGCTCGACGGCGCCCTGATAGACGTAGGGGAGCACGGCGTAGGCGCCGCCGAAGGTGAGCAGCGCCGCCTTGGTGAAGAAGCCGCCCATGTCCCGCAAGGTGCCGGAAACGGCCAGCATGGCGGCGCCCCAGAGGACGAGGCCGCCCGCGGCGTAGAGGGCCAGGCGGCCCCAGCGGAAGGCGGCGTGGGGCGGGGGTGGCGTGTCGTCGTCGATCAGGGCCGGGCCGCCGGCCTTGGCCGCCGCGCCGTGGCCGCCGCCGGCGCGGAACCTGTCCGGCGCCAGTTTCCCGCCCAGGGCGCCGGCCGCCGCGGCCGCCAGCACGATGGCCGGGAAGGGCAGGTCGAGGGCGAAGATGGCCAGGAAGGCCGCCGCGGCGAAGCCCCAGAGCAGGCCGTTCTTCAGGGCCTTGGCGCCGATGCGCCAGGCGGCGAAGACGACGATGGCGACCACCGCCGGCTTGATGCCCCAGAGGATGCCGGCCACCGAGGGCAGGTTGCCGAAGGCCAGGTAGGTCCATGACAGGGTCACCAGCAGCGCGAAGGCGGGCAGGAAGAAGAGGATGCCGGCGAGGATGCCGCCGGCCACCCCGTGCATCAGCCATGCCAGGTAGATGGCGAGCTGTATGGCCTCGGGCCCCGGCAGCAGCATGCAGTAGTTGAGGGCGTGCAGGAAGCGGCGTTCCGAGATCCAGCGCCGGCGCTCGACCAGTTCCTGGTGCATCATGGCGATCTGGCCGGCGGGGCCGCCGAAGCTGATGAAACCGAGCTTGAACCAGTAGGGCAGGGCCTCGGCCAGGCGCACGGGAGCGGGCGCCGCGACGGCGGGCGCAGGGGATGGGGGCAGGGCAGGAGAGTCGACGGTGTCCACGATGAAACCTCGCAATATCACGATAAGCGGCGCTTGGACGGGACACCGTCTTGGAAAGGCCGGGAGTCCGCGAACCCCGACGGCGGGAGTCTAGCAGAGGAGACCATGGCGGGAACCTCGCCGCGACGACGCCAGGGCGTAAGGCCCGCAAAGCATCGGCAAGGGCGGCAAGCCTCCCCGGCGGTTGCCCGCGTCCTCCCGCCCTTGCCGTCGATGACATGCTGACCACGACCTTCCTCGACGACCGCCGACGGCTCTACGCCGCGGCCTTCCTGCGCGCCCTGGCGACCGGCATGGCCGGCGTCCTGCTCGGCCTGCACCTTTCCCGGCAGGGCTTTTCCGTGGCCGTCCTCGGCGGCGTCATGGCGGCCGGCCTGGCCGGGGCGACGGTGGCCGTGGGCCTGGCCACCTGGTGGGGCGACCGCATCGGCCGCCGGCGCCTGCTCCTCTGGCTGACTGCGCTGTCCGCCGCCGGCGGGCTGGCGGTTGCCCTGGCCGCCGATGCGTGGTTCCTCGGCGCCGCGGCCTTCCTCGGCATGCTGAACGGCATGGGCCGCGACCGGGGCGCCG
Organism: Pseudomonadota bacterium; assembly: GCA_052035955.1. Lineage (GTDB taxonomy): Bacteria > Pseudomonadota > Gammaproteobacteria > Burkholderiales > Rhodocyclaceae > JAEUNJ01. Next base: position 2,679 of record JBPOHD010000136.1, read on the forward strand.
CCCTGGTGCTGGAGCAGGCCATGCTGCCGGCGACCACGGACGACGCCGGGCGCACCGGCGCCTTCGCCCGCTACAACCTGCTGATGGACGTGGGTCACGCCGTGGGGGCCCTGGCGGCGGCCCTGCCGGAAATCCTGACGGCCGTTTTCGGCATGGGGTCGGCGGCGGCCCAGCAGTCGGCCTTCGCCGCCTACGCGGCGCTGCTGGCCGCCGGCCTGCCGCTCTATGCCGGCCTCTCGCCCCGGGTGGACCGGCAGGCCGGGGCACCGCCGCAACTGGCGCCGGAGAGCCGGCGCGTGCTGGTCCGCATCTCCGCCCTGTTCGCGGTGGACAGCATTGCCGGCGGCTTCCTGGGCGGCGCGCTGCTCTCCTGGTTCTTCTTCGAGCGCTTCGGCGTCGCCGCATCGACCATAGGCCTGCTCTTCTTCGCCGCCCGGCTGATGAACGCCGTGTCCCACCTGGGGGCGGCCTGGTTGGCCGCCCGCATCGGGCTGGTGAACACGATGGTGTTCACCCACATCCCGTCGAGCCTCTTCCTGCTGACCGTGGCCATTGCGCCGAGCTTCCCGGTGGCGGCCGTCCTCTTCCTGCTGCGCGAAGGCCTGGTGGAGATGGACGTGCCGACGCGCCAGTCCTATGTCATGGCCATGGTGCGGCCCGAAGAGCGCACCTTCGCCTCCGGGGTCACGCACCTGGTCCGGCTCGGGGGCTGGGCGGCGGGCCCGGCCTTCGCCGGCTGGCTGATGGGGGCGGCGGCCCTGGCCTCGCCCCTGGTCGTCGGCGCGGCCATGAAGATCGGCTACGACCTGCTGCTCTGGCGGGCCTTCCGCGGCCTCAAGCCGCCGGAGGAGGCGGGCACTCCCTGAAGATGCGGGCCGGGCAGACGGCGCAGACCTGCCGGTCCAGCTTGGGTACCAGGGCGCCGAGGGCGAGGGACTTGCGCGGGAAATTGACCACCGGCCCCAGGCGTTCGGCATAGACCGGGTTGCCCAATGTCTCCTGGGCATCGCCGCGCAGGGCCTGGAAGCAGAGGCTGCCGCCGAGCCTGCGCCGGCGGGCGGCCTCGGTGGCCAGCAGGTCGGCCCCGGCCACGTCCACGAAATTGATGTGGTTGGAGATCAGCAGCAGGTGCTTTTGCCGCGGCGAATGCTCCGCCAGGTGGTGGAAGAACTCGGCGACATGGCTGACGGCACCGAAGTAGATGGAGCCGTCGATGCGCAGGATCTTGAGCTGGGGACATTCCGGCGTGCCCGGCGCCCGTTCCGTCAGCCGGCGCTCCGGGTGGTCGGGGTTCGGCACCAGCGAGCGCATGCCCGGCCTGGCGGTGCGCGACAGGTAGAGCACCAGGGACAGGACGATGCCCACCAGCACCGCGAATTCCAGGTGCAGGACCAGGGTGGCGAGGAAGGTCACCGCCAGGACCGCGGCCTCGGAGCGGCTCACCTTCCAGATTTCCCGGATGTGGTGGAAGTCGATCAGGCCCCAGGCCACGAGGAACAGGATGCCGGCCATGGCCGCCCGCGGCAGGTAGGCGGCCAGCGGCGCGACGAGCATCAGGATCAGGATCAGCGCGCCGGCCGAGATCACCGCCGCCAGCGGCGTCCTGGCGCCGGCCTCGTAATTGACGCCGGAGCGGTTGAAGGAGCCCGAGGAGGGATAGGCGGAGAAGAGGGAGCCGACGATGTTGGACAGGCCCTGGCCGATGAATTCCTGGTTGCCGTCTATCCGCTGGCCGGACTTGGTGGCGATGGAGCGGGCGATGGACACGGCTTCGGTGAGGCCCAGCACGGTCACGGCGACTGCGGCCCCCAGCAGCAGGCGCAGGGTCTCCAGTCGGAAGTCCGGCCTGGAGAGTTCCGGCAGGCCGCCGGACAGGGCGCCGACGGTCTTGATGCCCGTCTCGGCGACGCCCCCCCACTCGGCATTGAGGACGACGCCGACGAGGCTGCCGGCGACCATGGCCACGATCATGTAGGGCAGCCTCGGCAGGAAGCGCCTGGCCAGGATGCCGGTGAGCAGGGTCACCAGGCCGACGATCACCACCATGGGCCGGGTCTGGCCGGCGAGCAGGGCGAACTGGTGCAGGGTCTCGAAGAAGGAGACGCCGCGGGGAATGGGCAGGCCGAAGAAGTTGCGCACCTGGCTGGCCATGATCAGCAGGGCCGCCCCGGCGGTGAAGCCGACCACGACGGTATGGGAGATGAAGTTCACCAGGGTGCCGAGCTTGAACATGCCCATGGCGAACTGCATGATGCCGACCATGAAGGCCAGCGTCAGCACCTCGGAGATGTAGCGTTCGCTGCCCGGCTCGGCGAGCTGTGAAACGGTGGCGAAGACCACCAGGGAAATGGCATTGGTGGGGCCGGAGACCAGGTGGAAGGAGGAGCCCCAGAGGGCCGCGATGACCGCCGGCACCATGGCCGCGTAGAGGCCGTATTGCGGCGGCATGCCGGCCAGGGTGGCGAAGGCGACGCCCTGGGGCAGGACGATGAAGGCGCCGATGATGCCGGCGACCAGGTCGGCCTTCAGGTTCGGCCCGGTGACATGGCTGCGCCAGCGCAGGAAGGGGAAGAGTTTCTGGATCAAGGCAGTGGCCGGCGGCGGGTGCCGCGCACCCTGGAAGCTCGAATTATATAAGCGAGTTCTTATAAACAGCGGGTGAGCCCATAGAAATTTGAAATTCGAATAATCCGACCGCCGCCGCTATCCTTCATCCCGACTCACCACTCTCGACTCACCACTCGCCTTGCCCCAACTCCTGACCCTCTCCCGCGCCGCCCACCTGATCGGCGTTTCCCGCGGCACCCTGCAGAAGCGCATCGGCGCCGGCGAACTGCCCTCCTTCGACGGCATGGTGTCCACCGCCGACCTGCTGAACCTCTACCCGGACCTGCGGCTGGAGGACAGCGGCGCCTTCGAGCAGGTCGCGGACATCAAGGAACAGGCTTTCGCCCGGCGCGTCCGGGAGCGCATGCTGCCCTCCCAGGAAGTCCTCGCCCAGCGCCTGTTCGACCAGGGGCAGGAAGTGGCGGACCTGCGCCGCCACCTGGCCCGCTACCACGACCTGGTTTCCGGCTTGCAGGCGCGCATCGCGGACCTGCGCGCGGCGATGCCCTCGACCGTGCTGTCCGAGCTGGAGCGGACGCTCGAAGACGGCCTGGCGGCGGTCCTCGGCAGCGAGGAGCGGCCGGATCCCCTGGTCGCCCTGGATGCTATGCTCAGGGTCATGGCGGCCCACGTGAGCGTCCGGCCCTCGGGCCACGAATTCTTCGTCGAGGGTGCGGAAACCGTCCTCAAGGGCGCGCTGCGCGCCG
>JBPOHD010000143.1:0-21622 GCA_052035955.1 Pseudomonadota bacterium
ATTCGCACCGGGCCGCGGCGATGCGACGGCCGAGATGACCGATGCCGAGTCGTTCGAGGTGTTCGAGCCGGTGGCAGACGGGTTCCGCAACTGGCTCAAGAAGGACTACGTGGTCAGCGCCGAGGAACTACTGCTCGACCGCGCCCAGTTGATGCGCCTCACCGCCTGCGAGATGACGGCGCTGGTCGGCGGCATGCGGGTGATCGGGACGAACCACGGCGGTACGCAGCACGGCGTGCTCACCGATCGCGTCGGGACGCTGACCAACGACTTCTTCGTGAACCTGACCGACATGGCGTACGCGTGGAAGCCGGCGGGCAGCAACCTCTACGAGATCCGCGACCGCAAGGCCGGCTCCGTGAAGTGGACGGCCACGCGCGTCGACCTGGTGTTCGGCTCGAACTCCATCCTGCGTTCGTACGCCGAGGTCTATGCCCAGGACGACAACAAGAAGAAGTTCGTCGACGACTTCGTGGCCGCCTGGGTGAAGGTGATGAACGCGGACCGCTACGACCTGCGGTGAGCCGACCTGTCCCGAGGGCAAGGGGGAATCGGCGGGCCGCGTGACCTGGCCGGGGGGCCGCCTGGGCCGGCGGCCCGACCTCGCCGGGCTTGGGGCGGATGCGCAAGCCCCCGGGGCCCCGCGAGGCGGGGCCCCGGGGGCAGCGTGGAAGCGCCTACTTCTTCGCGAAGGGCTGCGGCCGCGGCGTGCTGTCCGACGAGGGCGGCAGGATGGGCAGCTTGAAGTTGGGCTGGTCGCCGGTCAGGGTCTTCAGGAAGGCGACGACCTTGGCGTTCTCCTCGGGCGTGAACTTCTTGCCGAGCTGGATGCGGGCCATGGTGTCCACCGCCTCGGGCAGGGTGTTGGCGGCGCCGTCGTGGAAGTAGGGATAGGTCATCTCCACGTTGCGCAGGGTGGGCACCTTGAAGTTGAAGCGGTCGGCGTCCTTGCCGGTGACGGCGACCCGTCCCTCGGCGGGACTGCTCGCCGTGTAGGGGGCGACGACTCCCATCTTCTGGAAAGAGTTGCCGCCGACGGCCGGCCCGTTGTGGCAGGCGACGCAGCCGCTGTCCTTGAACAGCTTGTAGCCGGCCAGCTCATTGGCGCTGAGGGCCTTCCTGTCGCCCTTCAGCCACTTGTCGAAGCGGGAATTGGGCGTCACCAGGGTTTCCTCGAAGGCGGCGATGGCCTTGGTGACCTCGTCGATGGTGACCTTCTCGGTGCCGAAAGCCTTCTTGAACTCGGCCACGTAGCCGGGAATGGACTGGAGGATGTCCACCGCCAGGGCATGGTTGGAGGCCATCTCGCCGGGGTTGGCGATGGGGCCGCCGGCCTGGGCCTTCAGGTCCTTGGCGCGGCCGTCCCAGAACTGGGCGAGGTTGAGGCTGGAGTTCAGCACGGTGGGCGCGTTGATCGGGCCTTCCTGCCAGTTGTGGCCGATGGAGGTCTTGATGTTGTCGGTGCCGCCCATGGAGAGGTTGTGGCAGGAATTGCACGAGATGAAGCCGGACATGGAGAGACGCGGATCGAAGTAGAGCTTCTTGCCCAGCTCGACGAGGGCCGGGTTGGCCACCTTGGCGGGTGCGATGGGCTTGATCGGCTCGTCGGCGGCCTTGCCGGCCCAGGCCGGGGTGAATCCGAGGAGGGCGATGCTGGCGATGAGGATGCGGGTTTTCATGGTATCTCCTTGACGCAGTGACGATGAATGGGAGGCGGAACCGCAGGTGGTCGGGCGCTCGAGTTCGCCGTGCCGGGGTATGGCTACTGCCTTGTGCTGCTCCGCAAAAAACCTTGGACACGGCGCGAATTTAGACCTATCATCGGTAGGGGTGTTGACGTAAGTCAATGATTTTAAATAGCTTTTTGCTATACGCCGTATAGCGGAGTCCTATAGGAAAGACCATGAAATATTCAGCCCTGCGCTATCTGGTGGCCTTCGCGGACGAGGGCTCCTTCAGCAAGGCGGCCGAAAAATGCGGCGTCAGCCAGCCCACCCTGAGCGTCGCCCTGCAGCATCTGGAAACGGAACTGGAGGTGTCCCTGATCGAGCGGTCCAAGGGTTACGTCGCGCTCACGGAGCTGGGCCACCAGGTTGCGGCCCAGGCCCGCCGGGCCCTGGACGAGGCGGAGCGGGTGGAAATGGTGGCCCACCTGGGTCGCAATCCCCTGGAGGGGGAATTCCGGCTGGGCGTCATCCACACCATCGGCCCCTACCTCCTGCCGGAATTGATCACCGCCGTGCGCAGGCGGGCGCCCGAGATGACCCTCTACATCGAGGAGAGCATGACGGCCCTGCTCGCGGACTTCCTGAAATACGGGACCATCGACGCCGCCATCGTCGCCCTGCCCTTCGACATTCCCGGCGTCGTCACCCGCCCCCTCTACGACGAGCCTTTCCGGGTGGTGGTGCCCCAGGGCCACCCCTGGGAAAAACGGGCCAGCATCCGGGCGGAGGAGATCCGGGGCGAGGACGTGCTGGTGCTGAAGGCGGGCAACTGCTTCCGCGAGCAGGTGCTGGACGCCTGCCCCGAGATCAGCCACGCCGACGGCTCCATGCGCCAGGGCCATTCCATCGAGACCCTGCGCTGCATGGTGGCTTCCGGCTTCGGCGTCTCGGTGCTGCCGGCCGGCGCGATGACGGGACCCTACCGCTCGGACATCGTCGGCATCATTCCCTTCGAGCCGCCCGAGCCCTCGCGGCGCGTCGCACTGGCCTGGCGCAGGAACTTCCCGCGACCCCAGGCCATCGAGGCCCTGGTCGAGGCCATGGCCAGCGTGGACAACCCGAGTTACCACCGCCTGGTGGGTTGATCGGCCCCGGGACCGGACGAGGACCGCAGGCAGCGGGCGCCGGGCGGGCGCTCGCCTTTTGCATCGCAGCATGCTAAAGTCCGCGCCTTCCCTCGGTCCGGCGACAGTCCGCCGGCCGTCCCAGACGAGCGTTTCCGCTTCTCCGGTTTCACCCCCAACGGTTTCCCGCCCAGACTGGCCTGTGTCTTTTCGCAGGTGGCCGGTTCCAGGAGTAGTCCCATGCAGTTCACCGAACTCGGCCTTTCGGCCGGGATCCTGCGCGCCGTCGGCGACCAGGGTTACGACACGCCCACGCCCATCCAGCGCGAGGCCATCCCCCACATCCTCGCCGGCCGAGACCTGGAAGCCATGGCCCAGACCGGCACGGGCAAGACGGCCGCCTTCGTGCTGCCCATCCTGCACCGCCTGACCCACCACGAGGACAGCCCCCTGGAGCGGGTATCCCAGGTGGCACCCCGGGTCCTCATCCTGGTGCCGACCCGCGAGCTGGCTGCCCAGGTGCTGGAGAGCGTGCGCACCTACGGCAAGCACACCCGCCTGCGCAGCCTGGCCGTCTTCGGCGGCGTCGGCATGCAGCCCCAGGTCCAGGCCCTGCGCCGGGGCATCGACATCCTGGTCGCCACCCCCGGCCGCCTGCTGGACCACCTGGGCCAGCGCACCGCCAACCTTTCCCACGTGCAGACCCTGGTCCTCGACGAAGCCGACCGCATGCTGGACATGGGCTTCATCCGCGACATCCGCAAGATCATCGACCGGCTGCCGGCCAAGCGCCAGAACCTGATGTTCTCGGCCACCTTCGCCGACGAGGTGCGCGAGCTGGCCCACGGCATCCTGCGCAATCCGGCCCTGGTGGAAGTGGCCCGCCGCAACGCGCCGATCGAACTGGTCTCCCAGTCGGTGATCCGCGTGGACAAGGAGAAGAAGCGCGACGCCCTGCTCCACCTCTTCGATACCCACGGCTGGCACCAGACGCTGGTCTTCACCCGCACCAAGCACGGCGCCGATGCCCTGGCCCGCAAGCTGGAGCAGGCCGGCGTCCGTTCGGCCGCCATCCATGGCGACAAGACCCAGGGGGCGCGAACCAAGGCCCTGGCCGACTTCAAGGCCGGCAAGCTGGCGGCCCTGGTGGCCACCGACATCGCCGCCCGCGGCATCGACATCGACCTGCTGCCCCGGGTGGTGAATTACGAACTGCCCAACGTCCCCGAAGACTATGTGCACCGGATCGGCCGTACCGGCCGCGCCGGTGCCGAGGGCGAGGCCCTGTCGCTGGTCTGCGCCGACGAGCGCATCCAGCTGCGCGACATCGAGCGCCTGATCAAGCGCGACCTCGACAAGCGGGTGCTGCCGGGCTTCGAGCCGACCGGCCGCGAAGCGCCGCCGACCACCTCGCCGGCATCACGGCCTGGCCGTTCCGCCGCCGCCAAACCGGGCGGGACGGGTTCCCGACCCCCGCGCCCCGCCAAACCGGGCGGTCCGCGCAAGACCGACGGACCGCGGCAGGGCGGCGGCATGCATCACAACGGCCAGCGCCACCGCTAACTCCGCAGCGGGTTTTCAGGGCGATTTCCCGGGCAACCCGGCGCCGAGGCTGCGCCCTGGCCGGGCCGCAGCCGGCAGGAGTGTCGCTCGGTGTGCTTCCCCACATACCGATCGCCCATTAGTCCGAACGGACTATTGCCCCTATGAGCTATTGTGGAAAATAATCCCACTCTGGGTTGTCCGACCCGCCCGGAAGGGCGCTGGGTCGGCGCCCGGGTCCGGCGCTTGCGCCGGAAGCACCCGGATTCCTCGTCTGGGCGGGCCTTCGGGTCAGTGCGCGGGAGCAATCCATCCGGATCTTCATTTCATGCGGGGCAGACAGAGAAAGGGAGCACACCATGCACATCAAGCAATTGGCCGGGGTCGCCGGCCTGGCCTTCGCCGCCGGCGGTTTCGGCACCGCCCACGCCGAGGGGATTTCCCCGAGCAGCTACGCCGCCACCATCGGCGTCGGCAGTTCGGTCACCATCCACAAGACCGTCACCGTGGCCCCGGGCGGCGCCACCGATGTGGACATCTTCTTCCTCGCCGACAACACGGGCAGCATGTACGGCGTGGTGAACAGCGCCAAGTCGGGAGCCTCCACCATCCTCGGGGCCCTCCCGAGCAGCTACAAGTATGCGGTGGGCCGCTACTACGGCGACCCGAGCGAGCCGGGTGAGACCACGGCCAGCGCCTACCAGCAACTGACCTCCTTCACCACCGATCACACCACCACCCAGAACGGCATCAACCTGTGGAACGCTTCCGGCGGCGGTGACGGTCCCGAGGCCAATTTCTTCGCCCTCAAGAAGGTTGCCGAGACCGCCGGCTGGGGCGCCGGTTCCCAGCGGCTCGTGGTCTGGTTCGGCGACTGGCCGTCGCACACCGAAACCACCACGATGAGCCAGGCCATCGCCGCCCTGAATGCCGCGAACGTCAAGGTCATCGGCTTCAACAGCGTCGGCCCCGGCTCCGGCATCGACGGCGCCTATGGCATCGATACCAACCAGGCGTCGACGGTCGCGGCCGCCACCGGCGGCAACCTGACCAACAACTTCACCGCCGCCGGCACCGACTTCGTCGCCAAGGTCACCAGCGAGATCGTCGCCGGCACCTCCTTCATCGACCTCGCCTTCGGCGCCACCTACGGCGGCCCCGGCCTCTCGTTCTCCTTCACCTGCACCGACCCCCTGGGCTGCAAACACGTGGGCGGCGGCGAATCGCGGACCTTCGACGTGACCATCACCGGCCTGCTGCCCGGCACCTACGACTTCAACGTCTTCGCCAGCGGCGTCGGTCCCCGGGAACACGACCTCATCACCGTCACGGCGGTTCCGGAACCCGAGACCTACGCCATGATGCTTGCCGGACTGGGCGTCATGGGCGCGGTTGCCCGGCGTCGGCGCGGCCAGCGCAGCGCCTGATCGGTCATCCTCGCTGCACCGAACGGGGCCCCTCGGGGCCCCGTTTTCTTTCAGAAGGACGAGCCGGGAAGTTTCAGGAATGCGCTTTCCGCGAGCGTCGATTCCCGGCCGAGGATGGCATTGCGATGGGGAAAGCGGCCGAAGCGGGCAATCACGTCCCGGTGGCGGACGGCGTAATCGAGGGCTGACGCGAAGGCGTCGCCGCCCTGGCGTGCCAGTTCCCCGAACAGGGCCACGCTGCGCTCCTGGACCGGCAGCGATTCGGCATGCATGAAGGGCAGGTAGAGGAACCAGCGGCGGACCGGTGGCAAGGCCCGGTCACAGGCGTCGGCAATGGCGGTGTCAGCCAGCGCCAGGGCCGCGGCGTCGCCGGCGAAGGCTTGCGGCGTGTCGCGGAAGATGTTGCGGGTGAACTGGTCAAGCAGCAGGATCAGGGCCAGGCAGCCCGCGGCGCCGGAATTCCACGCCTCGCGCTCCCCGGCCAGGGCGGCGTCCACGTCCTTGCCGAAGCGTTCGCGGATCGCCGCGTCGAAGGCGGGGTCCTTGCGGAACCACTCGGGCCGGGCGGGCCGGGCGGCCCCGCCCGCCGGCGCACCCGGCGCCAGGAACCAGAAATCGAGGACTGCCCGCGCCGCCGCGGGCAGTTCCTCCCCGGTCACTTGCCGGCGGCCTTCTTCTTCGCCGGTGCCTTGGCGGCCGCGGCCTTGGTGGACTTGGGCGCCGCCTTGGGCTTGGCGGGCGTCTTCGCCGCCGCCTTGGAGGCGGGAGCGACGGCCTTGGCGGCCGGCGCGGCGGTGGTCGCCTTTGCGGCCTTGGCCGGCGGCGCCGCATCTCCCTTCGCTGCGGTCTTGGCGCCTGCCCTCGGCTTCCGGGCCTCGAACTCGAAGCCGACCTTGCCGTCGGCGCCGCGCACCAGGAAGGCCGAGAACTTCTTGCGCGTCCGGTTGGAGACGAAGCCCTTGAGCAGGCTGGTCCGGCCGGTTTCGAGCAACTTCTGCATCTCGGCGCGGGTCACCTCCTGCTGCAGGATCACCTTGCCGGAACGGAAATCGCAGCTGCGGGCGACGCCCACCGACTTCTCGCAGACGTAGGCCATGCCGTGCTCGAAGACCCGGCCCTGGCACTTGGGACAGGCGCCCAGGGTCTCCTGCCCGGAGAAATCCACTTCCTCCGCCTCGGCCCCTTCCGCCTCCTGGCCGAAGTCGAACTCGGGCATGTGCTCGGCATTGAGCTTCACCATGGCGGCGAAGGCGCGGCCCATCTTGCTGCGGAAGCCCTGCACCGGCCCGATGACCCGGTTCTTCAGCAACTCCTCCATCTCCTCCGGCTCCCACTGGCGCCCGGCGACGACCTTCCAGAGGCGGTAGTCGCACTTCTGGCACTCGAAGCGCTTGTAGGTCTCGCGGATCTCGCCGCCGCACTTCGGGCAGGGGACGGACAGGGTGGAGAAGGCCTCGTCGGGCAGTTCGCCCTTCTTGATGCGGCCGACCATCTCCTGGGTCTGGGCGACGATATGCTCCATGAATTCATCGCGGGGAAGGCGGCCATGCTCCATTTCGCGCAGCTTCCATTCCCAGAGGCCGGTGAGTTCGGGCGAACGGATCTCGTCGATGCCCAGTTTCTCCAGGGCGAAGAGGAGGTTGAAGGCCTTCGCCGTCGGTTGCAGTTCGCGGCCGTTGCGATGCACGTATTCCTCGGCCAGCAGGCCCTCGATGATGGCGGCGCGGGTGGCCGGCGTGCCCAGGCCGCGTTCCGACATGGCCTCCCGCAACTCCTCGTCGTCCACCAGCTTGCCGGCGCCTTCCATGGCCGTCAGCAGCGTGCCTTCGTTGAAGCGCGGCGGCGGCTGGGTGCTCTTGGCCTTCACTTCCACGTCCTGGGCCCAGACCCTCTCCTTCTTCTCCAGGGGAGGCAGGTTCGGTGCGCCGACGCCGGGCCGCCCCAAGGCGGCATTGGCCGAGGAACCGGAGCCGCCCAGCGGCGAACTGCCGTCACCCCCTTCCGCCGGAAGGGGGCCGGGGGGAAGGGCACCTATTGCGTCCTCCTGGGACTCCTTGCCATAGACGGTCAGCCAACCGGGGATCAGCAGGACCTTGCCCTCGGTCTTGAAGGCCTCGCCCTCGACGCGGGTGATGCGGGTGGTGACGTTGTATTCGGCCGCCGGATAGAAGATGGCCAGGAAGCGCTTGACCACCAGGTCGTAGAGCTTCTGCTCCGGCTCCGAGAGGTGTTTGGGCTCGGCGCCGGTGGGAATGATGGCGAAGTGGTCGGAGACCTTGGCGTTGTTGAAGATGCGCTTGTTGGGATGCACCCAGCCGCTTTTCAGGATCTCGCCGGCGAACTTGCCGTAAGCGGTGCCCGAGAGGGATTTCAGGGTGTCCTTGACGGTCCCGACGTAGTCCTCGGGAAGGGCGCGGGAATCGGTCCGCGGATAGGTCAGGACCTTGTGCTTTTCGTAGAGGGCCTGGGCCAGGCCCAGGGTGTTGCGGGCCGAGAAGCCGAAGCGCCCGTTGGCCTCGCGCTGGAGGGAAGTCAGGTCGAACAGCAGGGGGCAGGCCTCGGTCTTGGGCTTGCTCTCGTCCTCCGCGGCGCCGGGCTTGCCGAGGCACTTCTTGCGGACGGCGTCCGCCTTGGCCTGCTCCCAGAGGCGCTCGGCCTTGGCGTGTTCGTCCTCGGACTTCCTGAATTTCTCATCGAACCAGCGGCCCCGGTAGGTGCCGGCGAGGCACTTGAACTCGGCCTCCACCTCCCAGTAGTCCCGGGAAACGAAGGCACGGATGCGGTTCTCGCGCTCGACGAGGATGGCCAGGGTAGGCGTCTGCACGCGGCCGACGGGCGTCTTGTAGAAGCCGCCCTCCTGGGAATTGAAGGCGGTCATCGCCCGGGTGCCGTTGATGCCGATCAGCCAGTCGGCTTCCGACCGACAGCGGGCCGCGTCGGCCAGGGGCTGCATCTCCTCGTCGGAACGCAGGTGGGCGAAGCCGTCGCGGATGGCCGTCGCGGTCATCGACTGGAGCCACAGCCGGCGGACGGGCTTGCCGCCCTTGTCGGCCTTGTCGCCGAGGGCGTGCTGGACGACATAGCGGAAGATCAGTTCGCCCTCGCGGCCCGCGTCGCAGGCATTGACGATGGCGCCGACATCCTTGCGCTTGATCAGGCGGGTGAGCAGGCGCAACCGCTCGGCGGTCTTGTCGATGGGATTGAGGGCGAAGTGGGGCGGAATGACGGGCAGATGGGTGAAGGTCCATTTGCCGCGCTTCACTTCGTATTCCTCGGGCACCGTCAGCTCGAGGAGGTGGCCGATGGCCGACGAGAGGACGTAGTCGTCGCTCTCGAAATAGTCTCCCTGGCGCGCGAAGCCGCCGAGGGCCCGGGCGATGTCCTGGGCCACCGAGGGCTTCTCGGCGATGATCAGTTGTTTGCTCATTTAACCAATGATTGACGGTGCCGGCGGAACGTGCCGGGCGCCGGATGATAAGCGGGGGCGGGTGCCGGAATCAAGCGGCATGCCGCCGGAGGACTTCAGTGGTAGGTGGGCTCCTCGTCGTCCTCGGCCAGGAGTTCCTCCAGCAGCAGGGCCTCCATGGCGTGCTGGCGGCGCCACATCACCGTCAGCACGACGACCTTGAACTTTTCCAGCGACACCTGGGGATCGGCCATGGCCAGGACGCGGTCCATGATCATTTCCCGGAGGTGGTCGTCCACCGCCTCGGCCCGTTCCAGGAAGATCAGGAGGTCGAGGCAGTCGGCCCCGAGCTTTGCCTGCTCCTCGGCTGCGAACACGCGCTGGGAGCGGCCGTCGGGTCGGCGCGGGGCCTGCGTCACGTCCTGGGCCTGCTCCAGGCCGGCCAGCCAGTCCAGGGCCTCGCTGATCTCCTCGTCGTCGAATCCCGCAGCCGTGAGCTTGCGCGCCAGGGCATCCGGCTCGGGGCAGGATTCCGGCAGGTAGTTCTCGAACAGGTAAACAAGAATGTCGACCATCATGCCTCCCTGGAGTGACGAACACGAAGCTGCCCGACCGGTCGATGACCGCCGCCGACCGGCGAAACATGCCTACCCAAGATCACGAATTCCCCTTCCCGAACAGTCGCTGGTAACGCCCGCCGGGAAGTTGCGCCACCCGGCCCGAGAGCTCCAGCGGCAACAGCATCGCAAGGAGCGCGTCGGCCGTCAAGCCGGTACGGGCCGCGAGATCGTCCACCGCGCAGGGATCGGCGCCGAGGGCATCCAGAATCCCGGCCTCCGCTTCTTCCAACGCCGGGGCCTCGGGGACCGCCTCCGGCCGGCCGGCGACGACGGCTTCCCAGCCCAGTTCCTCGAGGATGTCGGCCGCCGATTCGACCAGCTTGGCGCCCTGCTTGATGAGGGCATGGCAGCCCTTCGACAGGGGGGAGTGGATGGACCCGGGGATGGCGAAGACTTCGCGGCCCGCGTCGGCCGCCAGGCGTGCCGTGATGAGGGAGCCGCTGCGCGGTGCCGCCTCCACCACCAGGCAACCCCTCGCCAGTCCCGCGATCAGGCGGTTACGGCGCGGGAAGTTGGCCGCCAGGGGAGGCGTCCCAACGGGGAATTCGCTGATGAGGCAGCCCTTTTCGGCGATCCGGCGGGCAAGGGGGGCATTGCGGGCAGGATAGATGCGATCGGCCCCCGTGCCGATCACCGCCACGGTGGCCCCGCGGCCGGAAAGACCACCCCGGTGGGCCGCGGCATCGATGCCCAGCGCCAGGCCGCTGACGATGGTCAGGCCGGCGTCGGACAAGGCAGCGGCGAAAGCCTCCGCGTCCGCCTCCCCCTGGCGGGTGGCGTTGCGGCTGCCGACGATGGCCAGCATCGGCCGGCTCAGGAGGCCCGGGTCACCCTTGGCGTAGAGCAGTACCGGAGGATCCTCGCCGGCCAGCAGGGAAGGGGGATAGGCGGCGTCGGCGAGGGTGAGGAGCCGGTTGCCCGGCTGTGCCGCCCAGTCGAGGGCTGCGGCGATGTCGGCGCGGGAATCGTGGGAAAGCAGGCCCTCTGCCAACGACGGGCCGACGACGGCGGCCAGCGCCGTGGGCGACGCGGCGAATATCGCTTCGGGCAGGCCGAAGGCCTGGAGGAGTCTGCGCCGCCCCTCGCCCCCGAGACCGGGGACGAAAGTCAGCCTCAGCCATGCTTCCGCGTCGTCCCGGCTATCCACGGGGGTGGGAGGCCCGGGCTGCGGCGCGGACGGGTCAGGGATTGGTCGCCACGTCCCCCAACTCGACCGGCCGCCCGACATTGAGCACCAGTCCGTAGGCAACCCGGTCGAAGACCCGGAAAATGAAGAGCAGGCCGTAGCGCTCGTCGGGAAGGCGGAAGGTTTCCTTCTCGCCCTCGAAGCGGTTGGTCGCCTCCGCCCCCGCCCGATAGAGGGCCAGGACGTGGCCGATCTCCAAGCCATCCTTGGCGCCGCGGGATACGGTGACGATGGAATTGCGTCCGGCACTGCCGACACCGCCATAGACGGTCATCACGCGACTCTTGACCTTCCTGGTCGGAGAATGGGGCGCGTACTGGATGACGTCCGGCTTGGAGACGGGAATCAGCCGATCGTTGCGGCCGATCTCCTGGCGCGCCGTCAGCACTTCCAGCGTGGCCGGATTGCCGAGCTCGACCAACTTGGCATTTCCGAGGTAGAAGGCCTCGTGGCCGAGCACCTCCCCGCTTTCCGGATCCTTGAGGGGCCGCGCCGGCCGGTAGACCTGCCAGAGCTTCTCCTTGCCCACCAGGTCCTTCACGTAGATCAGGTTCCCGGACCCCACGTAAACGCGGTCTTCCTGGGTGGCGATCACGCGGGCGGCGGAATCGAGCGCATCGGCTTCCACCACCAGGGGCTCGGACAGGAAGGGGGCGATCGCCTGCTGCGGAATGCTGGGGATCGCGGCGGCCTGGTCGTCCAGATAGACACGCGGCTCGGCCTTGACCAGACGGCCCATCTTCAACTGGGGATCGCCACCGCTGCGGTCCAGGACGACAACCTGCCCCGGGTAGATCCGGTGGGGATTCCTGATGTCTTCGGGATTCATGCGCCAGATCTCGGGCCAGCGATGGGGATCCTTGAGGAACTGGGCGGCGATGCCCCAGAGGGTATCGCCGGGAACGACGATGTGGCGGTCGGGGGCGTCGGGCGCCAGCTCGATCGGCTTGGCAGGCTGTTGCGCCAGCGCCGGGGCGGTGAAGGCCAGGCTTGAGATTGTCAGAAACAGCGCAGATATAATTCGAACCATCTTCCACCTCGCAGCGTTCTTCGCGTACGGTCAGTTCCGGTGTTTCTCCGGACGCACGATGCGGCGCGTCGGCCAGAGTGTCCCGGCGCGGTCCTCGACCCCGGGCACCATCGCGACCCAATACGACGGGCTTGTAACAGTTTGCATGAGATTCTGCAACTAATTCCTTAAATCAGCAACATATTTATGGCCCTGTTACCCATACTTCGCTACCCCGACGAGAGGCTCTTCAAGAAGGCCGCGCCGGTGGACGCCGTCGATGACGAGGTCCGCAAACTGGCCGGCGACATGGCCGAAACGATGTACGCGGCGCCCGGCATCGGACTGGCCGCCACCCAGGTGGACGTGCACCGGCGGGTCATCGTGATCGACGTGTCCGAAGACAAATCCGGCCTGCTGGTCCTCATCAACCCGGTGATCCTGTCCCGGGACGGGGAATGCGAAGGCGACGAGGGCTGCCTGTCGGTACCCGGAATCTACGAAACCGTGGTCCGCAACGAACGCGTCAGGGTGCGTGCCCTCGACCTGGAGGGGCAGTCTTTCGAGCTGGAGGCCGAGGGCCTGCTGGCGGTCTGCATCCAGCACGAGATGGACCACCTCGAAGGCAAGGTCTTCGTCGAATACCTGTCCCGCCTGAAGCAGACCCGCATCCGCGCCAAGCTGGCCAAGCAGGCGCGCATCACCGCCTGATCCCCCGGCGACGCCGGACACCCCTCGGAGAAGCCCACGTGAGGATCGCCTTCGCCGGCACGCCGGAATTCGCCGCCCGCGCCCTGTCCGCCTTGCTCGGAACCCGGCACGAGACGGTCCTCGTGCTCACCCAGCCCGACCGTCCCGGCGGCCGCGGCCAGAAACTCCAGCCCGGCCCGGTCAAGGCCCTGGCCCTGGACCGGAGAATCCCGGTGCACCAGCCGGCGACGCTGCGGGAGGCGGCAAACCGCGATGCCCTGATCGCCGCCGCGCCGGACCTGCTGGTGGTCGCCGCCTACGGGCTGATCCTGCCCCAGGCCGTCCTCGACATCCCGCCCGCCGGCTGCCTCAACATCCACGCCTCCCTGCTGCCGCGCTGGCGCGGCGCGGCCCCCATCCAGCGGGCGATCGAGGCCGGGGATGCGGAAACCGGCATCACCATCATGCGCATGGATGCCGGGCTGGACACCGGACCGATGCTGCTGCGGCAGGCGCTGCCCATCGCCCCCGGCGAGAACGCCGGTAGCCTGCACGACCGCCTCGCCGAACTGGGCGCGGCGCTGATCGTCGAGGCCCTGGACCGCCTCCCGGAACTGGCCGCCGTGACGCAGCCCGCCGACGGCGTCACCTACGCGAAGAAGATCGACAAGGCCGAAGCGGCCCTCGACTGGTCCCGCCCGGCGGCCGAACTGGCCCGCCGGGTGCGCGCCTTCGACCCCTTTCCCGGCTGCACCGCCGTCCTCGGCGACACGCAGGTGAAGATCTGGGCCGCCCGGTCCGGCGAGGGATCGGGAGTGCCGGGCACGGTGCTGTCGGTCGGCGAGGACCGCATCGCCGTCGCCACGGGCAAGGGGGCGCTCGCCCTGACGGAATTGCAGAAGCCCGGGGGCAGGCGGCTGCCGGCGGCCGACTTCCTGCGCGGCTTTCCCCTGGCGCCCGGGGACCGTTTCGACCCCCTTGCCGATTGAATCGCCGGGCGACGCCCGCATCTAGGGAGCCCGAGGACGTGCAAACGGAGGAACCACGATGTTCAACTGGCTGAAAACCACCATCCTGATGGCGGCCATCGTCGCCCTGTTCGGGATCATCGGCGCCGCCATCGGCGGCAAGGGCGGCATGCTCCTGGCACTGCTCTTCGGCGGCGCCATGAACGTCTTCGCCTACTGGTTCTCGGACAAGATGGTGCTGCGCATGTACAACGCCCGGGAAGTGGACGAGGCCTCCAGCCCCTACCTCTACGACATGGTGAAAGAGCTGGCCGGTCGCGGCGGCATGCCCATGCCGCGCGTCTATGTCATCGACGAGGCCCAGCCCAACGCCTTCGCCACCGGCCGCAACCCGGACCACGCCGCCGTCGCGGCCACCACGGGCATCCTGCAGATGCTCTCGGCCCGCGAGTTGCGCGGCGTCATGGCCCACGAGCTGGCCCACGTGAAGCATCGGGACATCCTCATCTCCACCGTCGCCGCCACCATGGCCGGCGCCATCTCCGCCCTGGCCAACTTCGCCATGTTCTTCGGCGGCCGCGACGCGGACGGCCGACCCGCCAACCCGCTCGCCGGCATCCTCGTCGCCCTTCTCGCCCCCCTGGCCGCCAGCCTGATCCAGATGGCCATCTCCAGGGCCCGGGAATTCGAGGCCGACCGGGGCGGTGCCGAGATCTCCGGCGATCCGAATGCCCTTGCCGACGCCCTGGCGAAGATCGACGCCTATGCCCGCGGCATCGCCATGCCGACGGCCGAGGCGCACCCGGAGACGGCCCAGATGATGATCATGAACCCCCTGTCGGGCGGCGGCCTGCGCGGGCTGTTCTCCACCCACCCGGCCACCGAGGAGCGGGTCGCCCGCCTGCGTGCCCTGGCCCGGGGCGGCTGAACCCCGCGGCTGGCGGCAAGCGCGCGTCGTCGCCGTGCCGCCCCGGCCGGCGGCCGGTTCGCCTACACTTGTCTAATTTCCCGGCCCAGGTACTCCCCCATGGCGGCTAGCGCCCCAGGACAACCCTCGACTGAACTGAGCGCGGAACAACTGTCGCTGTTCCCGCTGCCGGTGGTTATCTTCGACCCGCAGACGCTGCAGATCCTGGAGGTCAACCAGCCGGCCGAGCTTTGCTACGGCTACACCCGGGAAGAGATGGGCACCCTGTCGGTTGCCCATTTCTACGACCCGGAAGACCTGCCGACGGCCAAGGCCTTCATCGACCGGGTCCGCCAGGAGAAATGGGTGCGGGCCGAGTGGCTGCACCGTCGCAAGGGGGGCGAGAAGTTCCCCGTCCAGACCTTCAGCACCCTGGTCTATTGGAAAGGCCGGCCGGCACGCCTGGTGGCCATCGAGGACACCAGCGAGCGCAAGCGGCGCGAAGCCGAGGCGGCGGAACAGGAGGGCCAGTTCCGG
The DNA here is from genome assembly GCA_052035955.1 of Pseudomonadota bacterium. GTDB lineage: Bacteria > Pseudomonadota > Gammaproteobacteria > Burkholderiales > Rhodocyclaceae > JAEUNJ01. Next base: position 15,084 of record JBPOHD010000143.1, read on the forward strand.
GCCACCATGGGTGCCGCCCAGGTCGGCGTCTTCGTGCTGCAGGACTTCAAGTTCAAGTACGTCAATCCGGTGCTCTGCGACTGGTTCGGCTACGGAGCCGACGACCTGGTGGACCGGCTCGGGCCCCTGGACCTGATCATCCCCGAGGAAAGGGAGTTCGTCCTCGACCAGATGCGCCGCCGGGCGGCCGGGGAGAAGGGGCGGCCCTACACCATCACCTGCCTGCGCAAGGATGGCTCGACCTTTCCCGGCACCATCCTGGGCGCCCCGAGTACCTTCGGGGGCCGGCCGGCCTCCGTGGGCACCCTCGTGGACCTGACGGACCTCAAGTCGGCCGAGGAACAGATCCGCCGCCTGGCCTATTACGACGTGCTCACCGGCCTGCCGAACCGCAGCCTGCTCAAGGACCGGGCCGAACTGGCCCTGGCCCGGGCGGAACGGGAAGGCAGTTCCGTCGCCCTGCTGTTCGTGGACCTGGATCGCTTCAAGAACGTGAACGACTCCCTGGGCCACTCCTTCGGCGACCGGCTGCTGGCGGCGGTGGCCGAGCGCCTGACCGCCGGGGTGCGCCGTTCCGACACCATCGCCCGCCTCGGCGGCGATGAGTTCGTCATGCTGGTGGCCGATGCCGAGCCCCTCGGGATCGCCGAGCTGGCCGCCAAGCTGCTCGAGCGCCTGGCCGCGCCCTTCATGGTCGGCGACCACGAACTGAGCGTCTCGGCCTCGGTGGGCATCGCCCTCTATCCCCAGGACGGGCACGACGTCGAGAACCTGCTCAAGAACGCCGACACGGCCATGTACCAGGCCAAGCAGAAGGGCCGCAACGCCTACCGCTTCTTCACTGCCGCCATGAATGCCGCGGCCATGGAGCGCCTGCAACTGGAAGGACGGCTGCGCCAGGCCCTGGAGCGCCGGGAATTCGAATTGCATTACCAGCCCCTCGTCCGCATCGCCGACGGCGAGATCGTCGGCGCCGAGGCACTGCTGCGCTGGCGGCAATCCGACGGCCTGGTGGCGCCGGACCGCTTCATCCCCGCCGCCGAGGAATCGGGGCTCATCGTGCCCATCGGCGACTGGGTGATGGCGGAAGCCTGCCGGCAGAGCCGGGCCTGGCGCGCCGCCGGCCTGCCCCCCATCCGCCTGTCGATCAACATCTCGGCCGTGCAGTTCCACCGCGAAGGCTTCCTGCGCAGGGTGGCGGCCGTGGTCGCCGAATCCGGGCTGGCGGGGGAAGACCTGGAACTGGAGATCACCGAGGGGGTCGCCATGAGCGGCGCCGACCAGACCGTGGCCGCCATGGAGGAATTGAAGGCCATGGGGCTGGCCTTGTCGATCGACGACTTCGGCACCGGCTATTCCAGCCTCGCCTACCTGCGCCGCTTCCCCATCGACCGCCTGAAGATCGACCGCAGCTTCATCCGCGACATGGTCGAGGACCCCGACGACCGGGCCATCGCCGATACCGTGACCGCGCTGGCCCGCGCCCTCCGCCTCTCCGTCGTTGCCGAAGGCGTCGAAACCGCGCAGCAGCTGCGCCTGCTGCGCGACCAGGGTTGCGACGTCGCCCAGGGCTTCCTGTTCAGCCGGCCGGTGCCGGCCGCCCGATTCGCCGAGCTCCTGAAGGCCCGGGTGCTGCCACCCGGCGCCTGAAACGGCGGGCCCGGGCTCCGGGGGCCGTGGGGCCGGCTTGTATAATCCGCCCCTTTTTCGGGCCGCACCGATGTCCCTCAAGAAACTCCTGCTCGCCGTCCTCTGCCTGCCGCTGACGGCGATGGCGCAACTGGCCCCCGAACCGCCCGCCATCGCCGCCCGCGCCTGGCTGCTCCTCGACCACGGCTCCGGCCAGGCCCTCGCATCCCTCAATCCCGACGAGCGCATCGAGCCGGCCTCCCTGACCAAGCTCATGACCGCCTACCTGGTCTTCGGCGCCCTCAGGGAAGGCGTCCTGAAGCCGGACCAGGTCGTCCCGGTGTCCGAGAAATCCTGGAAGACGCCCGGATCGCGCATGTTCATCGAGCCCAACATGCCGGTGCGCGTGGACGAACTGCTGAAGGGCATGATCGTCCAGTCGGGCAATGACGCCTGCATTGCCCTGGCCGAGGCCGCGGCCGGATCCGAGCCGGCCTTCGTCGAGCGCATGAACCGGGAAGCCCAGCGCCTGGGCCTGAAGAACACGCGCTTCATGAACGTCACCGGCCTGCCCGATCCGCAGCACTACTCGACCGCCCGCGACCTGGGCCTCCTCGCCCGCGCCGTGATCCGCGATTTTCCGGAGTTCTACCCCCTGTACTCGACCCGGGAATACACCTACAACCGGATCACCCAGCCCAATCGCAACCGCCTGCTCTGGCTGGACCCGACGGTGGACGGCGTCAAGACGGGCCACACGGAATCGGCGGGTTATTGCCTGATCTCCTCGGCCAAGCGCGGACCGCGCCGCCTCGTTTCCGTGGTGCTGGGCACGGCCTCCGACACCGTGCGCGCCCAGGAATCCCTCAAGCTGCTCAACTTCGGCTTCCAGGCTTATGACGCGGTCAAGCTCTACGACAAGGGCCAGGCGGTGTCGACCCTGCGCGTGTACAAGGGGCAGGCGAACACCGTCAAGGCCGGCTTCGACGAGGACTTCGTGCTCTCGCTCGGCAAGGGCGCGGCGGCCAGGCTCAGGGTGCAACTGGTCAGCCAGCAGCCCCTGATGGCACCGGTGCGCAAGGGGCAGGTGGTCGGCACCCTGAAGGTGCTGGCCGACGAGAAGCCGATCGGCGAGTATCCGGTGCCGGCCCTGGAGGACGTGCCCCTGGCCGGCGTCTTCGGCCGCGCCTGGGACAGCCTGCGGCTCTTCTTCGAATGAACCCGACGGTCTATCTCAACGGCGAGTTCCTGCCCCTGGCCGAGGCCCGGGTGCCGGTCATGGACCGGGGCTTCCTGTTCGGCGACGGCGTCTACGAGGTGATCCCGGTGTATTCGCGACGGCCCTTCCGCCTCGACGAGCACCTGGGCCGCCTGGCCCGCAGCCTGTCCGGCATCCGCCTCGAGGATCCGCTGCCGGCGGAGGCCTGGCGGGACATCGTCGGGCGCATCGTCGCCGCCGCCGAATGGGAGGACCAGTCGATCTACCTGCAGGTCACCCGCGGCCCCATGGAAGTGCGCAACCATGCCTTCCCCAAGTCCGTCCGGCCCAGCATCCTGGTGATGCCCGAGCCCCTGCTGACGCCGCCGCCGGCCCAGCGCGAGAGCGGCGTGGCGGCGGTCTCGGCGGCGGACATCCGCTGGCTGCGCTGCGACCTCAAGGCCACCTCGCTGCTCGCCAACTGCCTGCTGCGCCAGCTCGCCGTCGAGGCCGGCTGCGCCGAGACCGTCCTCTTCCGCGACGGCTTCCTCACCGAGGGCGCCGCCTCCAGCATCTTCGTCGTCCGCGACGGCCGCCTCCTCGTGCCGCCCAAGGGCCACCTGATGCTGCCGGGCATCACCTACGACCTGGTGCTGGAACTGGCGGCCGGAAACGGACTGCCCGCCGAGGTGCGCGACGTCCAGGAAACCGAGGTCCGCCGGGCCGACGAACTATGGATGTGTTCCTCCACCAGGGAGGTCCTGCCCATCGTCGCCCTCGACGGCCACCCCGTCGGCGCCGGCCGGCCCGGGCCCGTCTTCGCGCGCATGTACGGCTGGTACCAGGAATTCAAGCGCTCGGTGATGCGGGGCGGGTAATGGCCGGCGAGACCCTCCTCGAGTTCCCCTGCGACTTTCCGCTCAAGGTCATGGGCGCCGCCGGCGAGGGCTTCGCCCAGGCCGTGCTCGAGGTGGTGCTGCGCCACGCCCCCGACTTCGATGCCGCGAGCATGGAGATGCGTCCCTCCCGGGGCGGCAACTACCTGTCGCTGACCTGCACCATCCGGGCCCGCTCCCGGGAACAGCTCGACGCCCTCTACCGGGATCTGACCGCCCACCCGCGGGTGAAGATCGTCCTCTGATGGACGGGCTCCTGGTCCGCCGCCTCGGCCTCGTTCCCTACGAGCCGACCTGGCGCGCCATGCAGGACTTCACCGCCGGCCGCGACGCCGGAACGCCCGACGAGGTTTGGCTCTGCGAGCACCCGCCGGTGTTCACCCTCGGCCAGGCCGGCCGGCCCGAGCACCTGCTCCAGGACATCGGGATCCCGGTGGTGCAGATCGACCGCGGCGGCCAGATCACCTACCACGGCCCCGGCCAGGTGGTCGCCTACCTGCTGCTCGACCTGAAGCGGCGCGACCTCAAGGTGCGGGAACTGGTGAACCGGATGGAGCAGGCCGTGATCGACTGCCTGGCCGGCTGGGGCATCGCCGCCCGGCGCCTGCCCGGCGCCCCGGGCGTCTATGTCGGTGGCGCCAAGGTCGCCGCCCTCGGCCTGCGGGTCAGGAACGGCTGCAGCTACCACGGGCTGGCCCTGAACGTGGACCTGGACCTCGAGCCCTTCGCGGCGATCAACCCCTGCGGCTACGAAGGCATGCCGGTCACCCGCACCCGGGACCTGGGCGTTGCCGCAAGCCCGCAGGAGGCTGCCGAGGCGCTGCTGGCCTCGCTGCGCCGGCAACTGGGGGACTGAGGCCGGATGCCGCTGGTCCTCGGCCTCGCCGCCGGCGCCCATGACTCGGCGGCCGCGCTGCTGCGGGACGGCGAGGTCGTCGCCGCGGTCTCCGAAGAGCGGCTGACCCGGGTCAAGGGCCAGGGCGGCTTTCCCCGGCGGGCCGTCGATGCCGTGCTCGCCATGGCCGGCGCGTCGCCACGCGACGTCGAAGCCGTCGGACTGGACGGCGCCGCCGGCCCGGGTCTGGGGGAGGCGGGCTTCGCCGCCGGAACGCCGGTCTATGCCTTCGACCACCATACCCTGCATGGCACGCTCGCCGGCCACTACTCCGGGCATCGCGAATGCGCGGTCCTCACCCTCGACGGCGCCGGCACCCGGCCGGTACACCATGCGGCAGCCCTGTGGTGCGAAGGCCGACTGCAACGACTGCACGAAGGGCGCGGCGCCCAGGCCTCGGCCGGCGGCTTCTACGCCGCCATCACCGAGCTGCTCGACTTCCGGCCCCTGCGCCACGAAGGCAAGGTCCTCGGACTGGCCGCCTACGGCGACGGGGCCGGCCTGCCGGAGTCCCTCGCCCGGGCGCTGCATGTCGCCGTCGACGGCGGCGGGCTGGCGAGCGATTTTGCCGACCCGTCGGCGCGCACGGCCTGGCTGGCCGGCGTCGTCCGGACCCATGGCCGCGCCGAAGTGTCCGCCGCCGCCCAGCAGGTGCTGGAGGCGGCGGTGACGGCCCTGGCGCGAGCGCTGCTGCGGGAGACAGGCCAGGCCCGCCTGGCGGTGAACGGCGGCGTCTTCGCCAACGTGAAGCTCAACCAGCGCCTGGCCGCCCTGCCCGAGCTCGACAGCCTGTTCGTCTTCCCGGCCATGTCCAACACGGGCAATGCCGTCGGCGCCGGCCTGCTCATGGAGCAGCGGCTGGGGGGCGGCGGCGCCCGGCCGGTCGGCCAGGCGCTGTGGGACGTCTTCTGGGGCCCGGCCGCCGACGACGGCGAGATCGCCGCCGAACTGGCGCGGCTGAACCTGCCCTGTGAGAAACTGTCCGAGGAGGAACTCGTCGAACGCGCCGCCTCCGCCCTCCATGGCGGCCAGGTGGTCGGCTGGTTCCAGGGCCGCATGGAATTCGGCCCCCGGGCCCTGGGCCACCGCTCGCTGCTCGCCCGGGCCACCGACCCCGGCGTCGTCCGGACCCTCAACGCACGCCTGGAAAGGACCGACTTCATGCCCTTCGCGCCGAGCGTCCTGGCCGAACACGCGGCCGACCTGTTCGGAGGCTGCGGCAAGGCGGCCCATGCGGCGGAGTTCATGACCGTCACCTTCGACGTGCGGGAACATTGGCGCCCGCGGATGCCGGCCGCGGTGCACGTGGACGGCACCGCCCGGCCGCAACTGGTGCGACGGCAGGCGAACCCGCGCTACTGGCGCCTGATCGAGCGCTACCGGCAGATGTCCGGCATCCCGGCGCTGCTCAACACCAGCTTCAACGTGCACGAGGAACCCATCGTCTGCGGCCCGCGGGAAGCCCTCCGGGCCCTGACGGAAGGCCGCATGGACGCCCTGGCCATCGGCGATTTCTGGGTCGCGGCGGAGCCCCGCCACGACCAGCGAGGATAAGCGCATGAGCGAGAAGCAGAAGGGCGAGGCCAAGACCTCGCGCATCCCCATCAAGGTCGTGCCGGCCGAGACCGTGCTCAAGAAGCCGTCCTGGATCCGCGTCAAGGCGGGTTCGGACGCCACGAAGTTCGCCGACGTCAAGCGCATCCTGCGCGACCACCACCTCCACACCGTCTGCGAGGAAGCCACCTGCCCCAACATCGGCGAGTGCTTCGGCAACGGCACCGCCACCGTCATGAGCCTCGGCGACTTGTGCACGCGGCGCTGCCCCTTCTGCGATGTCGGCCACGGCAAGCCGCTGCCGCCCGATGCGGAAGAGCCGGAAAAGCTCGCGCGCACCATCGCCGCGATGAAACTCAAATACGTC
>JBPOHD010000052.1:0-6550 GCA_052035955.1 Pseudomonadota bacterium
GCAGGTTTTCCGATGGCCCGTGGGGGCCCGGGGCGACGGGGGACCGGCGCCGCTCATGTCCCCCGGGCCGGGCACGGCCCGGCCCTCCGCCTTTACTTCGCCGCGCCGGTCCCCCGCCACCCCGGGCCGGATCCGCCGGGGTTTTTCCACGGCCAAACACCCGAGGCGGGAGATGGTCGGGACGGTGGGGCGTCCTGCGCAGCGAAGTCAAGGAGGAGGCGGTGGCCGAAGGTCGCCGCCGGGGGACATGAGCGGAGCAGGACGCCCCGCCGTCCCGACTACGCGCCAGACGGCATCCCGGGCTTGTCCGAATCCTGGCGCGCACGCTTCGCATTGCCGCAATCCCCTTCAGTCCCCGGGCAGCTTCAGGGGCTTGCCGGCGCGGTCGCGGCCGTAGATGCGCGGCTTCACGTAGCTGTCGATGACCGGGGTCAGGGAGTTCATCAGCAGCACGGCGAAGGCGACGCCCTCCGGATAGCCGGCCCAGGTGCGGATCACGTAGGTGAGCAGGCCGCAGCCGGCGCCGAAGACGAGCTGCCCGCGCGGCGTGTTCGGCGACGTGACGTAGTCGGTGGCGATGAAGAATGCCCCCAGCATGGCGCCGCCGGACATCAGGTGGGTGCCGGCATCCAGGTAGCGGGCCGGATCCACCGCGTGCAGGACGGCGGCGGGCAGGGCGATGCCGGCCAGCATGGCGAGGGGGATGTGCCAGCTGATGATGCGCAGGAAGACCATCATGGCGCCACCGGCGGCGATCAGCCAGGCGGCCGTCTCCCCCAGGCTGCCGGGACGGCTGCCGAACCAGGTCTGCACCGGGAAGTTGGCGCCCGACTGGAGGAGGTCGACGCCGCGCGACAACTCCGTCTTGGCGAAGCCGAGCAGCGAGGCGCTGGCCACCGCGTCGAGGTTGGGGACGACGCCCTTGAAGGTGATCGCCAGGGCCGCCAGCGGACCCGGCGCGGCGAGGTCGCCGATGGGCACCGGTCCCACCCAGGCCGTCATCGGCACCGGGAAGGAGATCAGCAGGGCCACCCGCGCCACCATGGCCGGATTGAACAGGTTCTGGCCCAGGCCGCCGAACACCTGCTTGCCCAGGACGGTGGCGAAGAGGCCGCCGAAGACGCCGATCCACCAGGGGGCCCAGGGCGGCAGCGACAGGGCCAGCAGCCAGCCGGTGAGGATGGCGGAACCGTCGTGCAGCACCGGCAGCACCGGCCGGTTCATCAGGCGCAGGCAGAAGGCCTCGCCGAGGGCGGCGGCGCCGACGGTGAGCAGCCAGAGGTAGATGGCCGGCCAGCCGTAGAGCCAGAAGCCGAAGGCCGTGGCCGGGACCAGGGCGGCCATGACGATGGCCATGACGCGCGGAACGCCCAGCGTCGTCGTGGTGTGGGGCGCCGAGACCGGCATGTCCATGGGGCCGGTATTCATGCCGTTTCTCCCTCGGCCTGCGCGGCTGCCGCCGCCTTCGCCTTGGCGGCGTCCCGCTCCGCCTTGCGGCGGGCGGCCGCCTCGGCCTTCTCGCGGGTCTCGCGCTCGACGCGTTGCTGGCGGGCCTCGGCCAGGCGCCGGGCGGCGTCGTTGCGCAGCTTGGTCCGCTCGCGGGCCGATAGCTCCCCCTTGGCATGGTTGAAGTACTGGACCAGCGGGATGCGCGAGGGGCAGACGTAGGCGCAGCAGCCGCAGGCGATGCAGTCGGTCAGGGCGAACTTCTCGGCCCCCTCCAGGTCGCCGGCCCGGATGTGGGCCGCCATCTCCAGGGGCAGCAGGCCCATGGGGCAGGCCTTGGTGCAGCTGCCGCAGCGGATGCAGGGCCCGGGCGTCGCCGCGGCGGCCTCCCGGGCATCGAAGGCCAGGATGCCGCTGGCACCCTTGACCAGGGGAACCTGGCCGTGGGGCAGCACGGTGCCCATCATGGGCCCGCCGAGGATGAGCCGCGAGGGCGGGACCGACAGGCCGCAGAACCCGAGCAACTCGTCCACCAGGGTGCCCAGGGGTGCAAAGACGTTGCCGGGGTGCTTCACGGCCCCGCCGTTCAGGGTGACGATGCGCTCCACCAGGGGCTGGCCGAGGCGGATGGCCTTGTGCACGGCGGCGCAGGTGGAGACGTTGTGCACCAGCACGCCGACTTCGGCGGCGCGGGCGTCGGCCGGCACCTCCTTGCCGGTCAGGGTCTGGATCAGCTGCTTGTCCGAACCCATGGGGTAGCGGGCCGGGACGGGGCGGATCTTCACCTCGGGATACGGCTCGGCGGCCTTGCGCATGGCGGCGATGGCCTCCGGCTTGTTGTCCTCGATGCCGACCAGGGCCTCGACGGCGCCGATGGCGTGCATGACGATGCGGGCGCCGTCCACCACCTGGTCGGCGCAGTCGCGCATGATGCGGTCATCGCTGGAGAGGTAGGGCTCGCACTCGCCGCCATTGACGATCAGGCTGGTGACCTTGAGCCGCCGGCCGAGGGCGAACTTCACCGCCGAGGGGAAGGTGGCGCCGCCCAGGCCGACGATGCCGGCCGCGGCGGTGCGCCTGGCGATCTCCTCCGGCGCCAGCGAGAAGGGGTCGGCCACCGGGTCGGCCTCGACCCAGCGGCCCTCGAAGTCGGACTCCACCGTGATGGCGGCAAAGCCGAGGCCCGAGGGATGGGGCGCCGTGACGTCGCCGACGGCCGTGACGATGCCCGAGACCGGCGAGTGGATGGGGGCCGAAATGTTGCCCGTCGCCTCGGCCAGCAGCTGGCCCTTGAACACCCGCTGGCCGACCAGGACCACCGGGCGGGCGGCGCCGCCCACGTGCTGCAGCAGGGGCAGGTAGACCCGCGTCGGGGGCGGCAGGATGCGCAGCGGCGCATCGGCCGCCGGCCGCTTGTTGTCCTCGGGATGGACGCCCCATCGGGGTCCACGGAAGATGCGCTCGAAGAATCCCATGTCAGTTCTTTCCTCCAGCGAGAAACGCCTCGTTTCGCGCGCCGATCGGAAGCCTCCCCGGGAGGGGGTGCGGGCGGGGCTGCGCGGAGCACTGCTCCACGCCACCGAGGCCGTCCGGCTGTGCAAGGCCGGCCGTGGGCGGATGGGGGGGGCGGGCCCACTTGCTGGCCCTCGCCCTGGCGGAGTTCGTACGGTTCATATCGCGGGGTGGTCCGTCGAAGCCATGGGCCTCAGGCCACGGCCGGCTTGGGCCAGACCCAGCGCTGCAGGGTCACGGGCACCGGCACCATGACCATCGCCTCGGTCGGGCAGCGGTCGATGCAGGCCGCGCAGCCCGTGCAGGCCTCGCGGATGACGTTGTGGATCTGCTTGGCGGCGCCGAGGATGGCGTCGGTGGGGCAGACCTTGTAGCAGCGGCAGCAGCCGGTGCAGATCTCCTCGCGGACATGGGCGATCTTCGGCCCGTCGTCGTCGGCGACGGCGGAAAGGTCGACCTTGACCCCCAGCCTGGCCGCCAGGGCCTGGGCCAGGGCCTTGCCGCCCGGCGGGCAGAGGGTGACCGGCGCCTCGCCCCTGGCCAGGGCGGCAGCGGCCTGGGCACAACCGACGAAGCCGCACTGGCCGCACTGGGAGCCCGGCAGCATGGCCTTCAGCTCTTCCTCGATCGGATCCTCCTCGACGGCCAGGTAGCGCGCCGCCGCCCCCAGGATTCCTCCCAGGGCGAGGCCCATGACGGTGAGACTGCCGACTGCGATCAACATTGCATACTCCCGTTCGTCAATTCAAACCCCAATCCTCACCACGGAGGACGCAGAGACCACAGAGGAATGCGGCACATCGAAATCCGGCGCATCGCGGTCGCACCATTCGTCGTATCGAAACCCGGCCTGCAATCACTCCGTCCCTTCTCCGCGTCCTCCGCGTCCTCTGCGTTGAAAAAAGATCTCCCGGCATCAACCGGTGCTGATGCCCGAAAAGCCCATGAAGGCCATCGCCAGCAGGCTGGCGACGATGAATCCGATCGGCGGCCCGGCGAACAGGCGCGGCACCTGGGCCAGGGCCAGGCGCTCGCGCAGGCCGGCGAATATGACCATCACGAGGGTGAAGCCTGCGGCGGAGGAAAAGGCAAACATCGTCGAGCCGACGAAGCTCATCTGTTTGTCGACCACCAGCAATGCAACGCCCAGTACGGCACAGTTGGTGGCGATGAGCGGCAGGTAGATGCCCAGCAGTTGGAACAGCTCCGGCGAAACCTTGCGTATGACCATCTCCGTAAACTGGACCGTGCTCGCGATCACCAGGATGAACGTGATGGTCCGAAGGTAGCCCAGGCCAAAAGCTTCCAGCAGATAGCGCTGGACCGTCCAATCGGCGATCGCCGACACGGTCATCACGAAGGTGGTCGCCAGGCCCATGCCGACCGCCGTGTCGATACGGGTCGTGACGCCCATGAATGAACACAAGCCGAGAAACCTGGCCAGGATCACGTTGTTGACCAGGGCAGCCCCGATCATCATCAATGCAAATTCTTTCATCCCGAAACCTCAATCGATGCCGCAGGCCTGGCCGGGCCCGGCGCGGCGAAGGAGGCGCGGCGAGAAGTGCCCCCGGGCGCGGAGGCGCCGCGCTGCCCACTTCGCAACCAGCAGACCGATGGCAAGTCCGGCGAGCATTGCAATGATGCTGGCCGGGTCGCTGCCGAAGACGCTGTCGGCGATGCCGACGGCCCCGAACCCGACGACCAGCGGCAGCGCGTAGGCGGTCAGCGCGCTCATCACCAGCGAACCCTCCGCGACGCCGACCACGACCCGGTCTCCGACCACCAGACCGGTTACGTCGTAGAGCGGGAAGCGCCGCGCCAGGTCTCGCCGGGAGGATCGTGGGGATGCCTCTCCGGCACAGGCCGAGGCGAGGGCGCATCCGCCACAGCCGACGCTCTGCTCGGGGACCAGCCAGGCAACCCTCCCTTCGACCAGGACGACCCGCGCGAGCCCCTCCACCGTCCGGATGCCGTGGTACTCCCGGTCCCAGGGCGGGGACGCGGTACCGTCGACACGCATTTCATGCGACCGCATGGACACCCTCCCGCCGGCTTACCCGGGTCGCCCGGGCATCCACCATCCGCTTGACGACGATCAGCAATCCTGTGGCCAGGAAGCCGCCGGGCGGCAGGATCATCATCAGCACGCCCGCATCGGCCGGCAACAGTCTCACTTCCATGAACCTGAAGGCCGGGCCGAGCAGAAGGGAGGCGTCCGCAAACAAGGTGCCCGAGCCGATCACTTCCCGGACCGCGCCGATCGCGACCAGCGCCATCGCGAACCCAAGGCCCATGAAAAGGCCGTCCGCCAGCGCAATCCAAGGCGGCGACTTGGAGGCGAAAGCCTCGAACCGGGCCATTGGCAGGCAGTTCACCACGATCAGCGGAATGAAGAGCCCGAGAACCTTGTAGAGCTCGTGCATCCAGGCATTCATCGCCAGATCCACCATCGTCACCATCGTGGCGCAGATCAGGATGAAGGTGGGAATGCGCACCTCCGGCGTGATTCGCTTCCGGAACAGGGACACGATGAAACTTGCGGCCGCCATCACCACCGTCGTTGCGATCCCCATGCCGAGGCCGTTGGTCGCGCTGGTGGTCATCGCCATCGCCGGGCAGAGCCCCAGCATCATGGTGAAGACCCCGTTGTTCTCCCACAGGCCATCCTTGACGATGACCTTCAGTTTCGCAGCCACGTCAGTTCCCCTCCGTCATTTGCGCCTTGTGCTCGGCGAAAAACTCCAGCCCGCCACGGATCGCGCCGACCACGCCACGGGGGGTAATGGTGGCGCCGGCGAACTGGTCGAACTGGCCGCCGTCCTTCTTGACCGCCCAACGGGCTGCCGGCGGGTCGCCGAGGGACAGTCCATCGAATGCGAGGATCCAGTCGCCCTTCTTGACCTCGATCTTGTCGCCCAGGCCGGGCGTCTCCCTGTGGGCCAGGACGCGCACGCCGAGGAGCTTCCCGGCGGCATCGACGCCCATCATCAGCTTCATCTCGCCGGCATAGCCGTTGCCGAAGATCTCGTAGGCGAAGCCGGTCACCTTGCCGTCCTTGCGGGCCCGGTAAACCGTGATCTCCTTGCCCAGGGGATTGGTCATCGTCAGGGTGTCGGCCACCAGGTTGTTGTCGTGCAGGGCGTCGGGGATCACCTGGCCGAGGGAGTTCTGCTTGTCCTCCAGGGCCCGGGCGGCGATGTCGTCCACCGTCGCCCGGTCGGTGAAGGCCAGCACGAAGCCGAAGCCGAGACAGAAGGTGCCGAGGGTCACCCCGTGGATTAGGTTGCGCGGGTTCATGGACGCGGCTCCAGCCCCGCGGCGCTGGCGGCGATGGAGAAAGCAGGAACGGGGCGGGAAGCGTTCATGACAGCGTTGTGGTTGTGGTCGCTGCCGGTCCCGCATTTTCTGTGCCAGTGCCTCGGCGGCCCCTCGCACCCACTCCAACCCCCTGTCTCAGCGGATGAAATCCGCTTTGCGGGTGGTTCCGGGAAGGTCGCGCGGCTTTTTCGCAAAGCCGACAAAGCCCCCGGACGGTGGCTGGCCGGGCGGCGGCGTTTACGCCCAGGCCCGAAATGTGGAGCGCAACAAT
>JBPOHD010000144.1:0-17857 GCA_052035955.1 Pseudomonadota bacterium
ATGTCGCAGCCCTGCCTTGGGAGGTCTTCGTCGTCGGCGGCAAGGTGATGGCCTTGCACGCCCGTTACCGCACCGCCCTCGCCTGGCCGGCCCTGACCATGGGAACCTTCATGGGCATCGGCAAGCATCCGGACCATGTCCTCCAGATGGCCGAGGACATTGCCGGGGTGAAATAGTCCTCCCCGATGGCCGGCGGCAAAGCCGCCGGTCGCTTGGCGCAAGACGGCGGGAATACAGGCGCCGATGACTTGGGAGGCGAGCCCGCTCAGCTCAACCTTGCCAATTGCGCCAGCAGCTTTTCCCTCAGGGCGCCGAAGTCGGCAAGGCGCACTCGCTCCTGGGCGACGACGGCTGCCGGCGCCTTCTCCACGAAGCTGGCCGTGGCAAGCTTCTTTTCGGCCTTTGCGATCTCGCCGCTGACCCGGCCCAGTTCCTTCTCCAGCCTGTCCTTCTCGGCAGCCCGATCCACCTCGATCTTCAGCATCAGGCGGAAGTCGCCGACGATCTGGACGGGCGCATCGGATTCCGGCAGAGAATCCCCCGTCGCCACCACTTCGGACAGCTTGGCGAGGGCCGCCAGGTAAGGGGCGAAGGCCTTCGCCTGGGCGACGTCGCCTGCCGCAGCCAGCGGCACCTTCTGGGCCGGCGAGAGGTTCATCTCACCGCGCAGGCTGCGGCAGGCATTGACCATCTGCTTGAGCAGGCCGACCCAGTCCTCGGCAACCTCGTTGCGGGCCGCGGCATCGGACCGGGGATAGGCTTGGCGCATCAGTGATTCGGCCCCGTCTCCCGTGGCCTTGCCGGCCATCGGGGCCACCTTTTGCCAGAGTTCCTCGGTGATGAAGGGAATCAGGGGGTGGGCCAGGCGCAGGATGGTTTCCAGAACGCGCAGCAGGGTTCGTCTCGTCGCCCGCTGCTGCGCCTCGTTGCCGCCTTGCAACTGGACCTTGGCCAGTTCCAGGTACCAGTCGCAGTATTCGTCCCATACGAACTCGTAGAGGGCCTTGGCGAGGAGGTCGAACCGGTAGTCCGCGAAATGCTGGGCCATCTCGGCTTCGACGCCCTGCAGCAGGCTGATGATCCAGCGGTCGGCTTCCGAAAACTCCAGGGCGCCGCTTCCCCCGCAGGCTCCCGGGCTGGGAGTCCCGCAGTCCTTGCCCTCGCAATTCATGATCACGAAGCGGGTGGCGTTCCAGAGCTTGTTGCAGAAGTTGCGGTAGCCCTCGCAGCGGCTCATGTCGAACTTGATGTCGCGGCCGGGGCTGGCCAGCGACAGGAAGGTGAAGCGCAGGGCATCGGTTCCGAAGCCGGGGATGCCATTCGGGAATTCCTTGCGGGTGCGCTTCTCGATCTGCTCTGCCTGCTTGGGGTTCATGAGGCCGCTGGTGCGCTTCTTCACCAGTTCGTCGAGGCCGATGCCGTCGATCAGGTCGATGGGGTCCAGGACGTTGCCCTTGGACTTGCTCATCTTCTGTCCTTCGGCGTCGCGGATCAGGCCATGCACGTAGACGTCGCGGAAGGGAATCTTGCCGGTGACGTGTTTGGTCATCATGACCATGCGGGCGACCCAGAAGAAGATGATGTCGAAACCCGTCACCAGCACCGTCGATGGCAGGTAGAGATCCAGGGCCGGATTGGACCTGGCGGGCCATTCGGGCGTCCAGTCCAGGGTGGAAAACGGCCAAAGCGCCGAGGAGTACCAGGTGTCGAGGACGTCGGGGTCCCGCTCCAGGCCTCCGGTATATCCGTCACGCCTCGCCTGCTCGTAGGCCTGTGCCTCGTCGTGGGCTACATAGACTCGGCCATCGTCGGAATACCAGGCGGGAATCTGGTGGCCCCACCAGAGCTGGCGGGAGATGCACCAGTCCTGAATGTTCTGCAGCCACTGGTTGTAGGTGTTGACCCAGTTCTCGGGTATGAACCGGATTTCGCCGGATGCGACGCACTCGAGGGCCTTGCCGGCGATGGACTTGCCATCGGCACCCGGCTTGCTCATGGCGACGAACCACTGGTCGGTCAGCATGGGCTCGATGACGGCGCCGGTGCGATCGCCGCGCGGCACCATGAGCTTGTGGGCTTTGGCGCCGACCAGCAATCCCATGCCCTCCAGATCGGCGACGATCGCCTTGCGGGCATCGTAGCGATCCATGCCGCGGTACTTCTCCGGTCCGTGCTCGTTGATTCGGGCGTCCAGGGTCAGGACTGAAATGGGGGCGAGGCCGTGGCGGTGGCCGACCTGCCAGTCGTTGAAGTCGTGGGCCGGCGTGATCTTGACGCAACCGGTGCCGAACTCCCGGTCCACGTAGGTGTCGGCGATGACGGGAATGGTTCGACCGGTCAGTGGCAGGTGAACGTGCTTGCCCAGGAGATGCGCATACCTGTCATCGTCCGGATGGACCGCCACGGCCACGTCACCGAGGAGGGTTTCCGGCCGCGTGGTGGCGACGACGAGGGATCCCTCGCCCTCGGCGAAGGGATAGCGGATCTCCCACATGGAGCCGTCCTCTTCCTCGCTGACCACCTCGAGGTCGGAAACGGCGGTGAGCAGCTTCGGATCCCAGTTGACCAGCCGCTTGCCGCGATAGATCAGGCCCTCCTCATAGAGCCGGACGAAGGTCTCGGTGACGGTCTTCGACAGGCCCGCGTCCATCGTGAAGCGTTCACGGCGCCAGTCGCAGGAGGTGCCAAGGCGGCGCATCTGGCGCGTGATGGTACCGCCGGAGTATTCCTTCCACTCCCACACCTTCTCGAGGAACCGCTCCCGCCCCAGGTCATGCCGCGAGACGCCCTGCTGGTCCAGTTGCCGCTCGACGACGATCTGCGTGGCGATGCCGGCATGGTCTGTGCCCGGCTGCCACAGGGTGTTGAAACCGCGCATGCGATGGTAGCGGGTCAGGGCATCCATGATCGCCTGGTTGAAGCCATGGCCCATGTGCAGGGTGCCGGTGACGTTCGGTGGCGGCAACAAGATGCAGAACGCATCATTGTTCGCCGGATCCAGGCCGGCCGAGAAATGGCCGCGTTCCTCCCATAGGGGATACCAGCGTCGTTCGATGTCGGAGGGTTCGAAGCTCTTGGCGAGTTCCATGATGGTCGGTCGCGCCGGGCGCGAAAAGGCGATGAGTTTGTTCCGGAGTTGCCGTCAGGTGACCGGCGGCGGTTCTTGTTCCAGGGCGGTGCGCAGGGCGTCCATCAGTTCCTCGCGCGTCTCGGCAAGGATGCGCTGTGCGATCCGGTCGGACAGGCCCTCGAGGACCTCGGCCACCACGCCTGGCAGGCGCTGTGCGGCCCAGGCGTCCAGGACCCGGGACAAGGCCTGGGCCTGGAGGGGGCGGATTTCATTCAGGAGTTCGTTCAGGCGCGACGGCAGATCGAACGGAACTCCCTGGTCCTCCGGCGATGCAGAATCGGGAAACTGGTCGTCGACCACGTCGGTCAGCGTGGGCACGTCGTCGTCGCCCGGCCGGGCGCCACCGGCGACGAAGACGCGGTGGCGCCGCATCAGCGCATCGGCCTTTCCGATTACGTCCTCACTCATTGGTCGAAGCCCCCACTGACGTCGCAATTGGACAATTCGTATCCCCGGTCGCGGAAAAAACGGAAGCGCTCCCGCGCTGCGCGAACGACCGGTTCCTCGGTGCTGACGATTTCCACCAGGTCCTCGAAGCGGGCGAATCCAGGGGGCACTTCGTCGCTGAGGTTCAAGAGGCAGCGGTCGTGGGCGGGGAACTCGAGCGTGTTGTCGATGACGACGGGTGTTTCCGCGGCCAACGCCGACCCCGCCGAGCAATGGGGCAGGAAACCGGTCGGCGGATGGGCCCACAGGAAGCGGTCCAGCTGCTGCGCGGCCATCACGTCGGGCACGTAGACCAGGACGCTCCGGCCCCGACGATGGCAGGCAGACAGCCAGGCCGCGGCGGCTTGGGTACGATCAGGGGCACCGTGAAAGAATTGCACGCGGGTCATGGTTCCCCCGGTTCAGCGGTGTGCCGCCGCCCTGGCCATGAGGAAATGGGCCAACAGTGGCACAGGTCGGCCCGTCGAGCCTTTTTCCTTTCCGGATCTGTATGCCGTGCCGGCAATATCCAGATGAGCCCATTCGAACTTCTGCGCGAAGCGGGAAAGGAAACATGCGGCGGTGATGGTCCCGGCCGCCCGTCCGCCGATGTTCGCCAGGTCGGCAAAATTGCTCTTCAGTTGTTCCTGGTAGTCGTCCAGCAAGGGCATCTGCCAGACGCGGTCATGGGCCGCCTGACCGGCCTCCTGAATCTCTCGCGCCAACGCGTCGTCGTTGGCCAGCAATCCGCTCACCACATGGCCGAGGGCGATCACGCAGGCACCGGTCAGCGTGGCGACATCGACTACGCACTCCGGATCGAAGCGCTCGGCGTAGGTCAGGGCGTCGCAGAGGATGAGACGTCCCTCGGCGTCGGTATTGAGGATTTCCACTGTCAATCCGTTCATCGAGGTGATGACGTCGCCTGGCTTCGTGGCACGGCCGCCCGGCATGTTTTCGGTCGTCGGCACCAGGGCGACGACGTTCAGGGGAAGTTCGAGTCTGGCCAGAGCCTTCATGGTCCCGAGTACGCTGGCCGCACCCGACATGTCGAATTTCATCTCGTCCATGTCCGGCGCGGGCTTGAGCGAGATTCCCCCTGTGTCGAAGGTGATCCCCTTGCCGATGAGGACGATGGGCCTGGCGCCCGTATTGCCGCGCAGGTGCTTGAGCACGATGAACTTCGGCGGCTCGTGGGAACCACGGGCGACGGAAAGGAGCGTGTTCATGGAAAGCCGCTCCATGTCTGGCCTTTCCAGGACTTCGACCTCCATGCCGTGTTCCGCCGCCATCGCCACGGCCCGCTCGGCCAGGTAGGAAGGCGTGCAGATGTTGCTCGGCAAATTGGCGAGATCCTTGGTCAGGGCCATGCCTTCCGCGATTGCCTGACCCTCCTTCAACGCCCGTTCGGCAATCGTCAGTTCGTTCCGCCTTTCGACACAGAATGTCAACTTGCGCAGCGGCCGGCGCACCTCGTCCTTCTTCGATTTCAGCTGGACGAAGCGGTAAAGGGTTTCGGAGGCGACGAGGACCGCCTGGCGAACGCGCCAGGCCACGTCGCGCTTCTTGACCGGCAACTCCGTCAGGTAGAGGGTACCGTCGAACCCTCCGGTTTCATTCAGGGTGCGGACCGCCGTGGCGATGGCGCCCCGGTATTCCTTTTCGCGGAACTCCCGTTCCTTGCCCAGGCCGACGAGGAGCACGCGGTCCGCCTCCGTGCCGGGGACATTGTGCAAGAGCAGGCTGGTGCCCGACTTCCCTTCCATGTCGCCGCGTCGCAGCAGATCGCTCAGGTAGCCGCGGGCAGCATTGTCCAGGAGATCGGCCTGCGCCGACAGCTTGCGCGGTTCGAAAACCCCGATCACCACGCAGGCAGTACGCTGTTTCTCGGGGCTGCCGCTTTTTATGCTAAATTCCATCCACTGGCCCTCCCTCTGGAATGCATGGGAAACTTCATGTTTTGTTCCCCTTTTTCAGAAACTTCATGGAAAGGCGCCATTATCCTCAATAAACTCCCTTTCCGTCAAAATGATCTTCCAGCGCGCGGCGCAGCGTGAGCTGACCCAGAACGCCGTCGCCGTTTTCGTCACGCTGTTCGCGATCCTTCTGACGACCCAGTTGATTCGTCTCCTGGGTCAGGCGGCAGGCGGGAAGATCGCCTCGGAGGCGGTGGTCGCCCTGCTTGGTTTCGGGGCGGTGAACTATCTGCCCGTGGTGCTTTCCCTGTCGCTGTTCATGGCCGTCCTGCTCACGCTCTCGCGGGCCTACAGGGATTCGGAGATGGTGGTCTGGTTCTCCAGCGGCCTGCCGTTGACCGCATGGGTGCGGCCGGTAATGAAGTTCGCTTTGCCGTTTGTCGTCGCCATCGCCGCCCTGTCTCTCCTGCTCTCGCCCTGGGCCGTCACGAAAAGCGCCGAGTACCGCAAGCGGATGGACGACCGGGATGACGTTTCGCGGGTTGCGCCGGGTGCCTTCCAGGAATCTTCGCTGGCGGATCGCGTTTTTTTCGTCGAGGCCGTTTCCGGCGAGGAGGGGCGGGTCAAGAACATCTTCGTCAGTTCTGTCCAGCACGGCAAGCTCGGCGTGATGCTGGCGGCTCACGGGCATACGGAAGCGGCGCCAAACGGGGATCGCTTCCTGGTGCTGGAGAGCGGGCGGCGTTACGAAGGAACTCCGGGAACACCCGAATACCGCGTCATGGAATTCGCGAAATATTCCATAAGGATCGAGGCCAAGGAGGGACGAGGCCTGGAGGACACACCCAAGACGCGCCCTGTCTGGGAGTTGGTGCGCGAACCCACGCCGTTCAACCTGGGGGAACTCCTGTGGCGGATCGGGATTCCCCTGGCGGCCCTGAATCTGGCCCTCCTGGCGATTCCCCTGTCCTTCGTCAATCCGCGCGGGGGACGTACCAATAACCTCATATTCGCCCTGCTGACCTACATGATCTACAGCAACCTGATCAGCGTCAGCCAGGCTTGGGTAGCCCAGGGCAAGCTCGGATTCGAAGTCGGCGTATGGGCGGTCCATCTGGTGATGTTCGCCATTCTCCTGGGCATGTTCTCGTGGCGGCTGACGGTGATTCCCTGGAGGCGGTTGTGGCGATAAGGACCGTCCAACGTTACCTCGGCCGGGAAATCTATTCCGCGACTTTCCTGGTACTGGCGGCTTTCCTCGGCCTTTTCGCATTTTTCGATCTGATCCATGAACTTGAGGATCTCGGCAAGGGCGAGTACGAGTTGCGGCATATGCTCACCTTCGTCGCGTTGACCCTTCCGGGGCGCGCCTACGAGCTTTTTCCGATCGCCGTGCTGATCGGAACGCTCTTCGCGTTGACCGTGCTTGCGCGGCATTCGGAAATGACCGTGTTGCGTGCCTCCGGACTCTCCACGCGGCGCCTGCTGGCGACCCTGGCCAAGTTGGGCCTGGTGTTCGTGATCATCTGTTTCTGCCTTGGGGAATTCGTGGCTCCGCCGGCCGAGCGGGCCGCCCAGCAATTGCGTTTGAAGGCGATGAGTTCGGTGATTGCACAGGAATTCCGGTCGGGGCTTTGGGTGAAGGACGAACTGGCCTTCGTCAATATCGCCCACGTCAGTCCCGATGCCAGGCTGCATGGCGTACGGATCTACGAGTTCGACACCGGGTACCAATTGCGGTCCATCAGCGAGGCGGCCACCGGAGAGTTCGATCTTTCCGGGAACTGGCGCCTCACGGGGGTGGTGCAGACCCACTTCGACGGCGAATCCGCGCGGGTGGAGCGGTTGGCGGAGGCGGAGTGGAGGTCGGCCCTCAATCCCGACATTCTCTCGGTGCTCCTGGTCGTCCCGGAGCGCATGTCGTTGATGAATCTTTACCTCTACATCCGGCATCTGGCCGACAATCAGCAGAAGACCGAACGCTATGAGATCGCGCTGTGGAAGAAGGTGATCTACCCGTTGGCCATCCTCGTGATGATGGCCTTGGCCCTGCCCTTCGCGTATCTCCAGGATCGCATGGGGGCCGTCAGCATCAAGGTGTTCGCGGGAATCATGCTGGGCATAGGCTTCCACATGCTGAACGGGCTGTTTTCCAGCCTTGGCGTGATCAACAACTGGACCCCGGCGATCGCCGCGATCACGCCCAGCGCGTTGTTCCTGTTCGGAACGGCGGGCTTCCTGTGGTGGTCCGAGCGGCGCTGATCACTGCTTGAACACGATTCGGGTTCCGGCCAAGCGGTCGTGGAGGAACTGGCGATCGCGATCCAGCAACGCCCAGATGATTCCCACCCCGTAGAACAGCAGGCTGGGCCAGGCGAGCAGGAACCTCAGGACAAGCCGCGATATCGGGGCGGGACCGCCCTCCGCCGCCACCAGAACGACCCGCCATGTCTGCATCGCCAGCGTCTGTCCGCCATGCTGCCAATACCAGAGGAAGTAGGCAGCGAGCACTCCGGCCAGGTGAATGACGAGAACGAAACTCGGGGCAACCCACCCAAACGCCATGCCCATGGCGACATGGGGAACCATGAACGCGACGGAAAGGACGCCGAGCATCAGCAAGGATTCATAGAGAAGGCTCGCGAGCCGACGACGGATGGTAGGGATACTACTGACCCCTTCCGGCCTCGCGAGGTGATCTACCATTCACTGCTGTCCGGCGACCGGAGGCGGAATTGCCGGGTTGGCAATGCCGCCCGTATTCGTCCCGGCAGGGGCCGGCTTCGCCGTTGGGGCAAGGGGCTTGTTCAGGGGAGACGGCGACGCAACCGGCTTCGTGGCACCCGGTTTCGGCACTGGACGAGACTTCGCGGCCTCCCTCAGTTTGTCTTTTTCCTCGTCAGACAGTTCCTGGTACTGTTGCCACTTGTCCCGGACGGCCTGCTGGGTCTCGGGGGGAGACTTCTTGAGGTTCTTGAACTTTTCCCTGGCCGCTTTGCGCTCCTCGGAAGACAGGCGCGCCCAATCCCTCATATTCGACTGCACCCGGGCCTGTTCCTCCGCCGTCATGGACGGGTAGCGGGTGGAAATTCCCAGCCATTTCTTCTTGCGATAGGGTTCCAGGGAGTCCCAATCGGAGGCCAAGGGCGCGAGGATGTGCTTCTGCTCCGGCGACAATTCCAACCAGGCAGGTTGCTGCAGCGGGGGCACTACGGCCGGCGCGGGGTTGGCGCCGGCCAATCCGAGGATTATTCCGAGGGCTGCGAGGATTTTTCGAGCCATGCCTGGAATCCGCGGTCAAGGTAGGCCTCTGGCGGCAGTTCATCCGACAGCAGCGCGGAATCGACCTCTTCGTTTTCCCTGGCCTGCTCGAACTGGTTCCAGTAGTAGGTTCCGATTACTCCGATGCAAAGCGCCGCGCCGGCGAGTATGGTCCGGCCCCGATGGACGAAATTCTCGGTCAAGAAACCGCCAAACCCAGCCAGGCGCATTCCGACGACGGGCGCAGAATGGGCCGCCAAGGCCTTTTGGCGCGCATCGAAAAGACGGTGCGCCATCGAAGGGTCAAGATGGTCCGTTCCATGGTTCAACGCTTGGCGAACCTTCAAGGCAAACAGCAGTTCCTGATTCATAACTCGATTCCCTTGGCTTTCAACGCAGCCGCAAGAGTATGCGTCGCCCGCGAACAATGGGTCTTGACGCTGCCCTCGGAACATCCCATCGCGGCCGCGGTTTCGGCGGTATCCATATCTTCCCAGTAACGCATCAGGAAGGCCTCCCGTTGACGCGCCGGTAGTTTTTCGATCTCTTTTTCAATGATTGCAAGGACTTGCGATTGCTCCAGGTTGCCCTGGGGGCTGCCAAAACTATTCGACTCGCCTTCCGCCGGCAAAGTTTCCAATGGGTCCGTATCGTCGTCGTCTCCCGACAAGGACGAAAACAGGGTTGTCCACATGGACCGCACCTTTTGCCGGCGATAGAAATCGCGAATCGTGTTCTGGAGGATGCGTTGGAACAGCATCGGCAATTCGTCCACGGGCTTCCCGCCGTACTTCTCGGCCAGTTTCATCATCGAATCCTGCACGATGTCGGCCGCCGCCTCCTCCTCGCGCACTGCGAACAGCGCCTGTTTGAAGGCACGCCTCTCGACGCCGGCGAGGAAATCGGAAAGTTCGTTTCGGGTGGCCAGCGTCTTGTCCCTTTGCGGGCATTTTTCTGGGTTTTGCGGCCTGGCGGATCAATGCCAACCTTGACCAATCGCGGCGGACTCAGTAAGGTAACAAGTTTGGCGCAAACCAGGAACGACGGAAAAACATGCAGTTGACCGGTGCGGAAATTGTAATCAGGTGTCTCCAGGAAGAAAAGGTCGATTATGTCTTCGGCTATCCGGGAGGTTCAGTGCTTTACATCTACGACGAATTGTTCAAGCAGGACCAGATCAAACACATCCTGGTCCGGCATGAGCAGGCCGCCGTACATGCGGCGGATGCCTACTCACGATCCTCGAATCGGACCGGCGTCTGCATGGTGACATCCGGTCCTGGCGTAACCAACGCCGTGACCGGGATTGCCACGGCCTACATGGATTCCATCCCGGTGGTCGTCATCTCGGGCCAGGTGCCGACGGCCTACATCGGCCAGGACGCCTTCCAGGAGTGCGACACGGTTGGCATTACCCGGCCTTGCGTCAAGCACAACTTCCTGGTCAAGGACGTCCGCGATCTGGCCGTCACCATCAAGAAGGCCTTCTATCTCGCGAAGACCGGTCGTCCCGGGCCCGTCCTGGTGGATATCCCGAAGGACGTGACGGTCCAGAAGTGCGAGTTCGCGTATCCGAAGACGATTGCAATGCGCTCATACAACCCCGTCGTCAAGGGGCATGCCGGGCAGATCAAGAAGGCCGTGCAGTTGTTGCTCGATGCCAAGCGCCCGATGATTTACACCGGTGGTGGCGTCATCCTGTCCGATGCCGCCGACAAGCTGACCAAACTCGTCCGCATGCTGGGCTATCCGATCACCCAGACGCTGATGGGTTTGGGCGGTTATCCGGCGACGGATCGGCAGTTCCTCGGCATGCTGGGCATGCATGGTACGGTCGAAGCCAACATGGCGATGCAGGAGTGCGATGTGTTGCTGGCCATCGGTGCTCGTTTCGACGACCGGGTGATCGGCAATCCCACGCACTTCGCGGAAGTGGCCCGCAAGATCGTGCATATCGACATCGATCCTTCGTCCATATCGAAGCGGGTCCGGGTGGATGTACCGATCGTCGGCAACGTGCCGGACGTCCTGGAAGAGTTGATCAAGCAACTGGAGGCCGCAGAGGCAAAACCCGACGAAAAGGCCCTGGCCGCTTGGTGGAAGAAAATCGAGGAGTGGCGCGGTCGCAACTGCCTCAAGTTCAAGCAGGGCAAGGACAAGATCATGCCCCAGTACGTGGTGCAGACCCTGTACGAGGTCACCGGCGGCGACGCCTTCGTTACCTCCGACGTGGGCCAGCACCAGATGTGGGCGGCCCAGTACTACAAGTTCGACAAGCCGCGGCGCTGGATCAACTCCGGCGGTCTGGGCACCATGGGTGTCGGCCTGCCCTATGCCATGGGTGTCCGCTTTGCCAACCCCAAGGCGACCGTCGCCTGCATCACGGGGGAGGCATCGATCCAGATGTGCATCCAGGAGCTTTCGACGGCCAAGCAATTCCGCCTGCCGATCAAGATCGTGAATCTCAACAACCGCTACCTGGGGATGGTTCGGCAGTGGCAGGAGATGTTCCACGGAAATCGTTACGCGGAGTCCTACGTCGACGCCCTTCCGGACTTCGTCAAGCTCGCCGAATCCTACGGCCACGTCGGCATGCGCATAGACAAGCCGGCCGATGTCGAGCCAGCCATCCGCGAGGCATTCACCAAGTACAAGAACGACCTCGTCTTCATGGATTTCATCACCGACCAGACGGCAAACGTCTTCCCCATGGTCGCGGCGGGCAAGGGCCTGTCCGAGATGATCCTGGCCGAAGACCTCTGAGGCGGCCGGGGTTACTACCATGCGTCATATCATCTCCATCCTCATCGAAAACGAATCCGGCGCCCTTTCCCGGGTGTCCGGGCTGTTTTCCGCTCGTGCCTTCAACATCGAATCCCTGACAGTCGCCCCGACCGAGGATCCGTCGCTTTCGCGGATGACCATAGTCAGTATCGGTTCGGACGACGTGATCGAGCAGATCACCAAACAACTCAACAAGCTGATAGACGTGGTCAAGGTTGTGGACCTGTCCGAGGCTGCCCACATCGAGCGGGAACTCATGCTCTGCAAGGTGCGCGCGACCGGCAAGGATCGGGAGGAAATGAAGCGTGTCGCGGACATCTTCCGCGGCCGCATCATCGACGTCACCGAATCCACCTACGTCATCGAATTGACGGGTGCGGGCAGCAAGCTGGACGCCTTCCTGGAAGCGATAGACAAGTCGCTGATCCTCGAAACCGTACGTACCGGCGTCTGCGGCATCGGGCGCGGCGACCGCATTCTCAAGGTTTGAGACTCCGCCGCCCGGCCAACGGCCGGGCGTCTTCCAACGCAGAAGGGTAATTACATGAAAGTCTATTACGACAAGGATGCGGACCTCTCCCTGATCAAGGGCAAGAAGGTCACCATCGTGGGTTACGGCTCCCAGGGGCATGCGCACGCGCAGAATCTCAAGGATTCCGGCGTCAAGGTCACCGTTGGCCTTCGCAAGGGCGGCGCCTCTTGGGACAAAGCCAAGAAGGCAGGCCTGAAGGTCGAGGAAATCGCCAAGTCGGTGAAGGATGCCGATGTCGTCATGATCCTCCTTCCCGACGAGAACATCCCCGCGGTCTATTACGGCGAAGTCGAACCGAACATGAAGAAGGGCGCCGCACTCGCCTTCGCCCACGGCTTCAACGTCCATTACAACCAGGTGATTCCGCGTACGGACGTGGACGTCATCATGATCGCCCCCAAAGGGCCTGGCCACACCGTACGTTCAGAGTATCTGCGCGGAGGTGGCGTTCCGTCCCTGATTGCCGTCTTCCAGGACAGGTCGGGCAAGGCCAAGGACATCGCGCTCTCCTACGCGGCGGCCAACGGCGGCACAAAGGGCGGTGTCATCGAGACCAATTTCCGGGAGGAGACGGAAACCGATCTGTTCGGTGAGCAGGCCGTGCTCTGCGGTGGCCTGGTCGAACTGATCAAGGCCGGCTACGAGACTCTGACCGACGCGGGCTACGCGCCTGAAATGGCCTATTTCGAGTGCCTGCACGAGGTCAAACTGATCGTCGACCTGATCTTCGAGGGCGGCATTGCCAACATGAACTACTCCATCTCCAACAATGCCGAGTACGGCGAATACGTCACGGGCCCCAAGGTCATTGGCCCCGAGGCTCGGGCCGCCATGAAGGACGCCCTGAAGGACATTCAGACCGGCGAGTACGCGAAGAAGTTCATCCTTGAAGGCCGTACCAATTACCCGGCCATGACTGCCCGCCGTCGCCTGACGGCGGCTCATCCGATCGAGCAGGTCGGTGAGCAGTTGCGTGCCATGATGCCCTGGATCAAGAAGAACAAACTGGTCGATCAGAGCAAAAACTGAGGCGCTGCCATCGATTCACGCAAAAAAGGCACAGCCCGGCTGTGCTTTTTTTTCGTCTTCCGGCCTTGGGCATGGGGCCGGGGCGGTGCCGTAGAATCGGTGGGAACTGGAGGAATGCTCAGGATGCGCGAAATGCGAACCCGCAAGGTTCTGATGAATCCCGATTTGCGTCGGCGGGGCATCTATCTGCTCCCGAACCTGTTCACGACTGCGGCCCTGTTCGCCGGCTTCTACGCCATCGTCCAGGCCATGACCGGAAGGTTCGAACACGCCGCAGTAGCCATATTCGTTGCCATGGTCTTCGATGGTCTGGACGGCCGTGTGGCCCGTCTGACGCGTACCCAGAGCGCCTTCGGCGCCGAGTACGATTCCCTTTCCGACATGGTGTCTTTCGGTGCCGCTCCTTCGCTGGTGGTTTTCGAATGGGCAATGAAAGGCATGGGCAAGTGGGGATGGATCGCCGCTTTCGTCTATTGTGCCGGAGCCGCCCTCCGTCTGGCCCGCTTCAATACCAACATCGACATCGTCGACAAACGTTACTTCCAGGGACTGCCCAGTCCCGCCGCCGCCGCGCTGGTGGCGGGCTTCGTCTGGATCGTGAACGACCTCGGGATCGGCGGAGAAGAGGTTCGCTGGTACGCCTTCGTCCTGACCTTGTTCGCCGGCATCACCATGGTCAGTAACATTCCCTATTGGAGCGGCAAAGAGATCAACCTGCGGCGCAGCGTACCGTTCATGGTCATCCCCGCGATCGCCCTCGCCTACGCGCTGGTCTCGAGCTACCCCCCAGGCGTTCTGTTCGCCCTCTTCCTCTGCTATGCCCTTTCGGGTTACGCCATGGCCGCGTGGCGGCGTTTCAACGGCAATCGGACTACGGTTGCACGATCCGATTGAGTCGGTTATATTCGACTCATGAGTGTGAATCTCGCCTTTGTCGCCCTGTTCCTCGCGCTTTCCGGCTTCCTGCTGGCGCGTCCTCTGCTGCGCCACGCGCGCTAGCAAACCACCCCCCCACAATTCGGAGTTTTGATCGGCCAGGCCCAGACCGCCGGCCAGGGACAATTGCATTCCCCCAGGAGACCACCATGAGCAAAGACCACTTGGCGATTTTCGACACCACCTTGCGCGACGGCGAACAGAGCCCCGGTGCATCCATGACCCGGGAGGAAAAGCTGCGCATCGCCCGCCAACTGGAAAAGATGCGGGTCGACGTCATCGAGGCGGGTTTCCCGGCCGCTTCCAACGGCGATTTCGAATCCGTTCGCGCAGTTGCGGAATCCATCAAGGATTCCACGGTCGCTGCCCTCTCAAGGGCCTTCGACAAGGACATCGCGCGTGCCCTGGAGGCGATTAAGCCGGCTCGCTCCGGTCGAATCCACACCTTCATCGCGACGAGCCCCATTCACATGGAAAAGAAGCTGCGGATGGCGCCGGACGATGTCATCGTGGCCGCCCGCAATGCCGTGCGATTCGCCCGCAATGGCATCGACAACGTCGAGTTCTCCTGCGAGGACGCGGGGAGGTCCGAACTGGATTTCCTCTGCCGCATCATCGAAGCGGTCATCGAGGAAGGCGCCCAGGTCATCAACATCCCCGACACTGTCGGCTACAACGTGCCGGAACAATTCGCCGAGCGGATCCGCCTTCTGCGGGAGCGGGTGCCCAACTCGGACAAGGTGGTCTGGTCGGTCCATTGCCATAACGACCTCGGTCTTGCCGTCGCCAACTCCCTTGCGGCCGTCGGTGCAGGTGCGCGGCAAGTCGAATGCACCATCAACGGCCTGGGCGAAAGGGCCGGGAATGCAGCGCTCGAAGAGATCGTCATGGCGGTGCATACGCGGCAGGACGTGTTCGGTTGCGATACCCGAATAGATACCACCCAGATCGTTTCGGCCTCCAAGATGGTTTCCGGCATCACCGGGTTCCCCGTGCAACCCAACAAGGCCATCGTCGGCGCCAACGCATTCGCCCACGAATCCGGAATCCATCAGGACGGCGTGCTCAAGCACAGGGAGACCTACGAGATCATGCGCGCCGAGGACGTGGGTTGGAATACGAACAAGCTCGTCCTGGGCAAGCATTCAGGGCGGACCGCCTTCAAGGCCAGACTCAAGGACTTGGGCATCGAGGTGGATTCCGAGCAGGTCCTGAATGCCGCATTCGCTCGGTTCAAGGAACTCGCCGACAAGAAGCACGAGATCTTCGACGAGGACTTGCATGCGCTCATGTCCGACGAGGTGGTGACCCCGGACGACGAGTACTACCGCCTGGTTTCCTCGTCCTTCCGCTCCGAAACCGGCGAGCCTCCCCAGGCCGAACTCACGCTCTCCGCTGGCGGTGCGGAACATCACGCGAAGGCGACCGGGAGCGGTCCCGTCGACGCGGCGCTCAAGGCCATCGAAAGCGTCGTCTCCAGTGGATCGGAACTGCTGCTCTACTCCGTCAATGCCATCACCACCGGCACCGATGCCCAGGGGGAGGTCACGGTTAGGTTGGCCAAGGCCGGCCGCATCGTCAACGGCCAAGGGGCAGACACGGATATCATCGTGGCCTCCGCCAAGGCCTACATCAATGCCCTGAACAAGCTGTATTCGGGTGCCGAGAAGCTGAATCCCCAAGTCTGATCGCCCGGCACGGCGGAGAACTCGCCGCCGTGCCATGTCGCGGCCCCGGGTTTATCATTGAACCCGGGGCCGTGATCCCGCCCTTTTCCCGCGGACGGTCCGGAGGGAAGGGGGCATCTTCCAGTCCTCGGGACCATCCTTTCTTGACGAAAAGACATGCGCGCGACGAGCCGCGCGTTCGAGGGCGGCCTGATCCAGATGGGGCTAGAACGCTTTTTCAACCTGGGACCGTATTCGATGGCCGCGGGTGCCCGCGCACGCCCCTGGCGTCTGATTGCCTTCATCGCGCTGCTTTATCTGGCCGTTCCCTTGCTCGGCATTGCGGTCTTCTGGACCCACCTCGACCAGGCCCGACAAGAGACCTTCGAAAATCTGGTCACGGTTGCCGAGTTCAAGAAGCGGGAATTGGAACAGTGGCTCCGTACGCGGACAGGCGACGCGGAGGAGGTGACGACGCGCGTCGTCCTGGCGGATCTCGTCGCAAGATGGATCGCGCATGGAGATGTCGCGGCGAAGAACCTTGTTGCGGAACGATTGTCGGCATTGCATACCATCAAGGGATTCCAATCCGTCGTTCTCGCCGGCCCGGATGGTCAGGTGCTCATGGGATTCGGCGATGACCATTCAATTTCCGATGCGACGGGATCGGGGCCATTGCGCCAGGCGGCCGACTCCGGTCGGGTCGTTCGCAGCGCCATCTACCGGGACGGGGCCGGGCGAACGCGGATCGATTTCCTGGCCCCCCTGAAGCGCAGAGCGAACGGCGGTGAGGGGCTCGTCGGCGTCGTGGTGTTGCGGGTGGATGCCGAGGCCGAGTTGTTTCCCATGGTTGCACGCTGGCCGACGAGGAGCGAAAGTGCCGAGACGGCCCTGATCAGGCGTGACGGCGACGCCGTATTGTTCATGACGCCCTTGCGTCACCGAAATGCGGGGCCCTTCTCCCTGCGGGTGCCATTGAGTGACGAGGATCTCCCGGCTGCGATTTTCGCCAGGAACCCGGAAAAGCAATCCACCGAAGGGCGCGACTACCGCGGCGTTGCGGTCTTGGCAGCCCAGGCTCCGGTCAACGCTGGCGAGTGGCAGGTACTGGTCAAGGTCGATCGGTCCGAAGTCGTCGCGCCGCTCGTGGATCTCTCGGCCGCTTTGGCCATCCAGGCGGGAGGCGCGGTGACGGTCGTCTCCCTGCTGCTCGTGATGCTGTGGCGGGCCGAGCGCCGTTCCCATGACCTCGACATGGCGATGCAGGCGGCGGAAAAGGACCGGTTCCTCGCCCGCTTCTTCGACATGCCTTTCCTTGGCCTGGCATTGGCCAATCGGGATCGGACGCTGCTGCACGCCAATTCCCGCCTCTGCGAGATTCTCGGCTGTTCGAAGGAGGACCTTCTCCAGACCCGTTGGACTCAATGGACCCACCCCGACGACCGGGACGCCAGCCGCACGGCCTACCAGCGCCTCGTCAATGGACACGACAGTCATATTTCGCTGCAGAAGCGATACGTGCGGAAGGACGGCGGAATCGTCCCCTCGCGCCTGGACATTCAGGTGATCCGGGATGCCAATGGGGCGGTGGATTGTTTCCTTGTCTTGGTCGAGGACATCAGCGCCAGCCGAAAGGCGGAGATCGCCCTGCGGGAAAGCGAGGTCCGCTACCAGGCATTGATGGACAATTCGGCCGACGGTATCGTGATCGCCGATCCGGAGGGACGGATTCTAGAGATCAACCGTACCGGCGAGCAGATACTCGGCTACTCGAAGGCGCAAATCCGCTCGATGGTCCTTCGCGACCTTTTCCCCCGCGAGTACTGGGACCTCCACGCTGCCGCCCTGGGCGAATGCCTCGCGACGGGGCATGGTGAAGTCAGGAATGCCGTTGCCGTTCGCCAGGATGGCGGCCACGTATCCTTGGATATCCGCGCTGCGATGGTGCAACTCGAGAGCGGCCCGGTTCTCCAGGGCGTGTTCAACGATGTTTCCGAGCGACAGCGGCAGCAAAAGGAACGGCGACGTGCCGAGGAGGCCCACCGCAGCGCCCTAGCAACCAAGGGAGGCCCCCCGGCTCTGCCGGGGAGGCAGTAAAAGTTTGACGTATTCGGGGTTGTCCATCGTAGAGACTTCCAAACGTGAGCCGCCAAGCACACGAAAGGAAGAATCCCGA
>JBPOHD010000111.1:0-53912 GCA_052035955.1 Pseudomonadota bacterium
CGCCTCGATGCTGCTCTACGCGCTGCTGCACCTGAGCGGCTACGCCCTGCCGCTCGACGAGCTCAGGCGCTTCCGCCAGCTCCACAGCAAGACCCCGGGCCACCCGGAGGTCGGCTACACCCCCGGCGTCGAGACCACCACCGGCCCGCTGGGCCAGGGCATCACCAACGCGGTGGGCATGGCGCTGGCCGAAAAGGTGCTGGCCGCCGAGTTCAACCGCCCCGGCCACACCATCGTCGATCACTTCACCTACGTGTTCCTCGGCGACGGCTGCCTGATGGAGGGCATCTCCCACGAGGCCTGCTCCCTGGCCGGCACCTGGGGCCTGGGCAAGCTGGTCTGCTTCTATGACGACAACGGCATTTCCATCGACGGCCACGTGGAAGGCTGGTTCACCGACGACACGCCGAAGCGCTTCGAGGCCTACGGCTGGCAGGTGATCCCCAACGTCAATGGCCACGACCCGGAGGCCATCCACGCCGCCATCGCCGCCGCCAAGGCCGACACGGCCCGCCCGACCCTGGTCTGCTGCAAGACGGTGATCGGCATGGGCTCCCCGAACAAGGCCGGCACCCACGACGTGCACGGCGCCCCGCTGGGCGACGCCGAGATCGCCGCCGCCCGCCCCCACATCGGCTGGAACTTCGGCCCCTTCGAGATCCCGCGCGAGATCTACGAGGCCTGGGACGGCCGCAAGAAGGGTGCCGCCGCGGAGTCCGAGTGGACCCGCCGCTTCGAGCACTACGCCAAGGCCCATCCGGACCTGGCGGCCGAGTTCACCCGCCGCATGTCCGGCTCCCTGCCCGCCGACTGGCCCTCCCACGTGGACGCCGTGGTCGGCCGCATGAACGAGAAGGCGGAGACCATCGCCACCCGCAAGGCCTCCCAGAACTGCATCGAGGCCTACGCGCCGAAGCTGCCGGAACTGCTGGGCGGCTCCGCCGACCTGGCCGGCTCCAACCTGACCCTCTGGTCCGGCTCGAAGGCCGTGTCGCGCGTCTCCGGGGGCAACTACATCCATTACGGCGTCCGCGAGTTCGGCATGGTGGCCATCGCCAACGGCGCCGCCCTGCACGGCGGGCTGATCCCCTACACGGCCACCTTCCTGATGTTCTCCGAGTACGCCCGCAACGCCCTGCGCATGGCGGCGCTGATGAAGGTTCGCCAGATCTGCGTCTTCACCCACGACTCGATCGGCCTCGGCGAGGACGGCCCGACCCACCAGCCGGTGGAGCAGACGGCGACGCTGCGCATGATGCCCAACATGGACGTCTGGCGCCCCTGCGACACCATCGAGACGGCGGTGGCCTGGGCCATGGCCCTGGAGCGCCACAGCGGCCCCTCGTCCCTCTGCCTGTCGCGGCAGAACCTGCCCTACTGCAAGCGGACGCCGGAGCAACTGGCGGGCATCCGCAAGGGCGCTTACGTGCTGTCCGACTGCGCGGGGACGCCCAGGGCGGTGATCATCGCGACCGGCTCCGAAGTTGACCTGGCCCTGAAGGCCCAGGCCAGGCTGGCCGAGGAAGGCATCCCGGTCCGAGTGGTTTCCATGCCGTCCACCAACGTCTTCGACCGCCAGGACGCCGAATACCGGAATTCCGTACTGCCGCGCGGGGTCGTCCGGGTGGCCGTCGAGGCCGGCGTGACCGACGGCTGGCGCAAATACGTGGGCATCGAGGGCGCCGTCGTGGGCCTCGATAGATTCGGCGAATCCGCGCCGGCAGGCGTATTATTCAAAGAGTTCGGATTCACCGCAGACAACGTCGTCGCCACAGTCAAAAGCGTCCTCTAAGCGCTAGGGACTCAAGGTCTCGCCGCCGGCCTCGCCGGCGGCGAGGGGGTTTTTTCTTTTCGGAGGTTAACAACATGACCATCAAAGTCGGCATCAACGGCTTCGGCCGCATTGGACGCATGGTTTTCCGTGCCGCGGTTCAGGACTTTCCCGACATCGAGATCGTCGGCATCAACGACCTGCTGGAGCCCGATTACCTGGCCTACATGCTCAAGTACGACTCCGTCCATCGCCGCTTCAAGGGCGATATTTCCGTCGACGGCAACACCCTGGTCGTCAATGGCAGGAAGATCCGCCTGACGGCGGTCAAGGATCCGGCCGAACTGAAATGGAACGAGGTCGGCGCGGATGTCGTGGTCGAATCGACCGGCCTCTTCCTGACCAAGGAAACCGCCCAGAAGCACATCACCGCCGGGGCCAAGAAGGTCATCATGTCCGCGCCTTCCAAGGACGACACGCCGATGTTCGTCTATGGCGTGAACGACAAGACCTACGCCGGCCAGGCCATCATCTCCAACGCCTCCTGCACCACCAACTGCCTGGCTCCCGTGGCCAAGGTGCTGAACGACAACTGGGGCATCAAGCGTGGCCTGATGACCACGGTGCACGCCGCCACGGCGACGCAGAAGACCGTCGATGGCCCGTCCAACAAGGACTGGCGCGGCGGCCGCGGCATCCTGGAGAACATCATCCCCTCCTCCACCGGCGCCGCCAAGGCCGTCGGCGTGGTCATCCCCGAACTGAACAAGAAGCTGACCGGCATGGCCTTCCGGGTGCCCACCTCCGACGTCTCCGTGGTCGACCTGACCGTCGAACTGAGCAAGGAAGCCAGCTACGACGAGATCTGCGCCGCCATGAAGGCCGCCTCCGAAGGCGCCATGAAGGGCGTCCTCGGCTACACGACCGAGAAGGTCGTCGCCACGGACTTCCGCGGCGAGTCCTGCACCTCCGTCTTCGACGCCGAGGCCGGCATCGCCCTGGACAAGACCTTCGTCAAGGTCGTCTCCTGGTACGACAACGAATGGGGCTACTCCTGCAAGGTGCTGGAGATGGCCCGCGTCGTCTCCAAGTAACTCGAAGTCGGCCGATTCCGCCGCCGGGCCCCGTCCAGGGGCCGCCGGCGGCGGTTTCCGTTACTCCCCGCATTAGGAGTCGAACATGCAATTCAAGCGTCTTTCCGATTTCGACCTGAAGGGCAAGCGCGTCTTCATCCGTTCCGACCTCAACGTGCCGGTCAAGGACGGCAAGGTGACATCGGATGCCCGGATCACTGCCTCCATGCCGACCATCGAGCATTGCCTGAAGGCCGGCGCCCGGGTCATGGTCACCTCCCACCTGGGACGCCCCGAGGAGGGGGTGTTCACGGAGGAAAACTCCCTGAAGCCGGTGGCCGACGTGATGGCCGCCAAGCTGGGCCGGCCGGTGCGCCTGGTCCGTGACTGGGTGGACGGCGGCTTCGAGGTGGCCGACGGCGAGGTGGTGCTGCTGGAAAACTGCCGATTCAACAAGGGCGAGAAGAAGAACGTCGAAGCCACGGCGCGCAAGTACGCCGCCCTCTGCGACCTCTTCGTGATGGACGCCTTCGGCACCGCCCACCGGGCCGAGGGGACCACCTACGGCGTCGCCCAGTACGCCCCGGCGGCCTGCGCCGGCCTGCTGGTGGCCGAGGAGCTGGAGGCCCTGCACAAGGCCCTGGCCAACCCGGCCCGGCCCATGGTGGCCATCGTCGGCGGCTCCAAGGTGTCGACGAAGCTGACCGTCCTCGAGGCCCTGGCCGAGAAGGTGGACCAGCTCGTGGTGGGCGGCGGCATCGCCAACACCTTCCTGAAGGCCGCCGGCTTCAACATCGGCAAGTCCCTCTGCGAGGAGGACCTGGTGCCGACGGCCAAGGCCCTGATGGAGAAGATGGCGGCCCGTGGCGCGCGGATTCCCATCGCCACCGACGTGGTGGTCGGCAAGAAATTCGACGCCGCCGAGCCGGCGGTGCTCAAGGATGCCGGCGCCGTCCAGGACGACGACATGATCTTCGACATCGGCCCCAAGGCCACCCAGGACCTGGTGGACATCATCATGAAGGCCGGGACGGTGGTCTGGAACGGCCCGGTGGGGGTCTTCGAGTTCGACCAGTTCGGCGAGGGCACGAAGAAGGTGGCCATGGCCATCGCCGGCACGCCGGCCTTCACGCTGGCCGGCGGCGGCGACACCATCGCCGCCATCCAGAAGTACGACATCTACGACAAGGTGACCTACATCTCGACGGCGGGCGGTGCCTTCCTGGAATACCTGGAAGGCAAGAAGCTCCCCGCCGTGGATATGCTCGAACAACGCTTCAAGAACTGACTCCGGGGGGCCGCGCAAGCGGCCCCCGCCGTTTCCGGTATACGCATGCCCCGCTCCACGAAGATCGTCGCCACCCTCGGTCCCGCCTCATCGGATTCCCGCGTCCTCACGGCCCTCGTCACCGCCGGCATCGACGTCGTCCGGCTGAATTTTTCCCACGGCAGTCCCGACGACCACCGGGAACGCGTGGATACCCTGCGCAACGCCATGCGCCGGGTCGGCCGGACCGTCGGCGTCATGGCCGACCTTCAGGGCCCGAAAATCCGCATCGGCCGGTTCGCCGGCAGCAAGGTGCTGCTGAAGCAGGGGCAGCCCTTCATCCTCGACCCGGAATGCCGCCTCGGCGACTCGGAGCGGGTCGGCCTCGACTATCCGGAACTGGTGGACGACGTGGCCGCCGGCGACGTGCTGCTGCTCGATGACGGGCGCATCGTCATGGACATCGACGAGGTGGAGGACGGGGAGATCCGCTGCACCGTCCGCCATGGCGGCGAACTGTCCAACAACAAGGGGATCAACAAGCAGGGGGGCGGACTCTCGGCACCGGCCCTGACCCCCAAGGACATGGAGGACATCCGGACGGCGGCCGACCTGCGGGTCGATTTCGTCGCCGTCTCGTTCCCGAAGTCGGGCGCCGACATGCAGCAGGCCAGGGATTTGCTGAAGGAGGCGGGTTCCACGGCGCTGCTGGTGGCGAAGATCGAGCGTGTCGAGGCCATCGCCAACCTGGAAGACATCCTCGAGGCCACCGATGGCGTCATGGTGGCCCGCGGCGACCTGGCGGTGGAAGTGGGCGACGCGGCGGTACCGGCCCTGCAGAAGCGCATCATCCGCGCCGCCCGGGAGCACAACAAGTTCGCCATCACGGCCACCCAGATGATGGAGTCCATGATCCACAGCCCGGTGCCGACGCGGGCCGAGGTATCGGACGTCGCCAATGCGGTGCTGGACGGCACGGACGCCGTGATGCTCTCGGCGGAGACCGCCGCCGGGGACTACCCGGTGCAGACGGTGGAAGCCATGGTCCGCATCTGCGTCGAGGCCGAGAAGTCCTCCGACGTGGCCCTGGAGACCCACTTCCTGGATCGGGTATTCACCCGCATCGACCAGTCCATCGCCATGGCTGCCCTCTTCACCGCCTCCCACCTGCAGGTGAAGGCCATCGCGGCGCTGACCGAGTCGGGGTCCACGGCGCTCTGGATGTCGCGCCTGAATTGCGGCATCCCGATTTACGCCTTGACGCCCGACATCCGCACGCGCTACAAAGTGACTGTATTCAAGGGCGTCTATCCGCTGCTGATCCGCTACGTGGGCCACAGCCGCGACGAACTGCTGCAGGAAGCCGAAACGGCCCTGATCGTCGCCGGCGCGGTGGAACCGGGAGACACGATCGTACTGACCGTCGGGGAACCCATCGGGCAACCCGGCGGTACGAACACGCTGAAACTGGTCAAGGTCGGCGAAAACCGGCCGGCCCACTGAATAACCCACCACATCGAAGGAGACCGTAATGCCCCTCGTATCCATGCGTCAACTGCTCGACCACGCCGCGGAAAACGGCTACGGCCTGCCGGCGTTCAACGTGAACAACCTGGAACAGATGCGGGCCATCATGGAGGCGGCCAGCGAGACCGATTCCCCGGTCATCGTCCAGGCCTCGGCCGGCGCCCGCAAGTATGCCGGCGCGCCCTTCCTGCGCCACCTGATCGTCGCCGCCATCGAGGAGTTCCCCCACATCCCCGTCTGCATGCACCAGGACCACGGGACGTCGCCCGCCATCTGCCAGCGCTCCATCCAGCTCGGTTTCTCCTCCGTCATGATGGACGGCTCCCTGGGCGAGGACGGCAAGACGCCCACGGACTACGACTACAACGTCCGCGTCACGAAGCTGGTGGTGGACATTTCCCACGCCTGCGGCGTGTCCGTCGAGGGCGAGATCGGCTGCCTGGGTTCCCTGGAAACCGGCATGGCCGGCGAGGAGGACGGCGTCGGCGCCGAGGGCGTGCTCGACCATTCCCAGCTGGTGACCGATGTGGACGAGGCGGCCCGCTTCGTCAGGGACACCGGGGTGGACGCCCTGGCCATCGCCATCGGCACCTCCCACGGCGCCTACAAGTTCACCCGCCCGCCCACCGGCAAGGTGCTGCGCATCGACCGCATCCGCGAGATCCACGAGCGCCTGCCCAATACCCACCTGGTCATGCACGGCTCCTCCAGCGTGCCCCAGGACTGGCTGAAGATCATCAACGAGAACGGCGGGGAAATGGGCGAGACCTACGGCGTGCCGGTCGAGGAGATCGTCGAGGGCATCAAGAATGGCGTGCGCAAGGTCAACATCGACACGGACCTGCGCATGGCGTCCACCGGCGCCATCCGCCAGTTCTTCAACACGAACCGCAAGGAGTTCGATCCGCGCAAGTACCTGGCAGTCGCCACCAAGGCGATGAAGGGCATATGCCTGGACCGTTACCGGCAATTCGGCACGGCGGGCAACGCCTCCAAGATCAAGGTGCAGTCCCTGGACGCGATGACCACCCGCTACGCCAAGGGCGAGCTCAACCAGATCGTGAAGTAAGGGCCTTTTTGCGGTAAATTGAAGGGCCGCCGGGAGCCACCGGCGGCCCTAGTCTTTTCATCCATGGACATCCAATCCCACGCCTTCGACCGTCTTAGGAAATTCTTTTCCGGCGGCCTCGACGCGGTGGAATACGCCGGGCTGGTGGTGATCGCCCTGGCCACGACCGTGGCGATGTACCACGAGGTGACGACGATGGTCGAGGCCAGGCGCGTCCAGCTTGCCGACCTGCTGCTGATGTTCCTCTACCTGGAAGTGCTGGCCATGATCGGCCAGTACTTCAAGTCCGGCCAGTTGCCGGTCCGCTTTCCCCTCTACATCGCGATGGTGGCGCTGGCCCGCTACCTGATCCTCGACATCAAGGAAATGACCGAGTGGCGCATGCTGGCGGTCGCCGCCGCCATCTTCCTGCTCACGCTGGCCGTGCTGGTGATCCGCTACGGCCACGTGCGCTTCCCCTACCGGGAGGATGCAAGCGAGAAGAACGCCAAGGCCTACGTCCGCGAGTAGCCGCTCTCCCATCCGATACGCTTCGCGAGGCACCGCCGTGAACGCACCCCTGTTCGAGACTTCCATCACCAGCCTGCCCCTGGTCGGCCGGGGCAAGGTCCGTGACATCTACGCCGTCGGCGACGACCAGTTGCTGATCGTCACCACCGACCGCCTTTCCGCCTTCGACGTGATCCTCCCGGACCCGATCCCGGGCAAGGGCGAAGTGCTGACGGCGGTGGCCAATTTCTGGTTCGGCAAGCTCTCCCATATCGTCGCCAACCACCTGACGGGCGTGGACCCGGAATCGGTGGTCCGGGGCGAGGACGAGCGGGCCCAGGTGCGCGGCCGCTCCATGGTCGTGAAGAAGCTGAAGCCGCTACCCATCGAGGCGGTCGCCCGGGGCTACCTGATCGGCTCCGGCTGGAAGGATTACCAGACCAGCGGCCGAGTTTGCGGCATCGCCCTGCCGGCCGGCCTGGAGATGGCCCAGCAATTGCCAGAACCCATCTTCACGCCGGCCACCAAGGCGGCGGCCGGCGACCATGACGAAAACATCGACTTCGCGACCGTGGTCGGCCTCGTCGGCGAGGACCTGGCCGCCCGGGTGCGGGAGAAGACCCTGCGCATCTACCGGGAAGCCGCCGCCTTCGCCCGGGTCCGCGGCATCATCATCGCCGACACCAAGTTCGAGTTCGGTCTCGACGCCGAAGGCAG
Organism: Pseudomonadota bacterium; assembly: GCA_052035955.1. Classification (GTDB taxonomy): domain Bacteria; phylum Pseudomonadota; class Gammaproteobacteria; order Burkholderiales; family Rhodocyclaceae; genus JAEUNJ01. The sequence goes on from JBPOHD010000111.1 coordinate 7,914, forward strand.
GCTGACCCTGATCGACGAGATCCTGACGCCGGATTCCTCCCGCTTTTGGCCCGCGGACCAGTACCAGGTCGGCATCAGCCCGCCCAGTTTCGACAAGCAGTTCGTCCGCGACTACCTGGAAACCCTGGACTGGGACAAGAAGGCGCCCGGTCCCCGCCTGCCGGCGGAGATCCTGGAGAAGACCACGGCCAAGTACCGGGAAGCGCTGCACCGACTGACCGGCGCCTGAACCCGTGGCAGTCCGGCCGGCCGGCCGGATGCGGCACGGCGGAATCCCCCCGGGGGGCTTGCGCGCTCCGCGCCGCCCCCCTATGCTTGAGGTTTGAACGGATTCCACGAAGCCCCCATGATCGCTGCCGACGCCCCCGCCTTCCCCACCACCGCCGCTCCCGTGCGCCGCGTCGGCCTCGGCAGCCCCATTGCATGGCTGGCCTCCGGTTGGAAGGATCTCTGGCGCCAGCCTGTCGCCAGCCTTTTCTGGGGCCTGCTGGCGGCGGTCGGCGGCCTGGCCATCTTCGCCGTGACGACCCGCCTGCCCTGGCTGTTCCCGGCCGCCGTCAGCGGCTTCATGCTGGTGGCGCCCTTGCTGGCCACGAGCCTCTACGAACTGTCGCGGCTTTACGAGACCGGGGAGCGCGCAGGACTCGCGGAATCCCTGGCGGTCTGGCGCCGGAAGTCGCCGGCCATGATCGCCTTCGGACTGCTGCTGCTGATCGCCGGCACCGCCTGGCAGGTGGTCTCCGTGGTGATGGTGGCACTCCTTTACAAGGGGGGCGCCCTGGCGCCCCTGGACTTGATGCGGGAGGTCATGCTGAACCCGGCCAACGCATCGTTCTTCGTCGGATACATGCTGGTCGGCGGAGTCCTGGCGGCCTTCGTTTTCGCCCTCAGCGTCATTTCCATGCCCATGCTCGTGGACCGGGATTGCAGCGTCTTCGCCGCCCTGTCCACCAGCATCAGCGCCGTGTCGGAAAATCCGCTGCCGATGGTGGTCTGGGCAGTCTGCATCATGGTCCTGGCCGGCCTCGGCCTGGCCACGGCCTTCATCGGCCTCGTTCCCATCCTGCCCTGGCTGGGCCATGCAAGCTGGCACGCCTACCGGGATCTCGCCGGCTGAAGGTCGGACGGGAATCACCGACGCACGGTGAACCCCGCCCCCGGGCGGGGTTTTGTTTTCCGGCCGCGCCCCCAATTGCTGCAAAATGGCGTTTCCCATTCCAAAGACCCGCGCATGAATCCACTGCTCGATTTTTCCGGCCTGCCCCGTTTCGACGCGATCCTGCCCGAGCACGTCGCCCCAGCCGTCCGCCAACTGATCTCGGAGAACCGCGCCTTGATCGACCGACTGACCGGGCCCGGGACCGCCGCCACATGGGACGACTTCATGCAGCCGCTGACCGATGCCGGCGAACGCCTGTCCCGCGCCTGGGGCATCGTCGGCCACCTGCATTCGGTGAACGACGTGCCTCCCTGGCGCGAGGCCTACAACGCCATGCTGCCCGAGGTTTCGGGTTTCTACGCCGACCTCGGGCAGAACCTCGCCCTGTTCGCGAAGATTCGGGACCTGCATGCCTCGGCGCAATTCGATGCCCTGCCGGCGGCGCAGCGGCGCATCGTGGAGAACGACCTGCGCGACTTCCGCCTGTCCGGCGCCGAACTGCCCGAGGACAGGAAGCCGCGCTTCAAGGAAATCCAGGAGGAGCTTTCCGCCCTCGCCGCCAAGTTCTCGGAAAACCTGCTCGACGCCACCAACGATCATGCCGAATGGGTGACCGGCGAGGCAGGCCTGGCGGGAATTCCCGAACCGGCCCGGGCGGCTGCGCGGGCGGCCGCGGAAAGGGATGGCCGGGAGGGGTGGAAATTCACGCTGCAGGCGCCCTCCTATATCCCGGTGCTCCAGTACGCAGATGACCGGGCCCTGCGTGAGCGCATGTACCGGGCCTATGTCACCCGGGCCTCGGAACTCGGCAAGCCGGAATGGGACAACGGCCCCCTGATCGACCGCATCCTGGCCCTGCGCGCCGAGGAGGCGGCGATGCTCGGCTACGGGAGCTACGCCGAGGTGTCCCTGGTGCCCAAGATGGCCGACTCTCCGGCCCAGGTGGCGGCCTTCCTGCGCGACCTGGCGGCGAAGGCCAGACCCTTCGCCGAGCGGGACATCGCGGAGTTGCGCCGGTTCGCGGCCGAGGAACTGCGAATGCCGGCCCTTGAAAGCTGGGACATCGCCTGGAGTTCGGAAAAGCTGAAAGAGGCGCGCTACGCCTTCTCCGACGAGGAGGTACGCCAGTACTTTCCAGAGCCGAGAGTGCTCGCCGGGCTGTTCAAGGTGATCTCGACCCTGTTCGGCGTGGCCATCGAGCGCGACGCGGCGCCGGTCTGGCATCCGGACGTCCGTTTCTACCGCATCCTGCGGGCCGGCAAGCTCGTCGGCCAGTTCTACCTGGACCTCTATTCCCGGGAAACCAAGCGCGGAGGCGCATGGATGGACGAGGCCCTGACGCGGAGGCGGACGGCGGATGGCATCCAGTCGCCGGTGGCCTACCTCAATTGCAATTTCCCGTCGCCCAACGGCGACCGTCCCGCCACCTTCACCCACGACGACGTCATCACGCTGTTCCACGAGTGCGGTCATGGCCTCCACCACCTGCTGACCCAGGTGGAGGATCTGCCCGTCTCCGGCATCCATGGCGTGGAGTGGGATGCCGTGGAACTGCCGAGCCAGTTCATGGAGAACTTCTGCTGGGAGTGGGACGTGCTCCAGGGCATGACCGGCCACGTGGAAGGCGGGGAACCCCTGCCGCGAGTCCTCTTCGACCGGATGACGGCCGCAAAGAACTTCCAGAGCGGGCTGCAGACCCTGCGCCAGATCGAGTTCGCCCTGTTCGACCTGCTGCTGCATGCCGAGTCCGGCGACGGCCGCAAGCCGGAGGTGCTCGAGCTGCTCGACCGGGTGCGCAGCGAGGTGGCGGTCATCGTGCCGCCGGCCTGGAACCGCTTCCCCCAGAGCTTCTCCCACATCTTCGCCGGCGGCTATGCGGCCGGCTACTACAGCTACAAATGGGCGGAGGTCCTGTCCGCCGATGCCTTCGAGGCCTTCGAGGAAGCAGGCCGGCCCAAGGGCAGCGTGCTCGATCCGGATACCGGGCACCGCTTCTGGCAGGAGATCCTGGCGGTGGGCGGCGCGCGGCCGGCACTCGAGTCCTTCCGCGCGTTCCGGAACCGCGACCCATTGCCCGATGCCCTGCTTCGCCATAGTGGTATGATCGAAACGGTATGAATCTTGGGGAGCCGTTCATGATCCCTCGCCTGTGCATCGCCCTGGCCATCACGATGGCATTCCTTCCCGCCCAGGCCCAGACCTATCGGTGGGTCAACAAGTCGGGGACGGTGAACTATTCGGACAACCCGCCGCCGTCTTCGGAGATCAAGAAGGTCGACAAGCTGAAGGCGGGCCCGCCGAATGTCGTAGACGCCGGAGGCGGGCCGTTCGAGGTGCAGCAGGCGGCACAGGACTTCCCCGTGACGCTCTACGTAGCCCCGGACTGCGAGGCGGAATGCAAGGCTGCCCGCGACTATCTCGGTCGCCGTGGAATCCCCTTCTCCGAGAAGAGCGTCAAGACCCAGGAGGACGCAGCAGCGTTCAAGGCCGCGACGGGCATCGCCGAGTTGGCGGTGCCGTCGCTGCTGGTAGGGACGAAGTCGCAGAAGGGCTTCGAGGAAGGGACGTGGTCCCAGTTGCTCGATTCGGCGGGCTACCCGAAGAGCTCGGCCAAGGCGGCCGTCAAATAGGCTCGCCGCCGCGCCCTCACCGCGTGAGGGCGGAAAGATCCCGTTCCAGTACCGAGGGGTCGCCGGCGTTCAGTTCGACCAGGCGGCGCAGGTGGGTCACGCTGTCCAGGTCGATGCTGTCGCACCGCAGGCCCGCGCTTCGTCCTTCGACGTGAGCCACCGTCATCCACATCGCAATGTGGGCGTCGATCGCGAGATCGAGATGCAATTGGCAACTGTCCCCGACCGCCACTTCCCCGGCAACCCCCGTCTGGACCAAGGCACCCTTCAGGGAAATGTCTTCCAGCTTCACGAGCTGGTTGCCGTCACGTGTCGTGAGATGCGCCCGGGCCACGAACGCAGCCCGCCAAAAACGCCGCCGATCGCTAGGCTGCTCCGCCTTTGCCATGCCCACTCCTCCCGAAGGACCTGGGTCGCGACGTCGCGCGCGCCCCTGAAGAAAAATCTACCCCGACGAAATACCGACCCAGCGGGCAATCGACGTTGCGGCAGCCGTGCTCCCGCGCACACTCCTTCTGCGTCTGGTCCAGGAGAACCATCTCATTGCAGACCGGACAGCGGTCGAACGGAGAATCGAACATGTCCGACTCCTTTCGATTCGATTATAGTCTGCACTCCCTGGAATCGACGCCGAGTCGGAGCCCGGGGATTTCCGGAACGCTAGACAGGTCTTCCCATGCCCGGATGCCGAATCGCCACCTGGAACGTCAACTCCCTCAACGTCCGCCTGCCCCACGTGCTCGACTGGCTGGCGTCGGCGCGCCCCAGCGTCCTCTGCATCCAGGAAACCAAGCTCGAGGATCACAGGTTTCCGCATGCGGAAATGGCTGCCGCCGGCTACCGCGCCATCCACAGCGGACAAAAGACCTACAACGGCGTCGCCATCCTGGCCGACACGGAGCCGACGGACGTCGTTTTCGGGATACCGGGCTTCGAGGATCCGCAGAAGCGGGTCATCGCGGCCACGGTGGGAGGCCGGCGCATCGTCTGCGCCTATTTCCCCAACGGCCAGGCGGTCGGCTCGGAGAAATTCGAATACAAGCTTCGGTGGCTGGCGGCCATGCGCGAATGGCTGGAGGCGGAGGTCGCCGCCTGGCCTTCGCTGGCCCTGCTCGGCGACTTCAACATCGCCCCGGAGGACCGGGACGTCCATGATCCAGTGGCCTGGCGGGACCAGATCCTGTGCAGCGAACCGGAGCGCCAGGCATTCAGGGACCTGATTGCCCTGGGACTCCAGGACGCGTTCCGGCGCTTCGAGGATGCCGGTGGCCACTACAGCTGGTGGGATTACCGACAGGCGGCGTTCCGTCGCAACCTGGGCCTGCGGATCGATCACATCCTGCTTTCCGCCGCCCTGGCCGAGTCGTGCACCGGGTGCAGCATAGACCCGGCGCCGCGCCGCCTCGAGCGCCCCTCCGATCACGCACCGGTATTGGCCGACCTCGCATGAACGCACCCGGCTTCGCGGCGCTCTACCCGGTACTGGATCGGATACCGCCGGCCCTCGCGACCCGGGTGCTCGCCGAGGCCAGGGAACTCACCGTGCCGGCCGGCACGGTGCTGTTCGACGAGAGGCAGCCCTGCCAGGGTTTCCCCTTCGTCCTGGCAGGGGCCATACGGGTGGCGAAGACGGCAGCCAATGGCCGCGAACTGCCCCTCTACAGGGTCCTTCCGGGGGAGTCCTGCATCATCACCTCCAGTTGCCTGCTCGGCCACGCGGACTACAACGCCCGCGGCGTGGCGGAAGCGGAAACAGCCCTCGTCCTCATGCCGCGCAGGCTCTTCGACGAGCTCCTCGCCACCCCCCCTTTCCGGGATTTCGTCTTCCACCTGTTCTCGGAACGCATGGCGGAACTGATGACCCTCGTCGAGGAAGTCGCCTTTCGCAAGCTCGACCAGAGACTGGCGGGGCTCCTGCTGGGGAGGGGAAGGACGATACACACCACCCATCAGCAACTGGCGGACGAGCTGGGCAGCGTCCGCGAGATGGTCAGCCGGCTCCTGAAGGGCTTTGCCGAACAAGGCCTCGTCCGACTGTCGCGCGAACAGGTGGAAATCCTCGACCCCACCCGGCTGAGGGAGATCGCCGGTGCCTGACCCGCCGCCCCAGACCTCTGTAACTTAGGTTACAGAGGTCTGGGGGCTTGTCGTGGTCCAATGGGTCCGCGTTCCCCCTCAACCCTCAAGGAGACACTCATGAAATTCAATGTCGGCGGCATCGACCGCGTACTGCGCGTACTGGCGGGCCTCGCCCTCGTGGCCTGGGCCGTCATGGGCGGCCCCGTCTGGGCCTGGATCGGCATTGTGCCCCTGGGCACGGGCCTGGTCGGGTTCTGCCCCCTCTATCCGCTGCTCGGCATGAACACCTGTCCGGCCAAGAAGCAGGCGTAGGGGCAGGCCAAGGCCATGGACGGCGGGCTCAGCCCGCCGTTTTCTTTTGCGCCAGGCAATTGGCCAGGCGGACGAAGTTCTCCAGGGGCTGATCCTCGGCGCGGGCTGTCGGAGCAATGCCCGCCCGCTCCAGTTCGTCCGCGGTCGCGAAATCCCGCAGGTTGTTGCGCAGCATCTTTCGCCGCTGTCCGAACGCGGCCGTCACGATGCGCGCCAGCAGCGCCAGGTCCGCCGCATCCAGTCTCGACCGCTCCTTCGGCGCCAGGCGAACGATGGCGGAATCGACCTTCGGCGCGGGATCGAAGGCGCCCGGCGGGACGACGAACAGGCGCTCCATGACGAAGCGATACTGCAGCATGACCGAGAGCCGGCCGTATTCCGAGCCACCCGGGGCGGCGACCATGCGGTCCACCACTTCCTTCTGGAGCATGAAATGCATGTCCCTGACCCGATCGGCGAAGCTGGCCAGGTGGAAGAGGAGCGGCGTCGAAATGTTGTAGGGCAGGTTCCCCACGATGCGCAGGCCATCGCCAAGGGTGCCGAAGTCGAAATCGAGGGCGTCGCCCTCGTGGATGACGAGGCAATCGGGGGAATGGGAGAGGCGCAGGCGGGCGATCAGGTCCCGGTCGATCTCGACGACGTGCAGGACGGGCAGGATTGCCAGCAAGGGCTCCGTCAGGGCGCCGAGGCCCGGGCCGATCTCGACCACCCGATCGCCGGGCAGCGGACGTATCGCGTCGACGATCCTGCGCACGACCCCGGGCGAAACCAGGAAATTCTGGCCGAAACGCTTCCTCGGCGCGTGGCCTCTCATCGGCGGCCGACGATTTCCGCAGCGAGCCGCACTGCCGCCAGGAGGCTCGTCGGTTTGGCTCGCCCGGTCCCCGCCAGGTCGAGGGCGGTGCCATGGTCCACCGAAGTGCGCAGGATGGGCAGGCCGAGGGTGATGTTGATCCCCTCGTCGAAGGCCGCGTACTTGAGTACCGCCAGGCCCTGGTCGTGGTACATCGCGAGCTGGGCATCCGAACCGGCCAGGACACCCGCGGTGAACAGGGTGTCCGCCGGCAGGGGGCCGACGAGGTCCATGCCCTCCGCCTGCAAGGCCTCGACCACGGGTCCGATCACCTCGATCTCCTCCCGCCCCATGTGGCCGCCCTCCCCCGCATGGGGATTCAGGCCTGCCACCAGAATGCGCGGTCGCGGGATGCCGAACCGGAGCCGCAGGTCCCGCTCAATGATGCGCAGCGTCTTTTCGAGTTCCGGCCGGGTGATCGCCTTCGGGACCTCCCCCAGGGGAAGATGTGTCGTCGCCAGGGCGACCCGCAATCCGGCCCCGGCAAGCATCATCACCACCCTGTCGGTCCCCGTCCGGGCAGCCAGGTATTCGGTATGGCCGGTGAAGGAAATGCCCGCGTCATTGATGATCCCCTTGTGCACCGGAGCCGTGACCATGGCGGCGAAGCGCCCCGAGCGACAGCCGTCCACCGCCTGGTCCAGCAATTCCAGGACATAGGCGCTGTTGGCTGGATCCAGGCGCCCCGCGACGCACGGAACACGCAGGGGCACGTGCTCCACGTCGGGAAAGGGCGCATCGGGACATATCCGGGCGGCACGCTCCCTCAGCAGGTCCCGGTCCCCGAGGATGGTAACCGGCATGGGCATCTGCGTCGCCGCAAGGGCAAGGCAGATATCGGGACCAATGCCGGCGGGCTCGCCGGTCGTCACCACCAGGGAAGGCTTGCGCATGGTGGCCCGGCCCCCGTTCAGCGTTCCTCGAGCCGGTACTCCACGTAGGCCCGATCCCGGATCTGCCGCAACCAGTCCTGATAGGCCTCGTCCGCCTTCCGACTGCGCAGGGCGGCGCGGGCCACCAGCCGTCGGCGTTCCTCCGATGCATCCTCGGTCTTGCGCTCCAGGACCTGGATCAGATGCCAGCCAAATGGCGACTGGATCGGTTCGCTGGTCTGCCCGATTTTCAGGGCGTCCATCGCCCGCTCGAACTCGGGCACGGTGTCGCCCTGGTACACCCACCCCAGGTCGCCCCCCTTCGCCGCCGACAGGTCGTTCGAATACAGGCGGGCCAGTTCGGCGAAATCGCCGCCGTTGTCCAGGCGCTCCTTCAGCCCGACCAGCTTGCGACGCGCCTCCGACTCGGAGACCAGTTCATTCACCTTGATCAGGATGTGGCGGGCCCGGGTCTGCCGCAGCGATTGCATGGTCGGGGTGCCACCGCGCCGTTCGGCCACCCGGATGATGTGGAATCCCGCCGGGCTGCGCAGGACTTCGCTCGCCTCGCCGACCTTCAGTTTCGCCGCGGCATCGGCATAGAGGGCCGGCAGGTAGTCGAGGGGCCGCATCCCCATCGATCCGCCCGACAGCGCGTCGGGTGCATCCGAAAAGGACGCCGCCACCTTGGCGAAATTCTCGCCGCCGCGGATCAGGCCGAGGGCCTGCTCGGCGCGGGCCCGGATCCGGGCCAACTGGTCCGGGCTGGCCTGCTCGGGGACGCGCAGGATGATGTGTTCGATATGGATCGACTCCGGCGCCGCCGACGTGGCCTGGGGATTGGCCAGGTAATTGTCGATCTCGCCTTCGGTGACCGACACCTGGTTGTCCACCTCCCGTTCGCGCAGGCGGGTCACGGTCATTTCCTCCCGGATCTCCTCGCGGAACTTCGGCCAGACGATCCCGTCCGCCTCCACCGCCCGGCGGAATTCCGACAGGGACATCTTGTTGGCTTCCGCGATCCGGCGCAGGGTGGCGTCCAGTTCCCCATCGCTGATCCGCAATCCGCTCTCCTTGGCCGTCTGCAATTGGACCCGATCGACGATCATCCGCTCGAGCATCTGCCGGATCATCACGTCTTCCGAAGGCAGGGGGGTGTTCTGGGAGCGCAATTGCCGGATCACCATCTGCATGCGCGAGCGCAACTCGAACAGCGTGATCGCCTCGTCATTGACGACCGCGACGATGCGATCGACCTCCTGGGGCACGGCCTGCCGTCCCTGCGCGAGGGCCGGAAAGCTCATTCCCAGGGTGGCGGTACCGAGCAGGATCGCAAGCAGGAGGTTTCGCATGGTGATTCAATAGCCCAGGTAGTCGGGTTCGGCCGCGTAATGATTGATCACGCCGTAGCCGGGAATGCTCCGATTGAGAAGCTCGAGGGGATTGGAGCCGACGCGGGAAAAACCGTTCAACTCCAGTTGAACGAAGATTGCCGTGCTCGCCTTGTTGGTCAGGGTGGCGATCCGCTGGACCACGAACCTGGCCACCCAGCAGCCGGCGTCGTAGTCCAGGCCGCCGATGCTTTCGATCAGGCGGCGCTCCTTGGTGGAATAGTTGTAGCGTGCCACGCCGTGCCAGCCACCCCCGAGGGGCCACTGCCCGGACACGTCGATCTGGCCCAGGGAATCCCGCGAATAGCGATATCCGGCATTGAGCACCTTGCCGATCTCCGGCTGGTACCTCCCGCCCACGTTCAGCCGCTCCGTGCGGGCATCCCGCGGGTTGTATTGCCAGCCGGTGTCGAACCACACGCCGCGCGCCACCTGCCCGGACACGGCAGCCAGGATGTCCGCCGAACGGCCCGTACGGGGCGTCTCGACGGTTCCATCGGCCCGGCGAAGGGTGACATGCTGGGTGGTGAAGTAATGGACCTGGCCGAGGGTGGCCCGCACGAGTTCCGCGCCGGAGTCGGGATCCACCAGCCGAGACGTCAAGGCCGCCGTCAGTTGATTGGCATCACCGATGCGATCTCCGCCGCTGTAACGGTTCTCCGAAAAGATCTGGGCGAAGTTGATGTCGGCGATCCCGGTATCGAAGTTGGGAATCAGGGACTGGTCCCGCTCGGGGACGTACACATAGAACAGCCGAGGTTCCAGGGTCTGGTTGACGGCCCTGCCGAACACGGTCGTCTCCCGCTCGAACAGGACCTGGCCGTCGACGCTCATGATCGGGACATTGCGGGACAGGCGCTGCGGCACTCCGGCCGCCTGCCGCTCCAGGTCGTAGGTCGTGGAATGGAAACCGATCTTGGGCGTCAGTGTGGCCGCCGCCCACTCCATGGGAACCGACAATTGCGGATACACCGACATCCGCCGCCCCAGTGGCAACGAGGGGTGAACGAAATTGACGTGCTCGGCATTCAAGGTCGCGACGGCGCCGAAAGGCATGTCCGGCCGGACCGCCCCGAACCGTACCTGGGGCAGTCGCCTGTACGGTACCGTGACCGGCACGATGGCGGACGGATCCTGCAATGTCTGGTAGGTCTGGGCGATGACACTCGCATTCCACCATGCCGCGCGGTATTGAAGCTCGCCCCGTCGCATCAGGTTCCCCTGGGATACCGCGCTGACCTTGGTGGAAAGGTCGCTGAAGTAGGTGTCGTCGGAAACGCCGTTCAGGTCGAGACTGCCGGAAAATCCGTGGCCGAACACCTGGTTGTGCAGGACCGAATATCCTGTTCGGCGGGTTCCCGTCATCTGGTCCTTGGGCAGGTATTCGACCCGGGCCTGGCCGGCATAGCCGTAGTTGAGGTAACGCAACTCGGTGTTGAACTGCGTTCCCCGCTTCGCCATCATCCGCGGAGAGATGGTGGCATCCATGTTGGGCGCGATGTTCCAGTAGAAGGGCACCGTGAGTTCCGCGCCGTTCTTGCTGTTGCTGGAGAACGTGGGCGCCAGGAAGCCGCTCTTGCGCTGGTTGTTCAGGGAGAAGCTCAACCAGGGGGCATAGAAGATGGGAACGCCCTTGAACACGACGAGGGCATCATCCGCCTCGCCGCGCTCCTTCTCGTAGTCCAGGTGCAGTTCTCCCACCTGCGCGAACCAGTCGCGCTCGGCACCGGGACCGCAGGTGCTGTAGGTGGCGTTGCCGAGACGGAACTTGTCCTTGCCCTCGAAATCGATGCGCGACGCCTCGCCGTATCCGGTGGTGGGTTTCGCGACCCAGTTGTCGGGCGCCATCGCGGGAGCCACCACCACGGCCCGGCCTGTCTTAACGGGCGGCTGTCGCGACGCCCGCGTGATGCTGTATTCGGGCGACTCGAAGTAGCCGGTGCTTTCCTCCAGTTTCATTCTCAGGTGCGGACCGGCGATGCGATCTCCGTCGCGCTGGAACAGGACGTTTCCGACGGCATCGACTTCGTCTTCCTGTTGCCAGTAGGTAAGCCGATCGGCGTCCAGGACGGACCCCGCCTTCCGCAGTTCCACGGCGCCGGTGGCCACGACCTCACGATCGTTAACACCCCGAATGTCATCTGCCGCGATGAAGGTGGGCGTCGGTTCGTTTTCCTCAACCCGGGACCTGGGGGCCAGACGCGGCGTCATGCGAAGGCGCTGTTCGGGGAGCAGGCCCGCCGAAACATGGGCCGAATAGAGGGGCGCCACCACCGGGCGCTCGGCAACCTGGGGCGGCTCGGTGGCTTCGGAACGGGGAAGCCTCGGGGTGCCGAGGGTATCGGGCGCTTCGCCCCGCGCAGGAACCGGATCCGCAGCCTTTATTTCGGCGGCGGCCGCCGGAGCAGGCCTTGGCGCCGCCGTCGGTGCCGCGCTGCGGGGAGCCGCAGGGGGACCGGCAGCGGGTGCGGCAGCGCGCGGCGCGGCGGAGGCGGCCTGCCCGTCGGTGGACGAGGCGCCCTTCCTGGCCGGCTCCCCAGGGAGCGTGCCGATGGTTTCGGTGGATATCGGTGCGTCGAGTCGAACCGGAGGCACGGCCGGCGCCGCGACGACGGGCCCGGGTTCGGCAGGGGCGGTGGCCGCCGGCCGCTCCGACCGGGCCGGGGGAACAACCGGCACTGCAGCCTGCACCGCGCCGGCGGGCGCCGCCTGCTGGCGAACGACGGGCCGTAGTCCGAGCAACCCCGGGTCCACCCGAAGGGGAGGCAGGTTCTCGGCTGCGACCGCCTGCCCACCCATGCCGAGCAGGGCCAGCCAGCCTAGTTTTCCGCTTGCGAAGGTGGGCATTTGCGAACTTCGCCGATCCTGCCGTCACCCGCGCATGGCAGGCCGAAGGCTGCGCCGGGAGGCCTTGGGGTCCGAATGTTAGAATCCAAAATTCTAGCATTCCCCCGGAGACTCCCGCGTGCAGCGGCAGCAGCAGATTCAGGCCTGGCTATCGGCCCTCCATCCCGGCCGCCCATTGCGGCTGTCCCCCGCCTCCGCCGACGCCAGTTTCCGCCGCTACTTCCGGGCCGAATTCGAAGACGGCGGCAGCCTCGTCGTCATGGATGCGCCCCCGGAAAAGGAGGATGTAGGGCCCTGGCTCCATGTCCAGGCCCTGTTCCGCGGGGCCGGGGTCCACGTCCCGGAAGTGCTGGCCGAGGACAGGAACGACGGCTTCCTGGCCCTGTCCGATCTCGGGAAAACCACCTATCTGTCGGCCCTGGCCTCGACGCCCGCCGCCGAACTCTACCGCGACGCAATCGATGCCCTGGTGCGCATCCAGGCCGCAAGCCGGCCCGGCCAGTTGCCCCCCTACGACCGGGCCCTGCTGCAGCGGGAACTGGACCTGTTCCCCGAGTGGTACCTGGACCGCCACCTGGGCCTGGCCCTGACCGACAAGGAAAGGCTGGGGCTGGGGGAAACCTTCGAACGCATCCTCGCCGTAAATCTCGCCGAACCGCAGGTCTATGTGCATCGCGACTACCATTCCCGCAACCTGATGGTCGCCGGGCCCAATCCCGGCATCATCGACTTCCAGGACGCAGTGTATGGCCCGATCAGCTACGACCTGGTCTCCCTGTTCAAGGACGCCTACGTCGATTGGGAGGAGGCGACGACCCTCGACTGGCTCGTCCGCTACTGGGAAAAGGCGCGCCAGGCGGGGCTGCCGGTGCGCGCCGACTTCGCCGAATTCCATCGGGATTACGAGTGGATGGGTGTCCAGCGGCACGTCAAGGTTCTCGGCATCTTCGCCCGGCTGTGGCACCGGGACGGCAAGGACGGATACCTGAAGGACATGCCCCTGGTATCGAAGTACCTGCGCGCCGCCTGCGAGCGCTACCGCGCCCTGCTGCCCCTGTTGCGCATCCTCGACCGCATCGAGGACCGGGGCCCGCAGGTCGGCTACACGTTTTGATGTCCGCCTCCCGCAAAGGGCGCCCATGAGGGCGATGATCCTCGCCGCCGGCCGGGGCGAGCGGATGCGGCCGCTGACCGACTCCTGCCCCAAGCCCCTGCTCACCGTGGCCGGCAAGCCCCTCCTCGTCTGGCACCTGGAACGCCTGGCGCGGGCCGGGTATCGCGAGATCGTCATCAACCATGCCCACCTCGGGGAGATGATCGAGGGCATGCTCGGGGACGGGAGCGCCTGGGGCCTGTCCATCCGTTACTCGCCGGAACCCCCGGGGGCGCTGGAGACCGCGGGAGGCATTCGCCAGGCGCTGCCGTTGCTGGGCGGCGCCCCCTTCCTGGTCGTCAACGGGGACATCTTCTGCGACTGGGACTTCGCCCGGGCGGGCGACGCACTGGCCATGGCCGACCTGATCCACCTCGTCCTTGCCCCGAACCCCTCGCATCACGCGGGAGGCGACTTCGTCCTGGACGGCCGGCGCCTCGTGGAAGGGGAAGGTCCAAAGCTGACCTACGCGGGCATCGGCGTCTTTCGCCCGGAGCTGTTTGCCGGTCTCGAGGCGGGCCGCCCCGCCAAGCTGGCACCCCTGCTTTACGGGGCCATCGGTGCCGGACGGGCCGGCGGGGAACTGCACGCCGGGCGATGGACCGATGTCGGTACGCCGCAGCGCCTGGCCGATCTGGATTCCCTGATCCGAACCCTGTCCTGAGCCACCGGACGCCGTCGCTATAATCGGCCGATGGACACGACGCCCTTCCAGGACCGGCGCAATCGCCTCATCGCCCGCATGGGCGAAGGTGTCGCCGTCATTCCGACGGCCGAAGAGAAGGTGCGCAACCGCGACACCACCTTCCCCTTCCGGCCCGACAGCTACTTCCATTACCTGACGGGCTTCGACGAGCCGGAGTCCGTCCTGGTGCTGGTCGGCGGCGAAAACCCGAAGAGCATCCTTTTCTGCCGGGAAAAGAACGAGGAACGGGAAATCTGGGATGGCCACCGCTTCGGCCCGGAGGACGCCCGGGAGGCATTCGCCCTCGACGAGGCCCATCCCATCGGCGAGTTCGACAGCCGCCTCCCGGATCTGCTGGCGGACCGGCCCGCCCTCTGGTATTCCCTGGGTCACGACGACGCCTGGGACAGGCGGATCCTGGCCGCCTTGAACGCCGTGCGAGCCCAGGTACGCACCGGCCGACAGGCTCCCCGGGTGATACGCGACGTGCGCCAGGACCTGGACGCCATGCGGCTCGTCAAGGGCCCCGAGGAACTGGACCTGATGCGCGAGGCGGCCCGCATCTCGGCGAACGCCCACCGGCGCGCCATGGCCGCCTGCCGGCCCGGGATGCGCGAATACCAGGTGGAAGCGGAATTGCTCCACGAATTCCGCCATGCCGGCAGCGGCTTCCCTGCCTATCCCCCGATCGTCGCCGGCGGGGCCAACGCCTGCATCCTGCACTACGTGGGGAACGACCGGCCCCTCGCCGACGGGGATCTGCTGCTCATCGACGCCGGCTGCGAACTGGAAGGATATGCCGCGGACATCACGCGCACCTTTCCCGTCAACGGCCGCTTCATCGGGCCGCAGGCCGACGTCTATCGCCTGGTGCTGGCGGCCCAGGACGAGGCCATCGCCGCCGTCCGGCCCGGTGCCGCCTTCCAGGATCCCCACGACGCGGCGGTCCGCATCCTCGCCCGGGGGATGATCGACCTGGGCCTGCTGCAAGGCAGCCTCGACGCCGTGATGGAGACGGAGGCCTACAAGCGCTTCTACATGCACCGAACCAGCCACTGGCTGGGCCGCGATGTCCATGATGCCGGCGACTACAAGGACGGCGACCAGTGGAAGCCCCTGGCACCGGGCATGGTCATGACGATCGAACCCGGCTGTTACATCCGCCCCGCCGAGGACGTGCCGCCCGACTTCTGGAACATCGGCATACGGATCGAGGACGACGTGGCGGTGGGCGCGGAGGCTTGCGAGGTGATCACTCGCGACGCGCCGAAGACGATCGAGGACATCGAGGCCTGGATGCGCGGGGCGCGGGGCGGCGAGGGCTGAGATGACGAAAGGGGCGGACGTGGTCGACGGCCGGTTGCCGGTTGCCATCGTCGGCGGTGGTCCGGCCGGCATGGCCCTGGCCCTGGCCTTGCACCGGCAGGGGGTGCGCTGCGAGATCCACGACGCACGCCCGCGACGATCGGGGCTCGCCGACCGGCGCGTGCTGGCGCTTTCCCAGGGTGCCCGGCAGATCCTCGAATGGCTCGATGTGTGGCGTGCGATTCCGAATACCGCCATCGCGACCATCCACGTATCGCAGGCCGGTCATCTCGGGCGCACGCTGCTCAAGGCGGAGGAGCAGCGCGTTCCGGCCCTGGGCTACGTCCTCGCCGCCCGGGACCTGATCGCCGCCCTGGACCGGGCCCTGGAGGCAACCCCGGTCGCCTATCGGGAATGCTCGCGCATCGACGCCGCCCGACCCGAGGACGCGCGGGTCGAATTCCAGGGTGGCGCGGGCACCGGCGAGGCCCGCCTGCTCGTCTATGCCGAGGGCGGCATCACCGAATCGGCGGCGCGCCGGCGGGACTATGGGCAGCACGCGGTCATCTGCCGCGTGCTGACCCGCGAAGCCCACGGCAATGTGGCCTACGAGCGTTTCACCGCGGATGGCCCGGTGGCCCTGCTGCCCACGGGCGATGCATGGGCCCTCGTCCTCGCATGCGCGGACGAGGACGCGCCAAGGATCGCGGCACTCGGCGACCGGGAGTTCCTGGCCCTGCTGCAGGCCCGCTTCGGGAGCCGCCTGCGCTTCGAGGCCGCCGAACCCAGGAGCGCGTATCCGCTGGGCCTGCGCTACCGCGAGAGCCCGGTGGGATGCCGCCAGGCGTGGATAGGCAACGCCGCCCAGACGCTCCATCCCGTGGCCGGGCAGGGCTTCAACCTGGCCCTGCGCGACATCTGGCAACTGGCCGAAACCGTCGGCGATGCGACGCGATCCGGCGGCGACCCGGGCGACCCCGCGGTACTCGAACGCTATGCGGCAGCCCGCCGCCTGGACCGTCGCGGCGCAATGGGCTTCACCGATCTGCTGGTCCGCGTGTTCGAAGGACACAACCGCCTGTTCGGCCACGCACGGGGTGCCGGCCTTCTGGCCCTGGACCTGCTGCCGCCGGCCCGGGCCTTCGTCGCCCGGCGCATGATGTACGGCGCCAGGGCGTGGTAGTCCGTTCGGACTATTGATTCCGCCAGCGGCCGGGATTCCAATGGCAGCGAAGCCGCCGCTGCAACGAACGGGCGGTATGCCTTCCCCTGGATAAGCGCTTTCGATGGCCGTCGGAAGGCTTTGAGTTAAAATCGCGCCCTTCCTTCCGATCCACCGCGTACCGTTTCTTTCTCAGCCCCATGGACTTCCTCGGCTTCCGGCTGCGCAACAACCTGTTCGTCGCGCCCATGGCCGGGGTCACCGACCGGCCTTTCCGCCAGCTCTGCAAGCGCCTCGGAGCGGGACTCGCGGTGTCCGAGATGGTCACCTCCAACTCCCTCCTCTACGGCAGCGCCAAGACGCGCCGGCGGGCGGACCATGCCGGCGAGGTGGAACCGGTCTCGGTGCAGATCGCCGGTGCCGACCCGCGGATGATGGCGGAAGCGGCAAAGTACAACGCGGACCAGGGCGCCCGGATCATCGACATCAACATGGGCTGCCCCGCGAAGAAGGTCTGCAACGTCATGGCCGGGTCCGCCCTGATGCGCGACGAGGTGCTCGTGGCGCGCATCCTCGAGGCGGTCGTGGAGGCGGTCCCCGACACCCCGGTCACCCTGAAGTTCCGCACCGGCTGGGACAGCCAGAACCGCAATGCCCCGACCATCGCGCGCATCGCCCAGGAAAGCGGCATCCGCGCCGTCGCCATCCATGGCCGGACGCGCGCCGACCAGTACATGGGCCATGCCGAATACGACACCATCGCCCTGGTGAAATCGCAGATCCGCATTCCGGTCATCGCCAACGGCGACATCGACTCGCCGGAAAAGGCCCGCCGGGTGCTCGACCACACCGGCGCCGACGGGCTGATGATCGGCCGCGCCGCCCAGGGCCGCCCCTGGCTGTTCCGGGAAATCGAGCACTTCCTCGCCACCGGCCGCAAGCTCCCGCCGCCGCGGGTCTCCGAGATTCACGCCATCCTTCGCGAGCATCTGGCCGACCTCTACGCCTTCTACGGCGAGGAAACGGGCGTCAAGATCGCGCGCAAGCACATCGGGTGGTATACGAAGGGCCTGGTGGGGGCTGCCCATTTCCGCCACGCCATGAACCAGTTGCCGACCCGGGAAGCCCAGGTATCGGCCACCGACGAGTTCTTCCTCGCGCAGGCGGCGGCCAACGACCACCTGATCTACGAACGGGAAGCGGCATGAGCTCAGAGCTGTCGGATTGCGTGCGCCGTACCCTCAACCGCTATTTCCGCGACCTGGATGGCCAGGCACCCCACGCCATCTACGACATGGTCATCCGCAGCATCGAGAAGCCGATGCTCGAGGTGGTCATGAAGCAGGCGGGCGGGAACCAGACCGTAGCCGCGGAAATGCTCGGCATCAACCGAAACACGCTGCGCCGCAAGCTCAGCGACCACGAACTGCTTTGACCACGGAGGAAGCGGCCTGCAGCCGGCGCGTGTCATTTCGAGCGCCGTCGGTCCGCCGCGATTCGAAAACATGAAAGTATCCCAAGCCCTGATCAGCGTTTCCGACAAGCACGGCGTGGTGGATTTCGCCCGCGCCCTCGCGGCCCTCGGCGTCAAACTCCTCTCCACCGGCGGCACCGCGAAGCTCCTGCGCGATTCCGGCCTCGCCGTCACCGATGTCTCCGAATACACGGGCTTTCCCGAGATGCTCGACGGGCGGGTCAAGACCCTCCACCCGAAGGTGCACGGCGGCATCCTGGGCCGACGCGACCTGGCCGAGCATGTCAAGACCATGGAGGCCCACGCCATCCCGCCCATCGACCTGGTGGTGGTGAACCTCTACCCCTTCCAGCAGACCGTCGCCCGCAAGGACTGCAGCCTGGACGACGCGATCGAGAACATCGACATCGGCGGCCCGGCCATGGTGCGGGCGGCAGCCAAGAACCACGGTTCCGAGGCCGGCGGGGTGGGCGTCGTCACCGACCCGGCGGACTATGACCCGATCATCGAGGAACTGAAGGCCGGCGGCGGCGCCCTCTCCTACCGGACCCGCTTCGCCCTGGCCAAGAAGGCCTTCACCCATACGGCCCGCTACGACTCGGCCATCGCCAACTGGCTCACCAGCCTGGACGACGAGAACCGTCCCGGCACCTTCCCGGAGCGGCTGCAACTGGCCTTCGACAAGGTGGATACGATGCGCTACGGCGAGAATCCCCACCAGTCCGCGGCCTTCTACCGGGAAACGGCAGCGGTCCCCGGCAGCATCGCCAACTACGCGCAGTTGCAGGGCAAGGAACTGTCCTACAACAACATCGCCGATGCCGACGCGGCCTGGGAGTGCGTCAAGGCCTTCGACGGCGCCGTGGCCTGCGTGATCGTCAAGCATGCGAACCCCTGCGGCGTGGCGGTCGGCGCCACGGCCGAGGAAGCCTACCGCAAGGCCTTCAAGACCGATCCCACCTCGGCCTTCGGCGGCATCATCGCCTTCAATTGCGCCCTCGACAAGCCCACCGCGGAAGCCGTCGCAGGACAGTTCGCCGAGGTCATCATCGCGCCCGAGATCACCGCCGATGCCCGGGAGGTGTTTGCCGCCAAGCAGAACCTGAGGGTCCTCGTGGTGCCGCTAGGCCGTGCCGACAACGCTTTCGACTACAAGCGCGTCGGCGGCGGCCTCCTGGTGCAGACAGCCGACCAGGCACGCATCGGACCGGCGGACATCAAGGTGGTCACCAGGCGCGCGCCCACGGAAGGCGAATTGCGCGACCTGCTCTTCGCCTGGAAGGTCGCCAAGTATGTCAAGTCGAACGCCATCGTCTATTGCAAGGACCACATGACGGTGGGCGTCGGTGCGGGACAGATGAGCCGCGTGGATTCCGCCCGCATCGCCGCCATCAAGGCTGGGAACAACGGCCTCACCGTGGCCGGCTCGGTCGTCGCCTCCGATGCCTTCTTCCCCTTCCGCGACGGCCTCGACGTCCTGGCAAAGGCGGGGGCGACCGCGGTGATCCAGCCCGGCGGTTCCGTCCGGGATGCGGAAGTCATCGCCGCCGCCGACGAGCAGAACGTGGCCATGGTGTTCACCGGCTTCCGTCATTTCCGGCATTGAAATGATGGCCCTCTTCGCCGCAGCCTCCTCCTTCGGGAAGGGTGCGACCCAGGTTCCCTTCTCCACACTTTCTCCGGCCGCGCCCCGCCGCGGCGCGGCGGAGGCGCCATGAAACTCCTCGTCATCGGTTCCGGCGGCCGCGAGCATGCCCTCGCCTGGCGCCTCGCCCAGTCGCCCGGCCTGCAGAAGGTCTTCGTCGCGCCCGGAAACGCCGGGACGGCCCGCGAACATGAACTGGAAAACGTGCCGATCACCGACATCGGCGAGCTGGTCGAATTCGCCAAGCGCGAGAAGGTTCACTTCACCCTGGTCGGCCCCGAAGCGCCGCTGGCGGCAGGCATCGTGGACGCATTCCGCGACGCCGGGCTGCGGATCTTCGGCCCGACGAAGGCGGCGGCCCAACTGGAAAGCTCCAAGGACTTCGCCAAGCGTTTCATGGCCCGGCATGACATTCCGACGGCCGCCTTCGAGACCTTCTCCGACGCCTCGAAGGCTCACGCCTACGTAGACGCCAACGGCGCACCCATCGTCGTCAAGGCCGACGGCCTGGCGGCCGGCAAGGGCGTCGTGGTGGCCATGGACCTGGCCGAGGCCCACGCCGCCATCGACATGATGCTGGTGGACAACCGCATGGGCAACGCGGGAGCCCGGGTGGTGATCGAGGAGTTCCTGGACGGCGAGGAGGCCAGCTTCATCGTCATGGCCGATGGACACCATGCCCTGCCCCTGGCCACCAGCCAGGACCACAAGCGACTGAAGGACGGCGATGCCGGCCCCAATACGGGCGGCATGGGTGCCTACTCTCCGGCGCCGGTCGTGACGCCGGACGTCCATGCCCAGGTGATGCGCAAGGTCATCATGCCGACCATCCATGGCATGGCGAAGGACGGCATCACCTTCACCGGCTTCCTCTATGCCGGCCTGATGATCAAGCCCGACGGAACGGTCAAGGTCCTTGAATTCAACTGCCGCATGGGCGATCCGGAGACCCAACCGATCATGATGCGGCTGAAGAGCGACTTCCGGGAGATCGTGGACGCCGCCATAGACGCCCGGCTGGACAAGGTCGAGGCCGAATGGGACCGTCGCGTCGCCCTCGGCGTCGTCATGGCTGCCGGCGGCTATCCCGACCAGCCGCGCCGCGGCGACACGATCCACGGACTGGAGCGGGATCCCGAGGACGGCCATGTCTTCCATGCCGGCACCGCCGAGGCCGATGGCCAGGTCGTGACGGCCGGCGGCCGCGTCCTCTGCGTCACCGCCCTGGGCGATACCGTCCGCCTGGCCCAGAAGCGCGCCTACGAACTCCTGGAGCCGATCCGCTTCGACGGCATGCAGCACCGCAGCGACATCGGTCACCGCGCCATCCGGCGCTAACAGGCGAATCCGCGCCAGACGGGGCCCCGAAGCCCGGAGGCGCAGGGTCAAGCACTGACCATTCTTGCGGGATAGAATCGTTCGGAATTGACTCTCGACTCGGAGGTGCTCATGCCGCGGTCAAATTCGTGGCTGGCCGGCAGGCTCCCAAAACGGGGAGTGCGGCCGATAAACGCAGGTTCGATTCCGGGCGCCGCCCAGCGATTGCGGGTCAGTGGTTCGCACCGAAATCATCTCGTCGGCGCCCCGCTGGCCGCCACCATCGACCGCGGCCGACAAAGCTCCAGTGTGGCCGCCACGTGGCCGGTCGTGGTTTCGATCGCGGGAGGGTTCTTGCTCGGGGTGACCGGTCTGGTCGTCGGTGAATCCCTGGCGCTTGTCGGCGGTGGCGGTCTGGCGGCCTTGGGCCTCGCTTGGTTCGCCGTGGTCCAGTCGAAGCGCCACGCTGCTCCGACGTCGTCAAAAGAGCTGATAGGGGCCGCAGCAGATCTGGACGCCTTCCTCGCTACCATCACGCCCCGCTTGCCACCGGAAGTATTGTCCCGCCTGGGAAAGCTGAAGTCAGCCCTCGCTGAAGCATCGCGCGTACTGTCCGGTACCGATCAGGTGCCCGGGACGGCCTCCGAAGACAGCTTCTTCGTGCACGCGTGCATTTCGCGCTACCTTCCGGACGCCTGCCGCCACTACCTCTCAGTCGTCGAGGCAGCTCGACGCGCCAACCAGAAGGAAGAAATCGAGTCGGCACTGGCAGCCACCTGCGAGCAACTGGATGTGCTTACCCGCCGTCTCGAGGATATCTTCCGCCGACTCGCTCAAAGGGAAGCCGAGAAACTCGAGAATCACCGAAAATTCATCGACAGCAAGGGCTGATCGGCCACCAATACATCGCACGGCGGCCGCCTCGCTCAAGGCAGGGTCTCGGTTATTGGGTCGGCGCGAGACGCGGACTCGATGATGTCGGCCTCCTGCTTGTCACGCACTGTCTTCGCTAGGGTGAAGGCCATGCTTACCAAGAACAGCCAACTGACGACCATATAGCCCTTTTCCCAGCTTCCGGAGTTCATCCTGAACAATCCCCAGGCGGTCAGTGACACGGCGACGAAGAAGCCAATCCATACCGTCATGACCCACGGGCCGGTATCCACCTTTTCGTCCCTGTTGTCGCGAATCATCTTCGCCAGAACGAAGGCTGCAAACAAGCAGAAGAAAAAGCCGATGGCGAGGAAGGCTCGATCGAGTTCCTGACTTGGCATGTTCCAAACGCCTGCCGTGCAGGCGAAAATAGCCAAACCGAAGGAAATCCATACCTGCATGGTCCACGCGGCAGTATCCCGCCGCACCAGAAATTTCTGCGTCATTGCCGAACCCTCCTATTTGAATGAGTCAAAGTCTTACCGGTCCTTCCAGGCCCGGCGTCACCGTATCCTTGAGTTTCTCCCGCCGGACCCTGTCGATATAGGACTGCGCCTTTGCCACCTGATCCTTCATCACGGCATTGTTCTGCGCCATCGCCTCGATGGCCTTGGCCCTAAAGTTGTCCATCGTGTCCATAGCCTTGAACGTCATTTCGAACATCTCCTTAATCTTCTCGATTCCCAGTAGCGGATTTCCACTGAATTTGGCGGTTCGCTCGGCATGGTCGTTCAGTTGCTTGCCGGATTCGCTGATCAGATTGGCGATGGTCGAATTGACCCCTTCCAGCATTTCCATAACTCTCACCTGGTTCCCGGTGGCCCGCGCGACGGTCTGTGCGACGGCGAGCGCCGACATTCCTGTCGTAGCGACGCGCTCACAGCCAAGCCCCATCTCCCGGCATGTCTTCTTGAGGACGTCTAGGGATAGGTAGCCATTGACGCAGACCGCCTGCTGGGTTTGCATGTCTTGAAGATTCTGCCTTGCGTAGTACAGGACCTCCTGCTCTAGCGCGCGGGCCCGTTCCGGGTCCGTTGCCTTGAGGGCGGCGACCTTCGCCGCCAGACTTGCATCCAGTTGCTCCGCGAACCGGATCGCGGCCTTCAACCGCTGCATCGCATCCCAGAGCTTGGTGCGCGTCGACTCGATCTCGATGCCGTCCCTCTGCATATCGTCCCGGGCGGCGTAGATCTGCTTCAGCGCCGAAGAAAGCTGCGTGCTGGCGCTCTGGAACCTTCGGAAGTACGACTTCATCCGGTTGCCGAAAGGAATGACGCCGAGGAACTTGTTGGACGTCAGTAGGTCTCCCTCCTTTCCGGGGTCGAGGTCGTCCAGTTGCTTGCGCATGTCCTCGATGGCACGAAACGCAGGCGAATCCTCCATGCCGATCATGTTGCGCTCCATGAATCGGCCGGTCATGAGACTGGCGGCAATCGAGATTTCCTCGCGGCCGAGACGAAACGCCGAATCCAGCTTGCCCTTGAACGAATCACTGTTAAGGTCCTCGGTAAGGACCGCCTCGATGAATCGTCCAACCTGATTATCGACGGCCGACTCGGTGTCAGGCGGCAATCGGTTCGCCTTGTTGGCCTGCGGCACATCGAGAGGTGCCACGGCCTCGGGCGGAGCAAGAACGAACTCGACAGACGAATCTGTGGAACCATCAGTATCGATCGGCATCGGACCTCCGCGGGATCGGTTAAACGAATTGACATGGAAATATTCGGTCCGGGATTGTACCCATTTTGGCATGGAGGCGGAACGTCGGCCCCGTCCGCCATACCTCTACAAAAAGTGGTTCTTCGGGCTGGAGACTCGGCGAATCCGGGCACAATAGATACCTGAATGATTATTGGGCGCCGGCTCACGGTAAGCGTGGAGGACCACATGGATACTGCAACGAGGGAGGTGAAGTCGTATCTGACCCAACTCCAGGCGCGCATCGTCGCGGCCCTGGAGGCCTTCGACGGCGAGAGCTTCCGCACCGACTCCTGGGAACGCCCCGAGGGTGGCGGTGGTGTTTCGCGGCTCATCGAGGATGGGCGCTTCTTCGAGCGCGGCGGGGTCAATTTCTCCCACGTCATGGGATCGGCCATGCCGGCCTCGGCCACGGCCCATCGCCCGGAACTGGCGGGGCGCCGCTGGGAAGCAATGGGCGTTTCCCTGGTCCTCCACCCGCGCAACCCCTGGTGTCCCACCTCCCACATGAACGTCCGCTTCTTCGTGGCCGAAAAGGCCGGTGCGGACCCGGTCTGGTGGTTCGGCGGCGGCATGGACCTGACCCCCTACTATGGCTTCGAGGAAGATGCCGTGCATTTCCACGGGACCTGCCGGGACGCCCTCGCACCTTTCGGGGAGGACGTCCATGCCCGCTACAAGAAATGGTGCGACGACTATTTCTACCTGAAGCACCGCAAGGAGCCGCGGGGCGTCGGCGGCGTGTTCTTCGACGACCTCAACGACGGCGGCTTCGACCGGTGCTTCGGCCTGACCCGCAGCGTCGGCGACCACTTCCTGGAGGCCTACCTGCCCATCCTCGAAAGGCGGCGCGACCTGGCCTTTGGGGAGCGGGAGCGGGACTTCCAGGCTTACCGCCGCGGACGCTACGTGGAGTTCAACCTGGTATGGGACCGGGGCACCCTGTTCGGCCTCCAGTCGGGAGGGCGCACAGAATCCATCCTGATGTCATTGCCGCCGGTGGTCAAGTGGCGCTATGACTGGCATCCGGAACCCGGGAGCCCGGAGGCAAGGCTCTACGAGGATTTCCTGCCGCCGCGCGACTGGATTTGACGCCGGTCCCCGACGCGACTCAGGCGAACTCGGCTGCCGACCGGAAATGGCGGTTTGCATCGGCCGTCTTCTCCAGGCGTTCCAGTAGGCGGGCCAGTTCCAGATGGCCTTCCCGCGAAGGCGCCACGGCCAGGGAGGCCTCCAGGTAGCTCTCGGCCTTGCCCCACAACTGCCGGCGCTGACACAGTCGACCGAGGGTGAGGAGCAGGCGCGCGTCGCCCGGATGATCGGCCAGCCAGCGCTCGGCCCGGGCGATACGGCCCAGGGCATCCGATTCCTCGCATTCGGCATATAGGGCCACCAGGGAAGAATCCCAGCCCTCGTCGAGGGCATCCCCGATCAGGTCCCCGGCCGCGGCGCACTCCCCGGATTCGCCCAAGGCACGGGCAGCCTCGAGAGCCAGGCGGACGTCATGGCGTTCTGCGGCCGGAATCTTCTGCCAATAATTGCGAAGCCCGTGGCCGTTCTGTCCCAGTGCCTGCAGGTTCTCCCGATGGGCCCGGAGCTTCAGGGGCGCCGCCTGGTCCGCCGTGAGCGCTCCATGCTTCTCGAGCTGCCGGATGATGCGCAGGGCCTCGTCCCAGCGCCCCAGTCCCTGGCAGGCGCGCAGGGTCAGGCGCAGCGCCGCGATATGGCGGCCGGCACTCTCCGCGAGTTCGTCGAGGAGTTGAAGGGCCTCCTCGAACCGGCGGGTATCCAGTGCCAGTTCGGCCTCGCTCATCAGCCGGGCGTGGCGAGTCTCGGCGTCCGCCGTCCGGGCCCGCGCGCGCCATTCCTCCTGCCGCATCGGATCCCGCAGCGCATGGGCGGAGCGCAGGCCCAGGATGGCGGCCAGGCCCCTGCCATGGCCGGACGCGAAGGCCAGGGCGGCGCTCTTCAAGGCGTGGCCGTAACGTCCTTCGAAATACAGCCGCGCGCCCTCCTGCAGGGCCCCCTCGGCCTTGTCCCGCCGCCGCCGCGCCCGGAATTCCTGAACGGCCCTTGGCAGGCGCAGGGTATTGATGACCAGGCGCAGCACCAGATAGAGGGCCAGGAAGCCCGCGACCTGGAGGACCAGCAGCAGGTTCAGGGAAATCTCCATGCGCCAGGGCGGCAGCACGAAGAGGACATACCCGTCGTTGTACCTGGCCGCCAGGGACAATCCCACGGCCAGCGCGGCCAAGGTCAGCAGCCAAAGCAGGGCACGCATCAGCGGGACGGACTTGCCTGGCGGGGAGCGGCCGGGTCCCGATCCCGGACCACCTTGAAATTTCGCAATGCTGCGAGGGTTTCGTTGAGGCTGGGCGGCTCCAGCGCCACATCCACTGCCGCAAGTGCCCGGAGGGTGAGTTGCGCTGCCTGGACCGGCTTGGCGCGGGTGTCGAAGAACCGGTCGAGCCAATCCCGCGCCTGCCGGATGTCCTCGCGATAGCTGCGACCGTCCCTGGTCAACAGCGAGAGTCGGGCATTGAGCAGGCGCAGGCGCAGGTTCTCCCGCAGGAAGAAGCTCTGGTTCGGGGACAGCAGGGCCGGATCCCGATGGTTTGCCTCGTCGATGCGTTCGATGCGGACCAGCTGACGCATTTCCTGCCAGAAGTCCTCCGCCAGCCCCTTCCAGTAGCCGGCCTCCGTCGGCTTGGTCGTCGGCCGCACCGCCGGCTCCGCCCGGGGCCGCTGCTCGAATGCCAAGGGCATGGCGTCGACGGCCGCAACCACCCCTTCCAGCCTGAGCGCGATGCCGGGGACGTCGGCGTTCGGCTGGGCTTTCAAGCGGTCCATGTCGCGGTTGATCAGCTTGCGCAGCCCGAGCAACTGGGGCTGGGCTGCCCTGGCCAGCCGGGCGTCGGCGCCGGACAGCGCGATCAGCGCCGCCTCGACGTTGCCGGCCAGTTGCAACTGCTGGGCGGCAACCGAGACCAGCTGCTCCACTTCGGACAACAGGCGCTCGTCCCGGCTCCGGGAAAGCTCCTGGTACATGGATTCGAGGGCGAGCTGCTGCCCCTGCGCCTCCGCGAGGCGGGCCTCCAGGGCGCCCACCTTGGCTTGCAGAGCCAGCACCGCCTCGTGGTTCTGGCGCGCCAGGGTTCGGCTCTCCGCGGCCGCGACCCCGCCTTCGGCCAGGCGGCGCGACAACTCCACCTGCATGTCTGCAATTCGGCTGCGGGTTTCCCACCATTGCCAGGCGACGATGCCCAGGACGGCGACGGCGATGGCGGCCGGCTGCCGCCATGGGGGCCTGGGTGATGCCGTTGGGGCCGACACGGCAGAGGCGGGCGGAATGAAGACCGGCGTCGGCTCCGGCGCCACATCCCCTCGGCGCGGATCCTCAGCGGACATGGCTCGCCTCCGAGAAACGGGCCAGCAGTCCTTCGACGAGCCCGTCGTCCCCCGGTCCGGTGGTCACCACGTCCCGGCAGCCGAGTGCTTCCGCCTGCTCGGCAATGCGGGCGTGGGGAACGAAGATCGGCGTCTTGCGCAGCCAGGTCTGGCCCAGTTTGCCGACCATGTCGAACAGGTTTCGCAGGCCCTCGCTGCTGGTCACGGTGACCGCGTCGATCAGTCCGTCGCCCCACAGGCGCAGCAGTGGTGCCGGATCCTGGTCCGGACGCCCACGCCGATAGCAGGTCAGGTATTCGACTTCGGCGCCACGGGCCTTCAGGGTATCGCCGAGCAGCTCGCGGCCGCCATCGCCGCGGAAGACGAGGACCCGCCATCCGCGCACGGCCTGCAAGGCGGGCATCTCCAGAAGCGCCTCCGAATCGAAACGCCCGACGGGCGCGATGACATCGACGATGCCATGCGCAGCCAGCGCTCGCTCGCTGCTCTTGCCGATGGCCGCAACCCTGAGGCGGGGGGGCCAGGGTCGCCGGCCGAGGATGACGGCGAGGGCGCGCTCGATGGCGTTGGGACTGACGAACACGGCCAGGTCGTAGGTATCGAGACGGATGGCCGCATCCAGTACGGGCGAGGGATCGGCCAGGTCGAAAATCGCCAGGACGGGAAAATGGACCGGGTGCGCCTCCAGCCGGGTCAGGGCCTCTGCAAGATGGCCGGCCTGGCCGGCCGGCCGCGTAACGACGACATGGCGCCCGGCCAGGGGGCCGGCCGCAGGACCGCCGGAGAGGCCGCTCGCCACGGCGCCCATCACCCCTCCAGGGATTTCAGGATCTCTTCGGCGCCATCCCGCCGCAAGGCATCGGCCAAGGCGAGGCCGAGACCCTCCGGATCGTCCGCGGCGCCCTCAAGTTCGGCACGGGCCATGCGGCTGCCGTCGGGCCGGGCGACGAAGCCACGCAGCCGGAGGCGGCCTCCGTGCATTTCCGCGTAGGCGCCGAGGGGAACCTCGCAACTCCCCGCCAGCGCCCGCGAAACGGCGCGTTCGGCGCGCACGCAAGCCGCCGTCGACGGGTCGTTGAGCGGCGCCATCCAGGCCGCGACCTCCGGACGCGAAGCAAGGGCCTCGATGCCCAGGGCCCCCTGCCCTGCCGCCGGCAGCGATTCCTCGGCCGGCAGGACGGCGCGGATGCGATCGCCGAGGCCGAGGCGCTTCAGCCCGGCCGCGGCGAGCATGATGGCGTCGTAATCTCCGGCATCGAGCTTGCGCAGCCGGGTGTCGAGGTTGCCGCGCAGGGACGTCACCGCGAGATAGGGATGGTTGGCATGCAACTGGGACTCCCGGCGCAGGCTGGAAGTCCCGACCACGGCCCCGGGAGGCATGTCGCGGAGGCTGTCGTAGCGATTGGAAACGAAGGCATCGAGGGGCATTTCCCGCGGGCCGATGGCCACCAGCGCGAAATCGTCACCCATCACCATGGGGACGTCCTTCATCGAGTGCACCGCGATGTCCGCACTGCCGTCCAGCAGCGCCGTCTCGAGCTCCTTGACGAACAGTCCCTTGCCGCCCACCTGAGCGAGCGGCCGATCGAGGATCTGGTCGCCGCGCGTGGTCATCCCGAGGAGGTCGACCTGGCACGCCGGGTATAATCGGCGCAAAAGTTCGCGCACGTGCTCGGCCTGCCAGAGGGCCAGTCTTGATTCGCGCGTGGCAATGACAATGCGCTGGGGAGTGGAGGTGCGCTCGGGAGCGGTGCTCACGGGTGGTGCTTTCGTTACCGGAATCAAGGAGTCATGATGTCGCGATTTCTCGCGTGGCCTCGCCGCCCTCGGCGGCTCGGGCCGATTCTAGCATGCACGCTCGCCCTGCCTGCCGCGGCAGCGCTGCCGGTGGCGCGCGACCTTCCGGCCGAGGCGCGGGCGGCGGCGGAAGGCGGATTTCCCCTGGTCCTGATGTTTTCCAGGGCCGAATGCAGCTGGTGCGCCCAGGTGCGACGCCTGCACCTGGAGCCGGTTGCGGCGAGGCCGGAGGGCACGGTCCCCGTGCGTCAGGTCGACATCGACCGGAGCCGGCCGCTGGTGGATTTCGCCGGCCGCACCACGAACCATCGGGCCTACGCCCGCAGCCTCGGGGTGAAGCTGGTCCCCACGGTCGTCTTCCTCGGATCCGATGGGCGCCAGGTGGCGGAACCCATCGTTGGAGCCGTAGGCGCGGACTTCTACGGGGCCTATCTGGAGCGAAGCCTGGAGCAAGGACGTCGACGGGTGGCCGAGGAGAGACGATGAGCGATACGCCGGAAGACAAGGATGCCCCGCTGCGGGAGGACATACGGCTCCTCGGCCGCCTGCTGGGGGACACCGTCCGCGAGCAGGAAGGGGACGAAGTCTTCGATCTCGTCGAACGCATCCGCCAGTTGTCGATCCGCTTCCACCGGGACGATGATCAGGAGGCGCGGAATGCCTTGGCGAAGCTCCTCGGCGGCCTGTCCCGGGACCGGACGAACCAGGTGGTGCGGGCTTTCAGCTATTTCTCGCACCTGGCCAACATCGCCGAGGACCAGCACCACATCCGCCGCTCGCGCTCCCACGCCATTGCCGGCTCCCCGCCCAAGGAGGGTTCCCTGGCCAGAGCGCTCGCGCGAGCCCTGGAGGCGGGTTTCGATCCCGCGGCCCTGGCCGGATTCTTTGCGTCGGCAGGCATCCACCCGGTCCTGACGGCCCACCCGACCGAGGTCCAGCGAAAGAGCATCCTCGACAACCGGTGGAAGATCTCGAACCTGCTCGACGAGCGGGACCGGGTCCGGCTGACCCCGGAGGAACGCGAGGATCATGACGAAGCCATGCGCCGCGCCGTGCTCACGCTCTGGCAGACGCGCATGTTGCGCCGGGCCCGGCTGTCGGTGATGGACGAAGTAGGCAACGCCCTGTCCTTCTACGACAGCACCTTCCTGCGCGAGCTGCCGCGCCTGCACAACGCCCTCGAGGACAGGCTGGCAGCCCTCCCGGGGGCCATCGGCGAACGGCTTCCGGCCTTCCTCCGTCCGGGTTCCTGGATCGGCGGCGACCGGGATGGCAATCCCTACGTCACTGCACCGGTTCTCGAAGCGGCAGTCCGCGCCCAGAGCCGGCGTGCCCTGTCCTTCTATCTGGAGCAGTTGCACAAGCTCGGGGCCGGACTTTCCTCTACCTCGTTGCTGGTCCAGACATCCCTCGAACTGCAGGCTCTCGCCGGCCGTTCCCCGGATATCAGCCCGCACCGCGACGACGAACCCTACCGGCGGGCCATCGCCGGCCTCTATACGCGCCTTGCCACGACGGCCAGGGAACTGGACGGCCTGGAACCGGCGATCCACGCCGTTGGCCAGGCCCCGGCCTATGCCACGGCGGCGGAGTTCGCGGCCGACCTCGAGGTACTGCACCGTTCCCTCTGCGACAACGGCTCTGCCCTCCTCGCCCGGGGACGGCTGCGACGCCTGCGGCGCGCCGTGGAAATCTTCGGCTTCCACCTGGCGCCCCTCGACCTGCGCCAGAACTCCGAAGTCCATGCCAGGACGGTGGCGGAGCTGCTGGCCGTGAACCGTCCGGGCATCGACTACCTGGGCCTCGACGAGGACCGCCGCATCGCCCTGCTGCTCCAGGAACTGGAGACGCCGCGCCCCCTGGCGTCGGACTTCGTCCGCTATTCGGACGAGACCACGGGAGAACTGGCGATCTTCCGTACCGCCCGCCGGATCCAGGAGCGCTACGGCCGCGGCGCCATCGAGAACGTCATCATCTCGAAGGCCGACGGCGTCTCGGACGTCCTCGAAGTGGCCCTCCTGCTGAAGGAAGTGGGCCTGCTGCGCCCCCACGAGGGCGCGCTCGACGTCAACATCGTTCCTTTGTTCGAGACCATAGACGACCTGGCGCGCAGCGGCCCGCTGATGGACCGGCTGCTCGGTCTGCCCCTCTACAACCGGCTGCTCGGCAGCCGCGGCGGCCTCCAGGAGGTCATGCTGGGCTACTCCGACAGCAACAAGGACGGTGGCTTCCTGGCCTCGGGCTGGTCCCTCTACAAGGCCGAAACGGCCTTGACCGCGGTTTTCGCCCGGCACGGAATCCAGTTGCGCCTCTTCCACGGCCGCGGCGGTTCGGTGGGACGCGGCGGCGGTCCGAGCTACCAGGCCATCCTCGCCCAGCCGGCCGGGGCCGTCCAGGGCCGCATCCGCATCACGGAACAGGGTGAGGTGATCGCGTCCAAGTATGCCAATCCGGAACTGGGACGCCACAACCTGGAAATCCTGGCCGCCGCAGCGCTCGAGGCCACCCTGCTGCCCCACGAGCACGACGACCCGCGGCCGGAATTCCTCCAGGCCATGGAGGAGCTGGCCTCGGAGGCCTTCCGGGCCTACCGCAGCCTGGTGTATGAGACGCCGGGCTTCGAGCGATATTTCTGGGAATCCACCGTCATCGCCGAGATCGCGTCGCTCAATATCGGCAGCCGCCCCGCATCACGCCGCAAGACCACGGCCATCGAAGACCTGCGGGCCATTCCCTGGGTCTTCTCCTGGGCCCAGTGCCGCCTCATGCTGCCCGGATGGTACGGTTTCGGCTCGGCGGTCGCCGCCTTCCGCGGGAAACGCGGTGCGGCGGGCATCGCGCTGCTCGGCGAGATGAACCGCGAATGGGGCTTCTTCCGTACCCTCCTTTCGAACATGGACATGGTGCTGGCGAAGAGCGACATGGCCATTGCCGAACGTTACTCCCGCCTGGTGACGGAGACCGAGTTGCGGGAGGCCGTATTCCCCCGCATCAAGGAGGAATGGCAGGCGTCCATCGCGGCCCTGCTGGAGATCACCGGGCAGCGGGAACTGCTGGACGGCAACCCGTTGTTGAAGCGTTCCATCCGGAATCGCTTCCCCTACCTGGACCCGCTGAACCACCTGCAGGTGGAACTGCTGCACCGGCACCGGGCCGGCGAGACGGACGAGCGCACGCGCCGCAGCATCCACCTGACCATCAACGGCATCGCCGCCGGACTGCGCAACAGCGGATGAAAAAGCCGGGCGCGCGGCCCGGCTTCTTCCTCTGACTTGCGAGCGATCAGTCGATCGTCCGACGGCGTCCGGCGACGGCGCCCAGGATACCCAGTCCCGCCAGGAACATCGCGTAGGTCTCGGGTTCCGGGACGGCGGACAGGATCACGTTGTCCAGGTCGCCGTTGTCGGTGCCGGTGATGAACTCGCCCCTGAGGCGCAACGCCGTGGTCGCGCCCAGGACCGTCTGGATCTGGGCCTTGGTGGCGGCCGCGCCGGACAGCGTCGACACTTTCCATCCGGCGGTTTCGGAGAGGTCGACGGAGTAATGCGTCCACGCCGCGCTCACTGGTACCGCCGCGAAATCGTACACGAGGGTCAGTCCGCCGCCGGCAAGAACCACGTCCGAATCGGTGAACAATGAACCGCTTCCCCGCATGCGCAGTTCGAAACTGAGCGACTGGCCATAGGACTTCGAATTGTCCCCGAGGAACTTGGCCGGGGCCTGCCAATACCAGACGCCGCCGATGGTCAGGTCGGTCCCGTGTATGTAGCCACCGGGGTTTCCGCCCGCGGCGATGTAACTGGGATTCGACGTGGTCGAGTCCCCGAAGAGCTTCCAGCCCTCGTCGTTCGCGTCGAACGTACTTGAGGCACCGGCGAAGGCGGCGGAAGTCGATGCCGCACAAAGGAGCCCGACGACACGACGGATGTTGCGGTGCGAAACCATTTTCATACCCATGAGACTTCCTCCCGATGCAAGAGGTTGATTGGCCGACAACCGGCAAAATTTCACGTTAGCGACGACATTCGCACCCGTCAATAGTCCGTTCGGGCTAACGCATCCGCCCCGAACCGATGCGACGGCGCCAGGAGCCGCAAAGGGCCGCCTATCCGGATTCACGCGCTATTCGCGCAGGATGGCCTTCACCTGGGGCCACTGCCGGCGGCTGACCGGCAACCGCTCGTCGAGGCCGCGCAGCAACACCTCCCAATGGATTTCGCCGTCCTCGCCGGTGGTCCGCTCGCATCCGGCCAGGGCATCCCTGGCCACCAGGCAGTTGCGATGCACGCGCACGAAGCGCTCGCCGAACTCCTCCTCCAGGTGGGTCAACGATTCCTCGAGCAGGAATTCCCGCTCCGGCGTCCGGGCGGTGACGTACTTGAGTTCGGCCTTCAGGTAGACGATGTCGCTCACCGCCACCAGAAGGATCCGGCCGCGTTCCACCGAATGGAGGAACTGCCGCCCCCCGGGGGCCAGTTTCTGCATCTCCTCGGGCGAAGGAGAGCCACGCCGCGCCTTGGCCAGGGCATCCGCCAGCCGGGCGGCGCGCACCGGCTTCAGCAGGTAGTCGGTGGCCGACAGTTCGAAGGCCTTCACCGCATACTGGTCGTAGGCGGTCACGAAGACGATGGCCGGCGGATTGGGGCGCCGGCTGACATGGCGGGCAAGTTCGATCCCGTCCATCCTCGGCATCCGGATGTCGGTGATCACCACGTCGGCCTCTGCGCGCTCGAGGGCCTCCAGGGCGGCGGCGCCGTCGGCGGCCTCGCCCGTGACGATGTTGGGCACCGTGGCGCCGATGTCCGCCAGCAGGTCCCGCAGGCGGGCCCGCGCCGGCGCCTCGTCGTCCACGATCAGGATGCGCATGGGCAATTGGGCAGATGTCATGGGGCCTCCTCCTTGCGATAGGGAATCTCGATCCGGACGACATAGGAGCCGCCCTCGGCGGTGGTGGTCATGGTCGCCTCGAGGTCGAAGTAGAGCAGCAGGCGTTCCCGGATGTTGGCCAGGGCCATGCGGTTACCCTGATGGTGCGCATGGGCCTCCGAGAAGGGATTGGAAAGCTGCACCCGGATCCGGTCGCCGGCCCTGGCCAGGGAGATCCGGATCTCGCCCTGCTCCCCCTGGGGTTCTATTCCGTGATAGACGGCGTTCTCCAGAAGAGGCTGCAACATCAGCGGCGGCACCAGGGCGTCCGGCGGGCAGGATTCCACCTCCCAGCGCAACTTGAGGCGGTCGCCCAGCCGCAGGCGTTCGAGGTCCAGGTATTGACGAGCCAGGGCGATCTCGTCGGACAGGGGCACGAGTTCCCGGTTGTCCCGCATCAGGGCACGGAATAGATCGGCCAGTTCCTCCAATGCCGCCTCGGCCCGGCGCGGATCCGAACGGATCACACCCAGTACGGCGTTCAGGCTGTTGAACAGGAAGTGGGGCCTGATGCGCGCGGTCAACGCCATGAGCCTCGCCTCGGCGAGGGCCGGCGACCGGGCAAGGGACTGCAGGCGGAAATAGGCAAGCAGGACTGCCACCGCCAGGAGGGCCCACATGACGCCCTCCGGCCCGGCCGGACGCAGGCCCGCAATCGTCGCCAGCGGAGCGAACAGGGTGCCCCAGGCCCCAGCGACGATGGCAACGACCACCAGCACCACCAAAACGCCAAAGTCATAAGCGCGGCGGCGCAACAGCGGCCCGGCAAGATAGAGCGCCAGCAGGGCGGCGATCGCCACCGGCTCCACCGCTGCGGCCAGATCGACGAGCTCGGCGCCCAAGTCGGACGGGCGACGATTGCGAACCAGGGCCGCAAGCAGCGCAAGGATGTTCACGCCCACCAGTGCCCGCAGCATCACGCCGAGATTGCGGAAATCGGGCAGACGGGGTCGGTGGGTGT
Organism: Pseudomonadota bacterium; assembly: GCA_052035955.1. Lineage (GTDB taxonomy): Bacteria > Pseudomonadota > Gammaproteobacteria > Burkholderiales > Rhodocyclaceae > JAEUNJ01. The sequence goes on from JBPOHD010000111.1 coordinate 42,521, forward strand.
TTTCCCGTATACTTTCCGTTTTGGTCATGGTGGGCCGCATATTCCGGGCGGCTCCCGGTTGAACGGCAATTTCATTATGACAGAACCAAAGGCGGCGACTTCCGAGGAGCCGGGCAAAGTCTGGTCGGGACGCTTCGACGAACCCGTTTCCGACCTGGTCAAGCGCTACACGGCGTCGGTTTCCTTCGACAAGCGCATGGCCCTCCAGGACATCCGCGGATCGCTCGCCCACGCGAAGATGCTCGCCCGGCAGGGCATCATCGGCGCGTCGGACCTGTCGGACATAGAGCGAGGCATGGCGGCCGTGCGGGCGGAGATCGAGGCCGGCACGTTTGCCTGGAGCCTGGACGACGAGGATGTTCATCTCAACATCGAGAAGCGCCTCACCGCCCTGGTGGGCGATGCCGGCAAGCGGCTGCACACCGGGCGCTCGCGAAACGACCAGGTGGCCACGGACATCCGGCTCTGGCTGCGCGACACGATCGATGCCATCGACGGCCTCCTTCGCAACCTGGTCGCCGCCCTGCTGGACGTGGCGGACACCCACGCCGAAACGCCCCTGCCCGGATTCACCCACCTCCAGGTGGCGCAGCCGGTCACCTTTGGCCACCACCTGCTGGCCTATGCCGAGATGCTCTTCCGCGACCGAGAACGTTTCGCGGACTGTCGGCGCAGGACCAACCGCCTGCCCCTGGGAGCCGCCGCGCTCGCCGGTACCAGCTATCCGATCGACCGGGAATTCGTGGCCCGGGAACTGGGCTTCGACGGGGTCTGCGAGAACTCCCTGGACGCCGTGTCCGACCGGGACTTCGCGATCGAATTCACCGCCGCCGCCTCGTTGGCGATGATGCATGTCTCGCGATTCTCCGAGGAGTTGATCCTCTGGATGAGTCCCCGCGTGGGCTTCATCGACCTGGCCGACCGCTTCTGCACCGGTTCCAGCATCATGCCGCAGAAGAAGAACCCGGACGTACCGGAATTGGCGCGGGGCAAGACGGGACGGGTGTATGGGCACCTGATGGGTCTGCTGACCCTGATGAAAGGACAGCCCCTGGCCTACAACAAGGACAACCAGGAGGACAAGGAACCCCTGTTCGATACCGCGGATACCCTCATCGACACCTTGCGCATCTTCGCCGACATGGTGCCGGGCATCCGGGTGAAGCCGGCGGCCATGCGGGCCGCCCTCGGACAGGGCTTCGCCACCGCCACCGACCTGGCGGACTACCTGGTGAAGCGGGGACTGCCCTTCCGCGATGCCCACGAGGCGGTGGCCCGCGCCGTCCGCGCCGCCGAGGCCCGCGGCTGCGATCTGGCCGATCTGTCCGTCGGGGAACTGCGCGACTTCTCGCCGCTGGTCGGCGACGATGTCTTCTCGGTGCTCACCGTGGAAGGCTCCCTCGCCGCCCGGAACCACGTCGGCGGTACCGCACCGGCCCAGGTGAGGGACGCAGTCGCCCGCAGGCGCTCGGCCCTCTGACCGTGGACCAACTCGGCAAGTACCAGATCATCAAGCCCCTGGGGCGGGGCGCCACGGCGACGGTCTACCTGGGGCACGATCCCTTCACCGACCGGGACGTGGCGGTCAAGGCGGTCGATCCCGGCGCCTTCGCCGACGGCGAAAGCGGCAAGCTTTCGCGCAAGCTCTTCATCACCGAGGCATCCCTGGCCGGCAAGCTGAACCATCCGCACATCGTCCAGATCTACGACGCGGTGGTGGGGGACGAGAAGAAGGGCGAGCCGAGCTATATCGTGATGGAATACGTTCCCGGGGGGACCCTGGAGCCCTATGCCGTGCCCGGCAAGCTGCTGCCGGTGGCCGACGTGGTGGAAATGATATTCAAATGCACGCGGGCCCTCGATTTCGCGCATCGGCTGGGAGTCATCCACCGGGACCTGAAGCCCGCCAACATCCTGCGCGGCAGCGAGGATGGCGAGGGAACCGACGTGAAGATCTCCGACTTCGGCGCTGCCCTGACCGTCTCCTCGGATCAGACCCAGGTGGCCGGCATCGGTTCTCCGGCCTACATGTCGCCGCAGCAGGTCAAGGAGCATCCCCTCAACCACCAGTCCGACATTTTTTCGCTGGGGGTCGTCTTCTACCAGTTGCTGACGGGCACGCTTCCTTTCCAGGGCAGCAACAATTTCAGCATCATCTACCAGATCGTCAATTCGGATCCTCAACCGCCCTCCGTGCTGCGCCAGGAAGTTCCGCCCAGCGTGGATGCCATCGTCGCCAAGGCGATGCAGAAGTCCCTCGACGACCGCTACGCCACCTGGAACGAGTTCTCCTTCGATCTGGCCGAGGCCTTCCGCAACGAGCACCTGGCCGAGATGCGGGCCAGCCGCATCTCCGACAGCGAGAAGTTCAACCTGTTGCGGGGCCTGTCCTTCTTCCGCGACTTCTCGGACGTGGAAATCTGGGAGATCCTCCGCTTCTCGGAATGGAAGCGCGTACAGCCCGGCGACGTCCTGATGCGCGAAGGCGATCCCGGCGACACCTTCTCGGTCCTCGCCACAGGGGAGGTCCGCATCACCAAGCAGGGCAAGCTGCTCAATGTGCTGTCCGCCGGCGAGTGCTTCGGCGAGATGGCCTACCTCACGCCGGACCAGGGCACGCGCGGTGCGGACGTGGTGGCCATGAGCGCTGGCACCCTGGTCACGATCGGCACCGACGCCCTCCACAAGGCATCCCAGAGCACGCGCCACAGCTTCGACCGGGCTTTCCTGCGCATCCTGGTCGAGCGCCTGAGCCTGGCCAACACCCGCCTCACCTCCGCCGCCCTATGAACGGAGAGCGGATCGGCAAATACCTGGTCCGCGGCGTCCTCGGCGAGGGGGCCACATCCCGCGTCTTCCTCGGTTATGACCCGTTCACGCAGCGCGAGGTGGCGATCAAGCTGATCTTCCCGGAAATCCTGAAGGACAAGGAACGGGGGCGGCTGTACCGGCACCTGCTGCTCAACGAGGCCTCGCTGGCCGGCAAGCTCGTCCATCCGCACATCGTGCAGATCTACGATGCGGTGGTGGACGACAACATCAGCTACGTGGTGATGGAGTACGTGCCGGGGGGAACCCTAGAACAGTTCTGCAGCCCCGAAAGGCTGTTGCCTGTGGACCGCGTCGTCGAGATCATCTTCAAGTGCACCCGTGCCCTGGATTACGCCTACCGGCTGGGGATCACGCACCGGGACATCAAGCCGGCCAACATCCTGCTGGCCTCGGGCGATGCATCGGGCGGGAATCCGGCCGGGGACATCAAGATATCGGACTTCGGCGCCGCCATCCTCAACACGGGCGACCAGACGCAGACCCAGGTTTCCGGGGTCGGGTCGCCTGCCTACATGTCCCCGCAGCAGGTGCGCGAAATGCCGCTCAACCACCAGACGGACATCTATTCCCTCGGCGTCGTCATGTACCAGTTGCTGGCCGGCCGCCTGCCCTTCCAGGCAAGCAACAACTTCAGCATGGTTTACCAGATCACCAACACCGATGCGCCACCGCCCTCTGCTTTCCGGGCCGGGGTCCCGGCCAGCCTCGATTCCGTCGTTTCCCGGGCCATGCAGAAGGACGTCGAGGCCCGCTATGCCAGCTGGGATGCCTTTGCCCATGACCTGGCCCAGGCCTTTCGCAACCGCCAGCTCTCGGCGAAGCGCCACGAGTTCGCCGACAGCGAGAAGTTCGAAACCCTGCGCGGCCTGCCCTTCTTCGCGGATTTTTCCGATGTTGAGATATGGGAGGTGGTCCGGTTCTCCGACTGGGACGAGGTCAGCCCGGACACCATCATCATGAAGGACGGCGAGTCCGGGGATTTCTTCTGCTTCCTGGTGGACGGGGAGTTGCGGGTTCTCAAGCGGGGCCGCCTGCTGAGCGTGCTGTCCGCCGGCGAATGCTTCGGGGAAATGGCGGTCATCGGACGTACCCACCACACGCGCGGGGCCGACGTGGTGGCGCAGACCGGGGCGAGGGTCGTCACCATCCCGGGGCAGGCACTGCGCCATGCCTCCGAAGGCTGCCAGATGCACTTTTACCAGGCCTTCCTGGAAGTGCTTTCGGCACGGCTGGCCCAGGCCAATTCACGACTCGCATCCACCTGAGGCCGACGGCGGGAAATCCGTGCTGGACGCCGCCACCGAAGCGATCGCCGCGGCCTGCGGGGTCCGTTGCGATCCCCGGTCGGCCACGGCCGTCGGCGGCGGATCCATCCACCGGGCCTGGCGCCTGCGGGGCGAGGGCGCGTCCTTCTTCGTCAAGACCAACGTCGCCGAGGCAGCACCGATGTTCGCCGCCGAGGGGGCAGGACTTGCCGCCCTGGCCGCTACGGGGTGCGTCGCGGTACCAAAGGTCGTCACACAGGGCGAGGCGCCGGGGCAGTCCTTCCTGGTCCTGGAGTGGCAGGACCAGGCGCCCCTCGACCGGGCATCCGGTGCGTTGCTGGGCGACGCCCTGGCGAAAATGCACGCCTCACCCGGCGCCGAGGACTTCGGCTGGCCGACCGACAACTTCATCGGCGCCACCGTCCAGCACAACGAACCCCGCCGGGCATGGGCTCTTTTTTTCGCCGAGTGCCGGCTGAAACCCCAACTTGCCCTCGCGCGGCAACGCGGCATGGAACCGAAGCTGGTCGAAAGGGGACTGGAACTGGCGGCGAAGACGCCGGCCTTCTTCGTCAACTACCCGCCGGCATCCAGTCTTTTGCACGGGGACCTGTGGGCCGGCAATGCGGCCCGGTTGCCCGACGGCAGGCCGGTCATTTTCGATCCGGCGGTCTATCGGGGCGACAGGGAAACGGATCTGGCGATGGCTGAACTTTTCGGCGGATTTCCCGAGTCCTTCTATGCCGCCTACCGGGCCGCCTGGCCGCTGGACGGCGGCTACGAGACGCGCAAGAACCTCTACAACCTCTATCACGTGCTCAACCACTACAACCTGTTCGGCGCCAGCTACCTTGGCCAGGCGCGGCGGATGATCGAGAAACTGCTCGCCGAGCTTCGCAGCTGAAACTTGGAGGAAGGCCCTCAGGCGGTCTTCGATTCGGCCGCGAGGAGTTGCTGCAATTCACCGGCCTGGTACATCTCCGTCATGATGTCGGAACCGCCGACGAATTCGCCATTGACATACAGCTGCGGGATGGTCGGCCAGTTGGCATAGTCCTTGATGCCCTGCCGCACCTCCGGGTCGGCAAGGACATTCACCGAGGCGAATTCCCGCACGCCGCAGGCCTTGAGGATTTCGACGGCGCGGGCCGAAAAACCGCACTGGGGAAACTGGGGCGTACCCTTCATGAAGAGGACGACAGGGTTGCCGGTGACGGTGGCGTGGATCTTTTCCTGGACGGACATGGGAGCACCTGGATTAGTTGAATTAAACAGTCGGGAATTGTATTTCCGCCCGCCTGCCACGTCAACGACAAACGGGGCCGAAGCCCCGTCGTCGTTGTGCAATGGCGGGCTCAGGCGGCGCAGCGGCGACGCGCGACGGCACCCATCAGGCCGAGGCCGGCCAGCATCATCGCGTCGGTCTCGGGTTCGGGGACGACGCTGGTGAAGGCACGATAGTCGCTCAGGCCCCGGGGCAGGCCCTGAATCGTGAAGCTGGTCTGGGGCGCGGTCCAGTGGAAGAGGAGCTGGCCCTGGCTTTCGCCCGGCCCGTCCTTGTTCGGGCACAGGCGTATTGTGACCCGCGCCCCGCCGTCCGCCAATCGTCCGGCGGGACTATTGCCTTCGCTAGATCGTGACTTTGCGCGCCAAACCGGTCGTTATGCGAATTGTGCCAGATAGATCAATGATTTGAACTACATCGCAAAAATGGCTTTGGTGAAAGATCTCGGCGCATTTCTCACCCTGGTCCCAGCCGTGCTCCACGGCCAGCCAGCCCTCTGGCTCTAGGTGGCCGGAGGCGGTTCCGACAATTCGCCGGATGTCGTCCAGGCCGTCGGATCCGGCGGCCAGCGCAGACCGGGGCTCGAAGCGGACGTCGCCCTCGGCGAGATGGCCATCGCCCTCGGCCACGTAGGGCGGGTTGGCGACGATCATGTCGAAGCCTTCTCCGGCGACGGCGGAAAACCAGTCGCCGTGCCGGAAGTCCACCCGGGCGCCCAGGCGCCCGGCGTTGCCGGCCGCCACGGCGAGGGCTGCCTTCGAGAGGTCAACCGCCGTCACCCGGGAGCGGGGCAGTTCCAGGGCGAGCGTGACGGCAATGCAGCCGCTGCCGGTGCCCAGGTCCAGGATGCGCGGCGCCTCCTCCCGCTTCGCCTTGCCCAAGGCCCAATCCACGAGGAGTTCTGTTTCCGGCCGCGGAATCAGTACGGCCGGCGTCACGGCGAACTCGCGGCCGTAGAACTCCCGGGAGCCGAGGATGTAGGCCACCGGCTCGCCGGCCGCCCGTCGGGCGACCACCTGCGCGTACCGGGCGGCCGTTTCCCCGGCCAGGGGATCGTCCCGGTGCGCCTCCAGCCAGGCGGGGTCGCGTCCCAGCAGGCGGGCGAGGAGTAGCCGGGCCTCCGATGGCGGGATGTCCGCGCGGGCGATAGCCAGTGCCTCGCCCACCCTGCCCGCTACCGTCACGAAGCCTCGGCCAGGGCGGCGAGCTGCTCGGCCTGGTGCTCCGTGGCAAGGGCGGAGACGATCTCCCCCAGGTCCCCTTCCATGATCGCGTCGATCTTGTACAAGGTCAGGTTGATCCGGTGATCCGTGACCCGGCCCTGCGGGAAGTTGTAGGTGCGGATGCGCTCGGAGCGGTCGCCGCTGCCGACCAGGCTCTTGCGGGTGGACGCGATCTGTTGCTGCTGTTCCCGGACCTGGGCGTCCCGGATGCGGGCGGCCAGCACGCTCATGGCCTGGGCCCGGTTGCGATGCTGGGACCGGTCGTCCTGGCATTCCACGACGATGCCCGTGGGCAGATGGGTGATCCGCACCGCCGAGTCGGTCTTGTTGATGTGCTGGCCGCCGGCCCCCGAGGCGCGGAAGGTGTCGATGCGCAATTCGGCGGGATTGATCTGGGCCTCGCCGACTTCATCGGCTTCCGGCAACACGGCGACGGTGCACGCCGAGGTGTGGATGCGGCCCTGGGCCTCGGTTTCGGGCACGCGCTGTACCCGGTGGGTACCCGACTCGAACTTCAGCCTGGAGTAGGCTCCCGTTCCGGCGATTCGGCAGATGACCTCCTTGTAGCCTCCCAGGTCGGACTCGTTGCGGGACACCACCTCGATCCGCCAACCCTGACGCTCGGCGTACCGCGAATACATGCGGAATAGATCGGCGGCGAACAAGGCCGATTCTTCCCCGCCAGTCCCGGCACGGATCTCCAGGAACAGATTGCGCTCGTCATTGGGGTCGCGGGGCAGCAGCAGCTTCTGCAGCTCCAGTTCCAGGCTCGGCAGCCGGTCCTGCGCCGCCGCGATTTCCTCCTGCGCGAAGCCCTTCATTTCCGGATCGGCAAGCATTCCCTCGGCCTCCCGGAGATCGCCCTCCGTCCGGCCGTACTCCTGGTAGAGGGCAACCACGGGCTCCAGTTCGGCCCGCTCCCGGGAGAGGCGGCGGAACTGATCCATGTCCCGGGCAGCCTGCTCCGAGGCGAGCAGGCGATCGACCTCCACGAGGCGTTCGGCGAGTTGGTCGAGCTTGGCGCGGATGCTGGACTTCATGGCGGATGCGGGACGCGGCGCAGGTCGCACCGCCGGCCGGAACGGACGGCTAATGGTCCCGGTGCAGGTGATAAAGGCGGGACAGGAGGTCCTGCAGTTCGCTCCGTTCCTCGCCCTCCGTCTGGTTGAGTGCCTGGGTGGGCGCGTGGAGCAGCTTGTTGGTCAACCGGTGGGACAGGGCTTCCAGCACCTTCTCCGGAGGCTCTCCGCGCAACAGGAGCCGGTGCGCGAACTCCAGCTCGTGGCGGCGCATGCGCTCGGCATGATCCCGGAGGGCGCGGATGGTGGGGACGGCCTCCCGGGCGTCCATCCACTGCAGGAAGCTCGACACCCGGTCGTCGATGATCGCTTCGGCCTCGACGACGGCGGCCTGGCGCGATTCCATGCCCTGCTCGACGATTTCCGCCAGGTCGTCCAGGGAGTACAGGAACACGTCATCCAGCCGGGCAACGTCTTCTTCGATATCCCTGGGCAGGGCCAGATCGACCATCACCATGGGGCGGTGCCGGCGCGCCTTCAGGGCCCGCTTCACGGCGCCAAGGCCGACGATAGGCAATGGGCTGGCAGTACAGGCCACTACGATGTCGAAATCCTGCAAACGCTCGCCGATCTCGTCCAGGCGCAGGGCGTCTCCACCGAACCGGGCGGCCAGCATCTGGGCCTTCTCGAGGGTCCGGTTGGCGACCGTGATGCGTTTCGGCCGGGCTCCGGCGAAGTGGGCCGCGCAAAGCTCGATCATCTCGCCGGCGCCGATGAACAGCACCCGCTGGTCATGCAGGCTCTCGAAGATGCGCTCCGAAAGGTGCACCGCGGCGGCGGCCATGGAGACGATGTTGGCGCCGATGGCAGTCGTCGAGCGGACCTCCTTGGCCACCGAGAAGGTCCGCTGGAACAGCTTGCCGAGGAAGGTGCCAAGGGTACCTGCCTCCTCGGCAACGCGGGCCGCCTGCTTCATCTGGCCGAGTATCTGCGGCTCTCCGAGCACCATCGAATCGAGTCCGCTCGCGACCCGGAACATGTGGCGGACGGCGCTGCGCTGGGGGTGGGTATAGAGATAAGGACTGATGTCCTGTGCGGCCATCGCGTGGTACTCGGCCAACCATTCGGCGGCCGTTTCCGGCCGCTCGGTGGCACAGTAGAGTTCCGTCCGGTTGCAGGTGGACAGGATCGCCGCCTCGCGCACCGGCTTGGCACGCAGGAGATCGTTCAGCGCCTGCGGCAGACGCAGGGGATCGAAGGCCACCCGCTCGCGCACGGCGAGCGGGGCCGTATGGTGGTTGAGGCCGAGGGCGAAAAGCTGCATTGCGGGCCGGCGCGAACGTAACGGTCCGATTATAGGAAGAAACAGGCCCGCAACGGAAAACCGTGCGGGCCTTGGAATTTGGTGGCTAGGGGCGGAATCGAACCGTCGACACGCGGATTTTCAGTCCGCTGCTCTACCAACTGAGCTACCTAGCCATCGTGAAACTTGCGGCGCGGCGCATGATGCAATGGCCGTCCCGGAAAGCCGCGCATTATAGCGATTCACGCAGTGTTGCGGCAAGAAAAAACCCCGGGCCAGAGCCCGGGGTTCCCTTGGGTGCTGCCCGATCAGTGGGCGGACGCGGAGGACGCGCCGACACCCGTTTCGGACCGGATGTACTGGTCCAGGTAAAGCTGGCGCTCTTTCTGGGCCTGCGCGCTGTTGTCCAGCTTCGACACGATCCAGATGACCAGGAAAGCGGAGGTCATCGAGAAGATGGCGGCGGAGCTGTAGGGGAACCAGGCGGAGCCCTTGGGGTACTTGAGCACCGCTTCCCAGACGCTGGCGGAACCGACGGTCAGCACGGTGGCCAGGATCAGGCCCACGTAGCCGCCGACCACCGCGCCCCGGGTCGTGCAGTTCTTCCACAGGACCGACATGAACAGGACCGGGAAGTTGCCGGAGCAGGCGATGGTGAAGGCCAGCATCACCATGTAGGCGACGTTTTCCTTCTCGAAGGCGATGCCGAGCACGATGGCCACGATGCCGAGGACGACGGTGGCACCCTTGGACCAGCGCAGTTCGGTGGCGGAATCCACGTTGCCGTGACGCCACACCGAAGCATAGAGGTCATGGGAAACCGCCGAAGCGCCGGAGAGCGTCAGGCCGGCCACGACCGCCAGGATGGTTGCGAAGGCCACGGCGGAGATGAAGCCGAGGAAGAGGTCGCCACCGACCGCCTTGGACAGATGCACGGCTGCCATGTTGCCGCCGCCCTTCAGGCCCTTGGCGATGTCGCCATCGACGAAGTAGGCCGCCGGATCCTGGATCAGCATCACGATGGCGCCGAAGCCGATGATGAAGGTCAGGATATAGAAGTAGCCGATCCAGGTCGTCGCCCAGGCCACGGACTTGCGGGCTTCCTTGGCGTTCGGGACGGTGAAGAATCGCATCAGGATGTGGGGCAGGCCGGCGGTGCCGAACATCAGGGCCATGCCCACGGAGATCGCGGAGATGGGATCCTTGATGAGGGCGCCCGGACCCATGATGGCGTCCTTCTTGGCATGGACCTCGGTGGCCTTGGCGAACAGGGCCTCGGGGCTGAAGCCGAATTGCAGCAGCACCGCCAGGGCCATGAAGGTGGCACCGCCGAGCAGCATGCAGGCCTTGATGATCTGCACCCAGGTCGTCGCCGTCATGCCGCCGAACAGCACGTACATCATCATGATCGCGCCCACGAGGATCTCGGCGACCACGTAGTCGAGGCCGAAGAGGATCTTGATCAGCTGGCCGGCGCCGACCATCTGGGCGATCATGTAGAACGCCACCACGACCAGGGAACCGATGGCCGCGAAGGTGCGGGTCGGGGTCTGGGCGAAGCGGTAGGACGCCACGTCGGCGAAGGTGAACTTGCCGAGGTTGCGCAGGCGTTCCGCCATCAGGAAGGTGATGACGGGCCAGCCGACCAGCCAGCCGATCGAGAAGATCAGGCCGTCGAAGCCGTTGGCGAACACCAGGCCGGAAATACCCAGGAAGGACGCGGCAGACATGTAGTCGCCGGCGATCGCCAGGCCGTTCTGGAAGCCGGTGATACCGCCACCGCCGGTGTAGAAGTCGGCAGCGGACTTGGTCTTGGCTGCAGCGAGCTTGGTGATGTACAGGGTGAAGGCAACGAACAGGCCGAACATGACGATGGCTGTCCAGTTGGTGGCTTGTTGCTGGGTGTTGCCGAGATCGGCACCAGCAGCCCACGCACCACCGGCCAGAGCCAGCGAAGCGACAGCGGCAATAATTTGCTTGATAGACATATTACTTCTGCGCCTCCTTGATGATGGCTTCGTTGGTCGCGTCAAACTCGGTGTTGGCGCGGCGAACGTAAATCCAGGTCAGGACGATGGTGATGACGATGACACCCACGCCCAGCGGAACACCCAGACTGGTCACGCCGGCGCCAACTTTCTTGGCCAGCAGTTCCTTGTCGAAGGCGACCAGCAGGATGAAGCCATAGTAAATGGCGGCACTGACGATGGCCATGATGATCGAGTATCGACTGCGCATGGCAATGAACTCGTGGAATTTCGGGTTTTTGGTAACCCGATCAAGTACGTCTTGCATTGATTTATCTCCTCAGATTTTGGTTATAGAGGCATTGCTGCGGAGCCTACTTTAGGGTCGATGTCTTACAGCTTGCTTACAGTCGGTTACATAAACTCACAAACACGCCTTGATCCATCATAAAAAAAGCCCCGCTGACGCGAGGCTTTTTTCCAGACAGAACAGCTAGT
>JBPOHD010000130.1:0-1894 GCA_052035955.1 Pseudomonadota bacterium
GGCTCATCCACGAACACTTCGCGCTCGATCCGGCGCTCCTCACCGAAGCCCAGCTGCGCGACTACTTCCTCTTCGTCAAGCTGGAGAAGCACTGGAAGCCCAAGTCCATCCGCCAGGCGCTCGCCGCCGCCCGCCAGTTCTTCGTCGACCTCCTCGGCCACGCCGACTGGACGGTCTTCGGCCAGATCCGCACCAAGGACCACGACGTCCTGCCCGCCGTGCTGACCCGCCGGCAGGTGCATGATCTGCTGGCCCACATCCGGCTTCGGCGCTACCGGACCCCGATCAAGCTCATCTACGCCTGCGGCTTGCGCCTGAGCGAATGCCTGGCTCTGACCATCCACGACATCAAGGGCTCCGAGAACAAGCTCTTCATTCGCAACAGCAAGGGACACCAGGATCGGGTCCTGCCGCTGCCCACCAGCCTGTACGAGGAACTCCGCCGCTACTGGGCCTTTCACCGGCATCCCCTCCTGCTCTTCCCCAACGTCGGCCGTGGCGACAACAACCCGCAAGCTCTGGCCACGCGCATGCATCGGGCCACCGCGCCCATGCCCTGTTCGTCCTTGCAGCGCTTGCTCATCCTCGCCCGCAGGGAACTCAACTTCCCCGCCGCCACGATCCACTCGCTTCGCCACAGCTTCGCGACCCACCTGCTGGAAGCCGGCGCCCATCTGCACACCATCCAGAAGCTCCTCGGTCACAAGCAGATCACCTCCACCATGGTCTATCTGCATCTGACCCACCAGACCACGCGCGATGCGCTGGGGCTCATGGATGAGCTCTGCCGCAGCCTGCCACGCTGAGCGCTCGTGGCCGTCGCCCCCACGGTACTCGGGGCGCTGCGTCGGTTCCTGCCCGAGTTCCTGAGCTCGTCTCCGGCCCTCTCCGCGGACCAACGCCGCGCCCTCTGGGCCATCACCCATTGCCGGACCCCGGCTCTGGGCGGGCGGGCCTTTGCCTGCTCCGACTGCAGCCAGGTCCATTTCGCCTGGCACTCCTGCAATCACAAGGCCTGCCCGCAGTGCGGGCGGGCCGCCACCGCTCGATGGGTCCAGCGCGAGTTGCAGAGGCTCGTCGAGGCTCCCTACTTCCTGGTCACTTTCACCCTCCCGGCCGAGCTCCGCTCCTGCTTCTTCGGGCCCTTCGCCAGGGAGGCCTACGACTTGTTCTTCGCCGCCGTCTCCGGCTCCCTCTCCGACAAACTGGCGACCGCCAAAGGCCTGCGCGCCGCCGTCGGCGGCTTCACCGCCGTCCTCCACACGTGGAACCAGCAGTTGGGGTTTCATCCCCACATCCATTGCCTCGTCCCCGGCGCCGGTCTCGACGAGCGCGGCCGCTTCGTGCGCGTCAAGCAGGCGGGCTTCCTCGTCCACCTGCCGCTCTTGCAGGCTGCCTTCCGGCAGCATCTTCACCGGCTCTTCCAGGTCCACGACTGGCAGGTCGATCCCGACGTCTGGCGCAAGAACTGGGGCGTTCACATCCAACCCGCCGGCAATGGCGGCGCCGCCCTCAGGTACCTGGGCGCCTACGTCGCGCGCACCGCCATCGGCGACTCGCGCATGGTCCGGGTCGACGACCGTACCGTCACCTTCCGCTGGAAGAACCGCGACGCGGGCAATCGCCGCGAAACCTGCACGCTCCCGGGCGTGGAGTTCGTGGCGCGCTATCTGCGACATGTTCTTCCGCGCGGGTTGCGCTCCATTCGCTACTACGGCTTCTGTCATCCGGCGGCCAGGGTGAAACGCCTGCACGTTCAATGTCATGCCGGCGGACCCGTGCAGTTCGGCGCCCCGATTCGGGTTCCCGTTCCGTCCGCGCCGGTCCCACTCTGTCCGTGCTGTCGGCGCCCCATGCGTTTGGTCGCTCTCTTCCCTCCGCCCTACCGTCAAAG
>JBPOHD010000151.1:0-7832 GCA_052035955.1 Pseudomonadota bacterium
GTTTGCCGCCGCGCAGGAGGTGGTCGGCCACCCGCAGGCCCGTCGGTTTGCCGGAGCCGGCCTCCAGGGTCAACCAGCCGCGGGCGAGGGCGAGGTGTAACTCAGCAGCATCGGGCCGGGCCTCGGGCGCGGCCCCGCGGCGCGGCCGCCCCCCGGCCCGGGCGCCGCCCCGCGACGGCAGAACCCATTCCGCGCTAGACTCGGTGCATTGCGATTCGCCGCCGATGCGGCTCCCGGATCCCCCGTCGCAGCATGCTGGAAACCCTGCTCAAGCACGTGGACCTGATCACCCGGCAACGGGACCGGGTCCAATTGGAAATCGCCCTCGTCAACGCGGTCGCGGAATTGCTGGACGCCCGCCGCGTGCGCCTGCACAAGATCCTGTCGCTCCACGGCCGCCAGGTGGTGGGCGTGGTCGCCGAGGTCGCCGGCCACGAGGTGACGGTCTCCGACGACGGCTTCGGCTGGCCCGAGAAGACCGGCCTCCTCGCCCTCCAACCCTCCCTGGAAACGGCGGTCCGGACGCATGCCTTCCACCTGCAATGCCATCCGGATACAGGCACCTGGCATGCCGTCCATCCCCTGCACCGGGACGGCGAGGTTCGCGCCCTGATCGAGGTGCTCGGCGCCGAACCGCCGGGGCCCAGGCAGATGCAGCTCCTGGAGGGCCTCGGGATCGTGGTCGGCAACTGCCTGGCGCTCCTCGACTACAGCGAGCTGGATACCCTGACCGGCCTGCTCAATCGCAAGACCTTCGACGTCTTCCTGATGCGCATCCTGTCGCGGCTGCAGGTGCATGGAGATCCGGCCGACGGCGATGACGTGCCGCGACGGCGCAAACCGCAGCCGGCGGAACGCCTCCATTGGCTGGCCGTGATGGACATCGACCACTTCAAGCGGGTCAACGACGTCTTCGGCCACCTGATCGGCGACGAAGTCCTGCTGCTGGTCGCCAACATGATGAAGGAATCCTTCCGGGCCCAGGACAAGCTGTTCCGCTTCGGTGGCGAGGAGTTCGTCGTGCTGCTCAAGCCCACTTCGGCCGAGAACGCCCGGGGCGCCTTCGACCGATTCCGGCGGCGCATCGAGGGCCACCCGTTTCCCCAGGTCGGCCAGGTCACCCTGAGCATCGGTTTTTCCGGGATCGGCCTGGACGACACCCCGGCCGCGATCATCGACAACGCCGACGAGGCCCTTTACTGGGCCAAGGGCCACGGCCGCAATCGCGTTGCCCGCCACGAGGAGCTCGTGGACGCGGGCGAGCTGCAACGGCGTTCTCCGGTCGCCTCGGACATCGAGCTCTTTTGAACCCGGCCGGGCCGCGGCGAACGTCGCCGAAACGCGACGCCCGGGCTCAGGCGGATTCGACCCAGTCGGTGATCGGCTTCCATTGCTCCCAGTCCTGTCCCGCCTTGGAGAGGGAGAGGTCGAACAGGGTCAAGCCATGGGCCGCCGCCTGGACATAGTTCTGGGTATCGCGCAGGTAGGCGAGCACCGGCAGGCCGAGGCCACCCAGGAAACGTTCCAGTTCCCCGGCCGCCCGGGTGCGCGCATCCACCCGCATGCCGACCACGGCCACGAAGGCGTGGTGCTTGCGGATCTCCCGCTCTTCCAGCAGCACGTCCAGGAAGTGCCGCGTCGCCAGGATGTCGAAGATGGAGGGCTGCAGGGGCACGATCACGCGATTGACCCGCTTCAGCACCTGGGCCAGTTTCCTGCCGTGCAGGCCGGCCGGCGAATCGAGGACCACTCGCGTGGTCTCCTTCGGCGGACGGGCCGCCTTTCCGGGGTCCTGGGGGTCGACCTGCCAGGACGCGATCGGTGGCAGGGCCGGCGAGCGCAGGCGCAGCCATTCCCGCGACGACTGCTGGCGGTCGAGGTCACCGAGCATGACGACCTCGCCGCGGCGGGCGAACCAGCCCGCCAGGTTGGTGGCCAGGGTGCTCTTGCCGGTACCGCCCTTGGGATTGGCGATCAGGAAGGAACGCATGGGGGAACTTTACCATTCGCGGGAACGCCGCACCGCGCAGCCCCGCCGATGCGCAGCTTTCCTGCCCGGCTTCCCGATCCGGGACGTCGGCCGGTGAAGACCTGTCCCCTTGGCCTCGCCTGCCCCCCCGACCGCGACCCTCGGCGGATTCCGGGGGAGACTCAGTACCGGCCGACGTCGATCGGCGCCTCGGTCGCGATGTCTTGCAGCCTTTCCGACCAGGCGTCGAGCCAGGCCCGGCGCTGGGCATCGTCCACCCGCACCGGGCCGTAGGTCACCTGGGGCGCCAGGACGTCGAAGCCGACGAACTGCAGGATGCCCCGGTGCACCGGCCGCAGGATGCCCATGATGTCGCCATTGAAGCCGTCCGGCCGGTAGGCCTCGGCCGGACCACCCGTGGTGAGCGAGAGGACGGCCCGCTTGCCCCGGAAGGCACCGGTGTCGTAGATCTTCCCGTAGCCATACGTGCGGCCCATCGCCAGCACGCGATCGGCCCACCCCTTCAGGATGGCCGGCAGGCCGAACCACCAGAGGGGAAACTGCCAGATCATCAGGTCGCAGTCCTCCAGCTTCTGCAGTTCCGTCTCGATCACGGGGGCGAAGCCGCCGACCTCGCTGGCATGGGTTTCCTCGAGCTGCAGCTTCAGGTAGTCCGGATCCTTGACGGTGACGAAGTTGCGCCTGTCCGAAACCGGGTTCCACTGCATCCCGTAGAGATCGGAGGTATGCACCTCGTGGCCGGCGGCCCGGAGGCTGTCCACCGCCGTCCGGTACAGGGCACCGTTGAAGCTTTTCGGTTCAGGATGGGCGAATACGACGAATGCCTTCATGGGGCCGCTTCTCAGGGCAGCAGGACCGTGGAACCGGTGGTCTTGCGGGCCGCCAGGTCGGCCTGGGCCTGGCCGGCATCCTTCAGGGCGTAAGTCTGGTTCACCTCCACCTTCACCTTGCCGGCCATCACCACCTCGAACAGGTCGCCGGCAATGGCCAGCAGGTCGTGCCGTTTCGCCGTGTAGGTGAAAAGGGTCGGGCGGGTCAGGAACAGGGAGCCGCGCCGGGAGAGCTCCAGGGTATCGACCGGCGGAACCGGGCCCGAGGCATTGCCGAAGGTGACCATCAGGCCCATGGGCCTCAGGCAGTCCAGGGAGCCCTGGAAGGTGTCCTTGCCGATGGAGTCGTAGACCACCGGCACGCCGGCGCCGCCAGTGATGGCCTTGACCCGCTCGACGAAGTTGTCGCGGGTGTAGACGATCGGGTGGTCACAGCCGTGGGCCCGGGCCAGATCGGCCTTCTCGTCGGAACTGACGGTACCGATCACCGTCGCCCCCAGCGCCTTGGCCCACTGGCAGACCAGCAGGCCGACGCCGCCGGCCGCGGCGTGGATCAGGATGGTGTCGCCGGGCTGGACCTCGTAGGTCCGCCGCAGCAGGTACTGCGCCGTCATGCCCTGCAGCATCATGGCGGCGGCAGTCTTGAAGTCGATCGCCTCCGGCAGCCTGACCAGGGGTGCGACGGGCATGTTGCGGACTTCGGCATAGGCGCCGACGGGACCGCCCGCATAGGCCACCCGGTCGCCGGGCTTCAGTTCCGTGACCGCACTGCCCACCGCCTCGACGACGCAGGCGCCCTCCAGGCCGATGCCCGCGGGCAGGGGCAGCGGGTAGAGGCCCGTCCGATGATAGATGTCGATGAAGTTGAGGCCCACGGCCTCGTGGCGGACCCGGGCCTCGTTGGGTTGCAGGTCCGGCAGGCTGACCTCCTCCCAGCGCAGCACTTCCGGGCCGCCGGGCTGGTGGAAACGAATGGCGTGGGGCATGGAGGCTCCTTGTGTGGGATACGCGACGGGGGCAAACTACTCCGGGTCGCGGCAGATTTCAACCGCCGCGCCCCCGCACGGCCCCGGCCCGCCTATTCGGCGACGAAATCCCAGCGGCGTTGGCCCGCGGCCACCCGCAGGCAGGCCGGATCACCGCCCGCACCCTCCGCCCGGAGACCTTCGACGAACAGGGTAAGGGCCGCGTCGAAGCGGGCGGTGCCGGCACCGCGCACGACGTAGCCCACGTCGAGGCAGCCGGCGCCGGGCCTCACTTCCAGGCGCCCCTGGCAATGGGGACAGCGGCCGGCGAGGACGCCGAGGGCCTCGTCGAGGAGCTCGGTGCAGGCGTCGAGCAAGTCCTCGCCGCCCAGGGTGGCGCCGCAGAGGGGGCAGCGGGAGCTTCGTTTCGTCATGGCGGACTCCTTGTCAGGGGGCTGTCGGCAAGGCGACAAAGGCGGCGCCCCGCCGGCCGGCGGCGGGGCTCCCGACAGGACTCCAGCAAACGGCGTACCAGGGACGACCGGCCGCGCCGGGACAGCCTCAGCTGCGCAGGTGGTTGGCGTCCACCACGGCCAGGGCGGTCATATTCACCAGGCGTCGCACGGTGGCGGTCGGCGTCACGATATGTACCGGCCGGGCAGCGCCGAGCAGGATGGGCCCGACGGTGATGCCGTCGCCGCTGGTGATCTTGATCAGGTTGAAGGCGATGTTGGCGGCATCGACGTTGGGCATGATCAGCAGGTTGGCCTCGCCCTTCAGGCGGCACTCGGGATAGAGGCGGTGGCGGATCTCCTCGGACAGGGCGGCGTCACCGTGCATCTCGCCGTCGATCTCCAGGTCCGGGGCCCGGGCGGCGATCATTTCCCGGGCAACCCGCATCTTGGTGGCCGAGGCCGACTTGACGCTGCCGAAGTTCGAGTGGGACAGCAGGGCGACCTTGGGCGTCAGGCCGAAGCGGCGCACCTCCTCGGCGGCCATCAGGGTGATGTCGGCCAGGAGTTGCGGGTCCGGGTCCTCGTTCACGTAGGTGTCGCAGAGGAAGAGGGTGTGCCGGGGCAGGAGCAACAGGTTCATGGCGGCGAAGCAATGGGCGCCCGCCTCCAGGCCGATGACGTCCTCCACGGCCTTCAGGTGCTGGGAATGCTTGCCCGCCGTGCCGCAGAGCATGGCATCCACGTCGCCCCGGCGCAGCAGCATGGCACCGATCAGCGTGGCGTCGGAGCGCAGGCGCTGCTTGGCGATCTCCGGGGTGACGCCGAGGCGGCCGCGCAGCTTGTGGTAGTCCTGCCAGAGCTCCCGGTAGCGGGGGTCGGAATCCGGGTTCACCACCTCGAAGTCGCGGCCCGGCTGGACGCTGAGGCCGGCCCGGGCCAGGCGGCGCTGGATGACCTCGGGACGACCGATGACCACGGGCTCGGCCAGGCGCTCGTCGAGGACGGCCTGGACTGCCCGCAGTACCCGCTCGTCCTCGCCTTCGCAGTAGATGACGCGGCGCGGGGACTTCTTGGCGGCGGCGAAGACCGGCTTCATGACGAAGCCCGAGTGGTACACGAAATTGTTGAGCCTTTCCCGGTAGGCATCGATGTCGGCCACCGGCCGCGTCGCGACACCGGAATCGGCGGCGGCGTGGGCCACGGCCGGGGCGATCTTGACGATGAGGCGGGGGTCGAAGGGGCGCGGGATCAGGTATTCCGGGCCGAAGTTGAGGCTCTCGCCGCCGTAGGCCATGGCCACCACGTCCGAGGTCTCGGCCTGGGCCAGTTCGGCGATGGCCTTCACGGCGGCCAGCTTCATCTGCTCGGTGATGGTGGTGGCCCCGGCGTCCAGGGCGCCGCGGAAGATGAAGGGGAAGCAGAGGACGTTGTTCACCTGGTTCGGGTAGTCCGAGCGCCCGGTGGCCATGATGGCGTCGCTGCGGACCGACCTGACTTCCTCGGGCAGGATTTCCGGCGTCGGGTTGGCCAGGGCCAGGATCAGCGGGTTGGCGGCCATCTTCGCCACCATCTCCGGCTTCAGAACGCCGCCGGCCGACAGCCCCAGGAACACGTCGGCTCCCTCGATGACCTCGCCCAGGCGGCGCGCTTCCGTCTTCTTCGCGTAGCGGGCCTTCAGGGGATCCATGTCCTCGACCCGTCCCTCGTAGACGACGCCCTTGATGTCGGTGACCCAGATGTTCTCCACCCGTACGCCGAGCATGACGAGCAGGTCGAGGCAGGCCAGGGCCGCGGCGCCGGCGCCGGAGGTCACCAGCTTCACCTCCTCCACCTTCTTGCCGATCAGCTTCAGGCCGTTCAGCACGGCCGCGCCGACGACGATGGCCGTGCCGTGCTGGTCGTCGTGGAAGACCGGGATCTTCATGCGCTCCCGCAGTTTGGCCTCGATGTAGAAGCACTCGGGGGCCTTGATGTCCTCCAGGTTGATGCCGCCGAAGGTGGGCTCCATGGCGGCGATGATGTCGATCAGCTTCTCCGGGTCCGGCTCCTGCAGTTCGATGTCGAAGACGTAGATGCCGGCGAATATCTTGAACAGGACGCCCTTGCCCTCCATCACCGGCTTGGCCGCCAGGGGGCCGATGTTGCCCAGGCCCAGCACCGCCGTCCCGTTGGTCACCACGCCCACCAGGTTCGCCCGGGAGGTCATGCGCGAGGCCTCGGCCGGGTCGGCGACGATGGCATTGCAGGCCGCCGCCACGCCGGGCGAGTAGGCCAGGGCCAGGTCGCGCTGGTTGGTCAGGCCCTTGGTGGGCACGACCGAGATCTTTCCGGGGGTCGGCGAGGTGTGGTACTCGAGGGCGGCGGCGCTGAGGTCCTTGTCCATGGGGTCTCCTGGCGGTTCGGTGGGCCCCGGGGGCAGGGGAACGGACGGACCGCAGGACCGGTCGATCCCGGCGCTCGCCCATTCCGCAGGGACGGCCGGCTCTTGGCCCTTTCGCCTCCGCTGCGCCCTCCGTGGCATGGCTGCCGGGTCACGGGCCCGGCGCTGAGGGGGCGGATTCTACGCTCCACCGACTGACGCCTCCATTACGGCTATCCACAGCCAGAGCGGGCTGCCGACCGGAATGTTGCGGCGCATCATGTTGTGGGACAATCGGGCCCATTCCAAAGCCCGGGGAGGCAGCATGAAACGCGTCGTCTTCAACCAGAAGGGTGGTGTCGGCAAGAGCACCATCACCAGCAACCTGGCCGCCATCGGGGCGAGCCGCGGCCGCCGCACCCTGGTCGTGGACCTGGACCCCCAGGCCAACTCCACCCGCTACCTGCTCGGCGACGGCGCGGACGGCCTGGCCCACACGGCCGCCGGCTTCTTCGACCAGATGCTCAGCTTCAAGCTGCGTCCCCAGCCCACCACGGCTTTCATCGTCGAGACGATGTTCGAGAACCTCTCCGTGTTGCCCTCGGACCCGGTCCTCGAAGAATTGCAGGCCAAGCTCGAGCAGCGTTACAAGATCTACAAGCTGCGCGAGGCCCTGGACGCCCTGGAGGGCTTCGACGACATCTGGATCGACACGCCGCCGGCCATGCATTTCTTCACCCGCTCGGCCCTGATCGCCGCCGACGCCTGCCTGATCCCCTTCGACTGCGACGAGTTCGCCCGCCGCGCCCTGTATTCGCTGATGGAGAACGTGGCCGAAATCCGCGCCGACCACAACGCCGCGCTGGAGGTGGAGGGCATCGTCGTGAACCAGTACCAGCCCCGGGCCAACCTGCCCCAGCAGGTGGTCGCCGAACTGAAGGAGGAGGGCCTGCCGGTGCTCGCCACCATGCTCTCGTCATCGGTGCGCATCAAGGAGTCGCACCAGCACGCGATGCCCATGATCCACCTGGATCCGCGCCACAAGGTGAGCCAGGAATTCGTCGCCCTCTTCGACGAACTGGAGGCCGCCCACAAGGCCCAGCAGAAGGCCGCCAGCCGCAAGCGCGCCTGACCCCCGGTCCCGCGGGGCCCGCCGCCCCCCCCGCGGCCGGCCGCCCCCCCCCCCCCGCGCCCCACGCCCCCCCCCGCCCACCCCGCCCCCCGTCGCGCCCG